>NZ_JAIZQG010000032.1:0-64660 GCF_020419965.1 Burkholderia sp. AU39826
GCACACGCCGATCTCGGCGCCTTTCTCGGCGGCCAGCTGCTTGAGCCGGATCGCCGCCGACAGCCCGGCGGGGCCGCCGCCGACGATCACGACGTCGTATTCCATCGATTCGCGCGGGCCGTACTGCGCGAGCAAGTCCTGTGTGGTCAAAATCCTGTCTCCTGCTGCGTCCCGACCGTCAGCGGTCAGAACTGGTCTTCCGTCAACGCGAGCACGCTCTCGTTGCCCTTCGCGCCGACGATCGACGCTTCGAGCGCACCCGCCTGCACGAGCACGTGCTCCGCATAGCATTGCGCGATCGCGATCTTCGCGTCGAAGAACGCCGTGTCGCTCGCACGGTTCGCGTGCGCGGCCAGCAGCGCACGCGCCATCTGCCAGCCGCACAGCACGACGCCCGCGAGCTTCAGATACGGCACGCTGCCCGCGAACACCGCGTTCGGGTCCTGCTTCGCGTTCGCGAGCACGTAGTCGACCACCGTCGACAACGCGCGCGCGCCCTTCTCCAGTTGCGCCTTCATCGACGCGGCCGCCGCGCCGTCGATCTTGCCGAGCGCCGCGACGGTCTCGCCGATCTCCGCGATCAGCGCCTTCGCGACCGCGCCGCCGTCGCGCAGCGTCTTGCGGCCGACGAGGTCGTTCGCCTGGATCGCGGTCGTGCCTTCGTAGATCGCCAGGATCCGCGCATCGCGGTAGTACTGCGCGGCGCCGGTTTCCTCGATGAAGCCCATCCCGCCATGCACCTGCACGCCGAGGCTCGCCACGTCGTTCACCATCTCCGTGCTCCAGCCCTTCACGACCGGCACCAGATATTCGTAGATCGCCTGATGACGCGCGCGCGTCGCGTCGTCCGCATGGCGGTGGGCAATGTCGCTGTGCGCGGCGGCCACATAGGCCAGCGCCCGGGCGCCTTCGGTCAGCGCACGCATCGTGCCCAGCATCCGGCGCACGTCCGGGTGATGGATGATCGTCACCGACTGCTTCGCCGAGCCATCCACCGGGCGGCTCTGCACGCGTTCCTTCGCGAATGCGGCCGCCTTCTGGTACGCGCGATCGGCCACGCCGATCCCCTGCATCCCGACCCCGAAGCGCGCCGCGTTCATCATGATGAACATGTATTCGAGGCCGCGGTTCTCCTCGCCCACCAGATAGCCGATCGCGCCGCCGTGATCGCCGTATTGCAGCACCGCCGTCGGGCTCGCCTTGATCCCGAGCTTGTGCTCGATCGACACGCAGTGCACGTCGTTGCGCGCACCGAGCGATCCGTCGTCGTTGACCAGGAACTTCGGCACGATGAACAGCGAAATACCCTTCACGCCTTCCGGCGCATTCGGCGTGCGCGCCAGCACCAGATGGACGATGTTGTCCGCCATGTCGTGCTCGCCCCACGTGATGAAGATCTTCGTGCCGAACACCTTGTACGTGCCGTCGCCCTGCGGCTCCGCGCGCGAGCGCACCAGCGCGAGGTCGGAGCCTGCCTGCGGCTCGGTCAGGTTCATCGTGCCCGTCCATTCGCCGGAGATCAGCTTCGGCACGTAGCGCTGCTTCTGCGCGTCGGTGCCGGCCGTCAGCAGCGCCTCGATTGCGCCGTCGGTGAGCAGCGGGCACAGCGCGAACGACAGGTTCGATGCGTTCAGCATCTCGATGCACGGCGTCGCGATCAGCTTCGGCAGCCCCTGGCCGTCGTATTCGGCCGGATGCTGCAGCCCCTGCCAGCCGCCCTCGACGAACTGGCGGAACGCTTCGCCGAAGCCCGGCGTCGCGGTCACGACGCCGTCCTTCCAGCTGCTCGGATTGCGATCGCCTTCGACGTTCAGCGGCGCCAGCACCTCGCCGCAGAATTTCGCGGACTCGTCGAGCACGGCCTGCGCCGTGTCGTAACCCGCATCCTCGAAACCCGGCAACTGCGCGACGGCGTCGATGCCCGCGAGTTCCTTCAGCACGAACAGCATGTCCTTGACGGGGGCGTTATAGCTCATGGTCGATGTTCCAATCAGGCGGTGAATTGGGGGCGCCACGGGGTCCGATACGGCAGAACCGGCCAGAACCGGGCGACGTGATGGGCCATCCTAACGCCGCGGGTCCGGATTTTCATTGTCATATCCGGCCCACATGGTGACAAAATCGGCCACGCCGCGCACCGGCGGCGACCCTGCCGCCCGGCGGAGAAGCCCGTCGCGCGGGCGTCGGCGCCCGATCCGCCCGTATCGGAGATTGCGGTGAAGCGCGCCAAAAAAACGGCCACGCGCACGCGCGGCCGCCCCGCTCGGCGCGGCAAAGGGAGCCGGTTATGGGAGTGTCCTCTGAAAAACCGGCGATGAAAACCGCCAAGGTGTCCGGTTATGGGATTCCATCCGCGGCCCCGCGAATCGGTGATACCCGGCGCCGCGCCCGCGTCACGCCCGGCGCCGATACGTCCCCGGCGTACTGCCCGTCCAGTGCCGGAACGCGCGATGAAACGCGCTCGGATCGTCGAAGCCGATATCGGCGCCGATCGCCGCGATCGTGTCGGGCGTGTCGGTCAGCCGCTGGATCGCGATATCGCGCCGCAGCTCGTCCTTCAGTACCTGGAACGTCGTCCCTTCGGCGGCCAGATGACGGCTCAGCGTGCGCACCGAACAATGCAGGTGCTCGGCTGCCTGGTCGATCGCGGGCAGGTCGGGCAGCGCCGCCGACAGGTACTGCCGCACGCGATGGCACACGAGCTGTTCGCTGAACGATTCGAAGATCCAGTCGCCCGGCGCGCGCGCGAGGAACTTGCGCAGGTTGCGCTTGCTCTGGCGGATCGGCGCGTCGAGGTAATCGGCGCTGAAGCGCATCAGCGTACGCGCGCAGTCGAACTGCACGGCGCCGGTGAAGAAGTACAGGTGGTCGACCGCATGGCGCGGCCGCGGGCACGCGAACTCGATCTGCAGCAGCGGAATCTTCTGCCCGATCAGCCAGGAGCACACGCCGTGCACGAGCTTGAGCATCAGCTCCTGGCCGAGCGCGCCGATCGGGCCGATGGCGTCGTTCGGGCGCAGCAGCACCTGCGCGACGAGCTCGTCGCGCTTCGATTCGACGAAGAAGTCGTCGAGCAGGATATGGAAGAATTGCCCGAAACGATGCAGCGCCGTTTCGAGGTTGCGCGCATCGAGCAGGCTCAGGCACAGGTACTTCAGCGTGCCGCCGCGCAACGGACGCGAGAAGATGCCGGGCATCTCGTCGTCGAGGTCGATCGCGAGCGTGCGGTACAGCGTCGAGAACTGCTCCTCCGTCACGCGCGCATGCGGCTCGCCGAGCAGTTCGATCGGAATGCCGGCGCCGCGCAGGTAGCGCTCGACCACGTCGCGCCGCGCGCCCGCGCTCGCGAGAAAGCCGTTGACGAGCGAGATCGGCACCGTCGCGCTCGGCGACGGCAGCGCACGCCCGGGCCGGGCGGAAAGTGAATCTGAGCCGGTCATCGCGTCCCCGTCGATCAAACCGACCGCATTGTACTTGAGCGGCCCGCGCGCGACCTTCGGGGTTGGACGCGCACCGGGCCGTGCCGGGCCGCCGCGGCCGCGCGGCGCGTGGCCGCCATCAGTCGGTGCGGTCGAGTTCCCGGCGCAGGATCTTGCCGACCGTCGACTTCGGCAGCCGGTCGACGAAGCGCACCAGCTTCGGCACCTTGTACGCGGCCAGGCTCGCGCGGCAGTGCGCGACGAGCTGCGCCTCCGTCACGTCGGCGTCCGGCGCGCACACCACGAACAGCTTGACGGCCTCGCCCGTGCGCGGGTCCGGCACGCCGATGCACGCGCATTCGGCGACGCCCGGCAGCGCGGTCGCAACCGCCTCGATCTCGTTCGGATACACGTTGAAGCCCGACACGATGATCATGTCCTTCTTGCGATCGACGATCCGCAGGAAGCCGGCCGCGTCGAACACGCCGACGTCGCCGGTGCGGAAATAGCCGTCCGCGGTGAACGCGGCCGCGTTCGCGTCCGGCTTCCGCCAGTAGCCGCCCATCACCTGCGGCCCCTTCACGCAGATCTCGCCCGCTTCGCCGATCGCCACCTCGCGATCCTGGTCGTCGAGCAGCTTCACGTCGGTCGACGGCAGCGGCACGCCCGTGGTGCCCGTGAAGCGGTCGATCGACTGCGGGTTGAACGACACGACCGGCGACGTTTCCGACAGCCCGTAGCCCTCGCGGATGAAATTGCCCGTCACCGCCTTCCAGCGCGACGAGATCACGTCGATCACCGCCGCGCCGCCGCCGGCCGACAGCTTCAGCCGCGACCAGTCGACCTCCTTCAGGCGCGGATGGCCGGCGAGCCCCGCGTACAGCGTGTTCACGCCGACGAACACCGTCGGCCGCGCGGCCTTCAGCACGTCGATGAACCCGTCCATGTCGCGCGGGTTCGCGACGAGCCAGTTCTGCGCGCCGATCGCGAAGTAGGACAGGAAGTTCACCGTCAGCGCGAAGATGTGATACAGCGGGATCGCCGTGACGACGACTTCCTCGCCCGGCCGGCGCGCATCCGGCACGATCGCCGCGAACTGCGCGATGTTCGCGACGAGGTTGCGATGCGACAGCGCCGCGCCCTTCGACAGGCCGGTCGTGCCGCCCGTGTATTGCAGCAGCAACAGGTCCGCGCCGCTCAGCGCAACCGGCTCGCACGCGAGCGATTCCCCGGCGGCGATGGCGTGCGCGAGCGCGGTCGAACCGGGCGGCAGCGTGTCGCACGTGCCGGCCGGCGCATCGACGACGCCGAGGTCCTCCCGGCCCACGCTGAGCACGGTGCGCACGCGCGTGCGGCCGACCACGTCCGCGAACGTGCCCATCGACCCGCCGCAGACGATCGCCACCTCGACCCCGGCGTCGTCGAGCTGATGCTCGAGCTCGCGCGCGGTGTAGTGCGGATTCACGTTGACCTGCACCGCGCCGATCTTCGCGACGGCGACGAACACGACCGGGAACGCGAGCACGTTGGGCAGCATCACGGCCACGCGGTCGCCCTTGCGCACGCCGACGACCTGCTGCAGATACGCGGCCAGCGCGGTCGACAGGTGCTCGACGTCGGCATAGGTGAGCGTGCGGCCGAATGCATGGAACGCCGGGCGATCGGCGAAGCGGCGCATCGCGTCGTCCAGCAGCGCGCTTACGGAAGGATGGCGATCGGCGTCGATCTCGGCGGGGATCGAGCCATACGACCCGATCCAGTGTCTCTTCGTCATGTCTCACTCCTCTGGGCGCGGCACGCCAGCGTGCGTACCGCTCTCACGGCGGCCTGCACGCCGAAAGGACGCGGGACGCCGCCTGACCGGCGACTATCGCCCGCGCGATGCGCGTTGCAAATGATCCGCGCGGCCGAAAACATGATCGAAACGGACACGCGAACGCACGCGCCTGCGCCACTCACACCGCGAACACCCGTCCGGCCGGCCTTTTCCATCGCTGCATCAGGGTGAACCCTGTGGCGGACGGGACCGTTCCCGAGCAGAATTGCGGGCCGTCAACGATATCGATTCGGACGCAGGATCCCGCCATGCCGCGCAGCGCGCTGTTGAAACCGACCGACGCCCGTCCCGCCCGGCTGCGCGACGCCGAGGCCGCCCACGCGTTGCGCGCGCAGCGCTTCACGCCGGCCAAGCTGGCCGTGCTGGTCGACGTGGCCGCGCACGCCGGCGTCGATCCGGCCACGGTGCTCGCCGGCACCGGGCTCACGCCGGCCGACGTCTCGGACCCGTTCACGCTCACGTCGCCGCTGCAGTTCCTGACGGCCGCGCGCAATGCGGTCGGCCGGTACGACGGCACCGACCTCGGCGTGCGCGTCGGCCGCCGGCTGCACGCGTCGAGCTACGGGATGTACGGCTACGCGATGCTGTGCTCGGAATCGCTCGCGCGCGCGTTCGATTCGGCCGTCAAGTATCACCGGCTCGCGAACGGCATGCTGCCGATCCGCTGGGTCGAACAGGGCGATACCGCGTCGTGGCTGTTTCCGGCCCGGCATGAGGTCACGCTGCCCGATCTCGACGCGCCGCTGTACCGTTTCCTGATCGACATGCAGTTCGCGCTGCACGTGACGGTCATCAAGGACGTGATGGGCGGATGGTGCGTGCCGGCGCGCGCGCAGTTCGCGCAGCCGCGGCCGCCGCACGCGGCGCTGCTGGCCGATGCGCTCGAATGCCCGATCGCGTTCGACCAGCCGCATCACGTGCTCAGCTATCCGGCGGCATGGCTCGCGCGCGCGCCGCAGCTCGCGAACCCGATCACCGCCGCGCAGATGTCGTCGCACTGCGCCCGGTTGCTCGACGAACTGCGCAGCCAGTCCGGCATCACGCGACGCGTATACGAGGAGCTCACCCGCACGCCGGGACAATTCCCGGACATCGACGCGATCGCCGAAATCCTCTGCATGACCTCGCGCACGCTGCGCCGCAAGCTCGAAGCCGAAGGCACGTCGTACAGCGAGCTACTGACGAGCGTGCGCAAGGCGCTCGCGATCGACTACCTCGGCACGACCACGCTCAGCATCGAGGACATTGCGTTGACGCTCGGCTTCAGCGATGCGGTGGGATTCCGCCACGCGTTCAAGCGCTGGACCGGCACGACGCCGACCGACGTGCGGCGCAAGCGCGGCGGGTAACGCCGCCGCCGGCGGTCAGCGCGCGTCGCCCGCGGCCGGCGACGCGACCGCCAGCGCAAACTCGAACACGGCGCCGTGCCCGGCCCGGTCGACGAGCCGGATGCTGCTGCCGTTGAGCGCCAGCATCCGGTGCACGATCAACAGGCCGAGCCCGCCGCTCGTCGCCGTGCCGCCGCTGATCGGCCGCTGCGGCCGCTGGAACAGCCCTTCGCGCCGCGCCGCCGGAATCCCTTCCCCGGTATCCGACACCGTCACGACCACACGGTCTTCCCGAGGCTCGAGCGCGATCTCGACCTCGCCCTGCGAAGGCGTGTGCCGCAGCGCGTTGTCGAGCAGGTTGGTCAGCACGCGCTCGATCATCCCGAGATCGGCCGACACGACCGGCACGCGCGGCGGGATCCGTGCATGCAACGCGACGCCGCGCGATTGCGCGGTCAGCTCGAACTTCTGGAACACGTCCTGCACGAGATCGACGAGCGAGAACGGCTCGCGCTCGGCCTGCACGCCGCCCGATTCGAGCCGCGCGAGCTCGAACAACGCCTGCGCGAGCCGCCCGACCTTCGCGCTCTGCGCGAGCGCGATCGACAGGTAGCGCCGCCGTTCGGGCTCGGCCAGCGTGTCGGCCTTCAGCGACAGCGTCTCCAGATAGCCATGCAGCGACGTGAGCGGCGTGCGCAGGTCGTGCGAGATGTTCGTGATCAGTTCGCGCCGCTGCTGGTCCTGGCGCGTCAATGCGCGCCACTGTTCGCCGATCCGGTCGGCCATCTGCGCGAACGCGGATTCGAGCACCGCGATGTCGTCGCCGCGGCGGCCCGGCGGCAAGCGCAGCACCGGCGGCTGCGTATCGGGCATGGCGGGCATGGCTGGCGCGCCGGGCGCGCCGCTCGCGTCGAAGCCGCGCATCGCGGCCGTCAGCCGGCGCAGCGGGCGCGTGATGAAGCTGAAGGCGACGAGGCCCGCGAGCAGGCCGAGCAGCGCGACGATCGCCATCGACCACAGCGTCGTGCGCAGCACGTTGCCGGCGTCGACGCGCGCGGCGAGCCGGTCATGCGCCTCGCCGAGCAACACCACGTAGATGTAGCCCGACGGCGGCTGCCCCGCGCGCTGCAGTGGCGCGGCGCTGAACACCTTGCGCGCGTCCGGGCTGCGCGGGTCGTCGCCGAGAATCGGCAGCGGCTGGCCCGCGATGAAGCGCTGCACGGGCGCGAGATCGACGCGGTCGCGCTTTACGTGGCCCGGCGGCGCATCGTCGCCCTTGATGCGCCCCGCGTTGTCGAGCAGGTACACCTCGACGCTCGGGTTCACGCCCATCAACTGGCCGAACAGCGTGCGCACGGCGTCGGGGCGCAGCCCGTTCGCGTCCATCAGCGGCGCGCTGCCCGCGATGTTGGCGGCCAGATCGCGCGACAGCGCCTGCACGACTTCCTTCTCGCGCATGTCGTTCGCGCGGATCTGCAGCCACGCCGACGCGCCCGAGCACGCGAGCAGCAGGATCGAGAACACGAGCGACAGCCGCCGCGTGAGCGTGAGTTTCATCATGCGTCCCGCTGGCCCGGCGCGGCGAGCTTGTAGCCGCGGCCCCAGACGGTGAGGATTCGCACGGGCTCGGCCGGATCGGCCTCGATCTTCGCGCGCAGCCGGTTGATGTGGGTATTGACCGTGTGCTCGTAGCCTTCGTGCTGGTAGCCCCACACCGCATTGAGCAGGTCCATCCGCGAAAACACCTTGCCCGGGTGCCGCGCGAAGAAATACAGCAGGTCGAATTCGCGCGGCGTGAGGTCGATGCGCACGCCGTCGACGCTCGCCTCGCGCGCGATCGGGTCGATCGCCAGCCCGGCGACGTCGAGCGTGCCCGCGTCGATCCGCGAATCGCGCGCGAGCGCATCGACGCGCCGCAGCAGCGCCTTCACGCGCGCGACGAGTTCGAGCACCGAGAACGGCTTCGCGAGGTAGTCGTCGGCGCCGAGTTCGAGGCCGAGGATCCGGTGCACCTCGCTCGAGCGCGCGCTCGTGATGATGATCGGCGTGTAGCGCGTCATCGCCCGCGCGCGCCGGCAGATTTCGAGGCCGTCGACGCCCGGCAGCATCAGGTCGAGGATCAGCGCGTCCCAGTTGCCCTGTTCGAGCAGGCGCAGCCCTTCGGCGCCGTCCGCGCTGTGCACGACCTCGTAGCGCTCGTCGCGCAGGTGCAGGCTCAGCACGTCGGCGATGTCGGCGTCGTCCTCGACGATCAGGATGCGTTTCGGTTGGTCCATGGCGGTGGGCGGCGGCACGTCGGCGCGACGCTCGGTGAGGGTTGTCGGGCGGTTGCCGGGCGGCGCTCGGTCGCCCGGAACGCCGCCCGGCGAAAGGCCGCGCTGCCGTCATTGTGCAAAATTTTGCGGCGGAGAGTGATCACAAATCGTTTAAATCTGGATCGTACTCGTGATGTGAGCCAATCTCGGCGAGGCTTCCCGCTCCGGCCCCTCGAACTCGATTCGACGCGCTCCGGCGCAAACGCCAAAAGGCCGGTTCGAAAAGACGGCACGGTTTCGCCATCTCGGCTCCCATGCGGTCAGAACCGGGAATTGACGCGCACATATGCGGACTGCGCCGACACGCGGCTCGTATCGATCGTCGCATCCAGCCCGAGCGATACCGTGGTCGTCTTGGCGGCCTGCAGCGTGACGCTGGCGCCCGTGGTCAGGAACGCGCGCGGCAGATCGGTACCCGGCGCCGCGAACACGGTCCCGTCCTGGCTCTGCACCTGGACGACGCGGCTGCCGCGCAGCACCTCGTGCGCATAGCCGACGCGAAGCTGGACGCCGACCGGGCGCACGGCGTCGCCGAACGCCTTGTCGAGCGACACGCCCGCGTAAGGCTGAAGGCTTCTCGCACTGTCGGGCCCGACGTTCAGGTTCTGGCCGTTGGCGCCGTTCTCGCCGAAGCCGCTGCCGCGCACGTACGCATACCGCAGCCCGATGTGCGGCGTGAACCGGAAACCGCCGGCGTCCATCGGCAGGCTGGCCTGCGTGGCGGCGGTGAATTCGTGGCCGAGATGGTCGCCTTCGGCGGTACCCACGCTGCCGAACGGCCGCTTCTGCGACAGGAAATCGAGACCGTAGCCGAGCGCCGCCGACAGGTTGACGGCGCCGATCGGCCGTGCGCCGTACAGCGCGACGCGCAGCGTGTCGATGGCGCCCGATGCGCCTGTCGTGTCTTCGGCCAGCGTGGTGTGCGTGTAGCCGCCCGCCGCACCGACCGTCGCTTCGCCGAGCCGCCCCTGTGCGCCCGCCAGGAACCCGTACGCGTGCGTGAGGAAGCCCGGCGCGCCGCCCGTGCCGCCCACCTTGGTGCTGGAACCATTGGCCACGGCCCACACGTTGCTGGCACCCGCCGCGTCATCCTGCCGGCCGGCGAGACGCCCGAGCAGCGTCGAACTGGCGTCTTGCGCCTGCAGCAAGGCCGTCGTGCCGAGCGCCGTGTAGATCGACGTCCTGGTCGGCGCGATGACCGTTGGGCCGGCCGGCGTGCCTGGGCCGGCCGGCGTGCCGGGCCCGGCCGGCTCGGCGAGCAGCAGGTCGACCGCATTGGCGCCGTAGTCCACCGACGTTTGCAACGCGCCGAGATTCGCGCCGGCCGTGCTGGTGCCGACGTTCGAGAAACGGCCCGTCACGCCGTTGGCCGCGCTCAGCACGGTGTAGCGGCGGGCGGTATAGGTGCCGGGATCGAACAGAACGGCCAACGAACCGCCGAGCGTCGCGGCGCCGCCCACGCGCAATTGCGATGCTTCCGTCGGGCTGACCTCGATCGACAGCGTGCCGCCCGCCGCCTGCGTGTAGTTGCCGCCCACGGTCAGCGTTCCGATCGAACCGCCCGGCGCGACCACCCCGCTGCTGCTGACGGCGCCCGCCACCGTGCCATGGCCGCGCAACGTGCCGAGCGCATCGACCACGACATTGCCCCCCAGCACTGCACCGGCATTCGCCGCGTCGCCAACGACCAACGTGCCGCCCGCCACCGTCGTCGTTCCGGAGAACGCGTTGCTGATACCGTTCAGCGTCAGCATGCCCGCGCCTCGTTTGACCAGGCCGCCGGTGCCGACGAGGCTGCCGCTGAAGGTTTGCGACGAGTCGTCGGCCAGCGTGAGCGCGCTGCCGCCCAGCACCACGCGGCTGCCTGCCACGCCGGACAGATGCGCGACCGTCTGGCTGCCGGCCGCGGACAGGTCGAGCGCGGCCGCCTGGCCGGCGAGCGTGACCGACGTGGACGACGCCAGCCGGCCGGCGCCCGACAACGCGAGCGTGCCCGCGTCGACCGTCGTCGCCCCGGTGTATGTGTTCACGCCGGACAGCGTTTGCGTGCCGCCCGCCACGATCAGCCCGCCGCTGCCGTCAATCACACCGCCGAACGTGCCGACCGCATTGGCGAGCGTCAACGTGCGACCGCCCAGCGCGACCGTGCCCGTACCCGTGAGCGCATTGATCGTCGCCCCGGCGGTCGTCCCCGAGATATCGAACGTCCCGTTGTCGACGACCGCGCTGGAGGCCGCAATGCTGCCCGAATCGGTCAGCACCAGCGTTCCGGCATTGACGGTGGTAGCGCCCGTATAGGCGTTCGCCGCCGACAGTGTTTGCGTACCGCCGCCGACGGTCAGTGCGCCCGTCCCGTTGATGGTTCCGCCGAACGTGCCGGCCGCATTGGCGAGCGTCAGCGTGCGGCTGCCCAGCGCCACCGTGCCCGTGCCGGTCAGCGCATTGATCGTCGCCCCGGCGGCGGTCGCCGAGATGTCGAACGTGCCGTTATTGGCGATTGCGCTGGAGGCGGCCAGGCTGCCCGAACCGGTTAATGCCAGCGTGCCGGCGTTGATCGACGTTGCACCGGTAAAGCCGTTCGTACCGGACAGCGCCTGCGTACCGCCCGCAACCGTCAGGCCGCCGGTGCCGCCGATCACGCCGCTGAACGTGCCGGCCGCATTCGCGAGCGTCAGCGTGCGACCGCCCAGCGCCACCGTGCCCGCGCCGGTGAGCGTATTGATGGTCGCCCCGGCCGTCGTCCCCGAGATATCGAACGTGCCGTTGTCGACGACCCCGCTGGAGGCGGCCAGGCTGCCCGAACCGGTTAATGCCAGCGTGCCGGCGTTGATCGACGTTGCACCGGTAAAGGCGTGGGCGCCCGACAGCGTTTGCGTGCCGCCCGCCACGGTGAGCCCGCCGGTACCGCCGATCGCCCCGCTAAACGTGCCGGCCGCATTGGCGAGCGTCAGCGTCCGGCTGCCCAACGCGACCGTGCCCGTACCCGTGAGCGCATTGATCGTGGCGCCCGAGGTCGTCCCCGAGATGTCGAACGTGCCGTTGTTGGCGATTGCGCTGGAGGCGGCCAGGCTGCCCGAACCGGTCAATGCCAGCGTGCCGGCGTTGATCGACGTTGCACCGGTAAAGCCGTTCGTACCGGACAGCGCCTGCGTACCGCCCGCAACCGTCAGGCCGCCGGTGCCGCCGATCACGCCGCTGAACGTGCCGGCCGCATTCGCGAGCGTCAGCGTGCGACCGCCCAGCGCCACCGTGCCCGCGCCGGTGAGCGTATTGATCGTCGCCCCGGCGGTCGTCCCCGAGATATCGAACGTGCCGTTGTCGACGACCCCGCTGGAGGCGGCCAGGCTGCCCGAACCGGTTAATGCGAGCGTGCCGGTGTTGATCGACGTTGCACCGGTAAAGGCGTGGGCGCCCGACAGCGTTTGCGTGCCGCCCGCCACGTTGAGCCCGCCGGTACCGCCGATCACACCGCTGAACGTGCCGGCCGCATTGGCGAGCGTCAGCGTCCGGCTGCCCAACGCGACCGTGCCCGTACCCGTGAGCGCATTGATCGTGGCGCCCGAGGTCGTCCCCGAGATGTCGAACGTGCCGTTGTTGGCAATCCCGCTGGAAGCAGCGATGCTGCCCGTGCCGATCAGCGCGAGCGTGCCGCCGTTGATCGCGGTGCTCCCCGTATAGCTGGCGGCGCCGGATATCGCGAGCGTGCCGGTACCCGCCTGCACGAGGCCGCCCGCCCCGCTGACGGTGCCGCCATACGACACCGTGTCGCCGCGGTTGAACGCCAACGTGCCATTGTTGACGATGTTGCCGACGACGGAGCCCGTGGTCCCGCCGCTGCCGATCTGCAGCGTGCCGGCGCTGATGGTGGTGCCGCCGGTATAGGTGTTGTCTCCCGTCAGCGTGATCGTTCGGCCGCCGCTCACGGCCACACTGCCCGCCCCGGATACCACGCCTGAAACCACTAGGCCAGTCGCGCCGGAATTGAAAGTCACCCGGGACGCGGCATCGCCCAGCGTCACCTGGTTGGACAGTGTGAGCCCGGCGGAACCCGCGGCGATGGTGGCCGCCGCCGCAGCAGCCACCTCGAGGTTTCCGACGATGTTGGACCCGGTCACCAACTGCAGCGTATTGTTCGCGCCGTTGAACCGGACGGCTGCCGCGCGCGTCACGCCGTCCGCGTACAAGCCGCCCGAGATCGTACCGCCGTTGACGACGAAATCGCCGCCATTGACGATGACGCCGGCCCCGGCGGCCGCGCCGTTGCCGGCGCCGCCGGCGATCGTGCCGACGTTGGTCAGCACGGTGAAGCCGCCGGCCAGGTTGACACCGGCGCCGCTGGCTCCGGCCGTGCTTGCGCCACCGCCGCTGACGCCGCCCACACCGCCGGTGATGGTTCCGAGGTTGGTCACCTGCGAACCGGGCCCCAAGGTCAGCAGCCCGTCGCCGCCCCCGCCGCCGCCGCCCGGGTTTCCGCCACTGCCCCCGTTGCCGCCGTTTCCGCCGACGAGCGCTCCCTGGTTCGTCACGTCGGCCGCCGGCGTCACCATGACGAGCGCAGCGCCCCCGCCGCCTCCACCGCCGCCGTTCGACGCAGGCCCCGACGTGCCGGCTCCGCCATTCCCGCCGGTGCCGCCCTGCACCGTCACGCCGTTGTTAACCGTCACGCTGGTGCCGGTCGAATACACGCCCGCGCCACCGCCACCGGCACCGCCGGCGAAATTGAATCCATCGAAGGCCTGACCGGCGCCGCCTTGCGCGTTCGCGTTGACCACCGCATCGCCGGCGAGCACCACCGCCGGCGCTCCGCCGGGGCCGCCCTGGCCGCTGTCGTTCGTCGCACCGGTGCCGCCTGTCCCGCCTGACGTGGCCCCGCCGGGGACCTGCACCGTGGCCGAGCCTCCGCCCAACGTAGACGAACCCCCGCCACCGCCGTTACCGCTGCCGCCGTTGCCGCTTCGGTCCGGGATGCCGTCGCCGCCGGGCGCGCTGCAATTCGCAATGGTGCCCGCCGAACACGTGGCGGCCCAACCCGGGACGGCCGCGCCGGCCAGACCGAGCGACACGCCGATCGAAACGAGCCAGGCGCGGCGGCGCGCGGGCGTGGCGCCATGGCCGGCGTCGACTCCGCCGTGCGACGCCCTCGTGCGTTCGGATACCACTTGCGGAGCATGCAAGCTGCGGCTCCAGACCAGCCGATAGACCCGGTTCATGTCGATCCCCTCGGTGCATAGACCGATGGGCCCGGCGCCGGTCACGGAGAGGCTGCCCCGATGGCGCGACGGACCCGTTCTAGTTGTCTTTCTATGGCGCGCCGGTCCGCGGATACTGATTGTGTTGGTTCATCGGTCGGGGCGCATGCGCGCGCAATATAACACCGACGTCGGCAGCACATCCAGGTTGTCGTGGCCCCGTCCCCCCCAGCGGTGAGTGGAAGACACGACGCGGTCGACCACGCCTCGTGGTCGACCCCGGCTACCCGACGTCTTCCGTCCGTACGCCTGACACACGGTGTCTTTCAATGCGCGACCGCCCCTCGGTCTCCACGTGCCCGCCGGCCTGCCAGCCGGTTCGGGACCGACACGGAAGACAACGCCAACACGCCCGTCACGCGCCTTGACGACCACACCGGCTTTCGTCCGACTCGTCTCGAAACGAGAACGATCAATTCTCGGCAGCGGGGATTCTGCCGCAGCCGACGAGTTTCTAGACTTACCGCAAGCGATGAGACCTGCTCGTCGCACCTGCCCCAAAGGACACCGTCATGAAGCTCTACGTTCACCCGCTTTCCGGTCATTCGCACCGCGCACGTCTGCTCATCTCGCTGCTCGGCATCGAGCACGAACTGATTGAAGTCGACCTGGCCGCCGGCGCGCACAAGTCGCCTGAATTTCTGGCGCTGAACCGCTTCGGTCAGGTGCCGGTGCTGGTCGACGGGGACACCGTGATCGCTGATTCGAACGCCATTCTCGTGTATCTCGCCCGCACGTCGGGCAACCGCGACTTCCTCCCGCCATCGCCCGTACAGGAAGCCGCCGTGCAGCGCTGGTTGTCCGTCGCGGCCGGCGAGATCGCATTCGGCCCGGCCGCCGCGCGGCTCATCACGGTGTTCGGCGCGACGTTCAACGCCGACGAAGTGATCGCCCGTGCGCATCGCATCCTCGCGCTCATCGACGCCGAACTCGCAGCGCGCGACTTCATCGTCGGGCCGAAGCCGACCATCGCCGACGTCGCGTTGTACAGCTACGTCGCGCGCGCGCCCGAAGGCAACGTGGATCTGTCGGGCTATTCGAACGTCGCGGCGTGGCTGCGCCGCATCGAAGCGTTGCCGGGCTTCGTCGAGTTCGTGAAGACGCCGGTCGGGCTCGCGGCGGCTGCGTGAGCGAAGTCGGCCCGTCGCCCCGTGCGGGCCGACGGGCGACGCCGGCGCACCCAACGCGTCATGTGCAAATTCCGTCGAGGAGACACATCGTGAGCACGGTATCGAATGAAGCGAACTCGCCGTGGCATCGGGGCGAACTCAAGCTGCAGGAAAAGACAGGCGTGATGCAGAAGATGGACAGCGTGGGACGGCGCTTCGTCAGGAACCACATGCCCGACCAGCATCGAGCGTTCTTCGCGCAGTTGCCTTTCGTCGTCGTCGGTGCGGTGGCGGACGACGGCGACGTATGGGCGACGTTCGCATTCGGCCAACCCGGCTTCATGCAGTCGCCGAACGACAAGCGTCTGCGCATCGACACCGTATTCGATCCGAACGATCCGGCTGCCGGCGGCACGCGCGACGGCGCGGCGATCGGCCTGCTCGGCATCGAACTGCATACGCGGCGGCGCAATCGGCTGAACGGCGTGATCCGCCGCGGCGAGACGCGCGCATTCGATCTCGACGTCGTGCAGAGCTTCGGCAACTGCCCGCAATACATCCAGTTGCGCGATTTCGCGTTCGTACGCGAACCCGATACGTTTTCCGCAATCGCACCTGAGCAGAGCGATCATCTCGACGCTCGCGCCCGCGCGATCGTCGCGGCTGCCGACACGCTGTTCGTTGCGTCCTACGTCGGCGACGGCGCCGAGCGTCAGGTCGACGTTTCGCATCGCGGCGGCAAGGCGGGGTTCGTGCGCATCGGCGACGACGGCGTGCTGACGATCCCCGATTTCGCCGGCAACCTGTTCTTCGCGACACTCGGCAATTTCCTGGTCAATCCGCGCGCGGGCATCGTGTTCGCCGACTTCGAGACCGGCGACGTGTTGCAGATGACCGGTGAAGCCGAAGTCGACCTCGATTCGCCCGAGATCGCCGCATTTCAGGGCGCGGAGCGACTGTGGCGCTTCAAGCCGCGCCGCATCGTTTATCGCGCCGGCGCATTGCCGTTGCGCTGGACGTTCCGGGCGGAAGGCTGGTCGCCCAACTCGCTGATGACGGGAAGCTGGGACGAGGCCGCGCGCCGCCTGAAAGCGGCCGAACTGGCACGGGCGTGGCGTCCGTTCAGGGTCGCGAAAATCACCGACGAGAGCACGCTGATCCGCTCCTTTCAGCTCGATCCCGAGGACGGTGCCGGATTGGTGCCGCATCTGGCGGGCCAGCACGTGCCGATTCGCGTGAACCTGTCGGAGAACGGCGCTCCGCTCATCCGCACTTATACGTTGTCGAGCGCGCCGTCAGACGGCGTGTATCGCATCAGCGTCAAGCGCGAAGGACGTGTGTCGTCGCATCTGCATGACATGGTGCAGGTCGGTGACCGCATCGACGTCCGGGCGCCCGCCGGGCAATTCACGATCGATGCGCTCGAGCGCCGTCCCGCCGTATTACTGGCGGCCGGTGTCGGGATCACGCCGATGCTGGCGATGTTGCGTCACATCGTCTACGAAGGCGCGCGCAAGCGCGGCACGCGCAAGACCTGGTTCTTTCACGCCGCACGCTCCGTGAAGGAACGCGCGTTCAGCGACGAGATCGCCCAGCTCGCATCGGCGGCGAACGGCGCGGTGAACGTGGTGCGCGTCCTGTCGGACGCGAGCGGCGCGCGCGAGGGCGACGAGTTCGACGTCGTCGGCCGCATCGATGCGAACCTGTTGCGCGCCACGCTGCCGTTCGACGACTACGACTTCTATCTGTGCGGACCGTCGGGCTTCATGCAAGCGGTCTATGACGGGCTGCGCGACCTGAACGTGGCGGACGACCGAATCCACGCGGAGTCGTTCGGCCCTTCCGGGCTCGAGCGTCGCGCCGATCCGGGCGCACGTGCCCCGCTGCGCGCGCCGGCGGATACGCCGACACCCGTTGCATTCGTCAAGTCGGGCAAGGAAGCGCGCTGGCAACCGGGCGGCGGCTCGCTGCTGGAGCTGGCCGAGGCGCGCGGCCTGACGCCCGAATACGGGTGCCGGGGAGGCAGTTGCGGCACCTGCCGCACCCGGATCGTCGAAGGCGCGGTGACGTATCCGGTCGCGCCGGCATTCAAGGTATCGGACGACGAAGCGCTGATCTGCTGCGCGGTGCCCGCGCATCGCGAATCGGGCGGCGGCGACCGTCCGCTGCTCGACGCGTAATTCAGAACCCGCGTCACGCGGCGACGATTGCCAACGAAAGGCGTTCGATCCGGAAAGACGTCAACGTCGTGCTCGGGCGCAGGCCCGACGATCATCCCGGCCTGAGCGATCTCGGCCTGCAGGGCCTGCTTGCAGACGGAATGCGATGCTTGCTACGCGCGCCGTTCGGGATGGTTCCGTCGCACGCGCCGTGCCGACTCGCCGCTGTCGGCTATGCCGACCACATCGGCGCCTTGGCTCTCAGCTTTTCGACGCAGAGATCGATGAAGGCGCGCGCCTTCCGGTTCGCGTGCCTGCCCTCCCGATGCACGACATGAACCGGAAGCGGGGCAAGTTCGTGCTCGGCCAGCAGCACGCACAGCGTGCCTTGCGCGAGCTCGTCGACCACCTGATAGGACAGCAGGCGCACGATTCCGAGGCCGGCCGTCGCCGCGGCGATCGCGGAATCGTTCGTCGTGGTCACCAGGCGCGGCTGGATGGGGACGGTGAGCGTCTTGTCCCACGCGCGCAAGCGCCATTCCGGCGCCGGCGTGATGCCCGTCGCCTGGATCGTGACGTGAGCCGCGAGATCGTCCGGATGCCGCGGCGTGCCGTGCGCACGGAGATAAGCGGGAGAAGTGCACAGCACGCGCCGCACCTTGCCGACCGAGATCGCCTGCAGCGACGAATTCGGAAGCTCGCCGATGCGCACGGCCACGTCGGCGCCTTCATCGACGAGATTCACGACGCGGTCCAGAAACCAGCAGTTGAGATTGACGAAAGGATGCTGCTCCAGATACTCGAGCGCGATAGGCGTCACGTAGGTCTTGCCGAACAGCACGGGCGCGGTGACGGTGAGCTGGCCGCGCGGCGTATTGCCGGTGCCGGTGGCGGAAAGCTCTGCCGCGTCGATGTCCGCCAGGATTCGCCGGCAGTCTTCGTAAAACGACGCGCCCGCATCGGTGATGCGGACCACGCGCGTCGTCCGCGTCAAGAGCCGCACGCCCAGATGCTCCTCGAGCTCCGTCATCACGCGGCTGATTACCGACGGCGATACGTTCAGCTTGCGCGCCGCCGATGCGAACCCTTCCGTCTCGACCACCGTGACGAAGGTGGTCATGGCCTGGAGCCTGTCCATGTCTGAAAGATATCCGGGTGAAGTGAACGTGTCCTCACGCGCAGTGCGTATCGTGCGCATCCATGTCGCCGCATGGCGGCGGCCAGCATAGCAAAGTTTCGAACCCGCTCCGCGTGCGACATCGGCACGACGATCATGGTCCGTGCATGCACGAGCGTCGTCGACGGATGGGTGGTCGCCGGCCGGCCACGGTCGACGCGGCAACATGGCGCGGCCGATCCGCATCCCGGCAATTACGCGAACGCCGTGCCCGGGCGGAACCGACGGGCGAACGCAGCGTACGCATCGTCCGTCACGCCGAACGCGCCTGCGGCTCCGCGGTTTGCGACGACCGCATGCGCCACTTCGCTGGCGTCATGCCTACTTGCCGTTTGAACACCCGTTGGAATGCGGCCTCCGATCGATATCCGACCGATTCGCCGATCTCCGCGACGGACATCGTCGTTTGCGCCAGCTTGCGGCCGGCCAGCGCCATGCGGATTTCCGTCAGCACATCGCTCGCCGAGCGGCTGATTGCCTCTTCAAAGTGGCGTGCGAACGTGGCACGCGACATGTGACAGAGCGCGGCCAGTTGCGGAAGCGTCCACGGCTTATCTGGTTCATCGAACATGGCCGCGAGCGCCGGCTGCAGCCGCTGACGCTGCGCAAGCGCCAGCAGGCCGCGCGGCGCGTGGCCGGTATCGGACGCGCATCGCAGGGTCAACGCAAACAGCGCGCCCGACAACTGGTTCACGACCGTCGCGCTGCCCGGTCGTTGCTCGAACGCTTCCTCGCGCATCAATTCGATGACGCGGGCGAGCCTGGTGGCCGCGAATGCGGCGTCGCGCGCCGGTCCGTCGCCCTCGCTCACGCTGCTTACCAGCAAACGCCCCGGCAGATGGTCGCGCAGCAACTGCTGCGGCACCGCCGGGAGGATGAAGCGGCCGCAGAGCACATCGGCGCCATCGCGTGTGCGGCCGTTCGTGACAATGGTCAGGCCGTCCTGATGCCGCTCGCGTGCCGGGCGGGGCGGCTTGCCGCTGCCGTCGCGCAGGCTGTGCGCGCTGCCGGAAGGAAACAGCACGATATCGCCGGCTTTCATTCGAAGCGCGGGTTCGCCTTTCGCGCCGGCGTCGCCTTCCACCACGGCCTCGCCGCGCAACAGCACGTGATAGGGAAATTCCCACTCGCTCGACTCGGGATGGTCGATGCGCCACGGCGAGCCGAAGTGGCATCGCACATCCAGCCGTCCGGTGACCGGCATCAGCGCGAGCAGTCGGTCCAGCAGTTCCATATGAGACGTTTGGGCATGAAGTTGCGGAATTATGGCATTAAAGAACTCGCCGCGCACCCCTACACTGACTCCCATGCCATACGACATGGCTAAGCGGTTCAACCCTCAATCCGAACGAAGGAGTCGATCATGTCCCGTCTCACCACCATTCGCCCCGAAGACGCAACCGGCCCGGCCGCCGAAGTATTCGCGAAGATCAAGAAGGCCGTCGGCAAGGTGCCCAATGCGTACGCAACCATCGGAACGCACAGCCCCGAAGCACTCGGCGCGGCGCTGGCGTTCGATGCCGCTGTCGCGTCGAGCACGCTCGGCAAGGCAGACATCGAAGTCATCAAGCTGGCGGTCAGCGAATACGCGGGCTGTGACTACTGCGTCGCGGCTCACACGCTGATGGGCAAGCTGGCCGGCCTGACGAGCGATCAGATGAAGCAGGTGCGCGCGGGCGCGGCAACCGGCGACGCCGCGCGGGATGCGCTGGTCACGTATGTCCGTACGCTCGTCGGCACGCACGGGACGGTCCCCGGTGCAGTCGTCGATGCAGTACGTGCAGCTGGCTATACGGAACGTCAGCTGATCGAGATCAATCTTGCCATCGCGTCGATCACGTTCACGAATCTCGTGAACCGCGTGAACGACACGACGCTCGATTTTCCCGCCGTGGAGTAACGGCGCGTCCGTGCGCGGCGTCGGCAACCGAATCCGGATGATTCATCCGTCGGCCTTCATCGGAACGGATACTCGCCGACGCGCCCGGAACACGGGCGCCGGCGTGCGCTGCCGCCACGCCGGGTGCACACGTACAGCAAGCTCGAATGACCCGTTCCGAAGTCGTCGATCGACATGCGCAGCCGCGCCGGCACCGCGTATCAGCGCGCGGCAGCCTCCGGGTTCCGGACGCTGCCCAGAAACCGCGTCAACTCCACCGTCTGCGGCCGCTCGAAGATCTCGTCGGCCGTTCCGCTCTCCCACACGCGGCCCTGGTGCATGAACACGATCCTGTCGCTCACCGCACGCGCGAAGTTCATCTCGTGCGTGACCATGATCAGCGTCATGTCCTGGCGCGCGAGCTGCTCGACGACGCCCAGCACCTCGCCGACGAGCTCGGGATCGAGCGCGGACGTGATTTCGTCGCACAGCAGCACGCTCGGCTTCATCGCGAGCGCACGCGCGATCGCGACGCGCTGCTGCTGGCCGCCCGACAGTTGTTCCGGAAACGCGTCGAACTTGTCGCCGAGGCCCACGCGCTCGAGCATCAGTTCCGCGATCGCGCGCGCCTGCTGACGATGCGCCTTCTTCACCACCGACTGCGCGAGCATCACGTTTTGCCCGGCGCTCAGGTGCGGAAACAGGTTGTATTGCTGGAACACCATGCCGACCTTGAGCCGCAGCGCACGCAGGTCCGCATGCCGCGCATCCACGCGTTCGCCGTCGACCGAGATCGAGCCCGCGTCGATGCTCTCGAGCCCGTTGAGCGTGCGCAGCAGCGTGCTCTTGCCCGAGCCGCTGCGGCCGATGATCGAGACGACCTGCCCGCGCTCGACGGAGAAATCGATGCCCTTGAGCACATGATGGGTGCCGAAGTTCTTTTCGAGACCACGGGTTTCAACGAGCGGCATGCCATCTCCTTTGCAACGTGCGCGCGTAACGGGTAAGCGGATAACAGAGCGCGAAATAGATCAGTGCGACGAGGCCGTACACGACGAACGGCCGGAACGTCGCGTTCGAGATCGCGATGCCGACCTTCGTCAGCTCGGTGAAGCCGATGATCGACACCAGCGCCGTATCCTTCACGGCCTGCACGCCGAAGCCGACCGTCGGCGCGATCGCGATGCGCGCGGCCTGCGGCAGGATCACGTGACGCAGTTGCTCGACGTAGCTCATTGCCAGGCTCGCCGATGCCTCCCATTGCCCCTTCGGCACGGCCTCGACGCAGCCGCGCCAGATTTCCGCGAGATACGCGCTGGTGAAGAACGTGAGCCCTGCCGTGGCCGCGACCCACGGCGGCACGTCGAGCCCGACGAGCGGCAGGCCGAAGAACACGATGAACAGTTGCATCAGCAACGGGGTGCCCTGGAACACTTCGATATACAGCTTCGCGACGCCGCGCAGCAGCGTCGAACGCGATACGCGCATCACGAGCAGCCCGAGGCCGACGAGGCCGCCCGTCACGAACGACACGATCGACAGCACGATCGTCCAGCGCGCGGCCAGCAGCAGGTTGGCGAGAATCTGCGCGAACGTGAAATCGGTCATCGCGCACCTCGCAGGCGACGGGAAAACAGGCGGCGACCCATCGCGCCGAGCGTGGCGCGCAGCAGCAGCGCCATCGCCAGATACGCGAGCGTGATCACGAAGTACGTCTCGAACGCGCGGAAGTTGCGCGACTGAATGTAGCCGGCCGCATAGGTCAGGTCGGCCACCGAGATCTGCGACACGACCGCCGAACCGAGCATCGTGATCACGATCTGGCTCGACAGCGCGGGAAACACCTTGGCGAGCGCCTGCGGCAGCACGACGTGGCGCAGCATCTGCGCGCGCGACATCGCCAGTGCCGACGCGGCCTCCAGATGCCCTTTCGGCACGGCGGCCACGCCCGCGCGCACGATCTCGACCGAGTACGCACCGAGATTGAGCGTCATCGCGAGGATCGCGGCCGTGTATTCGTCGATGTGCACGCCGAGCGCCGGCAAGCCGAAGAAGATGAAGAAAAGCTGGACGACGAACGGCGTATTGCGGATCGCCTCGACGTACGCGCCGATCAGCGGGCGCAATCGTACGGCCGCGCGCGCGTCGGCGCTGTACGCGGCCGCGCCGAGCACGCCGACCGCCACGCCGAGCACGGTCGCGACCGCGGTCAGCGCGAGCGTGATCGCCGCGCCGCTCGCGAACACGCCGACGTATTCGGCGAGCTCGCCGAATTGAAGCTGGTAGCTCATGGGAACGGAATGAATTCGGGTTCGGACAACGACACGCGCCGCGCCCGGCATGCCGGCAGCGGCGACGTATCAGGCGACACGACGATTCGTCACAGTCCGGCCGGCAGCGGCTGGCCGAGCCACTTCCGCGACATCTCGCCCAGCGTGCCGTCCTGCTTCGCATGCGCGATCGCATCGTCGATCTTCGCGAGCAGGCGCGGTTCGTTCTTGTTGACGCCGACGAAGCATGGCGAATTCTTGATCACGAACTTGACCTCGGGGCGGCGCGGCGGATTCTTCGCGAGAATCGCCGCCGCGACGATGTTGCCGGCCGCGATCAGTTGCACTTGCCCCGACAGGAACGCCTGGATCGTCGCGTTGTTGTCCTCGAAGCGCTTGATCGTCGCGTTCGGCGCGAGCTGCGACAGCGCGATCTCCTCGAGCGCGCCGCGCGTGGCGCCGACCGTCTTGCCGGTCAGGTCGGCGGGCGCGCTCACCTTCACGTCGGACGGGCCGAACACGCCCTGGAAATACGGTGCGTACGCGCTCGAGAAATCGATGACCTTCTCGCGCTCCGGCGTCTTGCCGAGCGACGAGATCACCATGTCGACCTTGTTGGTCGTCAGGTACGGAATCCGGTTCGCGCTGTTCACGGGCACCAGCTTCAGCTTGACGCCGAGCGCCTTGGCGAGCAGGCCGGCCATGTCGATGTCGTAGCCCTGCGGCTGCATGTCCGTGCCGACCGAGCCGAAAGGCGGATAGTCCTCGGGCACCGCGACGCGCAGCGTGCCGTTTTTCGCGATGGTGTCGAGCGCATCGGCATGGGCCGGCGCGGCGGCGAACAGCGCCATCACGGGTGCGGCGATCAACGCAGCCAGCCAGGTGCGTCGGGGGAACGGTCGGGTCGTCGGGCTCACGGTGAATCTTCCTTGTCTGGTATGTCGTCGGGGCGCGCGCAACCGTTGCGCGGCCCGACACGACTCCAGCAAGAACCGGGCCACGCCCCGTGCAACGCTTGCCGCACCGACCCAGCCGGGCGACCCGTCGATCCGCATTCCTCATTTCGGTGCATGAGCCGGCGCCGGCGGCGGCGGTTGCCCTCACAGGGCGCGCCGGCGCACCAAATTAACTGACCGGTTCACCCGCCGCCCGGCCCCTATGCACGGATTCGAACAGGCCCAGTCGAAATTTGCATTCCGTTTGTGACGGGAATTACGGCTGAATACGTTCGCGACGTACCGTGCCGTTCGCCACGCCCGGCGAATCGCAATCAGGACAGGTGCGCTTGATTCCGCGCCCTCGTCCGCCGGTACCGGTGGTCCCGATCGCCTCGCGATCGGGATGAATTCAATCCCATCCGTGCGCGAGGATACCGTCATGGCATCGATTCCCGAACCGTCGACAACCGGCGAAACCGACAAACGCAGCTGGCTCGAATCGCACGAAGCCGGCTATCACAAGACCCTCGGCAATCGACAGGTGCAGATGATCGCGATTGGCGGGGCCATCGGCACCGGGCTGTTTCTCGGGGCGGGCGGCCGGCTGCAGGCCGCCGGCCCGTCGCTCGCGATCGTCTATCTGGTATGCGGCGCGTTTTCGTTCCTGATCCTGCGCGCGCTCGGCGAGCTCGTGATGCATCGCCCCAGCAGCGGCAGCTTCGTGTCGTACGCGCGCGAATTCCTCGGCGAGAAGGCATCGTTCGTCGCCGGCTGGATGTACTTCCTGAACTGGGCGATGACCGGCATCGTCGACATCACCGCCGTCGCGCTCTACATGCATTACTGGGCGCCGTTCGCGGCCGTGCCGCAGTGGATCTTCGCGCTCGTCGCGCTCTGCATCGTCGCGACGATGAACCTGATCGGCGTGAAGTGGTTCGCCGAGATGGAGTTCTGGTTCGCGCTGATCAAGGTCGCCGCGATCGTGCTGTTTCTCGTGATCGGTTCGGTCATCCTCGGCACGGGCATGCCGGTCGCCGGCCATGACACCGGCATGCATCTGATCACCGACAACGGCGGGTTCTTTCCGCACGGACTGATGCCGGCGCTGGTGCTGGTACAGGGCGTGGTATTCGCGTTCGCGGGCGTCGAACTCGTCGGCACGGCCGCCGGCGAATGCAAGGATGCACGCAAGGTGCTGCCGCGCGCGATCAACAACGTGATCTGGCGCATCGCGATTTTCTACGTCGCGTCGGTGGTGCTGCTGGTGTGCCTGCTGCCGTGGAGCGCGTACAAGGCGGGCCAGAGCCCGTTCGTCACGTTCTTCGGCGCGCTCGGCGTGCCGGGCATCGGCTCGGTGATGAACCTCGTTGTGCTGACGGCCGCGCTGTCGAGCCTCAACTCCGGCCTGTATTCGACGGGGCGCGTGTTGCGTTCGCTGTCGATGGGCGGCTCTGCTCCCGCGTTCCTCGCGCGAATGAGCGCGCAATCCGTGCCGTACGCGGGCATTCTGGTGACGGTCGCGATCTATGTGGTCGGCGTGCTGCTCAACTATCTCGTGCCGTCGAGCGTGTTCGAGATCGTGCTGAACATCGCGTCGCTCGGCATCGTCAGCACATGGGGCTTCATCGTCGTGTGCCAGATGAAGTTCCGCGCCGCGGTCAGGCGCGGCGAGGTGGACGACGTATCGTTCAGGATGCCGGGCGCACCCGTGACGTCGTGGCTCACGCTGCTGTTCCTGCTCGGCGTGCTGGTGTTGATGGCGTTCGACTACCCGAACGGCACGTGGACGATCGCATCGATCCCGCTGGTCGCGCTGCTGCTCGTGGCCGGCTGGAAGTGGCTGAGCCGTCGCGCGCGCCGCGCGTTGCTCAAGCCGACGATTCCGTCGGTCACGCTCACGCAGAACGTACTGGAGAAAGGAGACGACTGAATCCCGGCCCGGCGCGACTCGGCGACCGTTCCCGCCGAGTCGTGCCGGGTGTCCGACGACGCCGTGTGGCAACGATCGGGGATGAGCACCCGGGACGCCACGTCCGCACGGCATGGCTCACCGACCGGCAAGGCGCTCGCAATGAGTGGGACGCACGCGACAAGCGGCCGGCGGCATCCCGCCGGCCCGTCGGCGTCAGTTGACCTGAAGCTGGCCACCGCGGCCCAGCCCGCCCTTCACGTCCTGCGCCTTGTAGCTGCGCAGCGCGACGACCATCTTGTTCCACGCATCGATGAACGCGACGACCGTCGCCTTGCCTTCCGGCGTCGTCGAGAAACCGGCCAGCCCGCCGCCCACCCCGCCGCCGAGGCCGCCCAGCGCCGCGCCGTAGTTCGTCGCCGTCGAGCTGCCTTCCGACGCCGCGATCTGCACCGCCGAGCGCACGTCGAACAGCGTCAGCGTCACCACCGACGCCTTCGTCTGCAGGTGCCCCGCCACCGCCGCCACCGCGCTGTTGCCGATCAGCCCGCCGATCATGCTGCCGATCCCGCCGATCGGCGAATCGTTGATCACGATCTGCGGCTCCATGTAGTAGTCGGCCGCCACACGCTGGCCCTTCTGCTGCTTCGAGCCCGCGCGATATTCGCCCGAGTTGCGTTGCAGCTGCGTGATGCGCGACAGGCGCGCGTCACTCTTCTGGTTGCCGATCGACGTGATCACGAAGCAGTTCGACTGCTGCACGGCCAGCCGCAGCAGCGGGTCGATGCTCGTCACCTTCGTCGCGCTGCCGAACGGGCCCCACCAGTCGGCGTTGCGGCCGTCGTCGACCGCGATCGTGCCCAGCGGCGACGCGCAGCGCTGCAACTGCGAATCGGCGCCGGCGCTCGCGCCGCCGGCCGCTGCGCCCGTCACCCCGGCGTTCTGCCCGCCGGGCGTCACCATGCCGCCGCACCCCGCGACGGACGCGCCAAGCGCTGCAACCAGCGCACCTTGAATCAGACGTTGCGAAAAGTTGGTCTTCATGTCGTTGTCGATCGATTAGAGTCGTTGTTCGGCTTATGGGTCCGTGCGAACTTCGATAAGCCCCCCCGGCGTGGCGCGCGATGGTGGTCTCCCCGCGGCTGCCCCCGTTGCTTCAGGCCCGATGCCCGGTCAGTAGTACCAGTACGTCTGCTGCCAGACGCCGTAGTACGGATAGCCCGAGTACCAGTAGCCGTAATAGACGTCACGCCACTGCGTGCGCCATTTCCAGTCTTCTTCGTCTTCCTTCTTCGCCTTGCGCGCGAGATCGAGCAGCTTTTTCGATTCCTTGTCGCCGCGGCCGGCCGCGATCGACAGCCACTTCTCCGCTTCGCGCGCATCCGAGCCCATTTCCTCGAGGCCGAACAGGTAGAAACTGCCGAGCGCCTTCTGCGCGTTCAGGTCGCCGCGTTCGGCGGCCTCGCGCATCCACTTGAGCGCCTGGTAGCTGTCCTGGCGCACGCCGTCGCCGCGGAAATAGCGCAGGCCGAGGTCGTAGGCGGCCTTCGGCTGGGTCTTCGCGGTTTGCTTGAGCGCGGCGATGCGCGGATCTTCGCGGTCGTCCGCATCGTCCCTTTTTTGATAGGAGACCTGATCTTTAGGGCGATCGGAACACCCCGTGTCGTCGCAGATCCGTACCGTACTGCTGGTGACGGACGGATCCTGCGCGCAGGCGGCCAACAGCAACAGCAGCCCCGGTGCGAGTAAACGGCGATACATGGGTACCATCCTCAAGTTTTATTGGCGCCGTATTGCTTTGCGCGCTCGCCCCGCGAGCATGCCCCCGGCCGGTGCGGGGCGCGGTGAAGATCGTCCGCGGGCCCCATGCCAAGGCTCTCTCAGGTTCTCTTTTCGGCTTGACGCATCGTTGCAGCGTGGGATGGGGCGGAAAGCGCAAACGGAAATCCACCCCGGTTCCGTCTCTTCGATCCACGCAATATCGACCACGGCTCACTCGGTTCAAATGATACATATCGGTCTATCCAATAATCAAGACGACTCGATAACACGTTTGCCGCGTGAAGCATGCCGAGCCGGAAGTACCGTCGGACAGGAGCGGGAGGCGATTTCATCGAGCAGCATGATGCTAGAATAATCGGTCTATGCTGCTGAAACATCGAGGAGGAAGCCGTTCGTGCGAGCCAACAAACGCCAGCTGGTGGTAGACAAAGCGACCGAACTGTTCTCGAGGCACGGATTCCACCCGGTGGGCGTCGACTGGATCATCGACGATTCCGGTGTCGCCCGCATGACGCTGTACCGGCATTTCGCGAGCAAGGACGAGCTTATCCGCGAAGTGCTGGTCCAGCGCTACGACCTGATCGTCGGCAGCATCGACGCGCAGTTGCAGCACGTCGTCGATCCGGTCGAACGCGTCAAGACCATCTTCGACTGGTACGCGGCGTGGTTCAGGACGCCCGAATTCGCCGGCTGCCTGTTCGAGCGGGCGCTGGCCGAATTCGGCACCGCTTACGCGCCGATCTCGGACGTCGCGATTCGCTATCGCCGCAAGATGGTCGAATGGATCGGAGAACTGATCGCCGCGCTCGTGCCGCCCGAAACGGCAAACCAGCTGGCGACCGTCTTCATGATGCTGCTGGACGGCGCCACGGTCGAAGCCCGGGCGTTCAACGACTCCGCGGCGGCCGGCCGCGCGTGGCAGGCCGCGCATGCCCTTCTCGAACAGGCGATTCACGCGGCCGGCTCGTCCGCGGACAGTGCGAGCAGCCCGACGTAACGCCCGCCGCACACCGCCGTGTGGCGCGCCAACCGCGGTCGGGGGCGCCGGGGCACGACGTGCATGACCGGATGCGCTGACCGGTTTCGCGCGAGTGCGGTAATCGCATGCGCCGAATGCAAACCGGGTGCATGTCGATCGATATGACATCCGGCAGCGGAATCGGAACGGCCTCACGGGCAGCGGGCAGCGGGCAGCGGGCAGCGGAAACATAAACGGCCAGGCGGCTGCGCGTTCGCGTCCCGATCGATGCGTCGCCCGCTTTTCGTTTCACCGGAACGTCATTGTCGCTGCCCTACCATCCACCTCGGTTCGCGAAACGCACCGCCTCCCATCGCTCGCGCGCAGGAACGAATCGTGCTCGCACGCCAGCCACCCGGATCCAATTTATTTTCTTTGACGGATACCGTATTACCAGCGAATATTCGCGTCGATCAAGCAGTTAGTACCGCTCAAAAACAACACGAGACGATGCTCGCTCATGCAGTCGGGGACGTTACGCTGTTTCGCCAACAGATACGTGATCGAAGGGGAAGAAATGACGCCGTTTTCCCAGGATGTGAGCATCAAGCAAACCGCCGCCGTCTCCAAGGCGGCCACTCCGTCGCCCGTGTTCTGGAAAGCGGGGCCGCTCGTCGAAGCCGCGCCGCCCGAGCCGAAATCCGCAACGCCGGACCTGCGCGATTTCTTCGCCGCCGCCGCGCTGCAAGGACTGCTGTCGCGCGACGCCGGGCGCAACGTGTCGACGATCGCCGACTACGAATCGAAGCGCGCGGTGAGCGCCTATCGGCTCGCCGACGAAATGCTGAAAGCGCGATGAACCGGCACGCCGGTCGGCCCCCGCCTGCAAACGGCTTTCAGCGCGGCGACGGCGGACAGCACGACCTGGCTGATCGCCAGCGCCCGCACCGAATCGATGCCCGTCCCGACGACCAACGCGGGCGACATCGTGACGAACGTGCGCAACCAGACCGGAATCCCGGGTCCCACGAAGCCCTGCACGATCATCTGCCGGGGCCGTCGCGCAGACAAATGACAACCGCTTGAAAATCCGGCAACGAAAGGTGCAGGTCACGCGATGCGCGCGTGTCGCGCAACGAGCGCCAGCAGCGCCCGCCGGAAGCCGCTCCCCCGCTCCCATTCCACCGCCCGCACCGGCCGGCATCGCGCATACCGGGGACTTCCGGCCGGCAACGGGATCGGTTCGTGCTGGTTGGACTCGGCGAATCCCGCGCAATCCTTTCCACGGAGATGCCATGTTCATCCACAACACACGGCTTCAGTACACGGTGCGCGTCGGCGCGCCGAATCCCGGCCTCGCCAATCTGCTGCTCGAGCAGTTCGGCGGCCCGCAGGGCGAACTCGCCGCCGCGATGCGTTATTTCACGCAGGCGATCACCGAGGAAGACCCGGGCCGCAAGGACATGCTGCTCGACATCGCCACCGAGGAGCTGAGCCACCTCGAAGTGATCGGCTCGATGGCCGCGATGCTGAACCGCGGCGCCAAGGGCGAACTCGCCGAAGCGGTCGACGAACAGGCCGAGCTGTACCGCAAGCTGCACGGCGCGGGCAACGACAGCCACGTGACGCAGGTGCTGTACGGCGCGGGCGCGCCGCTGACCAATTCGGGCGGCGTGCCATGGTCGGCCGCCTACATCGACACGATCGGCGAACCGACGGCCGACCTGCGCTCGAACATCGCGGCCGAAGCACGCGCGAAGATCATCTACGAGCGGCTGATCAACGTGACCGACGATCCGGACATTCGCGACGCGCTGGGCTTCCTGATGACACGCGAGGTGTCGCACCAGATGTCGTTCGAGAAGGCGCTGTATGCGATCACCGCGAATTTCCCGCCGGGCAAGCTGCCGCCGAAGGCGCCGTACGATCACGTGTACTTCCGGATGCAGCCGGATGCCGCGCCGCTGGTCGGCCCGTGGAACCACGGCGGCGAACTGGAAATCCGTCCCGCGGAACCGGCGGTCGACGGCGGCAGCGGAATTGCCGAGGGCATGCTCGACGCGCAGCAAGCGGAGGCCATCGAGGCGATGGCGCAGCGGCTCGCGTCCGATCCGGACAGCGACCCGGTGACGGGCGCCGAGCTCGGCGCGGGGCAGCCGGCCCCTCAGGGCCGCAAGCCGGGCAAGCCGGACAGTGCCTGAACGGATGTGTCCGGCCGTACGACGAGGACGCCGACGCGCCGGCGAAGCGGCAGGAACAACGGCGCGCCCGACGCCTCGCCGAACGGGCGGGCGCGTTCGGCGCGCATCACGCGCCCGTTTCGCCCGACCGGCTCTGGTCGCCCTGGTCCGCCATCAGATACTGGATGACCAGCGTCGGATCGGCGATGTCGAGAATCAGGCGGCGCATCACGCGCTTGCGCATATGGTCGTCGTCGAGCGTCCACGGCCCCGCCGCGTCGCCGAGGTAGCGGCCGATCGCGCCGCGATGGTCGCCGTCCGGAGGCAGGCCGAGCCGCGCGGCGAGCAGGCCCGCGATCACGTCGTCGATCTCGACGTTCAGCGGCCTGGAATCGATCGAAAGTTCGAGCTTCATCGTCGGTCTCGCAAACATGAAAAAACGGCGCGACGCGCCCCCGCTGTCGCGCGCGCCGGCAAAAGCCGCTCCGGCCAGCGGCTGTTCGACCATCGCAGGCGGGCCTGCGACGCAGGTCAGTAGCCGAGTTCGGGCGCGGAGGCCGGCTCGGCGCTGTCCTCTTTCGGCGCTTGCGCGACGGTCGCATCGGTCGTCAGCACCAGGCTCGCGATCGACGCGGCGTTCTGCAGCGCGGTACGCGTGACCTTGGTCGGATCGACCACGCCTGCCTCGACCAGATCGCCGTACTCGCCGGTCGCCGCGTTGTAGCCGAAGTTCCCCTTGCCCTCGAGCACCTTCGAGATCACGACCGACGGTTCGTCGCCCGCATTGGCCGCGATGACGCGCAGCGGCGCCTCCAGCGCGCGCAGCACGATCCGGATGCCGGCGTCCTGGTCCGCATTCGCGCCGCGGATGTCCGACAGCGCCGCACGCGCGCGCAGCAGCGCGACGCCGCCGCCCGGCACGATGCCCTCCTCGACCGCGGCGCGCGTCGCATGCAGCGCATCGTCGACGCGATCCTTCTTCTCCTTCATCTCGACCTCGGTGACCGCGCCGACCTTGATCACCGCCACGCCGCCCGCGAGCTTCGCGACGCGCTCCTGCAGCTTCTCGCGATCGTAGTCGCTCGTCGCTTCGTCGATCTGCACGCGAATCGACTTCACGCGCGCCTCGATGCGCGCCGCATCGCCCGCGCCGTCGATGATGATCGTATCGTCCTTGCGCACCTCGACACGCTTCGCACTGCCAAGATCCTCGAGCGTGGCCTTGTCGAGCTGCTTGCCGGTTTCCTCCGAGATCACCGTCGCACCGGTCAGGATCGCGAGATCCTCGAGCATCGCCTTGCGTCGGTCGCCGAAACCGGGCGCCTTGACGGCGGCGACCTTCAGAATGCCGCGCATCGAATTCACGACGAGCGTCGCGAGCGCTTCGGCCTCGACATCCTCGGCCACGATCAGCAGCGGCTTGCCGGCCTTGGACGCCGCTTCGAGGATCGGCAGGAGGTCGCGGACGCTGGAGATCTTCTTGTCGTGCAGCAGAATCAGCGCGTCGTCGAGATAGGCCGCCTGCTTCGCCGGGTCGTTGATGAAATACGGGCTCACGTAGCCGCGATCGAACTGCATGCCTTCGACCACGTCGAGTTCGTTCTCCAACGACTTGCCGTCCTCGACGGTGATCACGCCGTCCTTGCCGACTTTCTCCATCGCATCGGCGATGATCTTGCCGATCGCGTCGTCGGAGTTCGCGGAAATCGCGCCGACCTGCGCGATTTCCTTGTGCGTCGAAATCGGCCGCGACAGCTTGCGCAACTCGTCGAGCACCGCGCCGACGGCCTTGTCGATGCCGCGCTTCAGATCCATCGGGTTCATGCCGGCCGCGACGTGCTTCATGCCTTCCTGCACGATCGCCTGCGCGAGCACGGTGGCGGTGGTCGTCCCGTCGCCGGCCACGTCGGCCGTCTTGGACGCGACCTGCTTGACGATCTGCGCGCCCATGTTCTCGAAGCGGTCCTTCAGCTCGATTTCCTTCGCGACCGACACGCCGTCCTTCGTGATCACGGGCGCGCCGAAGCCGCGTTCGATCACGACGTTGCGGCCCTTCGGGCCCAGCGTCACCTTCACCGCGTCGGCCAGCACGTTCACGCCCTTGACGATCTGCTGGCGGGCGCCGTCGCGGAATTTCACGTCTTTTGCACTCATTTTCTTGCTCCGGATACAGTCGTTGAACGGGATGCCGCGCGCATCGGGCAGACACCCGTGCGACGCGGTCGAATCGGCATTCAGGCCGCTTTCCTGGCGGCCTGCGATTCGGGTTCGAGTACGCCCATGACGTCCTCTTCGCGCATCACGAGCAGTTCCTCGCCGTTCACCTTCACGGTCTGGCCTGCGTACTTGCCGAAGAGAACCTGGTCGCCGACCTGGAGCTGCAGCGGGCGCTGCGAGCCGTCCTGGAGCAGCCTGCCGCTGCCGACCGCAATCACTTCACCCTGCTCGGGCCGTTCGGCGGCCGAATCGGGAATCACGATGCCCGAGGCCGTCGTCCGCTGCTGTTCGATTCGCTTGACGATAACCCGGTCGTAGAGGGGACGAATCTGCATTTTCATCTCCTGAGCGATGAGATCACCTGAAAAAGGGAATCCGCCGGCGCCCGCACGCGCAACGGCTGCGCTGCGCCGGCGTGCCGTCGATTGGCGAAAAGCGAAATAGTGGCGTGGCCGGCGCGCTTCAAGAGGGCGATGAACGCGCATATGTAACAAAATGTTTCATGACGAAAGCGACGTTCGCGCAACGGTCGGGGTTCCCGCGACGCCCCCGTCACGAGCGTCGACACGGCGTCGACGGTCGGCGCTCCGGGCCACGCGAATCGTCGCGCGACGGCGCTTGAAATCCGCGCGTCCCGTCCTATTTTGGTATCGCTCAAGCAGCCGCGGCTTACGCGCTGCGTGTTTCGATTTGTTTGTCAGCGAGACCGCTCGCGGATCGACGAACTGGAGCGCGTGGTCCGGTTCGTCCTCCGTGCGGGGTCCAACCGGGAGCGAATCATGAACGATCCTTTCTTCATCTTCGATCGGCTGCCGGGGGTCGGCCGCCGACCGCGACGCGCCGCCCGCGTCGTCACAGGTCTGCCGGCCGGCCTGCGGATAGCGCGCAACGGCACCGGTCGCTTCGCGCCGACGGGCGCCCGCATACGTTTGACACGCAAGCCATTCGTGTTGCGCGGCGCGGGCCAACCCGCCGCGATCGGCCGGCCGAAGCCGCCGCGCCGTCGGGTCGCCGCGCCCGGACGCCTGCTGCACCCTGTTTCGTTTTTCCGCGTCACGCTCGCCGGGGGCGGCTCCGCGCGCGACGGGGGGCGGCCATGCTGAGCCCGCACGAATTCGCGACGCTGATGCTGGTGTGCCAGGCGCCGGATCAGCTCGACATGAATCGCGCCGAACTCGATGCGTTGCTCGAACGGCAACTCGTCATGCTCGAGCACGGCGCCCCCGGCCGCCGACGCGCGTATCTGACGAAGAAAGGCCGATCGATTCTCCACGCGCTCGGGGCCGACATCCATTCGCGCCGGGGCCACGGGCCTACCGCGCAGCGCGGCGGTCAAGGCGAAACGCCTGTCGCCCTATCGGACGAGGCCGGATGATGCGGTGCCCGGATGGCAGACGGGTAGCATGGCGGCGCCCGAACGCGGTTCCGGTCGACACGTGCCGCTCGACACGAGCGGCACGCGATCCGGCAACCGGCCGCCCCCACGCTACTTCGCTCGAAGCAAACCCGCGCTGCCGTTCAGTTCAGCCACGGATCGTGCACCGCTTGCTTCACTCCGCGGCGGAGATCGCGTCCAGACGAAAGCCGCTCTTTACGATCGGCGACGCAATGATCACGTAGCTGAAATACTTTTCGATACCGATATCGCGTTTCACCAGCCCTTCCATCAGCTCACGGAAGTGGTCGACGTCGCGTGTGACGAACTTGAGCAGATAATCGTAGCCGCCCGTCGCGTGATGGCACTCCATGATCTCGTCGATGTCGCTGATGGCGTCGATAAAACGCACGAAGTCTTCGCGACGATGGTCGGTGAGGGTGATCTTGGCGAACACGATCTGAAACGCGCCGATCTTCTCGATCCGCACCGTTGCGCCGTAGCCCGTAATGAATCCCGCGTTCTCGAGCCGCTTGATGCGCGTCAGGCACGGGCTGGGCGAAAGCCCGACGGCGTCGGCCAGCTCGACGTTGGTCATGCGACCGTGATCCTGCAACTCGGCCAGAATGCGCAAGTCCAGCCGGTCAAGTGTGCAATCCGCTTTCATCTCCGCCCTGCGTTCGTTCAGTCGGGTGCCTCCGGACGAGTGCCTGCGCACTCGCGCCAAGACGGATAGTAGCCGACCGGCCGGCATGACGAAATTACGATCTTGCGTTCTGTCCCCGGCACCCGGCAGCGCGCCGTTTCACACCGCAGAAGCTGCCGTCGATCGCGTCGAAAACGCGTGGAATCTTGTTTTTCTCGCCGCGCAATTCGGCTGAATAGCGCAGTCGCCCCCGTTTAAATTTCACGTATCGACGTTGCCACCGACGCTTGCCCGAAGCGGCTCGCGGCAATCCTCCTCACTCAAGAATTCCTCATGGGGATTCGCCACTCATCGAGATTGACGACATGATCGACTTCGAGCCGAAGTTCATAACTTTCGATTGCTACGGCACCCTCGTCAACTTCCGAATGGCCGACACGGCTCGGGAAATCTATGGCGATCGTCTGCACGGCGACGCCATGGAAAACTTCGTCAAGCTGTTCGCCGCCTATCGTCGCGACGAAGTGCTCGGCGCATGGAAACCGTTTCGCGACGTCGTCGTCAATTCGGTGCGCCGCACGTGCGAGCGCACCGGCGTCGCCTTCGTCGAACGGGAGGCCGAGCAGTTCTATCTGGCCGTGCCATCCTGGGGACCGCATCCGGACGTGCCCGAAGGGCTCGCGCGCCTCGCGAAGAAATACAGGCTGGTCGGTCTGAGCAACGCGGACAACTCGCAGATCATGAGCAACATCGAGAAGCTCGGGGCGCCGTTTCATGCGGTCATCACGGCGGAAGACGCCGGCGCTTACAAACCGCGAATGCAAGGATTCGAATACATGTTCAGGAAGCTCGACGTGCAGCCTCACGAAATCCTGCATGTCTCGTCCAGCCCGCGCTACGACCTGATGACCGCGCACGATCTCGGTATCGTCCACAAGGCCCATGTGCTGCGCGGCCATGAGCCGGAAGCGCCGGAATACGGTTACACGCCCGTCAAAAGCATCATCGAACTGGCCGAGCATCTCGGCCTGTGAGCAAGTCGCACCGCCCCGGCGCCGTCTCCGACGGTTGCCGCGGGCTCGCCTCGCACGTTTCCAATGATGCCGTTCCCCAGGCCGATCGCTCGTCAAAAATGTCCCGCACCAGTGTCGTCCACTTCTCTCGCACGGAGCCGCCGTTGTCCACGTCCCCTGCTTCCGGCGGCACGCATCCCGCTGCTTCGGCTGCCGCCGACACACTGCCGGGCAGCGGCCTGTCGGTGGGCTTCACCCGTCTGGACGAATCGGACGCGGTCGCGATCACACGCCGCATTTATGGCATCGACGGATCGGCCACACGGTTCTCGACCGAGAAGGACGACACTTTTCGCATCGATGCCCGCGACGGCGCGCGGTACGTACTGAAGGTCTCCAATCCGGGCGAGACAGCCGACGAGCTGGATTTGCAGGTCGCCGCGATGCGGCACGTCGGCGCGGTCGCGCCGCGGTTGCCGGTGCCGCGCGTGATACCCGGTACGGCGGGGCAGCTTGTCGTCCCGCTCGCGTTACCGGCGCATCCGCATCGAACGGCGAGGCTCTACAGCTACCTCGAGGGCATGCCGCTCGACAAGCTGCATGCCGACACGGTCGACTATTACGAAATCGGTGAAGTGCTGGCGCAGTTGCAACGGGCGCTCTCCAGTTTTCGTCATCCAAACGAGCATCGGGTACTGGCGTGGGACGTCAAGCACTTGTCGAGCCTGAAAGGGCTGCAAACCCATATCGCCGACCCGTTGCATCGCTCGCTGATCGAGCAGGCATTCGCCCGCTTCGCGATGATCGAGCCTGCCCTTCGGCGTTGTCGCACGCAGGTCGTACATAACGACTTCAACCGCTCGAACATCGTCGCAAACCCGGGCGGCCCGCAATTCGTCAACGGGATCATCGACTTCGGCGACACCGTGCACACCGCGGTCGCCATCGACGTCGCCACCGCGGTCATGAACCAGTTTCCGCTCGACTTCGACGCCGACGCGCCGCATGACCTGTTCATTCAGGCACGCGAGCTTCTGCGTGGCTATCTCGCGCACACTCAACTGAGTGCGGAAGAACTGGCTCTGATTCCACACCTGGCCATGGCGCGCGTCGCGGCGCGCGCGTTGCTCACTTCATGGCGTGCGATGCTGTTTCCGGAAAACGAAGCGTACATCCTGCGTTTCACTCGTCCCGGATGGGAGCATCTGCGCTGGTTCATGCAGCGCGACCACGAAACCGTTTCGCGTGCGTTGCTCTAGTTTTTCCTTCGCCCACTCACCTCACCCGCCCTGATCGACCTATGAACACGACATCGACACCGACCACGCCGGCCGAAGCCGCCGATACGAGCAAAGCCCCCGACGCGCTGCGCGGCGACATGCCGAACGGCTTCAATCCGTCGGCGATCTCTCACCTCGACGCCGCCACGCAGGCGCACATCGCTCGCCGGCTACGGCTGCTCAGCCCGTCGTATCGACTGTTCTACGCCGAGCCGGTGAAGATCGTGCGCGGCGAGAAGGTCTATCTGTACGACGATCGAGGCAACGACTATCTCGATGCCTACAACAACGTCGTCTGCGTCGGGCATGCCAACCCGCGCATCGTCGACGCCATTGCCCGTCAGCTCTCGACGCTCTGCACGCATACCCGCTACATGCAGGAGCCGATCCTCGACTACGCCGAGGCCCTGCGCGCGACGTTCAATACGTCGATTCGCGACGGCCAGATGATGTTCACCTGCACGGGCTCCGAAGCCAACGACCTGGCCATGCGCATCGCGATGCACTACACCGGCAAGACGGGCGTCATCGTGACCAGCGAGGCGTATCACGGCAACTCGCATCTCACCTCGGGCTTTTCGCCGTCGCTGGGTCGCAAGGCGCTGCTCGGCCCCTATGTGCGAACGGTGCCTGCTCCGGATTCCTACCGTGTCCCGCTGCCCGAGATCGGCCGGCGCATGGCCGAGCAGGTCGCGTTGCAGATCGAGGACATCCGCCGCCACGGCGGCGGTCTGGCAGCGTTCATCGCCGACTCGTTCTTCTCGTCGGATGGCGTATTCGCGTACCCGACCGACGTGCTGGCGCCGGTGGCAGAAGTCGTACGCCGCGCCGGCGGCCTGTTCATCGCGGACGAGGTGCAGTCGGGTTTCGGGCGCAGCGGTACGCATATGTGGGGGCACGAGCGTCACGCGGTCGAGCCCGACATCGTCACGCTGGGCAAACCGATGGGCAACGGCTATCCGGTGGCCGGGCTGGTGGTGCGCCCCGAGATCGTCGCGGGATTCGGCCAGGACATGCGCTACTTCAACACGTTCGGCGGCAATTCGGTGGCCATCGCCGCCGCGCAGGCCACGCTCGACGTGCTGCGCGACGAACGGGTGCTGGACAACGTGCAGCGGGTCGGTGCGATCCTGCTGGAGGGGTTGAACGCGCTGGCACGGAAATACGAATGTATCGGCGACGTGCGTGGCACGGGCCTGTATTTCGGCGTCGAGATCGTACGCGACCGCGCGAAAAAGGACACCGACATCGCGACCGCACTGGAGATCGTCAATGGCTTGCGCCAGCGTCGCGTGCTGATTTCGGCAACCGGACCGGACGCGAGCGTGCTGAAGATCCGGCCGCCGCTGGTATTTGGCGCCAACGACGCCGACCGTCTGCTGACGGAGCTGGATGCGGTGCTCTCCACGCTGTAGTCGGTCGTATTCGGCACTCGATGCAGGGGGTCGCTCCGGGCGGCGCATGAAATCGCTCAGGCGCCTCCTGGCCGTCCGCCACCGGCGAGACATCACGAATCATTTAACTTTGAATCGTGGCTGTGCAGTGAGCAAGTGAGGAACCGCGACGGGCGGCTCAAGTTCTGTGCGAAGCCAGTGAGTCGGGTGTTGAGATGATCCGCAAGCGGACCTCCATCGAGGCGCTATGACTGCCCGGCTGGTGGCATGATAAAGAGGCGTTCGTCCCACACCACGGGTTGAGGATCTGTCACGACGATTCGCGCCGCGTCAGGATGCGCCGGATTCACCAGCACGTTGAATTCTGCCCGGACGACGACTGAAGGGATGATCAGGAGCGCTGTCCTCGATTCGGTCAGCCATGCGTCGCCGAAGTGCCGTGCTACCTGCAGTGCCGCCGCATCCCATGCTCTCGGCAACGTTTCTGCCGTGTGGCGTTCGACGCTGACATCGTCGGGTACAGTTGCTTCCACCCAACCGTGTGTTTTCGGCACCTTCCCGATTCGCGCATGCACGAGTACCTCGAGCATTGCACCTGCGAAGGTCGACGCCGCGTAGATGACGGGCCGCCCCGGACTGTTAAAGCGGCCACCGACAAGCATCGCGCCGGTGCCGCTCCAGATCGTGTGTCGCGTATCAGCAATGCGAAACAACTTCATGCCGGCAGCCCGTAGAACAGCTTCCAGAGCAGTTCTTCGACCCGGCGCGCACCGAGTTCGGTCAGCGCGACATCGAGCGGTGCCCGTCCCTCCAGCTCAGGGTGGGGCGCCGACAGAAATTCCCGTGCATCCTCTTCGTCGTTCCAGACGTAGGTGGTCGTCGCAACGATCCGGGCCAGGCGCTCGGTTTTCTCCGATTCGTCTTGCGTCAGCCGATCGCGGCGCCGCTTGTAGGTCGCCTCGGGGATGATGCGTGCAAGCAGTGCGCGGCGGGCGTCGGCACCTTGCGTCGCATGTTCGACGCCGGCACGCAGCGCAGACTTCGGGAGGCCGTCGCGCACGAGCGCCTCTAATTCCGCCAGTGTGTGCGGGACCGGTCGCAGTCCCATGACCGCAGCCACGGCTTCAGGGGTAACGAGTGACATGGCAGCTCCCAATCTGGTATCAGATGATACGTGATTATAGTCCATTTGATACCAGACCGAGGCGAATTCCCCGACGGTGGGTTGAATTGAGGCACTTGAAGCCCAGTGCGACCCTGCTGTAGTGGCCTCTCGCTATGGATTTTGCACGGAGGCATGGTTCGCGCGCCGGCTGCACGCGGACTACGGACACACGGTCAACGGCTCCCGCCTGATCACCCTCCTTTGATATCGCAACTAGGTCGGCCCGCACCTTGGTACGCAGAGCCTACCCCACATCGCGAACACTAAAAAGTTGCGGCTCGTGGCGGATTTCCGTGGAACTTGGCGAACCGCCAGCTCTCGGCAAACCCTTGTCAGACAGGGCTTGGACGGATTTCATCGGATCTTCCCGGATCACCCGGAAAACATCACGATTCATTTAACTTTCCGTGAGGACTTCGACACCGGCCGCCGCCTACGATGGGCGCATGTTTTCAGGACCTGCTTCCAGGAGCCCATCATGCCCACCCGCAGACATCTGCTGTTCGCCGGCGCCACCGGCCTCGCCGCGCTCGCGGCGCTGTCGTCCGCCGGCCGCCGCGCGCTGATAGGCCGCGCATTCGCCGCGCCGCCGGCCGGCTCGCCGAAGGCCGCCCCGTTCGAGATCACGCACAGCGACGCCGAATGGCATCGCCGCCTCACACCGGCCCAATACACGGTCCTGCGCGAGGCCGGCACCGAGCGGCCGTTCACCAGCCCGCTGAACGACGAGCACCGGCACGGCACGTTTTCGTGCGCCGGCTGCGGCCTCGCGCTGTTCTCGTCGGCCACCAAGTTCGACAGCCATACGGGCTGGCCGAGCTTCTGGAAACCGCTCGACCACGCGGTCGGCACCGACACCGACGCGTCGTTCGGGATGGTCCGCACCGAAGTGCACTGCCGCCGCTGCGGCGGCCATCTCGGCCACGTGTTCGACGACGGCCCGGCGCCCACCGGGCTGCGCTACTGCATGAACGGCGTCGCGCTCGTCTTCCACCCGGCCGCCGCCTGATCCGGCCCCGCTCCCGTCCGACTGGAGAACGCATCATGCTGCTCATCGTCCTTGCCTATCTCGGCGGCGTGCTCACGATCCTGAGCCCGTGCATCCTGCCCGTGCTGCCGTTCGTGTTCGCGCGCGCCGACCAGCCGTTCGTACGCACCGGCCTGCCGCTGCTCGCCGGCATGGCGCTCACGTTTGCCGTCGTCGCGACGCTCGCCGCCGTCGGCGGCGGCTGGGTCGCGCAGGCCAACCAGGCCGGCCGCTGGATCGCGATCGTGCTGCTCGCGGTGTTCGGCCTGACGCTGCTGATGCCGCGTTTCGCGGAACACCTGACGCGCCCGCTCGTCGCCGCCGGCAACCGGCTCACCGGGTTCGCACAACGCGACGGCCGCCCGGCCGGCCCGGCGTCGTCGCTGCTGCTCGGCGTCGCGACGGGCCTGCTGTGGGCGCCGTGCGCCGGCCCGATCCTCGGCCTCGTGCTGACCGGCGCCGCGCTGCGCGGCGCGAGCGTCGGCACGACGCTGCTGCTCGTCGCGTATGCGGCCGGCGCGGCGACCTCGCTCGGCGTCGCGCTCGTGATCGGCGGCAAGGTGTTCGCCGCGATGAAGCGCTCGCTCGGCGCCGGCGAATGGATCCGGCGCGGGATCGGCGCGACGCTCCTGGCCGGCGTCGGCGCGATCGCGCTCGGCCTCGACACGGGCGCCCTCGCGCAGTTGTCGACCGTCACCACGGGTGGGCTCGAAACGAAGCTCGTCGACCGTCTCGGCGGGCGCGCGAACGGCGCGCCGGCTGCAACGGCAACGGTGACAGCAGCGGCCGCGACCGGCGCCGCCGACACCACCGACATCACGGCGGGCGGCGCGATGATGGCCGCGGCAGCCAATGGCGCGCAGACCGGGGGCGGTGCGCTGGCCGGCGGCGCGATGATGCGGACGGCCGGCGCCACCGCAGCCGCACTGCCGGTCGAAGGCACGTTGCCGTCGCTCGACGGCGCGGTGCAGTGGCTGAATTCGCCGCCGCTGACGGCGGCCGGGCTGCGCGGCAAGGTCGTGCTGGTCGATTTCTGGACGTATTCGTGCATCAACTGCCTGCGCACGCTGCCGTACACGACCGCCTGGGCACGCAAGTACGCGCCGTACGGGCTCGTCGTGATCGGCGTGCACGCGCCGGAGTTCGCGTTCGAGCGCGACATCGGCAACGTCAGGAAGGCCGTGCACGACCTCGGCATCGACTACCCGGTCGCGATCGACAACGGCTATTCGATCTGGCGCGCCTTCGACAACCAATACTGGCCCGCGCACTACTTCATCGATGCGCAAGGGCGGATCCGCCATCACCACTTCGGCGAAGGCGAATACGCGCAATCGGAACGCGCGATCCAGTCGCTGTTGGCCGAAGCCGGCCATCCGGACGCGCTGAACGTGCCGCTCGGGCTCGCCGGCGCGCCCGCGAAGGGCGCGCTCGCGGCGGCCGACAGCGCGGACGTCCGTTCGCCCGAAACCTATGTCGGCTATGCACGCGCGGAGAGCTTCGCGTCGCCGGGCGGCGCCGTCCGCGATGCGACGCACCGTTACGACGCACCGACCCGCCCGGATCTCAACGACTGGGGCCTCGCGGGCACGTGGAACGTCGGCGCCGAGCGCGCGTCGCTCGCCGCGCCGGACGGCCGGATCGTCTACCGCTTCCATGCGCGCGATCTGCACCTCGTGCTCGGCCCGGGCGCGAACGGCCGGCCCGTGCGCTTTCGCGTGACGCTCGACGGCGCGGCACCCGGTGCCGCGCATGGCGCCGACGTCGACGCGCAGGGCTACGGCACCGTCACCGGCCAGCGCCTGTACCAGCTCGTCCGGCAGCCCGGCGCGATTGCGGACCGCACGTTCTCGATCGAATTTCTCGATCCGGGCGTCGATGCGTATGCATTCACTTTCGGTTGATCGCGCGCGCCGCCGCCATTCGGCCGCCGTGTTTTCTCACCCTTGAACAGGAGCAAAAGATGAACCCGATCTCCACCCGCGAAGCCGCGGCGCGACGGCGCGCGACCTTGCTGCGCCGCATCGGCGCCGTCGCCGTCGCGGCGGCCGCCGTGTTCGGCTACCAGCGCATCGTCAATTCCGCCGAACCGATGCGCACCGTGCCTGCCCCCACGCTCGACGAAACGCCCGGCGCGTCGCACGACGAGACGGCCGTGCTCGCCGGCGGCTGCTTCTGGGGCGTGCAGGGCGTATTCGAGCACGTGAAAGGCGTGAACCAGGTCACCGCCGGCTATGCGGGCGGCGCGTCCGAAACCGCGCACTACGCGCTCGTCGGCTCGGGGCTGACGGGGCACGCGGAATCGGTGCGCATCGTCTACGATCCGACGCAGATCACCTACGGCCGGCTGCTGCAGGTGTTCTTCTCGGTCGCGCACGACCCGACCGAGTTGAACCGGCAGGGCCCCGACGAAGGGTCGCAGTACCGGTCCGCGATCTTCCCGACCACCGCGCAGCAACGCGCGGTCGCGACCGCGTACATCGCGCAGCTCGGCAGCGCGCATGTGTTTCCGGCGCCCGTGGTCACGCGTGTCGAAGCCTACAAGGGCTTCTATCCGGCCGAGGCCTATCATCAGAACTACCTCGAACTGCATCCCGATGCGCCGTATATCGCATTCAACGACCTGCCGAAGGTCGCCGGGCTGAAGCAGCGCTTCCCGGCGCTGTACCGTGCCGACGCGGTGCTGTGGCGCGAAGCGCGCTCGTGAGCCGCTCGTGAGCCGCTTGCCGACCCGCGCGGCTGCGTGTGACGCGGCGCCGCCCGCCGCACGGCGGCGCCCCGGCCGCCATGCATCGGCGGCGGCCGCCTTGCGCCACGTCAACGAATCGGCGAGCCCGATGCCGGGGCAAACCCGCATCGCGTCCGCGGTGGCCGGCAACTTCGCGTAGACTTCTCCTGATCCTCGCCGCACCATGCGGCACCCGGACCAACCGCCCAGCCAGGAGGCGTCACGCATGCGCGCAGTGCCTTTGCCTGACAGCAGTACCCTCGAAGAACCGTCCACCGGCGCGCTCGTGCGCGATCTGCGCCGCGTGCCCATTCACCCGGATCACTGGTACCCGCTCGCGTGGTCGCGCGAGCTCAAGCGCGGCAAGACGCTCGGCGTGCGCTTCGCCGGCGATCCAATCGTGCTCGTGCGCACCGAATCGGGCGCCGTGTATGCGCTCGAAGATCGTTGCGCGCACCGCCAGGTGCCGCTGCACGCGGGCGTCGTGAGCGGCGAAACGCTGCGCTGCTGCTATCACGGCTGGACCTACGCGTGCGACAGCGGCCGCTGCGTCGACGTGCCCTACCTCGGCCGCGAGCGCTTGCCCAACGGCGTGCGCGCGTATCCGTGCCGCGAGGCGCACGGGCTGATCTTCGTGTTCCCGGGCGACGCCACGCTCGCCGAGGAACGGCCGTTCCCCGCGCTCGAATCGGCGGACAATCCCGCGTACAAGACGCGCCGCTTCGGCCGCGAGGTCAAGTGTCACTACTCGTTCATGCACGAGAACCTGATGGACATGAACCATCAGTTCCTGCATCGCAAGCAGATGGGCCAGATGCGCGCGCGCTCGGTGGGCCGCCGCCGCGGCGACGACTGGGTCGAGGTCGATTACACGTTCGCGCGGATGGAAGGCAAGCAGCCGGTCGGCGAGGCGCTCGTGTTCGGTTCGAGCAAGAAGCCCGGCGACCAGGCCAACAAGAGCGTGATGACGGTGCGCACCGAGTATCCGTACCAGACGCTACAGATCCGCTCGAGCGAAGGCACGCTCGTGATGGATCTGTGGATCGTCTACGTGCCGCTCGACGCCGAGCAGCGCACCAACCGCACGTTCGGGCTGCTGTCGATCCACAAGCCCGGCATCCCGTTCGCGCTCGATCTCGCGTGGCCGCTGCTCGTGTGGTTCACCGAACGCATCTTCCGCGAGGATCGCTGGATCGTCGAGCGCGAGCAGGAAGCGCACGACGCCCAAGGCGCCGACTGGAACCACGAGGTGTTTCCGGTCATCAACGAGCTGCGCGACCTGCTGCGCCAATGCGGCGCGCGCACCGTGATCCCGATCCGCGACGCGCGCGACGGCGCGTGAGGCGTCGCATGGTCTCGCCGCGGCGCGCGCACCGTTAAAGCGTGAACGCGCCCGGCAGCAATGCGCGGGCCGTCGTGATCTCGACGGCGCCTTTCAGGTTGGCGAGGATCACCTCGATGTCGGGCTTGCCGATCTCGACGATTACCTGACGGCATGCGCCGCACGGCGCGATCGGGCCGTCGGTGTCGCCGACGACCGCGAGCCGCGCGAAATCCCCCGGCCGATAGCCGGCGGCGATCGCGGCGAACATCGCCGTGCGTTCCGCGCAATTGCACAGGCCGTACGACGCGTTCTCGACGTTGCAGCCGTGGAAAACCGTTCCGTCTTGCGCCAGCAGCGCCGCGCCGACCTTGAAGCGCGAATACGGCGCATACGCGCGTTCGCGCGCCGCCTTTGCCTGTTCGATCAGTTCGTCTCGTTCCATCGTGTGATGTCTCCCGGAGCAGAGGTCAGCCGATCTGCTGGTAAAGGGTCGGCGGCGCTTCGCCGGTCTCGCCGAGCACATAGCTGCGGCGAATCGCATCCGCCGCATGGGCCGCCGTTGCTTCGTCGCGGGCGTGCACGAAGCCGAGCGGCTCGCCGGCCTCGATGCGCTGCCCGATCTCCGCGAGCGCCGTCAGGCCGACGCTGACGTCGATCGCGTCCTCCGCGCGGGTGCGGCCGCCGCCGAGCGCGACCACCGCCAGCCCGAGCGCGCGGCAATCGACGCGCCGCACCACGCCGCTCGCAGGCGCCGGAACCGGCACGATCACCGCCGCCCGCGCCAGATGCCGCGCGGGCGCGTCGAGCAGGTCGGCGGGACCGCCGAGCGCGACGACCATCCGCGCGAAACGCTCGGCCGCCGTGCCGGAATCGAGCGCGTGCTGCAACTTCTCGCGCGCATGGGCGGCATCGCGCGCCAACCCGCCGGTCACGAGCAGTTCAGCCGACAGCGCCATCGTCACGTCATGCAACCGTGCGGGACGCGACTTGCCCGTCAGGTAATCGATCGCGCATGCGACCTCGAGCGCATTGCCCGCGCATGGCGCGAGCGACTGGTTCATGTTGGTGAGGATCGCGGTCGTCTTCATGCCGGCGCCGTTGCCGACGTCGACGATGCTGCGAGCCAGCTCCGCCGATTTCTCCGCCGTCGGCATGAATGCGCCGGAGCCGACCTTGACGTCCATCACGAGCCCGTCGAGCCCCGCCGCGAGCTTCTTCGACAGGATCGACGCGGTGATCATCGCGACCGATTCGACGGTCGCCGTCACGTCGCGGATCGCGTAGATGCGCTTGTCGGCCGGCGCGAGCCGCGCGGTCTGCCCGATGATCGCGACGCCGACCTCGCGCACCGTGCGGCGAAACGCGTCCGTCTCGGGCATCACGTCGTAGCCGGGAATCGCGCTCAACTTGTCGAGGGTGCCGCCGGTATGGCCGAGGCCGCGCCCCGAGATCATCGGCACGTAGCCGCCGCACGCGGCCACCATCGGCCCGAGCATCAGCGACACGACATCGCCGACGCCGCCCGTCGAATGCTTGTCGATCACCGGCCCGCCGAGATCGAGCGCGCGCCAGTCGAGCACGTCGCCGGAATCGCGCTGCGCGAGTGTCAGCGCGACGCGCTCGTCCGTGCTCAGGTCGTTGAAATACACGGCCATCGCGAACGCGGCCACCTGGCCTTCCGTCACGCTGCCATCGGTCACGCCGCGCACGAACGCGGCCATCCCGTCGCGATCGAGCGGCTGCCCGTCGCGCTTCCTGCGAATGAATTCCTGCGGTAGAAACATCGTTGCCTCGCTTCGATCGGTCGGAGTTGGCTGCACGGCTCAAGGCCTGTTCACGCTCATAATGGACTTGCGCTGGCCCTAATGCAGCGAGAAAAACAGGCCGGCAATCGCCGCGCTCATCAGGTTCGACAGCGTCGCGGCCGTCAGCGCGCGCAAGCCGAGCCGCGCGACGTCCGAGCGGCGCTCGGGCGCGACCGCGCTGAAGCCGCCCGCGAGAATCGCGATCGACGAGAAGTTCGCGAAGCCGCACAGCGCGAACGACACGATCGCGAGCGTCTTCGGGTCGAGCACCTGCAGGCCGGCCGCCGCCGCGTGCGCGCCGCCTTTCAGGTACGGCGACAGGTCGCCGTACGCGACGAATTCGTTGAAGATCAGCTTCTCGCCGATGAAGTTGCCGGCCAGCGTCGCATCGTGCCACGGCACGCCGATGATCCACGCGAGCGGCGCGAACAGATGGCCGATGATGCCGACCAGCGTGACCTGCGGAAAGCCCGCGAACGCGGCCGCGCCGCCGACGATCAGGTTCATCAGCGCGATGAGCCCGACGAACGCGATCAGCATCGCGCCGACGTTGATCGCGATGCGCAGCCCGACCGACGCGCCGGACGCGGCCGCCTCGATCACGTTGGCGGCGCGCTTGTCGTCGAAGTCGAGCCCGTCGACCACCACGCGGCTCGGCTCGACGGTCGGAAACAGCAGCTTGCCGAACAGCAGCCCGCCCGGCACCGCCATGAACGACGCGGCGAGCAGGTACTCCATCTTCACGCCGAGGCCGGCATAGCCGACCAGCACCGAGCCCGCGACCGACGCCATGCCGCTCGCCATCACCGTGAAGATCTCGGCGCTCGTCATGTTGCGCACGAACGGCTTCACGAGCGCGGGCATCTCGCTCTGCCCGAGGAAGATCGTCGCGACGGCCGAGCACGCCTCGATGCGGCTCACGCCGAGCACTTTCGCCAATCCCGCGCCGAGGATCGCGACGATCCATTTCATCACGCCGATGTAGTACAGCACCGAGATCAGCGCGGTGACGAAGATGATCATCGGCAGCACGCGCAGGCCGAACACGAACCCGCCGTCGCCGAACAACTGGAACATGCGTGCATCGACGAGCCCGCCGAACACGAACGCGATGCCGTGGTTGCCCATGTCGAGCACGCGATTGACGCCGTTCGCGGCCGCGGCCAGCGCTGCGCGGCCCGACGGCACGAACAGCACCAGCGCGCCGATCGCGAACTGCGTGAAGAGCGCGGCGATCATGGTCCGGCCGCTGACCGCGCGGCGGTTGTTCGACAGCAGATACGCGACCAGCAACAGAAACAGCATACCGAGGAGACTGCGCAGAATATCCACCTTGTGCTCCTTTCTCACTATTTGAACTGTCCGGCGGGCGGCCCTTGCCCGCGACCCGCGTGATCGGGTGGGTGGATGTTACTCGGTCGACGTGCGCTCAGGCAACGTCGCCAAAATCGCCGCGATCAATGGCATCGATCGTTTCCTTTCTTGCCCTTCGCCGGCTTGATCAGTTGTTCTACCTACTCTTCGAAAACACGCGCGGGGCGCGCCGTTCGAACGGACACGTCCCGCCTGACACGCGCCGTTCAACCCGCGCGTTCGACCGGATGCGGCTCGCGCAGCCGGTTCGCGATCCGCGCGGCCTCGTAGTAGCCGGCCGCCGGCGGGCGCTTCAGGTAGCGGCCCGCGCCGCGCACCGCGCGCAACTCGCCGTCGGCCCACGCGAGTGCGCCGCGCGTGAGCGTATGCGTCGCGACACCCTGCACCGTCATCCCCTCGAACACGTTGAAGTCGACCTGCTGGTGATGCGTCTTCACCGAGATCGTCTTCGTCGCGACCGGGTCCCACACGACGAGGTCGGCATCGGCGCCGACCTGCACGGCGCCCTTGCGCGGATACAGGTTGAAGATCTGCGCGGCGTTCGTCGACGTGATCCGCACGAACTCGTTCGGCGTGATGCGGCCATGATTCACGCCGTGATGCCACAGCACCGACATGCGGTCCTCGACGCCGCCGCAGCCGTTCGGGATCTTCGTGAAATCGTCGCGGCCCATCGCCTTCTGCGATGCGCAGAATACGCAGTGATCGGTCGCCGTCGTATGCAACTGCCCCGACTGCAGCCCGCGCCACAGCGCCTCGCGATGCTCGGCCGAGCGGAACGGCGGGCTCATCACGTGGGCCGCCGCACGCGTCCAGTCGGGATCGCGATAGACGGCCTCGTCGATCACGAGATGGCCCGGCAACACTTCGCCGAACACGCGCAGCCCCTCGCTGCGCGCGCGCGTGATCACGTCCACCGCGTCCTTCGCCGACACGTGCACGATATACACGGGCACGCCGAGCACCTGCGCGATGCGGATCGCGCGGTTCGCGGCCTCGCCCTCCACTTCCGGCGGCCGCGACAGCGGATGCGCCTCCGGCCCCGTGATCCCGCGCGCGAGCAACGCCTTTTGCAGCTGGAACACGAGCTCGCCGTTCTCCGCGTGCACGGTCGGCAGCGCGCCGAGCTCGAGCGAACGCGTGAAGCTGTTCACGAGAATCTCGTCGTCGGCCATGATCGCGTTCTTGTACGCCATGAAATGCTTGAAGCTCGACACGCCATGCTCGCGCACGAGCGTGCCCATGTCGCGGTGCACGCTGTCGTCCCACCACGTCACGGCCACGTGAAAACCGTAATCGGAAGCCGACTTCTCGGCCCAGCCGCGCCATTCCCGGAACGCATCCATCAGCGGCTGCTTCGGGCTCGGAATCACGAAATCGATGATGCTCGTCGTGCCGCCCGACAGCCCGGCAGCGGTGCCCGAGTAGAAATCGTCGCTCGCGGTCGTGCCCATGAACGGCAGTTCCATGTGCGTATGCGGGTCGATCCCGCCCGGCATCACGTACTGGTCGTGCGCATCGACGACGGTTGCGCCGGCCGGCGCGTCGATCTGCTCCGCGATCTGCAGGATCGTGCCGCCGTCCTGCGGGTCCGCGCAGAGCACGTCCGCGCGATAGGAGCGGTCCGCATCGACCACGGTGCCGCCACGAATCAGGATTGCCATTTCGTTGCCTCCTCGTTGACTGTCGGGTGCCGCATGCCGCGCGGGTCGCATCCGGCTCGCGCGTCATGCGCTCGCGATCTGCGCGCGCTGTCCGGCGCGCCACTTCATCCAGGTGCCGTACACGCCGGACGCCAGCACGAGGCCGACGAACCACGCATACGTGTAAAGCGTGTTGAAAAATGCCGGCACGTTCGGGAACGACGCCGGAAACGCCGTATGCAGGAAGCCCGGCAGGTTCGGCAGCACGCCGATCGCGAGCGCGGCCAGCGCGGCCGGGTTCCAGCCGCGCGCGTAGCTGAAGCCGCCGCGCTCGTCGAACAGCGCGCGCGTGTCGAGCCGCGTGCCGCGAATCAGGAAATAGTCGACCATCAGGATGCCCGCGACGGGCCCGAGCAGCGCCGAATAGCCGACGAGCCAGGTGAAGATATAGCCGTCCGTCGTCGCGAGGATCTTCCACGGCATCATCACGATCGCGATCGTCGCGGTGATCATCCCGCCCGCGCGGTACGAGATCGCCTTCGGCCACAGGCTCGAAAAATCGTAGGCAGGCCCGACGAGATTCGCGGCGAGGTTGCAGCACATCGTGTCGAGCGTGAGGATCACGAGCGCGATGCCCACGCCGATGCCGGTCATCCGGCTCGTCAGGTCGATCGGATCCCAGATCGCGTTGCCGTAGATCACGACGGTCGCCGACGTCACGACGACCGACACCACCGACAGCAGCGCCATCGGCAGCGGCAGCCCGATCGACTGGCCAATCATCTGGTCGCGCTGCGAATGCGCGAAGCGCGTGAAGTCGGGAATGTTCAGCGCGAGCGTCGCCCAGAAGCCGACCATCGCGGTCAGGCCCGGCCAGAACGTCGCCCAGAAGAGCCCCGCCTTCTTGCCGCCCGCGACGAACTGCGACGGCGCCGACAGCATCGAGCCGACACCGCCCGCCCGCGATGTCGCCCACCACACGAGCGCCACGCACATCACGACCTTGATCGGCGCGGACCAGCTTTCGAGCCAGCGGATCGAATCGGTGCCGTGCAGGATGAAGTACAGCTGCAGCGCCCAGAACACGAGAAAGCACGCGAGCTGCCCGAACGAGATGCCGACGAGCGGCAGCGCCGCGCCGTGCAGCGCGTTGCCGGTCAGGATGTTCAGCAGCGTGTAGATCGCGCTGCCGCCGAGCCAGGTCTGGATGCCGTACCAGCCGCACGCGACGATCGCGCGCAGCAGCGCCGGCAGCTTCGCGCCCTGCGTGCCGAACGACGCGCGCACCAGCACCGCGTACGGAATCCCGTGCTTCGCGCCCGCATGGCCGATCAGCAGCATCGGCACGAGCACGATCAGGTTGCCGAGCAGCACCGTCATCACCGCCTGCCACGGCGACATGCCTTCCTGGATCAGCCCGGCCGCAAGCATGTACGACGCGATGTTCATCACCATCCCGACCCACAGCGCCGCGAAGTGGTACCACTTCCACGTGCGCTGCGCCGGCGTCGTCGGCGCGAGGTCGTCGTTGTACAGGCTGCCGCCGTGCGCCGCGGCGCTGTCGGCATCGGCGGGAATCGCTGCTGGTTTCATTGAACGCGCTCCACGAAAACGTCGGCGCCGGCATCGTACGATGCCGGCCCGGTGAAACGAAAAGCGGCGGCGCAGTCCATCCCGCGCCGCCGGACGCCGGTCAGACCGCCTTCGCGTGCTTCTCGGGCGCGGCGGCCGGGCCGCCGTTCGCACCGGCATCCGCGCTCGCCGGATTGTTCGGATGCGTGGTCCAGTTCGCGTAGCCGCCCGAATCGACGCGCGCCATCGTGATGCATTGCTCGACCGGACACACATGCATGCAAAGATTGCACCCGACGCATTCCGAATCGATCACTTCGAAATGCCGCACGCCATCCTTCGTCGCCGTGATCGCCTGATGCGACGTATCCTCGCACGCGATGTGGCACAGCCCGCACTGGATGCAGCGGTCCTGGTCGATGCGCGCCTTGATGTCGTATTTCAGGTTCAGGTATTTCCAGTCGGTCACGTTCGGCACCGCGCGGCCGCGGATGTCGTCGAGCGTCGCGTAGCCCTTCTCGTCCATCCAGTTCGACAGCCCGTCGGCGAGATCCGACACGATCCGGAATCCGTAATGCATCGCGGCGGTGCACACCTGCACGCTGCCGGCGCCGAGCACCATGAATTCGGCCGCGTCGCGCCACGACGAGATGCCGCCGATGCCCGAGATCGGCAGATTCGGCGTTTCCGGGTCGCGCGCGATCTCCGCGACCATGTTCAGCGCGATCGGCTTGACCGCCGGCCCGCAATAACCGCCGTGCGTGCCCTTGCCGTCGACGGTCGGCATCGGCGCCATCTGGTCGAGATCCACCGCGACGATCGAGTTGATCGTGTTGATCAGCGACACGCCGTCCGCGCCTCCCTTGTACGCGGCGCGCGACCCCATCCGGATGTCGCTGATGTTCGGCGTGAGCTTCACGAGGCACGGCAGCTTCGTGCCCTCCTTCACCCAGCGCGTGACCATCTCCACGTATTCGGGCACCTGCCCGACCGCCGCGCCCATCCCGCGCTCGCTCATCCCGTGCGGACAGCCGAAGTTGAGTTCGACCGCATCGGCGCCGGTATCCTCGACGAGCGGGAGAATCCATTTCCAGTCGCGCTCGTTGCACGGCACCATCAGCGACACGATCAGCGCGCGGTCCGGCCAGTCGCGCTTCACCTGCGCGATCTCTGTCAGGTTCACGTCGAGCGGGCGGTCGGTGATCAGCTCGATGTTGTTCAGCCCCGCGATGCGCTGGCCGTTCCACTGCACCGCGCCGTAGCGCGAACTGACGTTGACGACGTGCGGATCGAGCCCCAGCGTCTTCCAGACGACGCCGCCCCAGCCTGCCTCGAACGCGCGATTGACGTTGTACGCCTTGTCGGTCGGCGGCGCGGACGCCAGCCAGAACGGATTCGGCGAGGTGATGCCTGCGATGGTGCAGCGAAGATCGGCCATGTTCGGCTCCGTGAGAAGGGTCGTGTTCGGTGTGCTGACGATGCGACGCGCGTTCAGGCCGCCTTCGCGTCGCGCGCGGCGAGCGTCGCGTCGATCGACGCGGCCGCGCGCTTGCCGTCCTGCACGGCCTGCACCGTGAGGTCGATGCCGTCGGTCGCCGCGCAGTCGCCGCCGGCCCATACGTCGGGCAGCGCCGTACGCCCGTCCGCATCCACCGCGATACGCGTGCCGTCCGCGGTCAGCAATTCGGCCGCGACGCCGCGAGGCACGAGCGTCTGGCCGATCGCCTTCAGCACCATGTCCGCGTCGACGGTGAAGCGCTCACCCGATGCGGCCTCGAATTCGACGCCCGTCACCTGCCCGTTCACGCCCGCGATGCGCACCGGCTTCGCGTGCGTGACGAGCGCGACACCGCACTTCTGCGCGAACTCGCGCTCGGCCCACGTCGCGCTCATCGCGTCCACGCCGCGCCGGTACACCATCGTCACGCGTTCGGCGCCGAGCTTGCGGCTCTGCACCGCCGCATCGATCGCCGTATTGCCGCCGCCGATCACGACCACGCGCCGCCCGACCGGCACGTTCTCCAGTGTGTCGGCCTGCCGCACCTGCTCGATGAAGTCGACCGCGTCCATCACGCCGACCAGTTGCTCGCCGTCGATCGCGAGCGTGCGCACACCGCCGAGCCCCATCGCGAGGAATACCGCGTCGTGCTGCTCACGCAATGCGTCGAGCGTGACGTCGCGACCGAGCGCCATACCCGTTTCCAGCGTGATGCCGCCCACCGACAGCAGCCACTCGACTTCACGCTGCGCGAAATCGTCGACGGTCTTGTACGCAGCGATCCCGTATTCGTTGAGGCCGCCGGCCTTCGGCCGCGCGTCGAACAGCGTCACGCGATGCCCGGCGAGCGCGAGCCGGTGCGCGCATGCGAGCCCGGCCGGCCCCGCGCCGACCACCGCGACATGGCGGCCCGTGTCGGGCGCGCACCGGAACTGCACCGCACCGGTCTGCATCGCCCAGTCGGTCGCATGCCGCTGCAGTGCGCCGATCGCGACCGGCTGCGCATCCTGATGATTGCGCACGCACGCGCCTTCGCACAGGATCTCGGTCGGGCACACGCGTGCGCACATCCCGCCGAGCGGATTCGCGGACAGGATGTCGGTCGCGGCGCCTTTCAGGTTGCCGTTGCCGATCTTGCGGATGAAGCTCGGGATGTCGATCTGCGTCGGACACGCGTGCACGCACGGCGCGTCGTAGCAGTAGTGGCAGCGACTTGCGGCGGCCGCCGCCGCGGTCGGATCGAGCAGCGGCGCGATATCGGCGAATTCGCACGAGAGTTGCGTGGACGACAGGCGATGCGCGGCGATATCGCCGGTTGGCTGAGTGGTCATACGCGTTCCTTCGACTGGGTGGAGACAAAGCCGTCCCCGCCGGCTGCGGATGCACAGTCGGGGCGGTCATGCTTAGGCATGCAAATATCAGATGCTAGGCCGCCTAGCGGCCGCTACGGTCGATCCGTCATGAAGCCGGCTCGCACGCACGCGACAGCATCGCGTGCAGCAATACGTTCGCGCCGGCCTCGATCCATGCGGGCGTCGCGTCCTCGATCTCGTTGTGGCTGATGCCGTCGATACAGGGCACGAATACCATCGACGTCGGCGCGACCTGCGCCAGATAGCACGCATCGTGGCCCGCACCCGACACGATGTCGCGATGCGAGTAGCCGAAGCGATCGGCCGCGTCGCGCACGGCCGCCACGCATGCCGGGTCGAACGCGACCGGCTTGTAATAGAAAATCTGCTCGAGTTCGGTGTCGAGCCCGATGTCGCCCGCGATGCGCGCGACGCCGTCGCGCAGCGCCGCGTCCATCTTCGCGAGCACGGCGTCGTCCGGATGACGGAAATCGACCGTGAAGAACACGCGGCCGGGAATCACGTTGCGCGAGTTCGGGTGGACCTGCATCATGCCCACCGTCGCGCAGCCGAACGGCGCATGATCGAGGCCGATCCGGTTGACGAGATCGACCACGCGCGCCGCGCCGAGCAGCGCGTCGCGGCGGCGCGGCATCGGCGTCGGTCCCGCGTGCGCTTCCTGGCCGGTGAACGTGATCTCGTACCAGCGCTGCCCCTGCGCGTCGGTCACGACGCCGATCGTCTTGCATTCCGCTTCGAGAATCGGCCCCTGCTCGATATGCAGTTCGAACGCCGCGTGCAGCTTGCGCCCGCCGCACGGTACGTCGCCCGCGTAGCCGATGCGCGCGAGTTCCTCGCCGATCGTCTTGCCGTCCACATCCTTGCGCGACAGCCCGTAGTCGAGCGTGAACACGCCCGCGAATACGCCCGACGCGACCATCGCCGGCGCGAAGCGCGAGCCCTCCTCGTTGGTCCAGATCACGACCTCGACCGGATGCTCGGTCTCGATGCCGTGATCGTTCAGACTGCGAATCACTTCGAGACCGCCGAGCACGCCGTAGATGCCGTCGAAGCGCCCGCCGGTGGGCTGCGAATCCGCATGCGAGCCGGTGACGACCGGCGCCGCGTCGGCCACGCGGCCCGCACGGCGCATGAACACGTTGCCCATCGTATCGACCGTCACCGTGCAGCCGGCGGCCTTCGCCCAGCCGACGATCAGGTCGCGGCCGGCCTTGTCGAGATCGGTCAGCGCGAGCCGACACACGCCGCCTTTCGGCGTCGCGCCGATTTTCGCGACTTCCATCAGGCTGTCCCACAACCGCTTGCCGTCGACCTTGATCGACGTGTCGAAAGCTGCCCGCTTCACTGTTTCCGATACCGCGTTCATTCGTATCGCTCCTGTGGGGTCGGTGATGTCGTCGGCCCGGTCTGTGCCGATGCGTGCAAGACCTCTTTCGGGGCACGCCGCACGGATGCGGTGCAGGTGCCCGCCGGTTCGCGAAACACGTCAAATCCTGTCCGATTGGACAGGTTTTAGACGATCAAAATGACCAGCGCAACGTCTTTCTTGCGTGACGCGGCAGAGCGAGAACCGTGCCACCGCAACGCAGCATCGCCGTGGCATCACGACATTCCTGTCTGTGCGTGCGACGCGAATCAGCGGCTAGAATGAAGCCCAACGCGGCATGACCGCCGTGCGAGGGTAACGATGAGACATGACGAGGCGACGATCGAAGCCACCGACCGGGACGAAACGCCGGCGCCTTTGCGGCGACGCAAGGCGCACATACGCGAGTCCAACGAAGCACATCTGCTCGCGTGCGCGGAAGCCGTATTCGCGGAACGCGGGCTCGCCGGCGCCAGCACCGCGATGATCGCGGAGCGCGCCGGCCTGCCGAAGGCGAACGTGCACTACTACTTCCCGACCAAGCTCGCGTTGTACCGGCGCGTGCTCGACGACCTGTTCGAAGATTGGCATCGCGCGGCCGGTTCGTTCGAGGCCGGCGACGATCCGGTGGACGCGATCGGCAGCTACGTGCGCGCGAAGATGGCGCTGTCGCGGCGGCGCCCGCTCGGCTCGAAGGTCTGGGCCAACGAGATCATCCACGGCGCGGAGCACATGCAGGACATCCTGTCGCAACGTGTGAAGCCGTGGTTCGACACGCGCGTCGAGGTGATCGAAGGCTGGATCGCACGCGGGCTGCTCGCGCCGATCGACCCGCATGCGCTGATGTACCTGATCTGGTCGACCACGCAACACTATGCGGATTTCGATGCGCAGATTCGCGCGCTGAGCGGCAAGCGCGCGTTCACGAAGAAGGCGTTCGACGAAAAGACCGAGCAGGTCGTGCAGCTCGTGATCCGTGCGTGCGGCGCGGTGTCGCCGAACGCGAAGCCGTAGCGCGACACGGCGAGCCGCCGAATAAAAAGACGGGCGGCGCGCATCACCCGGAGATGTCCCGTGCGATACGCGCCGCCCGTGTTGCCACTTGCGTGCGCGGGTACGACGCAACGCGTCATGCGTCGTGTCAAGCGATCCGCTCGATTGCAACCGCGGTCGCTTCGCCGCCGCCGATGCACAGCGAGGCGATACCGCGCGTCACCCCGTGCGTCTCGAGCGCGGCCAGCAGCGTCACCATCACGCGCGCACCCGATGCGCCGATCGGATGCCCGAGCGCGCACGCGCCGCCGTGCACGTTCACCTTCTCGTGCGGCAGGTCGAGGTCGCGCATCGCGGCCATCGGCACCACCGCGAACGCTTCGTTGATCTCGAACAGGTCGACGTCGCGCAGGTTCCAGCCGGTTTTCTCCGACAGCTTGCGCAGTGCGCCGATCGGCGCGGTCGCGAACAGGCCGGGCTTGTCCGCATAAGTCGAATGCCCGACGATCACGGCCTTCGGCGTGAGGCCGAGGCGCTCGGCTTCCGAGCGGCGCATCATCACGAGCGCGGCCGCGCCGTCCGAGATCGACGATGCGTTCGCAGCCGTCACCGTGCCGCCGTCGCGAAACGCCGGCTTCAGCGTCGGGATCTTGTCGAGTTTCGCCTTGCCCGGCTGCTCGTCGATCGACACGACGCTTTCCGTCTTGCCGGCCTTCACGGTCACCGGCGCGATCTCCGATGCGAAACGCCCATCCGCGATCGCGCGCTGCGCCCGCGTCAGCGACGCAATCGCGAACGCATCCTGCGCTTCGCGCGTGAACTGGTAGGCCTGCGCGCAATCCTCCGCGAACGTGCCCATCAGGCGGCCTTTTTCATATGCGTCCTCGAGCCCGTCGAGGAACATGTGGTCGAGCACCTGCCCGTGCCCCATGCGCATGCCCGCGCGCGCCTTCGGCAGCAGGTACGGCGCATTCGTCATGCTCTCCATCCCGCCCGCGACGGCCACGCCCGCGGACCCCGCCAGCAGCAGGTCGTGCGCGAACATCGCCGCCTTCATGCCCGAACCGCACATCTTGTTGACCGTGGTCGCGCCCGCCGCGAGCGGCAGCCCGGCCTTCAGCGCGGCCTGCCGCGCGGGCGCCTGCCCTTGGCCGGCCGGCAGCACGCAGCCGAACACGATTTCGTCGATACGTTCGGCCGGCACGTTCGCGCGCTCGAGCGCCGCACGAATCGCCACCGCGCCAAGGTCGCTCGCGCTGGCCGCCGCCAGGTCGCCCTGAAAACCGCCCATCGGCGTACGGGCCGCACCCACGATTACGATCGGATCCTGAGTCGTCATGATTCGCTTCCTCCAGTGTCAGCGCGGTGCCATGCGCAACGCGCCATCGAGACGGATGACTTCGCCGTTCAGCATCGTGTTCTCGGCGATGTGGCGCACCAGCGCCGCAAATTCTTCCGGGCGGCCGAGCCGCGGCGGGAACGGCACGCTCTTGCCGAGCGCGTCCTGCACGTCCTGCGGCATGCCGGCCATCATCGGCGTCGCGAAGATGCCGGGCGCGACCGTCACGACGCGAATGCCGAAGCGCGCGAGCTCGCGCGCGATCGGCAGCGTCATGCCCACCACGCCGCTTTTCGACGCCGCATACGCGGCCTGGCCGATCTGCCCGTCGAACGCCGCGACCGACGCGGTGTTGACGATCACGCCGCGCTCGCCTTCCGCGTTCGCGTCCTGCTTCGACATCGCTTCGGCGGCCAGCCGGATCATGTTGAACGTGCCGACGAGGTTGATCGACACCGCGCGCGCGAAGCGGTCGAGCGAATGCGGGCCGTCGCGGCCGACGACCTTCTCGCCCGGCGCGACGCCCGCGCAGTTCACGAGCGCGTCGACACGACCGAACGCATCGCGCGCGGCGGCGACGGCCGCCTGGCCGTCAGCCTCGCTCGTCACGTCGGTCTTCACGAAGCGCGCGGCCGCGCCGAGTTCGTTGGCGAGACTCGCACCCGCCTCCTCGTTGACGTCCAGCAGCACGGCCTTGCCGCCTTGCGCGACGACCATGCGCGCCACCGCGGCGCCCAGGCCGGAACCTGCGCCCGTAATCAGAAAAACGCGATCCTCGATATTCATTCGCAGTCCATATTCAGGGTTGAACGGCCTTCTCGGCTTCCATCTTGCGCAACACGAAGCGCTGGATCTTGCCACTCGGGGTTTTCGGCAGCGCGTCGACGAAATCGATCGCGCGCGGATAAGCGTGAGCGGACAGCCGCCGCTTCACGTGCAGACTCAATTCCTCCGCCAGTTCCGGTGTGCCGTCGAACCCTTTCGACAACACGACAAACGCCTTCACGATCTCCGTGCGCTCCGGATCGGGCACGCCGATCACGGCGGCCTCGCTGACGGCCGGATGCTCGATCAGCGCGCTCTCCACGTCGAACGGGCCAATCCGGTAGCCGGACGACGTGATCACGTCGTCCGCGCGGCCGATGAAGCTCACGGCGCCGTCCGGCTCCAGCTCCACGTTGTCGCCGGTCCGGTAGTAGCCACCCGCGATCGCCGGCGTGTCCTGCTGCCAGTAGCCGCGGAACCACAGCAGCGGCGAGCGCGCGATGTCGATCGCGAGGTTGCCGGGCTCGCCGGGGCCGAGCTCGCGGCCCGCTTCGTCGAGCACCGCGACACGGTAGCCCGGCATCGCGAAGCCGGCGGAACCGATGTGCACCACGTGCGCGAGGCCGTGATGGTTGTTCACGACCATCCCGAGTTCGGTCTGGCCGTAGTGATCGTGGATCGGCGCGCCGAGCGCCGCGTGGAACCAGCGCACCACTTCCGGGTTCAGCGGTTCGCCCGCGCTGCTCACCACGCGCAGCCGGCCCTTCGCGCGCGCGGCCGCTTCCGGCCCGGCCGCCATCAGCATCCGGAACGCGGTCGGCGAACCCGCGAGGCTCGTGATGCCGAGCCGTTCGATCACGTCATACGTGCTGTCGACCGTGAAGCCGCCCTCGTACAGCGTCGTCGCATGGCCGAGCAGCAGCGGGCCGGTGATCGCGTAATAGAGCCCGTACGCCCAGCCCGGATCGGCGATGTTCCAGAACCGGTCGCCTTCGCGCAGGTCGACTGCCTGGCGCATGTATGCGCCGAACGCGAGCAGCGCGTACAGCGGTACCGGCACGCCCTTCGGCAAACCCGTCGTGCCCGACGTCGACATCATCATGAACAGGTCCGACCCCTTGCGCAGCACGGGCTCGAACGTATCGGACTGCGCGTCGAGCGCCGCGCGGAAATCGATGTCGTGCGCCGACAGCGTCTCGCCTGCTTCGCGCACCGTCGCGACCGGCGGGCAATCGGCGACCTCGTCGAGCTTCGCGCGATTCGCGACGTTCGTCACGACGAGCCGCGCGTCGCTCATGCGCAGCCGGTGCTCGATCGCCTTCGGGCCGAATGCGGTGAACAGCGGCTGGTACACGGCGCCTGCACGCCACGTGCCGAGGATCGTCGCGACGAGCTCGGGCGTACGCGGAAGCAGCCCGGCCACCACGTCGCCCGGCTTCACGCCCTGCGCGACGAGCAGGTTCGCGACCCGGGCCGAGAGCGCCTGCATCTGCGCGAACGTGAAGCTGTGGTGCCGGCCGCCGACATCGATCCAGTCGAGCGCGATCGCGTCGGCCTTCGCGTGCCGGTCGCAGCACTCGACGCACGCGTTCAGGCCGCGCTCCAGGTCGCCGGCCAATTGCGCGGCGGCGGTCTCGATACTGAACCGGGCCACGGCGTCGGCGTAGGCCGGCACCGCCCGGGCGGTAGCTCCTTCAGGCATGCGTGTCTCCTGTACGTTATGGCCGCCGGCGAGCCAGGGGCGCGACGGGGATACATCGATAGTAGACAGCCGCTACATTGCAATCAATGACAAACCGAATCTAGAATCGTGATCGCTTTTGCCATGTCGGAGGACGCAGGAAAATGGGGCCGCAGATGATTTCGCCGGATTTCGTCGACGATGCGCTCGCGTGCCTGCGCCGGCGCGACCTGCCGACCGCGCCCGTGCTGCGCGCCGCCGGGTTGCCGGCCGCCGTGCGCGAGCCCGTCACGCCGCAGCAGTACGGCCGGCTGTGGCTCGCGATCGCCGGCGCGCTCGACGACGAATTCTTCGGGCTCGCCGCGCGTCCGATGCGGCGCGGCAGCTTCACGCTGCTGTGCCACGCGGTGCTGCATGCCGGCACGCTCGACAAGGCGCTGCGACGCGCGCTGAAGTTCCTGCGGGTGGTGCTCGACGAGCCGCACGGCGAACTCGTCGTGGCCGACGGGCAGGCGCAGATCGTGCTGACGCAATCGGGCGCGCCGTACCCGGCATTCGCGTACCGGACGTTCTGGCTGATCCTGCTCGGCGTCGCGTGCTGGCTGATTGGCCGGCGCATCCCGCTGCAGCGCATCGACTTCGCGTGCCCGAGCCCCGGCCAGCGCAGCGACTATCACCAGTTCTTCGGCGTCCCCGTGCATTTCGACCGGCCCGACAGCCGGCTCGCATTCAACGCCGCGTACCTCGCGCTACCGACGATCCGTTCGGAACAGGCGCTGAAGACCTTCCTGCGCGGTGCGCCTGGTAACCTGCTCGTGCGCTACCGGCACGACACGGGCTGGGTCGCGAAGACACGCGCGCACCTGAAGGCGCTGCCGGCCGCCGAGTGGCCCGACTTCGACACGCTGGCCGTGCGGCTCGATACGACGCCCGCGACGCTGCGGCGGCGGTTGCGCAGCGAAGGGCAAAGCTTCGCCGCGATCAAGGACGAGTTGCGCGGCGCGCTGGCGCAGTCGCTGTTGCGCGGGCATGCGCTCGGCGTCGCGGAGATCGCGGCCGAGCTCGGCTTCACCGAGCCGAGCGCGTTTCATCGCGCGTTCCGGAAATGGACCGGCACGAGCCCCGGCGCGTTTCGGCGCGACGTCCATGCGGCGGAGGCGGAGTCTTGAATGACCGGTGGATTCGAAGCGTCTCGTCAGGTGCCGCCGATACGATGCGCCCATCCGCGGGGCGTCCATCGCCGATGAACCGCGGCACACATCCGATCAACCCTTACCGCTGACGCTCGATGCAATCCACCTTCTTTTCCGATACCGAACTGGCTGATCTGCGCGCGCACGGCATCGTACTGTTTGCCGGCCGCGTGATCTTCGATGCGCAACCGCCGATGCCGGCCGACCAGATCGCGGCCGTACAGGCCTGCTGTCACGGCGACATTCCGCTCCCGTTGCTCGAGCTGTGGCGTATCACGGCCGGCGGCAGCCTCGACTACGACCTGACGCTGGAGATGAACGGAAATGTCGAAGCGATCGGCGGGAGCGAACTGTTCTACAACGGCAGCGACGGTTATCGCGACCTGCAAGGCTGGATCGACCACGAACTCGAACTGGCCGAAGAAGCCGCGGAGGAGAACGCCCGCACGTGGAACGGCAAAATCGGCGCGCTGCCGTTCGGCGGCTTCGAATATTGCGATCGCATCTACGTCGTTACGGAGCCGGGCGCCCGCGACTATGGTCATGTGCTCGCCTGGAAACAAGGGTTGCCGCCTGCGTGGCGCGGGGCGATGCACGAGGACGGCCTCGCGACGGTCGCTCCCGATCTGTACACGGCATTCGGCGCGCTGCAGCTTCATGCGGATCCACTGGAGCCCGGCAGCGAACCCGGCACCGGCGTCACGCTGCTCGAATACGTCGATGAACGCCGCGACGATCATGGCCTGTCCGCATCGCTGGCCGACAAGCTGATCGCGTTCTATCGGCAAGCGGTGATCGACTGGCGCACGCCGCTCGCCGACGGCACGCTCGGCTCGCAGCCGGTGCTTGCTCGTCACGCATTACGTCATGCGATCGATCACGACGATGCGGCACTCATCGCGCGACTGGCGCCGCTGGTCGCCGATCTCGGCATGGCGCTCGCCGGCAGTTCGATCCCGACGGATTACGCACTGCGGTGCCGAAAGTTTTCCGCAGCCGCCGCGTTGCTCGAATCGGGCGCACCGGTTGCACCGGATTCGCTCGCGTCCGTGTCCGGCGACGTGCCGGTCACATTGATGCGTGCGCTGCTCGACGCCGGCGTGCAGCCGGATGCCGACGCGATGGCGCGTTGCGTCGCGGGCGGCGGCGCCGATAGCGCACGGCTGATCGGCGCCGCCCTGTCGGCCCATGGCGCCGATGCAGCAGCAGCCTATCGCGCGGCGAGCGGGAAACTGCTGGACAAGCTGAAGGACGACATTTGCAAGGTTCGCGCCGGCAAGCTCAGCCACTATCTCGGGCTCGAAGGACACGCAGCGCGCCTGCGGACGTTCGAGTACTGACGCCACCCAGGCATCGACGCGCGGTGGGTTTTCCGGCGGCATCGCATTCCCGGTGCCGTTTGTTTTGGGCCGGGTTGCTTCCGCGTCCCGGTGCGAATCTGCATGACGCTCACCGCACCGCAGCGCACGCATGACGTTGCACTCCGATCCGTCACGGCACATACTGGTCGGCCGATCCGAACAAGGTTGCGTCGATGGTGAGCGTCGATCAGGGAGCCGCTTCGATCTTTGGCGCGATCGGGACGGCCGTGTCGTTGCTGGCCGCCATTCCTTACGCGCTCGCGATCTACCGGCGCATCGTTCGCCCGCATCTGTTCACGTGGCTCGTGTGGTCGATCGTCACGGCGATCGCGGCCGCTGGCCAGTTCGTCGCGGGCGCCGGGCCGTCCGCATGGTGCACGGCAGCGATTGCCGTCACGTGCTTTTTGACGCTGATCGCCAGTCTGTTTCGCGGCGAGCGCGGCTGGACGGGCGTCGACTGGTTGTTCCTGTGCGCGGCCCTGTCGGCCATTCCACTGTGGCTACTGACCGACGATCCGACGGTGTCGATCTGTCTCGTTACGCTGATCGAGCTCGCCGGCCTCGGCCCAACCGTGCGCAAGGCGATCCGCGATCCGTGGAGCGAGAGCCTCGCCTACTTTGCGCTGTGCGTGCTCAAGTACACGCTGGCGTTGCTGGCGCTGAGCACCTGGAGCGTCGCGGTCGCGTTCTATCCGGCCGTCAACCTCATTGCGTCGACCGGTATCTGCATGGTGATGCTGGTCCGGCGTCAGTCGTTGTCGAACGCGCGGTAGGTTGCGTCTGTCGCCGCCGTGCCGCTTCCCTTCCGAAATGATGCGAGGCCCGACATGGATGCAATCCGTACCGTCATCGAACCCGCCGAAGCCGCGCTCCGTGCGGCGATGTTGGCCAATGATGTCGAAGCGCTCGATGCGCTGCTGGACGATGATCTGGTGTTCACGGTCCCGACCGGCCAGATCATCTCGAAAACGGACGACCTGGCCGCACATCGCGCGAGGCTTCTGCGTCTCGACACGCTCGACGTCCTCGACATGCGTGCATGCGCGATCGACGAGATGATCCTGACCACGACGCGAGCGACCCTCGCCGGCCATTTCGATGGCACGGCATTCTCCGGCAAGTTTGCCTATACGCGCCTCTGGCGTCGAGCAGGCGCCAGTTGGCGCGTCGTCGCCGGACATGCATCGCGGGTCGTGTAGCTGCGCCGGCGCACGCGTTTGACGCGTGTCGCGCAATACCGCGGCGAGCGAGCAGGTTGTCGGTTGAGCGGTGAGACACTGCGATCCGGACGATGCACCGATAAAAGCGCTGCGCGAGGGGATGCCGGCAGCCGGCAATGACGAGAGACGAAATGCATATGCTATTTACCGTGCGTGCTGCGCGCGGCGCGGATTCGGACGAGCTCACGCAACTGGCGCGCCTGTCGAAGGCGCACTGGGGCTACCCGAAGGAATGGCTCGACTTGTGGCAAAACGATCTCACGATTTCGCCGGAGACGATCGAAGGGTCGATCGGTTATCTCGCGCAATCGGGCGAGACAATCATCGGATTCTGGGTCCGAGCATCATCGGAATCGGATCGACCAACGCCCGGATGGCTGTTCGTCCATCCTGATTACATGGGGCGAGGCGTCGCCCGTGCGCTGTGGGAAGCGGTTCGGGCCGAAGCCGCTGCGAGAGGCATCCAAAGCTTTGTGATCGAAGCGGATCCGAATGCCGCGTCGTTCTATCTGGCGCTGGGAGCTGAAAAGATCGGCGAAAAAGAATCGAGAGCGATCCCGGGCCGATTTTTTCCGATCTTGCGGATCACGGTCTGATGGATGAACGGATGGCAGCAAGATGGCTCGCTGCATCATGCTTCTCGCGGTGCCGAAATGCAAAAACCCCCGCCTGTTCGGGCGGGGGTTCTTGGCTTAGGGAGCCTGACGATTACCTACTTTCACACGGGAATCCGCACTATCATCGGCGTAGAGTCGTTTCACGGTCCTGTTCGGGATGGGAAGGGGTGGGACCGACTCGC
>NZ_JAIZQG010000033.1:0-63498 GCF_020419965.1 Burkholderia sp. AU39826
TGATCACGCCGCTGCCGGGCGCGACGCCGACCGTACCGGGTTCGTGCACGCTGCCGTTGCCGGGCATCATGGCCGCGGTGGTCGACGAGACGGGCCAGGACGTGCCGAACGGGCAAGGCGGGATTCTCGTCGTCAAGCGTCCGTGGCCCGCGATGATCCGCACGATCTGGGGCGACCCGGAGCGCTTCAAGAAGAGTTACTACCCGGAAGAACTCGGCGGCACGCTTTATCTGGCCGGCGACGGCACCGTGCGCGACAAGGAGACCGGCTACTTCACGATCATGGGCCGGATCGATGACGTGCTGAACGTATCGGGCCACCGGCTCGGCACGATGGAGATCGAATCGGCGCTGGTGTCGCATGAGCTGGTTGCGGAGGCGGCGGTGGTCGGCCGCCCGGACGACACGACGGGCGAGGCGGTCGTGGCATTCGTGGTGCTGAAGCGTTCGCGTCCGGAAGGCGACGAAGCGGCGGCGCTCGCGAAGGCGCTGCGCGACTGGGTCGGCAAGCAGATCGGGCCGATCGCGAAGCCGAAGGACATCCGCTTCGGCGACAACCTGCCGAAGACGCGCTCGGGCAAGATCATGCGGCGCCTCTTGCGCTCGCTCGCGAAGGGCGAGGCGATCACGCAGGATACGTCCACGCTCGAGAATCCGGCCATCCTCGAGCAGTTGAACCGCTCGATGTGACATCGCCCGCCACGGCGGGCGTATCGCTTCAACGCGGCGCCGCGGCACGGCCGCGATCCCGTTTCCCACGCCGGGCTCGCGGCCGCCTTCGCGCCGGCGACAGGCATCGCCGTGCGTTCCCCGACGGCACGGCATGCAGGCGGCTCGCATCGCTTTCGCCGCCTTTTCAATTAGTCGTACGTATTACAACACTCACAAAACGGAGACAGACGATGAAGAGCAGGACATGGACGATTTGCGCGGCGCTGTTCGGCGCGGCCGCCAGCACGAGCAGTTTCGCGCAGAGCAGCGTCACGCTGTACGGCGACCTCGACGCCGCGTTGCTCTATACGAGTCGATCGCTCGATTCGGCAACCGGCGGCAACGCCGGACGTCAATTCGCGCTGACCGACACGGGCATGACCCCGACCAACTTCGGCATCACGGGTACCGAGGATCTCGGCGGCGGGCTGCACGCGAGATTCAAGCTGGAGAGCGGCTTCAACATCACGGACGGCGCGTTCGGCCATTCGAACGGCAACTTCTTCGGCCGCCAGGCGTGGGTCGGGATCGACGGCGGCTTCGGCGAAACGAAGGTCGGCCTGCAGTTCTCGCCATTCGTGCTCGCGATACTCGGATCGGATCCGCGCAACGTCTCGCACTTCGGCGCCGCGCTGGTGCCGTACGTCGACAACGTGCTCGTCACGGGCCTCTTCAACCCGAACGCGATTTCGTACACGAGCCCGACGATCGCCGGGCTGACGGCCAGCGCGATGTTCGGCTTCGGCGGCAAGGCCGGCGACTTCCAGGCGGGACGCCAGTATTCCGGCAGCCTTACCTATACGAACGGCGGCTTCATGCTCAACGCGGCGCTCTACGACGGCAACGGCGGCACGTCCCCGACGCCGGTGCCGAGCACGGTCGCGTTCGTCGGCCGCACGATCGGCGCCGCCTACACGTTCGGGCCGGTGACCGGCAAGGCGTCGTTCACGAGCTACAAGGTCGCCGGTTCGTTCAGCAACAACGTGTACAGCGCCGGCCTCGACTATCGCGTCACGCCGGCCCTCGACCTGAACACCGGCGCGTGGTACACGACCGACCGCAACGATTCGCACAACCATTCGCTGCTTGCCGCGGTCGGCGCCGACTACAGCCTGTCGAAACGAACGGGCCTGTATGCGCAGGTCGGCGTGGTCAACAACCACGGCGCGATGAATACGGGCCTCGGCATCACGGGCGGCGCGTTGTACGGGTTGCCGGGCACGACGGTCGGCGTCAACGCCGGCATCCACCACGTGTTCTGATACAGCCCCCGAGGACGGGCGGCCACCACGCGCCGTCCGTCCGGCCACGGAAACGTCGCGCGAACGTGGCGCAAACGCGCCCCTCCCGGCGCCGGTCCCGCCATCCGGCACGCCGATCTCGATGTTTACCCGACCTCAAGTCCGCGGCCGTACGGCCGTCAAGTCAGGAACGCATACCCAACATCCGCCGGGAACCCCGCGCGCGTGTCCTCAAGGAGACCCACCAACGTGAACTTCTTCGGAATCGGCCGCGGCCGCCGTTCGTCGCGCGCGCTCGTCGGCGACATCGCCGAGCAGGCAGGCCGGCTCGGCATCGAGATCTGCGACGTATCGGGCCACGTCGAGGAAGTCGCGGCCCGCGTCGCCCGGCAGGCGGAGGTCTGCCACACGCTGCGCGAATCGGCCGCCCTCACGCTGCGCGGCAACCACCGGATCGCCGAGGCCGCGCAGCAGGTGCGCGACGTCAGCGCCAACGCATCGAACGCGGTCCGGCAGTCGCAGCAGACGATCGAGGCGTCGCTCGCCGACATTCACGGCCTCGTCGAGGGCGTCACCACGATCAGCGACCAGATGGGCGCGCTGCGCGACGCGCTCGATCACGTGCGAGCCGTCTCCGAGGAGATCTCGGTGATCGCCCGACAGACTCACCTGCTCGCGCTGAACGCCGCGATCGAGGCCGCGCGCGCCGGCGAATCCGGCCGCAGCTTCGCGGTCGTCGCGGCCGAGGTCAAGAACCTGTCCGCGAAGACCGGGCAGGCCACGGCCCAGATCGAGACGACGCTCGCGCGGCTCGCCGAGCAGACCGAGCACCTGCTCGCGGAAGGCACCGACAACGCCGCCCGCGCGCACCGCGTGCGCGAGGGCACCCGCACGATCGGCGAGGTCGTGCACGCAACCGGGCACGCGATCACCGAGCTCGCGGGCGAGGCCGAACAGATCGCATCGCTGACGGACGAGATCGAGGCGCAGTGCCACCGTCTGGACGAGCAGGTGGGCGAGATGGCGTCCGGCGTCGAGAACTCGGCCGACAATTTCTCGCAGGCCAAGGACCGGCTCGGCAACCTGCTCTCCGTTTCCGAAACGCTGATCGAGCTCACGGCCGCGACCGGCATCGAATCGCCCGACACGCGCCTGATCGACACCGCGCGGAGCACGGCCGCCGCGATCAGCAAGCTCTTCGAGGACGCGGTCGGCCGCGGCGATATCGCGCTCGACGCGCTCTTCGACACGCACTACGAACCGATTCCGGGCACCGACCCGCAGCAGTTCATGACGCGCTTCACGGCGTTCACCGATCGCGTGCTGCCGGCCATCCAGGAACCGGTGCTCGATCTCGACGAACGGATCGTCTACTGCGCGAGTTTCGACCGGCAGTGCTACCTGCCGACCCACAACCGGAAGTTTTCGCTGCCGCAGCGCGCGGACGCCGCCTGGAACGCGGCGAACTCACGGAATCGCCGGATCTACACGGACCGGACGGCGCGCATGTCCGTGTCGCACGACAAGCCGTTCCTGTTGCAAACCTATCGGCGCGACATGGGCAACGGCCAGTTCGCGCTGATGAAGGACGTGTCCGCGCCGATCGTCGTCGGCGGACGGCCATGGGGCGTCCTGCGGATCGGCTACAGCGTCTGAACCGGCGCAAGCGGGCCGCGCCTACTGCTCCAGCCCCACGCCCAACGGCCGCTGGTCGCTGCGCCCGTGATCGTCGACCACCCGCACCGTATAGCTGCCGGCCGTGCGCGGCTGCCAGAACAGCGCATCGCCGGGCACACTGCGGCCGACGTACGCGTCGTTGACGAACCAGTACAGCGCATGCGCGCTCGCATCGGCGGTCGCGTTGAACGCGATGCGCGTGTCGTCGGCGGTCTTCACGCGCATCGCATACGTACTGCCGCGCAGCGGCGACGTGATGCGCGGCGGATCGCCTTCGACCTGCCCGGCATCGCGACAATCCGCATTCTGCGGCGGCCGCCGGCGCGGAATGCCGGCCTGCGCGAACACCTGCTGCAAATCCGACGGCCAGAACTCGAAGATCTCCGTATGCGTGCGCTTGCCGTCGTACGGCGGGCACGCAGCCTTCCCCGTCGCGTCGTCGATCACGACGGGCCGGTGCACGGTGCTCACCCGAATCGGCGACGTGCCCGGAATGAACCACGTCCAGCCCTGCTGCGGACACCACTCGTTCGGGAGATCGCCGCTCGCGAGGCAAACGCGCACGCGCTTCAGCCGCGGCGGCACCGAGCGCGGCGGCTCGACGAGCGTGCGTTCCGCGTTCATCGCATCGACGACCTGGAAGAACAGCGGCGCGGCCGCATCGACACCGACGAACGCGGTATTGGTCGAATTGTCGAAATTGCCGACCCACACGACCAGCACGTACGGGCCGAACACGCCGGCCGTCCACGCATCGCGGAACGACCACGACGTACCGGTCTTCCAGTACACGGGCACGCTCGATGGCTGCGCGCCGCTCGTCTCGTCGGGACGCAGGTGCTGGCGCAGCATGTCCATCGTCATGTAGCTCGCCTCGGCGCTCAGCAGGCGCCGGCCGGGCAGCGCCGGCTCGTCCGCGCGCAGCCGCAGCGGCCGGAACTCGCCGCGGTTCGCGAGCATCGCATACAGCGCCGCGAGATCCTGCATCGTCACTTCGCCGCCGCCGAGCACGAGCGCGAGCCCGTAGTGCCGCGCGCTCGCGAGCCGGCGCACGCCGGCGTCCTGCAGGAACCGGTACAGGTCGGGCGACTTGAGCTGCGACGCGACCCACACGGCCGGCACGTTGCGGCTGCGGTTCAGCGCATCGGTCGCCGTGATCGGCCCGAGGAAATGACCGTCGAAATTCTCCGGCGCATACGGTCCGAACGCGGTCGGCACGTCGCGCAGCACGGTCTGCGGATGCAGCACGCCCTGGTCGAAGCCGAGCGCGTAGATGAACGGCTTGAGCGTCGAGCCCGGCGAGCGCCGCGCAAGCGTGCCGTTCACCTGCCCGTCGATCGTCCGGTCGAAGAAGTTCGCGGAGCCGACCAGCGCCTTCACGCCCATGTCGCGCGTATCGACGAGGATGGCCGCCGCATTGCGCACGCCGCGCGTATCGTTGCGCGCGACATAACGTGAAATCTGCCGTTCGAGCATGCGTTGCAGGTCGAGATCGACGGTCGTCGCGAGCCGCGCGCCGCCATCGCTGTCGCGGTTGCCATCGTCCGCCGCACCGCTCGACGTCGTGCGCCACGCGCTGCGCGCGGCGAGCGCCTGATCGACCGCGTGCGGCGCATCGAACGGGAGCGCGGACAACGGCCGCATCGCCAGCGGCAACGCGAACAGCGGCTCGAGCGATGCATCGCCCGGATGCGCCGTCAGCCAGCGCGCATACAGCCGGTTGCGCGACGCGGCCAGCGCCCGGTTGATCGCGTCCTGCCCGCCGCGCACGCGCCGCGCCGGGTCCTGCGGAATCACCGCGAGCGCGAGCGCTTCGGGCAGCGTCAGCGCGTCGGGCATCCGGTCGAAATAGACGACGCTCGCGGTGCCCGCGCCTTCGACGTTGCGGCCGTACGGCGCGTCGTTCAGATACGCTTCGAGAATCTGCCGCTTCGAGTAGAACAGTTCGAGCTGCACCGCGCGCGCGACCTGCTCGAGCTTGCCGGCCGGCGTGCGCGTGTTCAGCTTCCACAGCGAGCGCGCGAGCTGCATCGTCAGCGTCGAGCCGCCCTGCGGATTGCCGCCGCGCACGTAGGTGATCCATGCGCCGCGCGCCAGACCGTACGGGTTGAAACCCGGATGCCACCGGAACCATCGGTCCTCGTGCAGCATCACGGCTTCGACAAGCTGCGGCGACATCCGCTCGAGCGGCACCCACAGCCGGTAGCGGTCGTCCTTCGCGAGCGTCAGGCGCAGCAACCGGCCCCGCGCGTCCGTCACCGCGACCGATGACGGTTTCCAGTCGCGCAGCGGCGGATGCGGCCATAGCCGGCACGCGGCCAGCGCGCCGAACACGAGCAATGCGCCGACGAGCCAGTTCTGCCAGCGATGCAGCCAGCGGCCGGCGCCGCGCAGCGCGCGCCGGAGCACGGATGCGTCAGCCACGGCCGGCCGCTCCTGGCGACCTGCGCGGCCTGCCACGCCGGTGCGGCCGCCTCGTCATCGCACGCGCTCCACCGTCAGCGCCGCGCCGCCCGGCGCCTGCGCCTGCACGCGGCGGTCGTACATCGATTCGCCGTAGGCCGGCGGCGCAATGAAGCGACCCGCGTTGCTCGCCTTGATCCGGTAGACGAACTCCCGCACGTCGGTCGTCGCGGTGCCGTAGACCACCACGCGATCCTCGCGGATATCGGCGAACTGCGGCTGCCACGTCGAGCCTTTCACGCCGATCGGCGAATGCCACGGCGCATCGGCCACCGGCGCCGACGCACTGCCGTCGCCGTTGCCGTCCTCCGTATCGGTCACGGGCGGCGGCGCGATCACCGGATCGAAGCCGCCCGGCAGCAAGTCGACGATCGCGACGTTGCCGATGTTCGCCGAACCGGTCGCGCGAATCTTCAGGTGCACGTCGATCTCCTGGCCGAGCGTGATCCTGGCGAGCGGCTTGCCGTCCGTATCCGTGTAGTCGCGCACGATTTCCAGCCCGTTCTTGATCGCCTTCGTCGACGTGCCGCGGTCGTAGCCCGACTGGCTCGCGACCCACCACGCCGGCAACGCGCTGCCGTTCACGAAGTCGACCCGCGATGCGCCGGCCGACCATGTGCCCGAGCGCACGAGGTTCGCCTGGATCGACGATACGTCCTTCGGCGCGGCGCCCGCGCGTACCTCATTGATCGCGAGCTGGTCGAGCTGCCCTGCGTTCGATGCCGCGTACGCGTCGAGCGCGAGAATCGTCATCGCCGACGACAGCGTGTTGTAGCGGTTGTCGACGAGCGGCGCGGCGAGGTTGTCCATCGCGCGCGGCGACAGCTTGCGCACGCGCTCCGGGAAGTGCTTCGCGAGCAGGTACAGCACGCTCGCATCGCGCGTCAGCGGATCGATGTAGTAGCCGGTCGAATCGTCCCCGCCGGACGCGCGCTTGCGTTCGAGCAACGCCTGCGGGCCCGCGATCAGCGCGGCGGCCTCCTTGTCCTGCTTCAGCAACTGATACGACGCGGCGAGCCACGCCGCCGCGAGATCGTTCTTCCAGTCGTTCGGATAGGCCGCCTGCAGCCGCTTCTGCACGGCCGCGAGGTTGTTGGTCGTCACGTTGCCCTGGCGCGTGAGCAGGTACACCGCGTACGCGCGCTGCCGCAGCAGGTCGAGCGAGCCGAGCGAATCGTTCGCGGCGAGCCGCTGCAAGTACGCATTGCCCGCATCGAGCATGTCCTTCGGCACCGCGACGCCGCGCTCGCGCGCATCGAGCAGCACGTGCATCGCATACGCGGACACGAACGGATCGGCATCGGGCGTCGCGCTCCACAGGCCGAAGCCGCCCTGCGCGTTCTGCCGGCCGCGCAGCACGCCGAGGAATTGCGCGATCGCGCTCGCGTTGGCTGCATCGGCGCCGGCTTCGGGCGCATGCATCGCGCTCGTCAGCGCGCGCACCGACAGCCACTTCGCCGCGAACATGCGCGGTACGGCCGCGCTCACCATCTGCTCGCTGCACGCGTGCTCGAAGTTGACGAGATACGACGACAGCCCTTCGGACAGCACCAGCGGCGCGGTCGAGATGCTCGCGTCGCGCGACGCATACGCGTCGTACATCGATCGCAGGTTCGGCACGCTCGCCTTCCTGCCCGGCTCGAGCCGCGCGATGTCGAGCTGCGTGCGGAACGCGGCGGCCGGCCGCACCGACACGTCGACCCGCTGCTGCGCGCCCTTCGCGCCGTAGCGCGCGCCGAACGACAGCGCGCCCGAGCCAAGCGTGTCGGTCGCCTTCACGCGGAACAGCGCGACGCCTTCGTGCTGCGGCGCGAGCGCGACGTTCTGCGTCGCCGGCCCGATCACCTGCAACTGCGGGCCCGTCTTCAGCGTGACCGCGACCGGCACCGGCTGGTTGCCGACGCCCGTCAGGTTGTTCGCGACGCCGACGCTGACGTCGGCCTCGTCGCCGGGCGCGAGCGTCGTCGGCACGTTCGGCGACAGCACGAAATCGCCGCGTACCGTCGTCGCGCCTTCGAACGTGCCGACCAGGTCCGGCGACACCGACACGGCCATCACGCGCAGCTTCCCGTTGAAATAGTCGGGCACCGTGTAGCTCAGGCGCGTGTCGCCGTTCACGTCGACGATCCCCGACCAGTAGACGACCGGCTTGTCGCGCTTGCGCTTGAACGGGTTCAGCTGGCGGCCGATCGCATCGTCGGCGTCGCCGCCGGGCGCGGCCATCGCCATCAGCTTCTCGAAGTCCGGCAGGATCAGGTCGAGGATCTGCGACGTGCCGACTTCGAGCATCCGCTTGCGGAAGAAGAACTTCAGCGGATCGCCGAGCTTGTAGCGCGCGACCTGCAGGATGCCCTCGTCGACCGCGAACACGACGACCTTCGCCGGCTTCGCCGAATGCACGACGAAATTGACGGTATCGCCCGGCTTCACGAGCGCCGGCGCATCGACGGTCACCGCGTTGCGGCGCGCGTCGAGGTTCACCGAGAACGGCACGACGCCGTAGCTCAGCGGGCTCATGAAGATCTCGTCCGACGACGGATCGCGGATGGTTTGCACGTTGATGTAGCCGTTGCCCTCGAAGCCGGCCGGCACCGTGATGTGCTGGATCGAGCTCGTCGTGTCCGCGTGGAACCACGCGTGCGCATACACCTTGTCGCGCTCGATCGTGATCAGGCCGCTGCCCGCGTAAGGCGCACGGATCGCGATTTCCACCTGCTCGCCCGGCTTGAAGTCGTGCTTCGCGAGGCTCACCTGAAGCTCCGCGTTACGATCGAGCGAACGCGTGACGTTCGCGGCGCCCGTGACCGAATACTCGATCCGGTTCACCGCGGCGCCATCGGCGCGGCGGATCACGAGCGCGTAGCTGCCCGGCTTGTCGGTGCGCAGCGCGTAGTCGAGCCCGGCTGCCGGAATCGACAGCGGCTTCTCGTCGACCGGTACTTCCTTCAAGCGCGAATCGTATTTGTACGCGCCGGAATCCTGCCTGGTCAGCACCGACACGTAGCGCTGCTCGACGAGCTGCGCGCGCAGGTCCTTCACGTCGATCGCCTTCGCGCCCGGATCGATCGCGACGAGCCGCACCGTGCGCGGGCTGCCGCGCTTCACGTACCCGAGATCGTCGACCGACTTGTAGCCGACGAGCCAGTCGTTGTTCGACACGAGCGTCTGCGCGTTCGCGGCGACGTTGCGCCCGCCTTCCGCTTCGTACGCCTTCGCCTGGAAGTAGAGCTGGTAGGTCGCGTCCGCGTACTTGTCGAGATCGAGGTCGAACTCGGCATGGCCCTTGTCGTCGGTCGTGCCGTCCTGCAGCGCGGTCGTGTAGCCCTCCTTCGCGCGGCGCGCGTCGAAGAAGTGATAACCCTGCCAACTGCGGAACGACGGCCACACGGGGCGCAGCGTCAGCGTCGCCGCGACGCGGCGTTTTTCAGCCGGCGTGCCGAACAGGTTCTGCGCATCGACGAGGCCCTTCAGCCCCTTCGGCCTCACCCATCCTTCGACGACCTGCTGCGACAGCTTCGCGTCGACCTTCATCCGGTCGGGCAGGAATTCCTTCACCTGCACCGTCGTGCTGCCGATCGGCTCGGCGCCCGGCTGGCCGTCCTTGACGATATACAGGTTGACGGTCCACGTACCGGTCGGTGCCGTTTCGGCGGTCGTGTAGCCGAGCTCGGTGAAGCCCGTCGCGTCGACCATCACGGGCTTGCGCTCGACGGTCATCCCGCGCGGGTCGACGATCTCCGCCTGCAGCGGCACGCCGGCCGGGCTGCGCGCCCAGCTCGCCGCGCGCACGATCAGGCCGATATGGAACGGATCGCCGGGCCGGTACAGCCCGCGATCCGAGAACAGGTACGCGGACAGTTGCCCCTGGCCCGTCGCGTTGCGCTCGCCGTCGACGTCGAAGCGCGAGAAGTCGAGCTGACGATCGCGGCCGGCCACCGGCAGGAACGACAGATCGGTGTCCTTCTTCACGACATACAGTTGCGGACGCTTCTCGCGGTCGAGCCCCTTGAACGCGGGGAAATGCACGACGCCGTCGGCGCCGGTCGTCTGCGTGAACAACGCCTGGCCGTTCACCGCGAGCACCGACACGGTTGCGCCAGCAACCGGTTTGCCGGTGCGAATCGACTGGATGAACACGTCCTGGCTGCCGTCCAGCGCCTTCTTGACCAGCATCCCGAGATCGGTCACGACGATCAGGCGCGTGTCGCCGAGTGCGTTGTCGCTGTCGTCGCCGTTGCCGCCGCTGTCGCCCGAATCGGCGTTGTCGGATGAATCCTGGCCGCCGTCGCCGGACGCCGAATCGCCGTCCTTCGCATCGTCGGCTTTCTTCTTCTCGGCCGCCGGATCGTACTTCGACAGATGCAGCAGGAACACGCCGCGCTTGTCGCCCTTCAGGTACTGGCCGAGGTCGATGCCTTCGTAATGGGCTCGGCCGGGGTCGCCGGCCGGGAACGCACGGGTCTGCACGAAACGCTCGACGATGTGATCCTCGCTGAACGAATACGACAGCTCGGGCCGCGCGTACGTGCCGTTGTTGAAGCTCACGAGATGCTGGATCTGGTCGGGCAGCACGCGGCCGATCTCGACCTTCATGCCCGGCAGGTTGCGCGACACGACCGACAGCCGCTTGCTGCCGCTCATCGACAGCAGCGAGCCGTCGGCCATGAAGCGCAGCAGCTTCGGATAATCGGGCACCGTGAACGCGTTCGTCACCGGCGCGCCGAGCCGGTAGCCGCCCGCCGATCTCAGGTCGCCCTCGAACCGCACGACGACGCGCTCGCCCGGCGTCGCGCGGTACTTGAAGCTCTGCAGCGTCGCGTAGTCGTTCTCGGTCGGCACCGCTTCGAGCGGCAGCGGCTTCGACTGCTTCAACACCGCGTCGCTGATGTCGGCCACGTTCCATTCGTACGGCGGATCGTCGTCCGCCTGCTCGACGCCCGGCTTGCGCTTGGGCAGCACCCACGCCTTCGCGCGGGCGGCCAGCTCGGCGTCGCGCACGCCGTCGGAGGTTTCGGCGACGAGCACCTGCTCGGGCTCGTAGCGCTCGTTGTCGACGAGCGTCGGCGCGATGTTGTCGATCGTCAGGCTGTACAGCCCCGGCACGCCGACCGATGCGTGCAGCATGTCGGGCGTGCCGTTGCCGCCGCGCGCGCTCTTCACGCCCTTGTCGACGTCGAGCCGTGCCGTCAGCGGATCGCGCGGAATCTCGAGCGGCTGCGAGTAGACCCACGCGCTCGTCTTCATCTTGTCGTAGTTGACGGTGTAACGCAGCGGCGACACGGTCTTGCCGTCGCGGCCGACCAGCACCAGGCCGATGCGCTTCTCGAACTCGGCCGGATCGACCGGGTAGTTGAAACGCAACTGCAACAGCGCCTGCTTCTCCGCCGGATTGTCGGGGTTCTGGTAGAACTGGTTGTCGCCGAACGTCGCTGCGAACGCCGGCACGTCGAACGCGAAACGGTCGTCGTGCATCGTTACCTGCGGCGCGAACACGCGATGCACGGCGAAGCGCACCTCGACGTGCGCGCCGACCGGCCAGTCGGCCGCCGGCGTGAAGCGCAACGTCTTGTCGTCGACCCACTCCCACGCGCCCTTCAGCGCGGGCGTCATCTCGATGCCGTCGCCGGCCGGCTTGCCGACCTGTTCGATCGGCGCGGCCGATCGCGAGAACGCCACCTCGAGCGGATGCACGGTGATCTTCGGCTTGTCGGAGTCGTCGACCTCGTAGGTCGTGATCGCCGGCGCCTTCACGGTGAAGCCGACGGTTTCGGGCTCGGGCGGCTTCGGGCGATGCTTGAACCAGTAGCCGCCATAACCGAGCGCGGCCGCGAGCAGCACGATGCCGCCGGCATGCCACGGGCGGCGGCGCACGGCCGCGGCGGTGACGCCCATCCACGCAGGCGCCGTCCACGACACGTCGCCGACCAGCGGCCGCAGCGCGCAGCCGAGCAGCCAACAGACGAAGCCCGCCACGCGAATCGGCAGGAGCAGCAGGAAACGCAGCAAATCCATTTTGTTATTTCCTTGTCAAGGACATGCTGCCCAAGCGGCAACCTTCCCCGAATCGTTATGGGTCTTGTGACGGCGCGGCCCGGTTGCGCCGTGAGTACTTGGTATCGACCGGATGCTGGGCGCCATTATCGATCAGACCCGAAACGATGGAAACAGCGGTGTGCCGGCGCGCAACGCCGGCCGATGACCGGCCGGTCGGGCCACGCGGGGTCGCGCCGGGCGAATTCCAGGCCGCCGCCCGACCTTTGCACACGGTCGCGCCGCGTTCGCTAGAATGCGCGGCTCGGCAGGATCGAACCGAAATGAAAGGAAACCGCTTGAAACTCCCGTTCGAATGGCAGATCGGGCTGCGCTACGCGCGCGGCGGCCGGCGCTCGGCCGGCGACGGCTTCGTGTCGTTCATCGCCGGCGCCGCGATGGCCGGCATCGCGCTCGGCGTGGCCGCGCTGATCGTCGTGCTGTCGGTGATGAACGGCTTTCGCACCGAGGTGCGCGACCGGATGCTGTCGGTGCTCGCGCACGTGGAAATCTTTTCGCCGGCCGGCGCGATGCCCGACTGGCGGCTGACCGCGCACGAATCGTTACAGAATGCTTCGGTGCGCGCCGTCGCGCCCTATGTCGACGCACAGGCGCTGCTGACGAACGCAGGCAACGTGACGGGCGTCGCGCTGCGCGGGATCGATCCGGTGCTTGAGCCGCGCGTGTCCGAGATCGCGCGCAAGCTGAAGACCGGGCGCCTCGACGCGCTCGTGCCGGGCGAGATGGGCATCGTGCTCGGCGCCGCGCTCGCCGACGCGCTGCACGTGAAGATCGGCGACCGCATCACGTTCTTCGCACCCGGCAACACCGCTCGCCTCGGCGACGCGCTGCCGCGGTTCCGCCAGTTCAACGTGGTCGGCACGTTCGAGTCCGGCCACTACCAGTACGACAGCGCGCTCGCGTACATTCACATCCGCGACGCGCAGCAACTGTCCAACGTGAGCGCGCCGACCGGCATCCGGTTGCGCATCGACGATCTGCAGCGCGCGCCGGAGATCGCGCTCGCGCTGTCGCGCACGCTGTCGGGCAACCTGTACATCCGCGACTGGACGCGGCAGAACCGCACGTGGTTCGAAGCCGAGCGGCTGCAGAAGCGGATGCTGTCGCTGATCCTGATGCTGATCGTCGCGGTCGCCGCGTTCAACCTCGTGTCGTCGCTCGTGATGACGGTCACGCAGAAGCAGGGCGACATCGCGATCCTGCGCACGCTCGGCGCGCCGCCCCGCTCGATCATGAAGATCTTCGCGATCCAGGGGATGACGATCGGCCTCGCCGGCACGCTGGCGGGCGTCGCGCTCGGCTGCGCGATCGCGGTAAGCATCCCGGTGGTGCTGCCGGCGATCGAGCAGTTGCTCGGCATCCGCTTCCTGACACCGTCCGTCTATTTCCTCAGCGCGCTGCCGTCGAAGCTGTCGGCGCTCGACGTGATCGAGATCGCATCGGCCGCGTTCCTGATGTCGTGCGTCGCGACGCTGTACCCGAGCTGGCGCGCCGCGCGCGTGCGGCCGGCCGACGCGCTGCGCGACGAGTAGCCGCGAGCGGCTCGATTGGCGCGGCGTTACGCGATCTCGTGGAAACCGACGCTGTTGCCGCCGTCCGGCGCGTAGGCGGCGAGCACGACGAAGCCGACGTTGACGAGTTCCGCGCGCATCCCGTAGGACTTCTTGCCGGATGAGTCGACGAAGATCGCCGCGCCCGACGACAACTGGCGCGCGGTATTCAGCAGCGCGAGCGTGCCGCGCGCGGTGCCGGCCGACGGCTCGATCTGCAGCGTCGTGCCGTCCTGCGTGGTGAAGTGCCCGCCCGGCGGCACGGGCGGCGGATTGTCCGCGACCGACCGGTTGAGCAGGCTCATGAAATGAAAGCGCGCATCGGCGCCCTGACTGGCCGCCGCGCGCTCGCTGTCCGCGAACGTGTCGCCGCGCACGGCCGCGCCTTGCGCGGCGATATCGACCGCCTGCTCGTGAAAATCGCGCGTCGCGAGCACAAGGCCGGCGTTCGCGTTCAGCGTCGATTCGACCCACGCGCGATCGCTGTCGGTCAGCGTCTTCGATACGACCTTGATCCGGCCGTCGTCGGTCACGAAGTCGAATGGCGCGTCGGCCAGATCGGGGCGCTTCGCGACGATGTCCTGCAGGCTCGTCGCGAGCGCGTCGGTGACGCCGCGCAGCTTCATCGTCAGGTCGCCCACCATCGACAACTGTTTCGCCAGCGCCGCCTGCATCGCCTGCGGATCGACTGCCCGAACGCCGATCGGCTCGTCTGGCGACGCGCCGGACGCAGTCGTGTCCGATGCCTGGCGCCCGTCGAGCACCGCCTGCGCCATTTGCGCGAGCGACAGGTCGCCCGCCGCCGTGACTGGAATCGTCATTGCCCTCTCTCTCGTTTTCAGCCTGTTTTTTGCTGTTTACGGACGGATTCCATGGAAGTTGAGGTCGCCGGCCACACGCATACAGAAACTTTGTTTGACTTAAGCTAAAAAAGTTTGACACGCGCATTTCACTGAGATAACTTTTGCGCAAGCTTCCGGAAAGCAATCCCGGCCAACAGCGTGCCGGATCGCGTCGCGCTTTCCTGCCGTTGCAGCACCGCCGTTCGCAACATTTCCGCCTCTTCGCATCGTGCCGTTCCGTTTCATCCGAAACCTGAAGGGAGCTCGGGCATGCTTCTGTTTGATTCGCACTCCTGCTTTCGTATCGAACCGCCGCACTGACGCATTCCGCTCGGGGCGACGCGCTCGCCTCGACGCCAGCCGGATGCGCGCCGCCTGACGCACGCCGGCATCGGGCGAGATCCCCTTCCGTCTCGCCCGCCGTTTTTGATGGTGCAGTTCCGCTTCATCCGATGCAGTACCCGGCCAGGCCGCAGGGGGCGTATCGCGAGCCGACCGGTTCCACACAATCACAAGAGACGAGGTCGCTGCAATGAACATTCATCGAACCGGATTCCGGCGCGCGTGGCTGCCCGCGCTCGTGGCGGCCGCGACGCTCGCCGCGTGCGGCGGTGACGACGGCGGTAGCGTGGCGGGCGTGTCAGCGCTCGCACAGGGCCAACAGGAGGGGGCCGCCGCCGCGGCCGATCAGTCCAATACGCAATCGCTCGCGTCGCGCTTTTCACCGTCCGGCGTCCCGTACGCGAATCCGGCGAGCGGCGGACGCTACAAGCCGGTGATCAGCAACGGCCAGGTGCAGCCGTCGCTGTCGGGCGGCACGATCGAGGAGAACGCGTGGGTCGACACGCCGGTCGATTCCGACGGCGACGGCACGCGCGACCGCATCCACGTGCGCATCGTGCGGCCGGCCGAGACCGCGAACGGCGCGCGCACGCCGGTCATCGTGCTCGCGAGCCCGTATTACGCGGGGCTCGCCGACAGCCCCAACCACGACGTCGACGTCGAACTCGACGGCACCCCGCATCCGGCCGCGACCGCCGGCGCCGCGGCATCGGCGTCCACGCGCATCCTGGCCGCCGCACCGCAAACCCGGATGCTGCAGCAAGTCGAGGCGGCGGCCGCCGGCCGCTCGTGGATCGAGAGCTACTTCGTGCCGCGCGGCTTCACGATCGTCTATGCGGATTCGCTCGGCACCGCCGGCTCGGACGGCTGCCCGACGATCCTCACGCGCGACGAATCGGTCGCGATGGCGTCGGTGATCCGCTGGCTCGGCCGCGACGCGACCGCGAAGGACGCGAACGGCAAGACGGTCGTCGCGAACTGGTCGACCGGCCACGTCGGCATGTACGGCGTGTCGTACGACGGCACGCTGCCGAAGATGGTCGCGAGCCTGCGCACGCGCGGGCTCGACGCGATCGTGCCGATCGCCGGGCTGTCGAACATGTACGGCTACTACCGCTCGGGCGGCCTCGTGCGCGCGCCGGAAGGCTATCAGGGCGAGGATGTCGACGTGTACATCAAGGCGCTGCTGACGAACGCGCATCCGGAGCGCTGCACGCACCTGATCGACGAAGCGCTGCAGCAGGAAGACCGCAAGACCGGCGACTATTCGCCGTTCTGGGCCGCGCGCGACATTCCGACCGCGTTCGCGGTCGCGCCGGCGCTCGTCGCGCAAGGGCTGACCGACGACAACGTGCGCGTAGACCAGTCGACGTCGTGGTATCTGGCGATGCGGCGCCAGGGCGTGCCGACCCAGCTGTGGCTGCATCGACTGAAGCACACCGATCCGACCCGCGTGCCGGGGATGGCCGACGCGTGGACCGCCGAGGTGAACCGCTGGTTCACGCGCTACCTGATCGGCTACGACAACGGCGTCGAGCACGATCCGCGCGCGGTGATCGCGCAGGCCGACGGCTCGCTGCTGAAGGAAGCCGACTGGGCCGCGCGTCGCGCGACGCCGGTCACGTACTTCGCCGGCGGCGACGGCGCGAGCACCGGCACGCTGCTGCGGCAGCCGACCGGCGGCCCGCTCGCGCGCTTCACCGACGATGCGCGCATTCCCGCGCTGACGCTGGCGAACACGGCGACGGGCGAAAACCGCAGCCGCTTCGAGACGGCCCCGCTGACGGCCGCGGCACGCCTGTCCGGCACGGCGACCGCGCGCGTCAGGCTGACCTTCACGGGCGTGGCGAACGTGACGGCGCTGCTGGTCGACCGCGCACCGGACGGCACGGCGACGATCGTCACACGCGCATGGACCGACCCGCGCAACCGGCTGTCCGAGTGGGTGTCGCAGCCCGTGCTGCCCGGCATGCCGTACGACCTGAAGCTGACGTTCATGCCGCGCGACTACAAGCTGGAAGCCGGCCACCGGCTGGGGCTCGTCGTCCTCTCCAGCGACTACGAGGCGACGCTGCGGCCGACGCCGGGCACGGGCCTGACGCTCGATCCGGCCGGCACGTCGGTGACGGTGCCGCTGGCTTCGCCGTCGACGGGCGCGTAATCGTGCGCCCGCTGCCGGCGTAGCGCACCGCCTCCCCCGCCTGCATGCCCGTCGATGCGGGCGGGGATCGCTACATGAAGGGCGTGCCAGGCCGATCGTCGCGAAATCGTGCTGAGCGACGAGCACAACCCGTTCGGCCGGATCGATCTCGATGCCGACAGGCCGGCGAACCCGCCGGATTTCTATCGGGAATTCTGCAAGCGGGCGGACTGATTCGATGCCGCCGCCCGGCGATCACACCGGCGTCAACACCGGCTGCCCCGCGAAATGCCGCGCCGCGTTGTCGAGAAACTGCCGCACCGAACGATCGAGCGCCTCGGGCGACCAGCCGCCCATGTGCGGCGTGAGCACGACGCTGTCGAGATCGGTCAGCGCACGCGGCGGCGCCGGTTCGCCTTCATACACGTCAAGCCCCGCGCCCGCGATGCGCCGTTCACGCAACGCGTCTGCCAAAGCAGCGGTATCGACAACGCTGCCGCGCGACACGTTGACGAGAAAACCGCCGGGGCCGAGCGCATCGAGCACCGCGCGATCGATCAGATGCCGCGTGCCTGCACCGCCCGGCGTCGCGACGATCAGGAAATCGGCCCACTGCGCGAGTGCGTCGACCCGGTCGAAATAGCGGTACGGCACCGGCTTCTCCGAGCGGTTGTGATAACCGATCTCGATGTCGAAGCCGGCCGCGCGACGCGCGCACTTCTCGCCGATCTTGCCTAGCCCGACGATGCCGAGCTTCTTGCCCGACACGTTCGGCGGCATCGACAGCTCGTCGCGCCACACGCCCGCGCGGGTTTTCGCATCGAGCTGCACGACGTTGCGCACCGCCGCCAGCAGCAGTGCGAACGCGTGATCGGCGACGCAATCGTCGTTGGTGCCGGCGCCCGTCACCACCGTGATGCCGCGCGCCTTCGCATGCACGACGTCGATGTGTTCGTAGCCCGCGCCGAGCGCGCTGACGAACGTCACGCGCGGCAGCCGGTCGATCTCGGCGGCGCTCAACCCCGTGCTGCCGTTGGTCAGCACCGCTCGGATCGTGCTGCCGTGCTCGGCGATCGCGCGTTCGCGCGCATCGGGAGTCGGCGCGTAACGCACGTCGAACGACGCGGCGATCTCGCGATGCGCGTCGCCGCGCAGCGCGATGAGGACCAGCAGCTCGGGCTTCATGTCAGCAAATGTCCGCAGGCGGGAGTGAATTTCAGTGTAACAAGCCCGCACAATGGATGCGGGTTATCCCCACACCGTCTGTGGGCACGCGGCCGCACGCGGTTTGCCAAAGCCGGCTCAGTCAAGTAACTTTCGGCGTACGCCCCCGTCCTGGAGATTGGCCCCGATGAAGCTCGCCCTGCCCGCCCGGATCCTGGGCCTCGCGTTCGCCGCCGCGATCGTCGCGCCCGGCGCGCATGCCGACACGCCCGTCGTGGTGTCGTCGAAGATCGACACCGAAGGCAACCTGCTCGGCAACCTCATTTCACAGGTGCTGAAGGCCCACGGCGTTCCCGTCACCGAAAAGATCGCGCTCGGCACGACGCCGATCGTGCGCAAGGCGCTCACGAGCGGCGAGATCGACATCTACCCCGAATACACGGGCAACGCCGCGTTCTTCTTCAACAAGGCCGACGACCCGGTATGGAAGAACGCGAGCCAAGGCTACGACACCGCCAGGAAGCTCGACTACGCGGCGAACCATCTCGTGTGGCTCGCACCGGCGCCCGCGAACAACACGTGGGGCGTCGCGCTGCTCGCGCCCGTCGCGCAGTCGCAGCACCTGAAGACCTTCTCCGACTTCGGCAAGTGGGTGGCCGGCGGCGGCAAGGTGAAGCTCGCGGCTTCGGCCGAATTCGCGAACAGCGCGTCGGCGCTGCCGTCGTTCGAGAAGGCGTACGGCTTCAAGCTGAAGCCGGAGCAGCTCGTCGTGCTGTCCGGCGGCGACACGGCCGCGACGATCAAGGCCGCCGCGAACCAGACCGACGGTGTGAACGCCGCGATGGTCTACGGCACCGACGGCGGCATCGCGTCGAGCGGCCTCGCGGTGCTCGACGACGACAAGCACGTGCAGCCCGTCTACGCGCCGGCGCCGGTGATCCGGGAAGCCGTGCTGAAAGCGCATCCGCAGATCGCCGACTTGCTGAAGCCCGTGTTCGCGAGCCTCGACCTGAAGACGCTGCAATCGCTGAACGCCCGCATCCAGCTCAACGGCGAGCCGGCCGCCGGCGTCGCGAAAAGCTATCTGAAAGCGAAGGGTTTCGTGAAATGACGGGCCGCGCGGCGGCGTCCGCGCGGCGCATCACGCTCGACAAGGTTGGTGTCCTGATCGGTGTACTCACGCTCGTCGCGGTGTTCGGCCTGTCGTTCGCGGTGCTGCGGCCGAACCGGATCGCGGCCGGCACCGGGCTGTCGGTGTTCGCCGCGCTGCCCGCCATGCAGGGCGCCGCGCTCGCCGCGCTGTGGACCGTCGGCGCGCTGTGGGTGATGACGGCGAGCCGTCCCGCGTGGCGGCTCGCGGCCGGCTGCGCGGGGCTCGCGACGCTCGCGTACGCGATCGGCGCGGCCGCGGCGCACGTCGTCGCGCCCGACGACATGCTGGCCCGCGTGTCGCCCGACGCCGGCGTCTGGCTGCTGCTGTTCGCGTGGGCAGTGCTCATCGCCGACGCGCTCGCGCGCCTCGCGTTCGGCCCGTGGCGGCGGCTCGCCGCGCTCGCCGTCGCGATCGCGGCGGTTTCGGTGCCGCTCGCGAGCGGCTGGTGGGACGGCCTCTCGGTGATGCGCGAATACGCGGTGCGCAGCGACGATTTCTGGCGCGAAGCGATCCGTCACGTATCGCTCGCCGGCGGCTCGGTCGCCGCCGCGCTCGTCGCGGGCGTGCCGCTCGGCATCGCCTGCGCGCGCATCGCGACGGTGCGCACGATCGCGATGCCCGTGCTCAATGTCGTGCAGACGATCCCCAGCATCGCGATGTACGGGCTGATGATGGCGCCGCTCGGCCTGCTCGCCGCGCACGTGCCGCTCGCGGCCGCGCTCGGCATCCGCGGCATCGGCGTCGCGCCGGCCGTATTCGCGCTGTTCCTCTACTCGCTGCTGCCGATCGCATCGAGCGTCGTGGTCGGGCTCGAACAGGTGCCGCCGCACGTGACCGAAGCGGCACGCGCAATGGGCATGACACGTATGCAGCGGCTGCTGCGCGTCGATCTCGTGCTCGCGCTGCCGGTGATCCTCAGCGGCGTGCGGATCGTGCTCGTGCAGAACATCGGCCTGACCGCGGTGGCCGCGCTGATCGGCGGCGGCGGATTCGGCACCTTCATCTTCCAGGGGATTGGGCAATCGGCCGCCGATCTCGTGCTGCTCGGCGCGATCCCGACGATCGCGCTCGCACTGGCGGCCGCCGTCGTGTTCGAAGCCGCGACGTCGCTCGCGAAGGGACGTGCAGGATGATCGAGATAGAGCGGGTCGGCAAACGCTTCGGCGACGTGGTCGCCGTCGACGACGTATCGCTGAAGGTGCAGCGCGGCACGATCACCGCGCTCGTCGGCGCATCGGGCAGCGGCAAGTCGACGCTCCTGCGCATGATCAACCGGCTGATCGCACCGACCAGCGGCACGATCCGCATCGACGGCGTCGATACGGCGAGCGTCGCGCCCGAACAGTTGCGGCGCGGCATCGGCTACGCGATCCAGGGGCACGGGCTGTTTCCGCACTGGAGCGTCGCGCGCAACATCGCGACCGTGCCGCGCCTGCTCGGCTGGCCGGCCGAGCGCATCGACGCGCGCGTGAACGAACTGCTCGATCTGTTCCACCTCGCGCCGGCCGAGTTCGCAGGCAAGCTGCCGCACGAACTGTCGGGCGGCCAGCAGCAACGCGTCGGCGTGGCGCGCGCACTCGCCGCCGAGCCCGCGATGCTGCTGATGGACGAACCGTTCGGCGCGCTCGACCCGATCATCCGCAACAAGGCGCAGGACGACCTGTTCGCGCTGCAGCGCCGCCTCGGCATCACGGTCGTGATCGTCACGCACGATATCGAGGAAGCGCTGAAGCTCGGCGACACGATCGCGGTGATGGACGGCGGCCGGCTGCTGCAGGTCGCGACGCCGGCCGAGATTCTCGGCAAGCCGGCGGCGGGTGTCGTCGAACAGCTCGTCGCGGGCGTCGATCGGCCGCTGCGCCTGCTCGCGTTGACGCCGATCGACACGGTGGCCGAAGCCGGCCACGCCGACGGCGAACCGATCGCGGCGACGCGCACGCTGCGCGATGCGGTATCCGAATTGTTGTGGCGCGGTGTCGATGCGCTGCCCGTCGACGATACGGCCGACGGCAACCGTCACGCACACGGCCCTCGCCGCATCACGCTCGACGCGATCCGCTCGCATGCGAGGAAGCCCGCATGACGATGCGCAGCAGCGTGCGGCCCAAGCGGTCTTCGCTCCCCGCGTACGTCGCCCGTGCGGCCGCGCTCGCGCTGCTGCTCGTGCTGCTGTTGCGCCCCGCGTGGCTGCAGGGTCTGTTCGCGCCGTTCGCGGACAACGGCGCGCCGGTGATCTACGATCGCGCGAGCCTGCTCGATCTCACGCTCGCGCATCTCGGCACGGTCGCGCTGTCGAGCTTGATCGGCACGATCGTCGCGGTCGCGGCCGGCATCGCGGTCACGCGGCCGTTCGGCGCGGATTTCCTGCCGGTCGCGCGCAGCGTCGTCGACATCGGCCAGACCTTCCCGCCGGTTGCCGTGCTCGCGCTGGCCGTGCCGGCCGTCGGTTTCGGCTTGAAACCCGTGCTGATCGCGCTCGTGCTGTACGGGCTCCTGCCGGTTTTCGAAAGCACGATCGCGGGGCTCGAGGATGTGCCGCGCGACGTCGTCGACGCCGCGCGCGGAATGGGGATGAGCGGGTGGCAGCAACTGGTATCCGTCGAGCTGCCGCTCGCGTTCCCGGTGATCGTCAACGGCATCCGCCTGGCGGTCGTGATCAATCTCGGCACCGCGACGATCGGCTCGACGGTCGCCGCGCGCGGGCTCGGCGACGTGATCATCGCGGGCCTGCAGACGTCGAATACGGCGTTCGTGCTGCAAGGCGGCGTGATCGTCGGCTTGCTCGCGGTGCTCGTCAGCGATGCGATCGGCGCGGTTGCGCGGGCGGCGAGCGCGCGGCGCGCCTAGAAACCGTTGCGGAATGTTTCGAAGGAGAAGCGATGACTGCATTAGACACCGGCCCGTTTTTTCATGGCACGAAAGCGGATTTGCGGATCGGCGACTTGCTGACGGCAGGCTTCAGATCGAATTATCGCGATGACGTCGTGATGAATCACATTTATTTCACGGCGCTGCCCAAAGGCGCCGGCCTGGCGGCGGAAATGGCCAAAGGCGAAGGCCGGCCGCGGGTCTACATCGTCGAGCCTACCGGCGAATTCGAAAACGACCCGAACGTCACGGACAAGAAATTCCCCGGCAATCCGACGCGATCGTATCGAAGCACATCGCCGTTGAAGATCGTTGGCGAACTCGATAGCTGGGAACCCTACGATCCGGAGTTCATTCAGCAGCTCAGAAGCCGCATCGAAACCTGCATCGGCGAGATCATCAACTAGCGTTCGTGCGGACTGCGATGCGTGTCCGCGCAACGATCGGCTTGCCGGCCCGCCCGAATCGACACAAGCCTACAGCGTGCTTTCATTCGAACCGGCGCTCGAACATCGGTGGCAATTGGCCGATATACTATGCGCCTCCCATTTCCCCGCACTCCACCATGCGACGACGGTTTTTCTGGCTGATCGTGCTCTCGCTCGGCATTGCGCAACAGGTCTCGGCACAGCAAATGCCCGCAGTGCCTGCCTCCGCGCCCGACGCGCTGGCATCGGCGCCGACCGTCGCCTCCGCGCCGCTCGCGAACGCCAACGATCAGCCTGACGAAGCAAACCGCCGCATCACCACCTACCTGACGAAGAAATTCGGCGTCGCAAGAGAAAAGGCCGCGAAGCTCGCGGATATCGTGAGCGTGACTGCGACGAAATATTCGCTGCCGCCGGCACTCGTTTACGCGATTATTTCGATCGAATCGCGCTTCCAGGAAAAGGCGCGCGGCCAGCATGGCGCGACCGGATTGATGCAGGTCGTGCCGTCCGCGCACCGCGGCATGCTGCGCGACGTGAAGGATCTCACCGAGCCGAATGCGAACGTCGAGGTCGGCTCGCGGATCCTGTCGGGCTACGTGAAAGCGGCCGGCGGCAACGTGCTGGCAGGGCTGAAGAGCTACAGCGGCGGATCCAGTGCATATGCGGCGAAGGTCATGCAGCGGGTCGATTCGTTCCGGTTCGTGCTCGAACCCGATGACGACGCGAAAAGCGCGAATACCGTGAGCGACGGGAAGGCGCATATGGTGCCCGTCAGCGATCCGTCCGGCCCTGCGCCCGCCGCGAACCGCAACGCGAAGTAAGTGCATGCAGGCTGATGCCGGCAGAGTTCAACGTTGATCGCGGGCGTAACTGTTGCCCTCGTTCGGCTCGGGGACAGTGACGCGCGCCGTCGCGTGATCGCGCAATGCGCTGCGCGCGACCGGTACTTCGCGTTTGGGTACGACGAGCAGATTGAGACCGAGGCCGTCCAGTATCTTGAACAGTTTGTCGAGCCCCACGGCACGGCCGTTCTCGAGCCGAGACAAACGAGTGCGGCGGCGCATTCGCGCCCCCGCCCCATGGAGTCACCGGATCACCTCCCTCGTGCCTTGATCCAGCCCCCTTCGATCAAAGCTGCCCCGCGGCTCGCGTCCACCGCAGGTAATCGCCGCGCGTCCAGTCCAGCGACACGCCGACGCGCTTCGTCCCCGGCCGGATCTTCGGCTTGTACACCGACAGCGTCAGCGATTCCAGCGCCGGCCATTCGCGAAACGACAGCACCGCGATATCCGCAACGAGCGTCTCCAGCAGCCGCGTATGCGGCTTGTGCGACAGGAACGACGCGACGCGCGCGCAATAGCCGTCGTAGTCGATCCACTCGCCCTGCTCGCTCGGCTCGCAGCGATACCCGAGCCGCGCATCGATCACGATCGGCTGCGGCGCCTCGTGCTCGTGCGCATGGATGCCGATCCGCGCGGGCACCTTCAGTTCGTCGACGAACACGCTCCAGCCGCGCCCGCGCAGGCGCGGCGCGTCGATCGCCACGAACGGTTCGTCGAACGGCTTCATGATGCGAGCGGCGCCGCGGCGTCGAGCATGATGCGCACGAAATAGTCGGCGAAGCTGCGACGCAGGACGATCTCGAACGAGTCGTCGCCGGTCGGGATCAGCGTGATCGGCGACTTGAAGTAGTGCGACTGCGCGCACTGGCCCGGCTTGAACACGCGCGGATGCACGTCGAGCGGGCAGCCGCGCGCGATCACGTCGCGCACGCGTTCGCCGCTGATCTCGACCACCGTGTAGCCGCTGCCGACGTCGACGACGGCCGCGTACAAGCCCTGCACGGCTTCCGCCAGCGTGGCCTCGAGCACGCCGGCCTGAACCGGCCCGTTCGACCGCACGAGCCATTCGTCGGGCCCGAGCCACAGCACGTCGTACTCGGCGCCGCGCGCGACCGTGTTCGGCGTCGCGGGCGGCCGGCAGCCGACCACGCGCTCGAACGCGGCGACGAATGCCGGGTCGCTCAACTCGCCGCGCACGTTGACGAGATCGAGGAACGGCCGCTCGCGCAGCGTGAACTTCTTCGATGCGCGCGCCTGGTGCGCCTTCAGCACGTCGGCCGCGCCGACGAACGGCGATTCAAGCGTCACGCCGGCCGCGCCCGCCACCGGCGCCTGGTTTCTCGTTTCATTCCACATGCTGACGCACCCCTTCGGTATCGTAGAAAACCGGGCTCGAGATCTTCGCGGTGACGCGGCGGCCGTTGGCCAGCGGGATCACGACGCTCTCGCCCATCTTGTTCAGGCCGCCCTTCACCACCGCGAGCGCGATCGAGCGCTTCAGGATCGGGCTGTAGTAGCTCGACGTCACGTGGCCGATCATCGGCGTCGGATCGGTTGCCGACACCTGCGTGTCCTTCGCGATGATCTGCGCGCCTTCCGGCAGCACGAACTGTTCGTCTTCGGTCAGCAGGCCGACGAACTGCTTGCGGCCTTCCTTCGCGGTATCCGAGCGCGTCAGCGAGCGCTTGCCGAGGAAGTCCTTCGACTTCGCGACGAGCCCGCCCATCCCGAGGTCGTACGGCGTGATCGAGCCGTCGGTGTCCTGCCCGACGATGATGTAACCCTTCTCGGCGCGCAGCACGTGCATCGTCTCGGTGCCGTACGGCGTGATGTCGAACTCGGCACCGGCCGCCATCAGCGCTTCCCACACCGCGCGGCCCGCATTCGCCGGCACGTTCACTTCGTAGGCCAGCTCGCCCGAGAAGCTGATCCGCATCACGCGCGCCTTCGCGCCGGCAACCGTGCCGTTGCGGTAGCTCATGAACGGGAACGCTTCATTGCCGAAGTCGATGTCCTGGCACACCTTCTGCACGACCTTGCGGCTCTTCGGGCCGACCACCGCGAACGTCGCCCAGTGATCGGTGACGGACGCGAGCCGCACCTTCATGTCGGGCCATTCGGTCTGCAGCCAGCGCTCGAGCCACGTCAGCACGCGCGCGGCGCCGCCGGTGGTGGTGGTCATCATGAAATGCTGGTCGGCGAGGCGCACGGTCACGCCGTCGTCGAACACCATCCCGTTTTCGTCGAGCATCAGCCCGTAGCGGCACTTGCCGATTTCGAGCTTGTTCCACGGGTTCGTGTACATCCAGTTCAGCAGCTTCACCGCGTCCGGGCCCTGGATGTCGATCTTGCCGAGCGTCGACGCATCGAGAATGCCGACGCCGTTGCGCACCGCGAGGCATTCGCGCTTCACGGCCGCATGGAGATCCTCGCCGTTCTTCGGGAAATACCACGGCCGCTTCCAGTTGCCGACGTCCTCGAACATCGCGCCGTGCTCGACGTGCCATTCATGCACGGCCGTCTTGCGGATCGGGTCGAGGAAATCGCCCGTCTCGCGGCCCGCGAACGTGCCGAACGACACGGGCGTGTAGTTCGGGCGGAACGTCGTCGTGCCCGTTTCCGGAATCGTCTTGCCGAGCGCGCCCGCGAGGATCGCCATCCCGTTGATGTTGCCGAGCTTGCCCTGGTCGGTGCCGAAACCCATCGCCGTGTAGCGCTTCACATGCTCGACCGACTCGAAGCCTTCGCGCGCGGCGAGCAGGATGTCGGCCGCCGCGACGTCGTTCTGGAAATCGACGAACTGCTTCGGCCCACGCGCGGCCGCCTCGCGGCTGCCGACGAGCCACAACGGCTGCAGTGCGCCTTCGACGGTTTCGGCGACCTGCGGTGCGGCCGGACGCTGCGCGGCCGTGAAGCCCGCGGCCTTCGCCGCTTCCACGCCCGCATCCACCGCGAGCCGCAGCGCACGGGCGAGCCCGAATTCGCCGGCCGCCGCGCCGATGCTGGTTTCCGCCTGCACCGGCTTGCCCGGCAGGAAGCACGCCTTCTCGTCGTTCCAGCACGCCTTGCCGCCCGATTGCGCGAACAGGTGCAGCACCGGGCTGAAGCCGCCCGACATCGCGACGAGGTCGCACGGCAGCGTCTGCATCTTGCCGCCCGTCTGGCCGTTCGAGTAGGACGCGACGTCGACCGACGATACGCGCCACTTGCCCGATGCGGCCGTGACGACCGCGCCGCTCATCACCGTCACGCCCTGCCGCTTCGCGGCGGCCGGCAGCGCGCCGTTCGACGACGCGCGCGAATCGACGACCGTCACCTTCGCGCCGCACGCCTTCAGGTCGAGCGCGGTCTGGTAGGCACGGTCGTTGTTCGTGAACACCACCACGTTGCGGCCCGGCAGCACGCCGAAGCGGTGCACGTAGGTGGAGACCGCACCCGCGAGCATCACGCCCGGCAGGTCGTTGTTGCCGAACACGATCGGCCGCTCGTGCGCGCCGGTCGCGAGGATCACGCGCTTCGCGCGGACCTTCCACAGCAGCTCGCGCGTGCCCTTGCGCATCGATACCGGCAGGTGATCGGTCAGGCGCTGCGTGACCGTCACGAGGTTGTGGTCCTGGTAACCGAACGCGGTGCTGCGCGACAGGATCGTCACGTCGGGCAGCTTGCGCAGCTCGGCTTCGATCTTCTCGACCCATTGCATCGCGGGCTTCGCGTCGATCTCCGCGCGGCACGACAGCAGGCTGCCGCCGAGTTCGCGCTGATCGTCGACGAGGATCACGCGCGCGCCGGCCGTGGCGGCCGCATGCGCGGCGGCGAGGCCCGACGGGCCACCGCCGACCACGAGCACGTCGCAGTGCGCGTAGCACTTGTCGTATCGATCGGCGTCGAGCACCTCGGGCGCCTTGCCGAGGCCGGCCGCTTCGCGGATCTTCTCTTCGTACTTCGGCCACATGTTGCGCGGCCACATGAACGTCTTGTAGTAGAACCCGGCCGGCATGAAACGCGACAGCTTCTGGTTGATCGCGTACTTGTCGTTCTCGAGCGACGGCTCCGCGTTCACGCTCGTCGCGACGAGGCCCTGGTACAGCTCGATTTCGGTCGCGCGCGCGTTCGGCACCGTGTACGGGCCGGTTTCGAGCTGCACGACGGCATTCGGTTCCGCGACGTCGGCCGTCACGATCCCGCGCGGACGGTGGTACTTGAAGCTGCGCGCGACGAAGTGCACGCCGTTCGCGAGCAGCGCGGACGCGAGCGTGTCGCCCTGGAAGCCCTGGTACGTGCGGCCGTTGAACGTGAACGTCAACGGAATCGCGCGATTGATGCGGCCACCGGTGCCGAGGCGGTCTTTCTGGCTCATTTGCTCGTACCCTCTTCGTGTGCGTTGCCGGCAGATGCTCCGCCGAACTTTTCGTAGCCCTTGATATCGTAGGTGACCGTGTCGCGCGTGACCTTGAACCAGCGGCGGCAGCCCTGCGTATGCAGCCATTGCTCCTTGTGCAGCCCGCGCTTGTTCTCGCGCATGAACACGTATTCGCCCCATTCGCGGTCGGTCATGGTCTCGTTCGCCACCGGGCGCACGATGTCGGCTTCACCGCCGCACGTGAACTCGGATTCGGCGCGCGGCCCGCACCACGGACATTCGATCAGCAACATGTTTCCTTCTCCTTCAGTGCGGTGGTTAGTGCGCGACGGCGGCTGCGCCGTGCTCGTCGATCAGGTGGCCCGTATAGAAGCGGTCGAGCGCGAACGGCGCGTTCAGCGGATGCGGTTCGTCGCGGGCGATCGTGTGCGCGAACACCCAGCCCGAGCCCGGCGTCGCCTTGAAGCCGCCGGTGCCCCAGCCGCAGTTGAAATAGAGGCCCTTCACGTCGGTCTTGGTGATGATCGGGCACGCGTCCGGCGACACGTCGACGATGCCGCCCCACTGGCGGTTCATCCGCACGCGCGAGAACACCGGGAACATCTCGATGATCGCCTGCAGCGTGCTTTCGATGATGTGGAAGCTGCCGCGCTGGCCGAAGCCCGTGTACTGGTCGATACCCGCGCCGATCACGAGGTCGCCCTTGTCGGACTGGCTGATGTATGCGTGCACCGCGTTCGACATGATCACCGAGTTGACCACCGGCTTGATCGGCTCGGACACGAGCGCCTGCAGCGGGTGGCTTTCGATCGGCAGGCGGATGCCGGCCATGTCGGCGAGCGTCGTCGTGTTGCCGGCCGCGACCACCGCGACCTTCTTCGCCTTGATGAAACCCTTCACCGTATCGACGCCGACCACCGCGCCGCCTTCGCGGCGAATGCCGGTCACCTGGCAGTTCTGGATGATGTCGACGCCGGCGCGGTCCGCGCCGCGCGCGAAGCCCCAGGCCACCGCGTCGTGGCGCGCGACGCCCGCACGGCGCTGGATCGATGCGCCGAGCACCGGGTAGCGGCTGTTCAGGTTGATCGTCGGCTCGATTTCCTTGATCTGCGCGGGCGTCAGGAACTCGGCGTCGACGCCGTTCAGCCGGTTCGCGTTCACGCGGCGCTCGGTGTCGCGCACGTCCTGCAGCGTGTGCGCGAGGTTCATCACGCCGCGCTGGCTGAACATCACGTTGTAGTTCAGATCCTGCGACAGCCCTTCCCACAGCTTCATCGCCTTCTCGTACAGCGCGGCCGACTCGTCCCACAGATAGTTCGAGCGCACGATCGTCGTGTTGCGCGCGGTGTTGCCGCCGCCGATCCAGCCCTTCTCGAGGATCGCGACGTTGGTGATGCCGTGCTCCTTCGCGAGGTAATAGGCGGTTGCGAGGCCGTGGCCGCCGCCGCCGACGATCACGACGTCGTATTCCTTCTTCGGCTCCGGGCTCTTCCACTGCTTTTCCCAGTTCTCGTGATACGAGAGGCCGTTGCGGAACAGGCTGAATATCGAGTAGCGGCTCATGTTAGTGATCCTTCGTTAGCATTCGATGACGTTCACGGCAAGACCGCCGCGCGACGTTTCCTTGTATTTCGTCTTCATGTCGGCACCCGTCTCACGCATCGTCTTGATGACCGAATCGAGCGACACGTAGTGCTGGCCGTTACCCTTGAGTGCCATGCGCGACGCGTTCAGCGCCTTGATCGCGCCCATCGCGTTGCGCTCGATGCACGGGATCTGCACGAGCCCGCCCACGGGGTCGCAGGTCATCCCGAGGTTGTGCTCCATGCCGATCTCGGCCGCGTTCTCGACCTGGTCCGGCGTGCCGCCCATCACCGCGGCGAGCGCGGCCGCGGCCATCGAGCACGCGACGCCCACTTCGCCCTGGCAGCCGACTTCCGCGCCGGAGATCGACGCGGTTTCCTTGTAGATGATCCCGATCGCCGCGGCCGTCAGCAGGAATTCGACGATGCCGGCTTCGTTCGAGCCCGGCACGAACTTCACGTAGTAGTGCAGCACCGCGGGGATCACGCCGGCCGCGCCGTTGGTCGGCGCGGTGACGACCCGGCCGCCGGCCGCGTTCTCTTCGTTGACGGCCATCGCATACAGGTTGACCCAGTCGAGCATCGACAGCGGGTCGCGCAGCGACTCTTCCGAACGCGCGCGCAGGCGGCCGTACAGTTCGGCCGCGCGGCGCTTCACGCGCATCGGGCCCGGCAGGTCGCCCTCGACCTTGCAGCCGCGTTCGACGCAAGCAGCCATCGTGCGCCAGATCGCGAGCAGCCCGGCGCGCACTTCGTCGGCAGGGCGCAGCGCGCATTCGTTGCGCAGCATCAGCTCGGCGATCGACAGCCCGTGTTCTCGGCACTGGCGCATCAGGTCGTCACCGGTGCGGAACGGATACGGCACTTCGACGGCCGCGCGCACGCCGTTCACGCGATCGCCGTCGCGGTTCACGACGAAGCCGCCGCCGACCGAGTAATACTCCTTCTCGACGAGCAGCTGGCCGTGCTCGTCGAATGCCTGGAAACGCATCCCGTTCGGATGCACGATGCTCGTGCCGCTCATCAGCTTGCGATAGAAGCCGATGTGTTCCTTCTCGTCGAAGCGCACCGTCTGCTTGCCGAGCAGCGACAGCGACTTCTCCGCGCGGATCGCGGCGAGCCGCGGCTCGATCAGGTCCGGATCGATCGTGTCGGGCAGGTGGCCCTCGAGGCCGAGCAGCACGGCCTTGTCGGTGCCGTGGCCCTTGCCGGTCGCGCCGAGCGAGCCGTACAGCTCGACCCGCACGCGGCGCACGAAGCCGAGCAGGTTCGCGTCCTCGACGTGCGACGCGAAGCGGCACGCGGCGATCATCGGGCCGACCGTATGCGAACTGGACGGGCCGATGCCGATCTTGAACAAGTCGAACGCGCTGACGTTCATCTGGCTTCCTTTGGGTTGCATGCATGAAATGTCGTTGGGCCCCAGTACATCAAAGCGTAAAATCGGCCGATAGAACAAAAACGGCATCGGCGTGGGATAGCGCCGCCAAGCGCCGCGCCGGCCGCCCGGAAAGTGCGTTTTGGCGATGGTTCGCGACGGAAAACCACAAGTCCGGCCGCGGCCGATCGGCGACGCTGGCTGCATCCGCGCCGCCTCCGGCAGCCGCAACCCGCAAACAGACTGAAACGAGTGAGACCGCCTGCCCGGCGTGACGAGATTGGCCGCGATGACCCCCGACGTACCCGCTTCCCCCCTCGCAGAACCCGCGCCGCGGCGCATCCGCTTCGGCATCGTGCTGCTGCCGAACTTCACGCTGACGGCCTTCTCCGGCTTCGTCGACATGCTGCGGCTGTCGGCCGACGACGGCGACTACAGCAAGCCCGTGCGCTGCGCATGGAGCGTGATCGGCGAGACGCTCGCGCCGGTGCGCGCGAGCTGCGGGATCCAGATCACGCCGTGGGAGACGTTCGACGCGGCCGAGCCGTTCGACTACGTGGTGGTGGTCGGCGGGCTGCTGCATTCGGGGCCGCAGGCCGGCCCTGAAACGCTCGACTTCATCCGCCGCGCGGCGACGGGCGGCGCGACGGTCGTCGGCATCTGCACCGGCGTGTTCGCGCTGATGCGCGCCGGCGTGCTCGACGGCTACCGCACCTGCGTGAGCTGGTTCCATTACTGGGATTTCATCGAACGCTTCCCGTCCGCCGATCCCGACCTGCTGATCGCCGACCGCCTGTTCGTGATCGACCGGCGCCGGATCACGTGCTCGGGCGGCCGCGCATCGATCGACGTCGCCGCCGCGATCCTGCTGCGCCATTTCGATCACGCGACCGTGCAGAAGGCGCTGCGCATCCTGCTCGTCGGCGAGATGCAGAAAGGCAATGCGCCGCAACCGCATCCGCCGGGCCTCGAGCCGGCGACACACCCGAAGGTCAAGCGCGCGATTCTTCTGATGGAACAGCACGTCGGGCGCGCGCTGCCGCTCGAGGAACTCGCGTGCAAGCTCGACCTGTCGACGCGGCAGCTCGAACGGCTGTTCAAGGCCGAGACCGGCAAGAGCCCGCAGGCCTTCGCGAAGCAGGTACGGCTGCGCACGGCCGCGTGGCTGCTGACGAGCTCGGACCGCACCGTCGCCGATATCGCATCGAGCTGCGGGTTCGCCGATGCGTCGCACCTCGGGCGCGAATTCCGCAAGCAGTTCGGCGTGCCGCCGGCGACCTATCGCGAGCGCGGCGGCGACGTGGCCGAAGTGGCCGCGATGCCCGATGCGTCGGCCGACCCGGTCGAGGACATCGCCGACTGACCGCTCCAAGGGTGCGCGCCCTTTTCTGACCGATTGCGGAACCCGCACGTTCGCATCGGTTTAGGCGCGATTTGGAACCGGTTCCAATCAATTTAGCCAACGTTACTCGCTGCAAAGCGCGGGTTATCCCGGATGCTGATGCTCGCTCAAATTTGTATGATGACCACATCACCTTACAAACCAGAGCATCATGTTCGAGAAAATTCCGGCCCGCGCGATGAGCGACCATGTCGCGCAGCAACTGCTCAAACAGATCGAAGTGGGCAGCTTCTCGGCCACCGGCAAGCTGCCGACCGAGGCCGTGCTCGCGCAGGAATTCGGCGTGAGCCGCACCGTGATCCGCGAGGCGATCTCGCGGCTGAAGAACGAAGGCGTGGTCGAGCCGCGCCAGGGCAGCGGCGTGTTCGTGAACCAGCACGGCGCGATCCGGCCGCTGCGGATCGACTACGCGGAAGCCGTCGAGGCAAGCTCGCTGCCGCATCTGCTCGCGGTGCGCCGCGCGATCGAGGCCGAAGTCGCCGCCGAAGCCGCGCTGCACCACACCGACGACGACATGGCCGACATCGACGACGCGCTGCGCAAGATCGACGAAGCGGTGGCCGAAGGGCGCAACGGCGTCGCGGAAGACGTCGCGTTCCACCGCACGATCGCGGCCGTCACCGGCAATCCGTATTTCCTGAAGACGCTGCAGTTCCTGAACCAGTATCTCGAAGCCGGCGTGAAGGTCACGCGCAGCAACGAAGCGACGCGCGAGGATTTCTCGCGCCAGGTGCGCGACGAACACGCGGCGATCGCCGACGCGATCCGCGCGCGCGACCCGATGGCCGCCCGCAACGCGGCGCGCACGCACATGTACAACGCCGCCCGCCGTCTCGCGGAAGCCGGCATCTGCTGAAGCCGGCGGCGCCCGCCGCCGTTGTCCGGAACCTCTACCGAATCGATCAAGGTTGACCATGTCACGAAATGTTGGAGTCATCGGCCTCGGCGCGATGGGCCTGGGCGTCGCCCGCTCGCTGTTGCGCGCCGGCCTGCGCGTGCACGCATGCGACGTGCGCGACACCGTGCTGCAGGCGTTCGCCGCCGAAGGCGGCATCGCGTGCGCGACGCCGGCCGAACTGGGTGCGCGGTGCGACGTCGTCGTCACGCTCGTCGTCAATGCCGCGCAAACGGAAACGGTGCTGTTCGGCGAACACGGCGCGGTCGCGGCGATGAAGCCGGGCGGCGTCGTGATCGCGAGCGCGACCGTCGCGCCCGAATTCGCGGTCGCGCTCGGCGCACGCATCGAGGCCGCCGGCCTGCAGATGCTCGACGCGCCGGTGTCCGGCGGCGCCGCGCGCGCGGCCTCCGGCGAAATGACGATGATGACGTCGGGCCCGGCCGCCGCGTATGCGGGCTGCGAGGACGTGCTCGCCGCGATCGCCGGCAAGGTGTACCGCCTCGGCGATGCGCACGGCATCGGCTCGAAAGTGAAGATCATCAACCAGTTGCTGGCCGGCGTGCATATCGCGGCCGCCGCCGAGGCGATGGCGCTGGGCCTGCGCGAAGGTGTCGATGCCGACGCGCTGTACGACGTGATCACGCACAGCGCTGGCAATTCGTGGATGTTCGAGAACCGCGTGCCGCACATCCTGAACGGCGACTACACGCCGCTGTCGGCCGTCGACATCTTCGTGAAGGATCTCGGCCTCGTGCTCGACACCGCGCGCCGCAGCAAATTCCCGCTGCCGCTGTCGGCCACCGCGCACCAGATGTTCATGAGCGCATCGAGCGCCGGCCACGGCGGCGAGGACGATTCCGCCGTGATCAAGACTTTCCCCGGCATCACGCTGCCGCCCGCCCGCTGATTCGAACGACGTGCCTGCCATGACCGCTTCCGCTTCCCGTCCCCTGCTCGGCTGCATCGCCGACGATTTCACCGGCGCGACCGATCTCGCGAACATGCTCGTCAAGAGCGGCATGCGCACCGTGCAGACGATCGGCGTGCCCGCCGACGGCGCCGCCGCCGACACGATCGTCGACGCCGACGCGATCGTCGTCGCGCTGAAGTCGCGCACGATCCCCGCCGCCGACGCCGTCGCGCAATCGCTCGCCGCGTACGAATGGTTGCGCGCGCAAGGATGCCTCCAGTTCTTCTTCAAGTACTGCTCGACGTTCGATTCGACCGACGCGGGCAACATCGGGCCGGTGGCCGACGCGCTGCTCGATGCGGCCGGCGGCGACTTCACGATCGCGTGCCCGGCGTTCCCGGAGAACGGCCGCACGATCTATCGCGGCCACCTGTTCGTCGGCGACGTGCTGCTGAACGAATCGGGGATGGAAAATCATCCGCTCACGCCGATGACGGACGCGAACCTCGTGCGCGTGCTGCAACGGCAGACGCAGTCCGCGGTCGGCCTGATCCGCTACGACACGATCGCGCTCGGCGCGGCCGCCGTGCGCGCGCGGATCGACCAGTTGCGCGCGGAAGGCGCGCGTTTCGCGATCGCCGACGCGCTGTCGGACCACGATCTCTACGCGCTCGGCGAAGCGTGCGCCGGCCTGCCGCTCGTCACCGGCGGCTCGGGCATCGCGCTCGGCCTGCCCGCGAATTTCCGCCGCGCGGAGCAACTGCCCGAGCGCGACAACGCGGCGTCGCTGCCGCGCATCGAAGGCCCGTCGGCCGTACTCGCCGGCAGCGCATCGAAAGCCACCAACGCGCAGGTCGCCGCATGGCGCGCGACGCGGCCGAGCTTCCGCATCGATCCGCTCGCGGCATCGCGCGGCGAGCCCGTCGTCGACCAGGCGCTCGCCTTTGCGCGCTCGCACCTGCCGCAGCCCGTGCTGATCTACGCGACCGCGACGCCCGACGAAGTGAAGGCCGTGCAGCAAACGCTCGGCGTCGAAGCTGCCGGCCATCTCGTCGAAAGCACGCTCGCGGCGATCGCGCGCGGGCTGCGCGAACTCGGCGTGCGCAAGTTCGTCGTGGCCGGCGGCGAGACGTCCGGCGCGGTCGTGCAGGCGCTCGACGTGAAGTCGCTGCAGATCGGCGCGCAGATCGATCCGGGCGTACCGGCGACGGCCACCGTCGACGCGCAGCCGCTCGGCCTCGCGCTGAAATCCGGCAACTTCGGCACCACGGACTTTTTCGACAAGGCGCTGCGCGCGCTCGACGGAGCCGCATGATGAGCGACGAAGCAAAACTGCGCGAAGAGATCTGCGTGATCGGCGCGAGCCTGTATGCGCGCGGCCATGCGGTCGGCAGCGCCGGCAACATCAGCGCGCGTCTGGATGACGGCTGGCTGATCACGCCGACCGACGCGTGCCTCGGGCGGCTCGACCCGAACGACATCGCGAAGGTCGGCACCGACGGTCAGCCCGTATCGGGCGGCAAGCCGTCGAAGACGCTCGCGCTGCATCGCGGCATCTACGCGCGCAATGCCGAAGCGAACGGCGTCGTCCACACGCATTCGACGCATCTGGTCGCGTTGACGCTCGCGGGCGTGTGGCGCGACACCGACGTGCTGCCGCCGATCACGCCGTACTACGTGATGAAGGTCGGCCACATTCCGCTGATCCGTTACCGCCGCCCCGGCGATCCGGCCGTCGCGGCCGAAGTCGCGGCGCTGGCCGACCAGGTGCGCGGCGTGCTGCTCGATCGCCTCGGCCCCGTGATGTGGGGGCCGTCGGTGTCGCACGCGTCGTATGCGCTCGAGGAGCTGGAGGAAACGGCGCGGCTGTGGCTGATGACGCAGCCGAAGCCCGAGCCGCTGTCCGACGCCGCGCTCGACGAACTGCGCGAGACCTTCGGCGCGCGCTGGTAACGCGCCGCGGCACGGATCACGCACTGCTTCCCATGCCCGCCGTGTGCGCGGGCCCTTCCGTCAGCACACACACGATCCGGCGGCGTACGCGCCGCCGGCACACAATAGTCCAGGAGACGACGATGACTGCTCTCGACGCGGCCGCAAGCCGCTCGCCCGCCGCGGCCGCCCAATCGGGCGAACTCGACCGCACCTACAAGAAAGTGTTCTGGCGCATCGTGCCGTTCCTGATGCTCTGCTACGTGGTCGCGTATCTCGACCGCGTGAACGTCGGCTTCGCCAAGCTGCAGATGTCGCAGGATCTCGCGTTCAGCGAAACCGTGTTCGGTCTCGGCGCGGGGATTTTCTTTCTCGGCTACTTTCTATTCGAACTGCCAAGCAACCTGCTGATGCACCGCATCGGCGCGCGCATCTGGATCGCGCGGATCATGATCACGTGGGGCCTGCTGTCCGCGCTGTTCGCGTTCGTGAAGACGCCGACGCAGTTCTACGTGCTGCGCTTCCTGCTCGGCCTCGCGGAAGCCGGCTTCTATCCGGGCGTGATCCTGTATCTCACCTACTGGTTCCCGTCGCATCGCCGCGCGAAGATCATCGCGGTGTTCATGTCCGCGATTCCCGTGTCGGGCATCTTCGGCAACCCGCTGTCGGGTTGGATCATGGAGCGCTTCCACGGCGGCTCGGGTTTCCACGGCTGGCAATGGATGTTCATGATCGAAGCCGTGCCGGCCGTGCTCGTCGGCATCGCGACGATCCTGTATCTCGACAACAGCATCCGCGGCGCGAAGTGGCTCGACGAGCGCGAGAAGCAATTGCTCGAAGACGAAATCGCCGCGCAGCCGCAGGAACAGCAGCAGCACGGCCATTCGCTGAAGGCCGTGTTCTCGGACCCCCGCATGTGGTGGATGTCGCTGATCTACTTCGCGTTCGTCACCGGCCAGTACGGGCTCACGTTCTGGATGCCGACGCTCGTGAAATCGACCGGCATCACCGACACGCTGCAGATCGGCCTGCTGTCGGCGATTCCGTTCGTCGTCGCGATCGTCGTGATGAACCTGTTCGGCCACAGCGCGGACAAGCGCCGCGAACGCCGCTGGCACCTGATCGTGCCGGCGCTGATGGGCGCGGTCGGGTTTGCGGTCGCCGCGTCGTACTCGCACAATACGGCGGTGTCGATCGTGTTCCTGTCGCTCGCGGCGGGCGGCGTGCTGACCTGCGCGCCGCTGTTCTGGTCGCTGCCGACCGCGTTCCTCGCGGGCTCCGCGGCCGCGGCCGGGATCGCGATCATCAACTCGGTCGGCAACCTCGCCGGTTTCGCGAGCCCGTACGTGATCGGCTACCTGAAGGACGTCACGCACAGCACCGCGTCCGGCATGTACGTGCTCGCGGCGATGCTCGTGATCGGCGCGATCGCCGTGTGGCTCACGCCGCCCAAGCTCGTGAACCGCTGATCCGCCGCTGGCCGATTCATCATTCGACGCGGGGCGCACGGCGCTCCGCCCCATTCATACACAGGACCCGCCGCCATGCCACGCTTCGCCGCCAACCTCTCGATGATGTACACCGAGCATGCGTTCCTCGAACGCTTCGCCGCTGCCGCCCACGACGGCTTCAAGGCCGTCGAGTACCTGTTTCCGTACGACTTCGCGGCCGACGACATCCGCGCGCGCCTCGACGCGCATGGCCTCGAACAGGCGCTGTTCAACGCGCCGCCGGGCGACTGGGCCGCGGGCGAACGCGGCATTGCATCGCTGCCGGGCCGCGAGGACGAATTCCGACGCGGCATCGACCGGGCGCTCGACTATGCGCGCGTGATCGGCAACAAGAAGCTGCACGTGATGGCCGGCATGGTGCCGCAGGGCGCCGACCGCGCGCGCCATCGCGACACCTATCTGGCGAACCTGCGCCATGCGGCGCAGGCCGCCGGCGCGCACGGCGTCACGATCCTGATCGAGCCGATCAACCAGCGCGACATGCCGGGCTATTTCCTGAGCCGCCAGGACGACGCGCAGGCGATCCGCGCGGAAGTCGGCGCGCCGAACCTGAAGGTGCAGTTCGACTGCTACCACTGCCAGATCGTCGAAGGCGATCTCGCGATGAAGCTCAAACGCGATTTCGCGGGCATCGGCCATATCCAGATCGCGGGCGTGCCGGAACGCCACGAGCCGGATGTCGGCGAACTCAACTACCCGTATCTGTTCGCGCTGATCGACGCGCTCGGCTACGACGGCTGGATCGGCTGCGAGTATCGGCCGAAGGCCGGCACGTCCGAAGGTCTCGGCTGGATCAAGCCGTACCTGTGATTCCCGTATTCCACATAGGGCAACGAACATGAAAGTACTGATCACCGGCGGCGCCGGCTTTCTCGGCCAGCGTCTCGCGCGCAAGCTGCTCGAGCGCGGCGAACTCACCGGCCCCGACGGCCGTATCGAGAAGATCGACGAGCTGATGCTGCTCGACGTCGTCAAGGGCAGCGATTTCGGTGATGCGCGCGTGACGTCGATCATCGGCGACATCGCCGATCGCGCGGTGCTCGACAGCGCGATCGACACGCAGACGGGCGCGATCTTCCACCTCGCGGCGATCGTCAGCGGGCAGGCCGAAGCCGACTTCGATCTCGGCATGCGGATCAACCTCGACGCGTCGCGCACGCTGCTCGAAGTGTGCCGCGCACGCGGCCACCGGCCGCGCGTCGTGTTCACGAGCTCCGTCGCGGTGTACGGCGGCGCGCTGCCCGACGTCGTGCAGGACGACACCGCGCTGAACCCGCAATCGTCGTACGGCGCCGAGAAGGCGATCGCCGAACTGCTGCTGTGCGACTACGCGCGGCGCGGCTTCGTCGACGGCCGCGTGCTGCGGCTGCCGACGATCAGCGTGCGGCCGGGCCGCCCGAACGCGGCCGCGTCGTCGTTCGCGAGCGGCATCATCCGCGAGCCGCTGAACGGCGAGGAAAGCGTGTGCCCGGTACCCGGCTCGACGCGGTTGTGGCTGCTGTCGCCGCGCGGCGCGATCGACGCGCTCGTCGCCGGTTGCGAGATCGACGGCGCGCAGCTCGGCAACAAGCGCGTGATCAACCTGCCGGGGCTGTCGGTGTCGGTCGACGAGATGATCGCGGCGCTGCGCGAAGTCGCGGGCGACGAGGTCGTGAAGCTGATCCGCCACGTGCCCGACGAACGCGTCGAGAAGATCGTCGGCAGTTGGCCGGGCCGCTGGGATACGTCGCGCGCGCAAGCGCTCGGGCTGAAGGGCGACACGTCGTTCGCGGACGTGATCCGCAGCCATATCGCGGACGAACGGCGCTGATTTGCGGCGCGCCGGGCCGCATTAATGCGGCCCGGGCGTTTTTTCGACGCGCGACGACGCGCGTCGCACCCCGCCCGCCTGCATGAAGCGCGCATCGGCGCCGCGACGACGCCGCACCACCGCTCCCCACGATTCGTCTCCGCGCGACACGCTTCGCACGTGCCTCGTTCTGTCGCGACGCCGACGGCATCACGCAACACAGGTCCATGTCGGCACCTAGTTGCCGATCGGCGCCGGCATGCCGGGTTCGGCCGCCCGCGTAATCGACGCCGCCATCCGCGCCAGATCCTGCTCGACGAGCTTCGCTTCAGCGGCCTGGATGTCGGCCGGATACTCGCCTTCGTCGCCCTTCGCCGGGTCGTACCCGGCCGCTTCGAGGCGAATCAGTTCGTCGCGAACCTGCGCACGCGTCAGCGGCGCAGCCGATTGCGCGAATGCCGACTGACCGACGATCGCACCGATCATTGTCAGTAGTGCGATATATGTTTTCATCATGAGCTCCTTCAATAGGACGTATCGATCAACCACGGGACATGCATGACCTGCGGAGGCAGGCAGGTGAATCAGCTTCCGAAATAGATCGCGCAGAAGCTCGCGGGGCCGACGCATGCGGCGGCGCCTCGACGCGGCGACGTCGCCGCCGGCTTGCCCGCTTCGGACGACGTGGCCGGATCGCCGCCCACGGCCGTGCTGGCCTGACGCTCCGGCATCCGTTCGGCCTGCTGCTGGAACAGCGGGCTCACGTCCGGATACGACGTATCCGTCACGAAGCGCAGTCCGTTGTTTTCGGCATCGATCAGTTCCTGCCGGACCTGCTCGCGCGTGAGCGCCTGTGCCGACGCTTGCGTCGCGACACCTGCGAGAGAAATCGCCGCCACCGTGGCGGCCACCAGCCAGTGCGTGTTCATGTTCCACTCCTTCATCAGTCAATGAGACGACGTGCTACACGCGTATGACGACGGAGGAACGAGGTTTATTCCCGGCCTTTCCATTCGCGCCTGCCGGACCTTCATCGAACTGTCATTCATTCGTCAGCCGGCGTAACCTGACGTAACGCAATGCCCGCCGTGCTTCGGGCAGACTGATCACCTCTTCATCCGGGCCACCCGTCGATCGACCATGTCCGCCGCTTACGACCATGCAACCGCCCTGCTGCGCACGCTGTACGACCGCCATATCGACAGCGGCGCGGTGCTCGACGCGGCCGCATTCCCGGATGCCGAGCGTTTCGTGCGCGCATGGCCCGCGATCCGCGCGGAGGCGCTCGACGTCGCACGCGACATGCCGCGCATCCCGCGCTTTCACGAAATCATGCGCGAGCAGTACGACATCTCGGCCAACGATGCGCGCGACTGGCGGATGTTCATCATGCAGGCGTACGGCCAGCCGTTTGCGCGCAACCTGTCGCGCTGCCCGACCGTCGCGTCGCTCGTCGCGGCGTCGCCGGACGTGCTGTCCGCGTCGCTGTCGTTCCTCGCGCCCGGCAAGCACATCCCGCCGCATCGCGGGCCGTTTCGCGGCATCCTGCGCGGTTATCTCGTGCTGTCGATGCCGCGGCGCGCGGACGGCACGCCGGCCGCCGTGCTGAAGGTCGACGGCCACGAATACCGGCTCGACGAAGGCCGCTTCCTGCTGTGGGACGACACGTTCACGCACGAGGTGTGGAACGACAGCGACGCCGTGCGGATCGTGCTGCTGCTCGATATCCGCCGGCGCGGGATGCCGCGCTGGCTCACGTGGCTGTCGAATGCGGTGATCGGCGTCGTGCGGCTCGGGATCCGGATCAGGGGGCGGTCGATTCCGGTTTAGCCGCCGCCACCCCGCGCGCGCCGCGCACGGCGGCTCCGTTCCACCTGTCGGCGCCCGCCGGATCGCCTACACTACAAGCCGTCCCTTCGTGCGGCTCCTGCCAGCTACCGCCATGGCGCACCTCTTTTTCGCCGCGTCGATCCAGCGGCATGTCGAAACGCCCGAGCGCGACATCGACGCGCATACGGTCGGCGAAGCATTCGACACCATTTTCAGCGAGCAGCCGCGGCTGCGCGGCTACATCGTCGACGACCAGGGCGCGCTGCGAAAGCACCTGTCGGTATTCATCGACGGCCAGCCGATCCGCGACCGGCAGCATCTGTCCGATGCGCTCGGCGACGCCAGCCGCGTGTATGTCGTGCAGGCGCTGACGGGCGGATAAAGGGACCGATGCACGGACGCATTCCCGATACCAAGCGCCGTCGCGCCAAGGCGGACCATCCGGAGACATCGCATATGAACGATCGACTGCTCGTCGCCACCCGCAAGGGCCTGTTCGTCCTGCAACCCGACGGCAACGGCGGCTGGACGCTCGGCGAACCGCATTTCATCGGCGAGCCCGTCAGCATGGCGCTCGCCGACCCGCGCGACGGTACGCTGTATGCGGCGCTCAATCTCGGCCATTTCGGCGTGAAACTGCATCGCCTGCGCGCAGGCGCCACCGACTGGGAGGAATGTGCAGCCCCCGTTTATCCGCCGCAGCCCGCCGACGCGTCGCCTACCCGTGCCGATCCGCACGCAGGCAGCGGCAACACCGACGACGAGCCCGCCGGGTCGCCGCAGCCGCCGTGGACCCTTCAGCAAATCTGGTCGCTCGAAACCGGCGGCACGGACGAGCCCGGCGTGCTGTGGGCCGGCACGATTCCCGGCGGCCTGTTCCGCTCCGACGACCACGGCGATTCGTGGGTACTCAACCGCGCGCTGTGGGATCGCCCCGAACGCGCCGAATGGGGCGGCGGCGGGTACGACGCGCCGGGCATCCATTCGGTGATGGTCGATCCGCGCGACAGCCGGCACGTCACCGTCGGCATCTCGTGCGGCGGCGTGTGGCAAACCGCGGACGGCGGCGCGACGTGGCGCGTGACCGCGGAAGGCATGGAAGCCGACTACATGCCGCCCGAGCGACGCGGCGAACCGAACATGCAGGACCCGCACCGCGTCGTGCAGTGCGCGGCCAATCCGGACGTGCTGTGGACGCAGCATCACTGCGCGATCTTCCGCTCGACCGACGGCGGCGAACACTGGCGGCGGATCGAAGCACAACCGTCGAGCTTCGGTTTCGCGGTGGCCGTGCATCCGCACGAACCGGATACCGCGTGGTTCGTGCCGGCCGTGAAGGACGCGTGCCGGATTCCGGTGAACGGCCGGTTCGTCGTCACGCGTACGCGCGACGGCGGCCGCAGTTTCGAGAGCCTGTCGAACGGATTGCCGGCCGCGCCCGCGTACGACCTCGTGTACCGGCACGGGCTCGCGGTGGACGATTCCGGCACGCGGCTCGCGATGGCGTCGACGACCGGCGGGCTATGGACGTCCGATGATGGCGGCGAGCGCTGGCAGCAGGTATCGGCGCATTTGCCGCCGGTGTATTGCGTCAGGTTCGGGTAGCGGCGCGGTGCTCGTCCGGCGCCATCCGCGCCACCGCGTCGCGCGTCCGTGCGATTTCGGCTTCGAGCCAGTCGAGAAACCGCCTGACCTGCGGCTCGCGCTCGCGCCCCGGCCGGCACAACGCGACGAAGCGCGCACCGTCGAGCCGCACCGTGGGCTCGACCGGCATCAACGCGCCGCGCTCGACATGCTCGGCGGCCAGCACCGAGCTGAGCAGCGCGATACCCTGCCCGTGCAGCACGGCCTGCAACGCGTAATGCTCGTCGTCGTAATGGCGAAACACCGCGCGTTCGAGCCACGCTTCTCGCCCCGCCGCACGACACCACGACGCCCAGTCGACCGACACCGGCAGCGGCGTATCCCACACGGTCTCGATCAGGTCGAGCGGCGCGTCCGCGCGATGCGCATCGAACCCGGCGGCCGCATACGCGCCGAAATACTCGTCGATCAACGCTATCTCGTGCAGCGCGGGAAACGTGCGCGACGTCGCGCGAATCGCGAGATCGACGCGTGCATCGCGTTCGAGATCGACGAGCGCATTCCCTGTTTCGACCTTGATGTGCAGGTGCGGATCGACGCGTCGAAACGCGCCGAGACGCGGAATCAGCCACATCGCCGCAAACGCGGGCGTGGTGGTCAGCACGAGCGGGCGCTCGTCGGCCGCATCGGGACGCACCGCATCGAGCCCGCGGCTCAATGCCAGCAACGCATCGTGACTCGCGCGAAACAGCCGCTCGCCTTCTTCCGTCAGCCGCACGCCGCCTGCGCCGCGCTCGAACAGCAGCACGCCGACGCGGCTCTCGAGCGACTTGATCTGGTGCGACACGGCAGCCGGCGTCACGGACAGCTCGTCCGCGGCGGCCTTGAACGTGCCGAGCCGCGCCGACGATTCGAATACACGCAATGCGGTCAGGGGAATTTTCGAGAACACGGGGCCTCGCGGGCCGGATGCGGCCGGGTTGAATTCGATTCAATCGGGGTGAGATTAGGTGAATTGAAGCGGCTGCGCAACGCGACTAGCCTTGCGGGACGTCGCGGCATGGTGCCGCGACGGTCGACCTCGAACCGGAGGAACCCGTGCAAGGCCTACCGCGCAGGATCACGCAGGCGGTGCTCTACGAAGCGATCGCGATTTCCTGCATCTCGCCCGCGATCGCGGCGATCTTCAAGCAGGATCTCGTCTATTCCGGCGCGCTGTCGGCGACGATGTCGGCGATCGCGATGCTGTGGAACCTGATCTTCAACGCGCTGTTCGAGCGCTGGGAAGCATCGCGCCGGCAGCCGGCACGTACGCTCGGGCGGCGGATCCTGCACGCGACCGGATTCGAGGGCGGGCTGATCTTCATCCTCGTGCCGGTCGTATCGTGGTGGCTCGACATCTCGTGGTTCGACGCATTCGTCGTCGATATCGGGCTGTTCGCGTTCTTCTTCTGCTACGCGTTCGTGTTCCAGTGGGCGTTCGATCGCGTGTTCGACGTGCCGGCGGCGACGAAGGGGTCGTGAGCCGGGGCCTACGCCCCCGCGGCAATTTTCGGCAACTGCCAGCCGAAACGCACCGCCGCCATCCGCAGCGCGAAGCACGCTAGCCCGCCCAGCAAGGCCGCGACGACGGGTGGGCAACCGAGTCGCCGGCACAGCACGACGACGACCGCGCCGAGCAGCGCCGCGCTCGCGTAGATGTCCGTGACCAGCACGACGGGTATCCGCGCGAGCAGCAGATCGCGCACGACGCCGCCCCCGCAGCCGGTCACGGCGCCCATCAGCGTGGCAATGAACGGGTGGACGCGGAATTCGAGCGCCTTCACGGCGCCCGCGACCGCGAACAGCGCGAGGCCGGCCGCATCGAGCATCGTCAGCAGCGACGGCGAAAACGACGCGACCCGCGCATGAAACACGAAGGCGAACAGTCCTGCGGCGAACGCGAGCGCCGGATAACGCCAGTCGCTCACGGCGCTCGGCGGGCGAGCGCCGATCAGCAGGTCGCGAATCACGCCGCCGCCAAGCGCGACGACGAGCGACAGCACCATCACCCCGAACAGGTCAAGTCCGGCGCCGATCGCCGCATTGGCGCCCTCGATCGCGAACACCGCCGTGCCCGCGAGATCGGCCGCGAGCACGACTTGCTCGATGCGCTTCATGCGAAGGTTTGGCCGCGGTACGGCAGCGCGCGGTGACAGCCTGCGTCGGCCGAAGCGGTCGCGCCATTCAGCCGCGTGCCGGCCGCGTGTTGCCGTCCGGATGCATCAAGCGGGTTGCGGGTCATTGCCGTCTCCTCGATCGGGGATCGAGCAGTCTAGCGCATCGTCCGGCGACCGTCGGGCGGAGCATGAAGCGGGCAGCAAAAAGCCGGCGCAAGCAGGTCGCCCTGCTTACGCCGGCTCAACATTCAGGTCAGGCTTCGGGCCGCGGCCGCCCAGCCCGACACGTCACCGTCAATGCGCGCCGAGATACGCCTTCACCGCCGGCAGGCCCGGCTTGCCGTCGATCGTCGTCACGCCGGCCAGCCACTTGTCGAGCGCCTCCGGGTTCGCCTTCAGCCACGCGGCGGCGGCCTTGTTCGGGTCCTGCTTGTTCATGATCGGCACCATCACGTGGTTCTCGATCGCCGTCGTGAACTGCAGGTTCGACACGAACTTCGCGACGTTCGGGCAGCGCTGCGCGTAGTCGGGCGGCGTCGCCGTCAGCACTTTCGCTTCGCCGTAGTTCGGGCCGAACACGTCGTCGCCGCCGGTCAGGTAGTCGATCTTCATCTGCACGTTCATCGGATGCGGTTCCCAGCCGAGGAACACGATCCACTGCTTGTCGCGGATCGCGCGATTCACCTCGACCAGCATCCCGGCCTCGCTCGACTCGACCAGCTTGAACTTGCCGAGGCCGAACTGGTTGCCGTCGATCATCTTCTTGATCAGCGCATTGCCGTCGTTGCCCGGCTCGATCCCGTAGATCTTGCCGTTGAGCTTGTCCGCGTACTTCTGGATGTCCGCGAACGACTTCAGGCCGCCCTGGTACACGTAGTCGGGCACCGCGAGCGTGTATTTCGCGCCGGTCAGGTTCGGCGTCGCGAGCACCTTGATCGTGCCGGCCTTCGTGAACGGCTGGATGATCGGGTCCATCGTCGGCGACCAGTAGCCGAGGAACACGTCGATCTGCTTGCTCTTGATCCCCGCGAACGTGATCGGCACCGACGCGATCGTCTTCGTCGGGTTGTAGCCGAGCCCCTGCAGCATCGTCGACGCGAGGCCCGTGGTCGCCGCGATGTCGGACCAACCGACATCCGCGAAGCGCACGTTCTTGCACACGGGCGGATCGGCCGCATAAACGGCCGACATCGGCGCGGTCATCCCGATTCCGCACACCGCTGCGATCAATAGGCGCTTCATCTTGCTTCTCCTCAAAGTGATGTCGTTTGCTTGAATGCGGGATCGTTTGTTGAAGCCGCGCGCCGCGATCCCGGCGACGTCGCGGACCGTCCGATTGCCCCGGCTCAGCGCCCCGGCAGCCGGCGCTCGTAGCTCGGCGCATGGCCGAACTGCGCGCGGTATGCCTTGCTGAAATGACACGGCGAATGAAAGCCGCAGACCGCCGTCACGCGTGCGATCGACGCATCGGTCGTGCGCAGCAGGTCGCGTGCGCGCTTCAGGCGCAGCGTCAGGTAATAGTGGGTCGGCGACACGTTCAGGTACACCTTGAACATGCGCTGCAGATGCCGCTGCGACAACCGCACGAGCCGCGCGAGCTCCTCGAGCGACAGCGGCTCCTCGATGTTCGCCTCCATCAGCCGCACGACCTCGATCAGCTCCGCACGCGAGAAGCCGACCCGCGCATCGACGGGAATCGGCTGCGTATCGGTCGAGCTGCGGATGCGCTCGAGGATGAACTGCTCGGAGACCTGCGCGGCCAGTTGCTGGCCGAACCGCATGCCGACGAGGTTCAGCATCAGGTCGAGCGGCGCGGTGCCGCCGGTGCAGGTCAGGCGGTCGCGATCGACGACGAACAACTCGTCGGCGAAACCCACCTGCGGGAATTCGGAATGCAGCGCGGACAGGTTCTCCCAGTGCACGGTGCAGCGATAGCCGTCGAGCAGCCCGCTCGACATCAGCGCGTACGCACCCGTGCAGATGCCGCCGAGCGGCAGCCCGCGTTCGGCGAGTGCCGTGAGCGTATCTCGCGCGCCGTCGTCGACCACGTCGCGGATGCGGATGCCGCCGCACACGATCATCACGTCGGGCAGGTTGTCGTAGTCGAGCGCTTGCGTGGGCCGCACCGCGATGCCGTTGCTGGCATGCGCGGGGGCGCCGTCGAGCGAGTAGATCGACCACTTGTAGTGATCCGCCCGCCCGACGTAGTTCGCCATCCGAAGCACTTCGACCGCGCTCGAGAACGCGATCATCGAGAAGTTCGGCAGCGTCAGAAAGCCGAAATGGGCGAGGGACGAAACCGGTGAAACGCAGGCGGCGGGCGCGACAGCGACGGCGGACGTCACATCGGTCTCCTGGCGAGGAGGTTGCGGGGAGCCAGCCCCGCGGCCGAAGCCGCGGGAGCCGTTATCCATTCAGGGTGAGCGGCCGGCGCGTTGCCGGCCGCCGGAGATCAGGCCTGCGCGGGCGAAGCCTTCACGCGAAAGAGCTGCTTGAGGCCCGAGAACAGCGGCGCCTTCGCAGTGCCCGGCGCGCGGCCGAAGCTCTCGGTGATGCGGTCGAGAATGATCGCGAGCAGCACGACCGACAGACCGCTTTCGAAGCCGAGACCGATGTCGAGGCGCTGGATACTCGCGAGCACGTCGTTGCCGAGGCCGCCCGCGCCGACCATCGACGCGATGATCACCATCGACAGCGCCATCATGATCGTCTGGTTCACACCCTGCATGATCGACGGCAGCGCGTTCGGGAACTGCACCTTGTACAGCAGTTGCCACGGCGTGCAGCCGAATGCCTGGCCGGCTTCGACGATCTCTCGGTTCACGTGGCGGATGCCGAGGCTCGTGAGGCGCACGGCCGGCGGCATCGCGAAGATCACCGTCGACAGGATCCCCGGCACGCGGCCGAGACCGAACAGCATCGCGGCCGGAATCAGGTAGACGAAGGCCGGCATCGTCTGCATCAGGTCGAGGATCGGCCGCACGATCGCGGCCACCCACTTGCTCTTCGCGGCCCAGATCCCGAGCGGGATGCCGAGCACGAGGCTGATGATCGTCGACGACAGCGTGAGGCCGAGCGTGATGACCGTCTGGTCCCAGAAGCCCGTCGCGAAGATCAGCAGCAGCGACGCGGTCGTGAACAGCGCGAAGCGCCAGCCCACCCGCCACAGCCCGACGCCGATGAAGATCGCCATCATCAGCCACATCGGGATCGCCTGCAGGCCATGCTCGACGAATGCGGCGAGCCCTTCGATCGCTTGACCGATCGCGTCGAACGTCTTCGCGTCGTGGTCGAGCAGGTAGTGAACGGACTGGTCGACCCAGGTACCGAGCGGAATCATTTCAGACATGGGAGCCTCGCGAACGCGTGATGGCCTTCAGGATGAGCGCACGATCGACCGAGCCGCAGTAGCAGCCGTCGTCGTCGACGACGGGCAATGCATTCGGGCTCGCGACGACGCGCGCGACGACATGTTCGAGCGACGCATCGCGCCGGATGCTTTCGATCGGCCGCACCGACGGCGTGTCCTGACCGAGCGCCTCGCGCGTGACGAAGCCGCGAATCTTGCGTGCGGCATCGAGCACGAACGCGTATTCGGCGCTGCCGTTCAGCGACGCCGCGACGTTCGCGGCATCGCACTTCGACACGAGCGGCACGGCGCCCGTCTGCATCAAGTCGCCGGCGGTGAGGTAGCGGCTCGTGTCGATGCCGTCGAAGAACGCGCGCACGTAGTCGTCCGCCGGATTCGCGATGATGTCCTGCGGCGTGCCGACCTGCACGAGGCGGCCGCCTTCCATGATCGCGATGCGGTTGCCGATGCGCAGCGCTTCCTCCAGATCATGCGACACGAACATGATCGTGCGGCGCTGCTCCTTCTGCAGTTGCAGCAGCACGTCCTGCATCTCGCGGCGCTTGAGCGGATCGAGTGCGGAGAACGCCTCGTCCATGATCATCAGCGACGGGTTCACGGCGAGCGCGCGGGCGAGGCCGACGCGCTGCTGCATGCCGCCCGACAGCTCGGACGGCAGCTTGTGTGAAAACGGCGCGAGGCCGACCTGCTCGAGCACTTCCATCGCACGGCGCTCGCGCTCCTTCTTGCCCATGCCCGCGACTTCGAGGCCGAACGCGGCATTCGACACGACGGTGCGATGCGGCATCAGCGCGAACGACTGGAACACCATGCTCATGTCCTTGCGGCGCAGCGCGGTCAGCGCCGAGCGGCGCGCCGACGCGACGTCGAGCCCGTCGATCAGCACCTTGCCGGCGCTTGGATCGACCAGCCGGTTCACGAGGCGGATCAGCGTGGACTTGCCGGAGCCGGACAGGCCCATCAGCACGAAAATTTCGCCTTCCTGCACATCGAAGGAGACGTTGTGCACGCCGACGACCTGACCGGTGCGCTTGAGCACATCGTCCTTCGTCGCGCCGGCGGCGAGCATGTCGAGCGCCTGCTGGGGATTGCTTCCAAACACCTTGCACAGACCTTCGACCACAACCTTGGGGGCATCCATCGAAACCTTCTCCTCGTGTAGCGGGGACTCGCGCTTGTCATAGCGTGCCTACATAGTTGCCAGAAAAAACCCCGGCCTGCCGACGAATTACGACAAACGCTTGCGCAAATACGACACGGCCCGCAGCCCCGCCCGGCGGGCCGCGCAGCCGATTGCGGCGGCGCAATACGCGCACGGCCCGCAACGGCGGGCATTCCGCGCCGGACTTGTGCGCAGCAACGCGGCGCGCATCACATGAGGTTTTGCGCCAGCGCGTATCGGGCACGCGTCGTTTTGCGACAAGTTCACGTCCGTTCCGGCGTCGATTCGTTCAGACGAAAACGCGCACTGCATTCGTCGGTAAAAAGCATGACCGTGCAGAAAGCCGGATGGCGACACCGGACGGCGCACGCCGCGATACCACGCCAACCCCGCAAATCGGAGCATGCGCGCTGTGATACATTCCCCGCAAACACGCCAATCGCGACGCCGTCGCGGGCCTTTCGCACGAGGGCCCGGCCGTACGACGCGCGCATGCCGGTTCGCCTGCCGGCCGTGCTGAAACCGCCTCGATCCGGTGCGATCCGCGATCGAAGGACGATAACGATAGTGAGAGGGAGCAAGGCGTTGAACTGGGCATTCGCCGTAATCGGCTTCATCGTGGGCGGCATCGCCGCCTTGATCGGGGATTTCTCGGCCGGAAGCGGCTCGCTGCTCGGGGCCGCCGTCGGGTTCTGCGTCGGGCATGCGCTGCGGCAACGCAAGCTCCGTCACGCGCCCGTCGCGCCCGATTCATTCGCGATCTCCGCGGCGCCGCCTCCCACCCCGTTACCCCTCGCCGATCGCGTCGCGCGCCTCGAAGCCACCGTCGACACGCTCACGCGCGAACTCGATTCGCTGCGCGCGCAACTGGCGGGCGCGAAGGCCGGCGCGGCGACCTCCGGCGGCCTCGCGCAAACGGCGTCGGCCGGTGCCTCCGCGCCGCTACCGGCCCACGTTCCGGCCACGCCCGCCCAACAACCTGCCGCCGCACGGGTCGACACACCGGCATCGGCTTCGACGCCGGCACCCGCAGCGGCTCCCGCACCGGCAACCACGGCACGCACCGCCACTGCGTCCGCTCACGCCCACACCACCGCCAGCGCACCCGCCACCGCGAGCCGCGCGGCTCCGCCCGTACCGCCTGCGCCGCGCGAACCCGGCCTCGCCGAACGCGCGTTCGGCGCCGCGCGCGACTGGCTGCTCGGCGGCAACACGGTGGTGCGTGTCGGGATCATCGTGCTGTTCTTCGGCGTCGCGTTCCTGCTCAAGTACGCGGCCGACAACGACATGCTGCCGATCGAATTCCGCCTCGCGGGCACGGCGCTCGCCGCGGCCGCGCTGCTCGCGATCGGCTGGCGCGTGCGAGCGCGCCGCGCCGCATACGGTCTCGTGCTGCAAGGCGGCGGCGTCGGCATCCTGTACCTGACGATCTTCGCCGCGACCAAGCTTTATGCGCTGTTGCCCGTCGGCGCCGCGTTCCCGCTGATGGTCGCGATCTGCGCGCTGAGCGCGTTCCTCGCGGTGCGGCAGAACGCGCTGCCCCTCGCGTTCATGGGCAGCGCGGGCGGCTTCCTCGCACCGATCCTGCTGTCGACCGGCCAGGGCAACCATGTCGCGCTGTTCAGCTACTACGCACTGCTGAACGCGGGCATTTTCGCGATCGCGTGGTTCAAGGCCTGGCGCCCGCTGAACCTGCTCGGCTTCGTGTTCACGTTCACGATCGGCTCCGCGTGGGGCGTGACGGCCTATCGCCCCGCGCTGTTCGCGAGCACCGAGCCGTTCCTCGTCCTGTTCTTCCTGATGTATGTCGGTATCGCGCTGCTGTATGCGGTGAAACGCGAACTCGCGCTGCGGCACTACGTGGACGGCACGCTCGTGTTCGGCACGCCGATCGTCGCGACCGCGCTGCAGGCGTCGCTCGTGAAAGGCATGCCGTTCGCGCTCGCGTGGAGCGCGGTCGCGCTGTCGGCGTTCTACGTCGCGGTCGCCGCATGGCTCGCGCGGCGCCGCGACCGCCTCGGGCTGCTGTTCGAATCGATGCTCGCGCTCGCGGTCATCTTCGCGACGCTCGCGGTGCCGCTCGCGTTCTCGGGGCCGACGACCAGCGCCGCGTGGGCCATCGAAGGCGCGGCCGTCGTGTGGCTCGGCGTGCGCCAGAAGCGCCTGCTCGCATTCGGCTTCGGGCTGCTGATGCAGCTCGCCGCGGCAGGCGCGTTCTTCACGAGCCTGCTCGCGCCGGCCGACGCGACCGCGCTGCCCGTGCTCAACGGCCCGACCATCGCGATGCTGCTGATCGCGCTCGCCGGCCTGTTCACCGGCTGGTGGCTGCACGGGCGCGGCGAAGCGCGCGCATGGCACGCATGGATGCCCGAGATCGGTGTCGCGGCCGCCGCGTGGGGGCTGCTGTGGTGGGTCAGCGGTGGGCTGCACGAGATCCTGGTCCACGCAAGCCGCCACGTCGACCTGCATGCCGATCGCTTCGTCGTCGATACGACCGCACTGTTCGCGGCCGGTACCGCGTGGCTCGCGCATGTCGCACGCCGCCGGCTCGCATGGCCGCTCGCCGAATGGCCCGCGCTCGCGCTCACGCCGGTGCTGGCGCTGCTCGCGCTGCGCGTGTTCGATGCGCACGAAGCGCCGCTGTCGGGCATGGGTGCGTTCGCGTGGCCGCTGGCCGTCGGTGCGGGGCTCGCGCTGCTGTGGCGCCAGTCGCGCGACACGGGCCGCGCCGCTGCCGCGAACGACGCGGCGCCGGCCGTTGCAGCAGGCATCCTCGCGCCGCTGCATACGCTGACGTTCTGGACCCTGTGCGGGCTGCTCTCGCTCGAAGGCTTCTGGCGCCTGCACGCGTTCGTCCCCGAAGGCGCGTGGAGCTGGAGCGCATGGGCATACGGATTCGGCGCGCTGCTCCTGCTCGTGTCGGGCCCCGGCTCGCGCCTGCGCTGGCCCGTCGCGGCGTTCCCGCGCGCGTATCAGGTGTGGGGGGCCGCGCCGCTCGCCGCGCTGCTGTGGCTGTGGAGCCTCGCCAGCACGGTCAGCGACGGCGACGCAGCGCCGCTTTTCTGGCTGCCGCTGCTCAATCCGCTCGACGTCGCGCAGGGTCTCGTGTTCGTCGCCTTCGCCGCGTGGCTACGCCGCCTGAAAACGCTCGGCATCGCGTGGCATCCGCGCGTCGTCGACTATGCGGCGATCGCGACCGTGTTCCTGTGGTTCAACGCGCTGATGCTGCGCACGCTGCATCACCGCTTCCACCTGGGCTACGACATCGACACCGTGGTCTCGTCGTTCGGCGTCCAGCAGGTGTTCATGGTCGGCTGGAGCCTGTTCGCGTTCGCCGGGATGTGGCTCACGCGCCGCGACGGCATCGCCCGTCTCTGCGCGTTCGCGTCGCTGCCGCTGATCGTCGTGATGTGGGCGTGGACGTTCTACGCGAACTTCACGCAGGACGGCGGAAGCTGGGCGCGCGTGCCGCTGTTCAATCCGCTCGATCTCGTGCTCGCGGTCGTCTACGCGCTCGCTGCGTCGTGGTTCGTGCGCGCGCGCAAGCTCGGCTGGTCGTTCGGCAGGTACCGCGTCGAGCTGCTGGGTGCGGCCGGCGCGACCGGCTTCCTGTGGCTGAACGCGATCCTGCTGCGCACGCTGCATCACTGGGCCGGCGTGCCGTATGAATTCCGCGCGATGGCCGAATCGACGCTCGTGCAGGCGTCGGTATCCGTGTACTGGACGGTCTGCGCGCTCGCGATCGCGATCTGGGCCACGCGCCGCGGGTTGCGGCCGCTGTGGTTCGTCGGCGCCGCGCTGCTCGCGCTCACGGTCGTCAAGCTGTTCCTGTTCGACCTGTCGCATGTCACCGGCATCGAGCGCATCGTGTCGTTCATCGGCATCGGCGTGCTGCTGCTGTTGATCGGCTATTTCTCGCCGCTGCCGCCGAAGGCAGCCGCGCAACAGGACGGCCGGCCATGAAACGATTCGCCGCCCTGCTCGGGCTGAGCCTGTTCGCGTCGTTCGCGGCGGCCGGCGATGCCCCGAACGCAGCCCGCGTCGCGCAGCGCTTCGCGCTCGACCTCGACGGCAGCGCCGCGTACTACCAGCTCACCGTGCCGCAGCCCGTGTATGCGGCGAGCCGGCGCGACGATCTCGGCGACGTGCGCATCTTCAACGGCGCGGGCGAGCCAGTGCCGTACTCGCTCGACGCGCCCGCCGCCGCTCCTGCCGTGCCGCCGTCCCGCACGCCGGTGCACTGGTTTCCGCTGCCGCCCGCCCGCGCCGGGAACGCCAACGCGCCGCTCGGCGTGACGGTCGGCCCGGACGGCGCGCTGCGCGCGGCCGTCGCGACGCCTTCGCACACCACGCACGGCGCGGACCTCGTCGACCTGTCGCATACCGACGGCAGCATCGATGCGCTGCTCGTGCACGTGAGCGACGACAGCTACCAGGGGCGTGTGTCCGTCGAAGCCAGCGACGACCTGCGCAGTTGGCGGCCGCTCGGCAGCACGCAGTTGCTGAAGGTCGGCCGCGGCAGCGACATGCTGGTGCAGGAGCGCATCGCGCTCGACGGCGCCGCGCCGCGCTACCTGCGGCTGGACTGGCTCGACGACGCGCCTGCGATCGCGTCGATCGACGTCGAGACGCATCCGCGCGACGCTCGCGGCACCGATACGGCATCCGCGCCGCGTCAGTGGCGCGACGCCGTGCGGGTACGCGCCGGCCGTGCGCCGGGCGAGTATTTGTTCGACACCGACGGCGCGTATCCGGTCGACCGCGTGCGCATCGGCCTGCCGCAACCGAACACCGTCGCACGCGCGGCGCTGCAAAGCCGTGCCGACGCACAGGCGCCGTGGCGCGACGTCGCGGGCGCCGTGCTGTTCCGGCTGCAGGGCAAGGGCGGCGAGCAGCGCAATCCGCCGCTCGAGTTCGTCGCGAATACGGACCGCACATGGCGAATCGTCGTCGACATGCGCAACGGGGGGCTCGGCGGCGGGCAGCCGGCCGTCGCGATCGGCTGGCATCCGGCCGCGCTGACCTTCGTCGCGCGCGGCGCGCCGCCGTTTACGCTCGGCGTCGGCGACGCGTCGCTCGGGTCGTCGGCCGTGAGCCGCGACGCACTGCTGGTCGGCATGGCGCCCGAAGTACGGCCCGCGCGCGTCGGCGCGGCGCTGCCGGCGTCGGCGGTCGCGCCGGTGGCCGCCGCCGACACGGACGCCGCGCGCCGCTACGTGCTGTGGGGCGCGCTGGTGGTGGCGGTCGGCATGCTCGGCACGATCGCGTGGCGCCTTGCGAAAGGCGGCGGCGACGCCCGCGGCCGCGACGAGTGACGTACGCAAGCAGTTGCGTGCCGCTTGGCGCGCCGTTCGTCGAGCCGGTTCGTTCTCCTGGCCATCGGAACGCGTGATTGCGCCGATTGGTCGAGTGGCCCGCGTCCCGTCCTCGCGTGAAGCCCACGCGACGGGCGAACGGCACGAACCGGAGTCCGCCCGCCGCTATCGGGCCACGAAACGGCCGTGCTGACGCGGCCGCCACGGCGACGACCGGCAACTGGCCGCACCGGCCGCGCGGCGCGCCGCGAAACGTCCGGCGCGACGCAAACCCGCCTCGCGCCGGGCCAACACGACAATGCGCGGCGCCCACGCATGCAGGACACGCCGCACTGCCGCCACACGCGCAGCCAGCCGCGACGCCGACGACACCCGGCGCACGGGGCGTGCAACGGGCCGCTTGCACAGGATCGCGCTGTCGTAGCGCTTGCCGGCGAAGCGCATCACGTCGACCACCTCGAAGCCCTGCGCGCCGTAAAACGCCAGCAGGTGCGCGGCGGGATGCGGCGTATCCAGCGCGAGCAGCGCATAGCCGCGCGACACGGCCCACTGCTCGGCGAACGACAGCAGCAACGCGCCGATCCCGCGGCTCTGGCAAGCCGGGTCCACCGCCAGCTGGCGCACGCTCGCGACGCCTTCACGGCGGTATAGCGAACAGGCCGACGACGGATCGGTCGCGTACAGCGTGGCCGTGCCGACGACGCGCCCGCCGCACACGGCGACGTAGCACTCGCCTGCTTCCGCACGGTGGCGCGTGACGTCTTCGTCCTGATCGACGCACGTGCAGTTGAGCCCCATCGCACCGAGCCGCGCGAACGCACGGTGCAGCATCGGCGTGAGTTGTGCGTAGCTGTCGATTGCCGGATCGAAGCGCCGGACGATCACCCGATCGGCGCCTGCGGAAAGCGGCGCGGCGGCGGTGGGTTCGGCGATCGCGTTCCAGGGTATCGACATGGCCATGCTCCGTGGTGAAGATGCCCGAAGTCTAGGAGCGCGCCGGTCGCCGTCGCAAGAAAAAATGTCGTAAAAATCCACGGGTAGCACGGCTGGCGGAGGTGGCGAGTACGGTGTATTTCGAGGCTGTGCGCACGTCATGGCGAACACATCGAAGTGCCGATCGTTGCTCGCGCAAGCAACGCATCAAGCAATGAAACCGACGCCGGCGTGCACGCCGTTGACACGTGCCGCCCCGCGCTCCAGACTCGCGGCTCCGCCACTGCATCGCGAGCGCCCATGATCACCTGCTTCCTTCGCTACGTCGTCGACCCGTACAAACTCGTCGAATTCGAGACCTACGGCAAGATGTGGATTCCGCTCGTCGAACGGTTCGGCGGCACGCATCATGGCTATTTCCTGCCATCCGAAGGCGCGAGCAACATCGCGCTGGCAATGTTCTCGTTCCCGAGCCTCGCCGACTACGAGCGCTACCGCGAACGCTCGAAGGACGACCCGCCCTGCCAGGCCGCGTTCCGCTACGCGGAGGACACGCGTTGCATCGTCAGCTACGAGCGCAGCTTCTTCCGGCCAGTGTTCGCGTAACCGGCCACGCCGCGGCACGCATCGGGCCCCGTTTTCCGGCCGAGGACGAAAAAAAGCCCCGCCGCATCCGCGTGGCGGGGCCAACCCATGTCAGTAGAGACATCATGGAGGAGACGCACCCATCTTATCGACCGTGGTGCACCGTCCCAACCAAGCATTTCTGCTATCGATCTGCGCGGCCGCGCACACGATTGCCCCGCCGCGCGGCATATCGATAGAACGAAAAGTCGTTTTCAGAGTGGCGACGGGGTCGTTACCATCTGGTTTTAAGCCTGTGCTTAGCCGGGCAAGCCACTCCCAGGAGCGCCCCTTGACTGCATTCGATCAACACCGCCGCCCGTTCGTCGTCGGCATCGGCGGTACCACCCGGGCCGCGTCGTCCACCGAACGCGCGCTGTCGTTCGCCCTGCGCGGCGCGCAGGCCGCCGGCGCGCGTACGCGCCTGTTCGACGGCCCGTTCCTGCACACGCTGCCGCACTACGCCCCCGAACACAAGACGCTGACCGACGCGCAGCGCGAGCTGATCGACGCGGTGCGCCAGGCCGACGCGATCATCATTGCGACGCCCGGCTATCACGGCGGCGTGTCCGGCCTCGTGAAGAACGCACTCGACACGCTCGAGGAGCTGCGCGCGGACGAACGCCCGTATCTCGACGGCCGCGCGGTCGGCCTGATCGTCACCGCCTACGGCTGGCAGGCGGCCGGCACCGTGCTGACGTCGCTGCGCTCGATCGTCCATGCGCTGCGCGGCTGGCCGACGCCGTTCGGCGCGACCGTCAACACGCTGGAAACGCGCTTCGAGAGCGCCGACAGCTGCTCGGATCCGAAGGTCGTCGCGCAACTCGAGACGGTCGGCGCGCAAGCGGCCGAATTCGCGCTCGCGTTCGCGTCGCATCGGGCGTCCTCGCACGCGGCGTCGGTCGATGCGCTCGCCCCCGTGCTGAAGGTCGCCAACCAGTAATCCCCGCATTCCGCCGCGCGCCCTCGCTCGACAGGATTCGACGAGGGCGCGCGGCGCGTCTTCCGACGCGTGCCGACATGCGGGCGCGTCGTCCCGGCTCCCGACAACACCGTTCCGCGTCCCGCCCCGATAACGATTCAGCCCGCCGCGTCATTTGCATTGGCCGAAAGATTGGTTCACCCGACCGGCGGGTTTGCGTACGCTGAAAGTCCGAACTTTTTCCGCGCATGCCATGAACCGTACGATCCGCTACAAGGGCTACGAAGTCGCTCCCGCTGCCGCCCGGTTGCCGAACGGGCTGTTCGCCGCCAACCTGACGATCGAACGCGCGAGCGGCGGCCCGTCGCCGCGCTCCGTGTCGTTCGACGCAATCGATTTCTTCTTCGAGGAAGAGCATGCCCTCGCGTATGCATCGCGCTGGGGCCGCCTCTGGGTCGACACGAACGCGTGACATGCGCGGGGCCGGCGTGCACATGGCCGCTCGAAAATACGCGATGACGGAAGCTGTGCAAGAATCTTTCGATCCGTAATCGCATAACAATAGCCATGACCGACACGCTGCAGGAAGAGCATGCAGCCGCAGATCACGCAATGCGCAACTGGACCTTCGAGGCCCAAGGCCCGGTCCGGATCGGTTCCGATGCGCACAAGCAGATGTTCTGTCGGATGCTGCTCGACACACACAACCCGTACAAGCCGGCCGTGATCGACTGGCCGGCGCTCCAGCCGGCCGAGCTCAGGCGGCTCACGTCGCTGCCGATCTGGGACATCGCGGTGCAAACCGAAGGCCGCGCGTCGATCCGCGTGGCGACCTACGCCGCGACGGTCGACGATCCGCTGCTGCGCCGTGCGCTCGAGATGGACGGCGGCGAGGAAGCCCGCCACAAGGTCGTGCTGTCGAAGCTCGTCGAGGCGTACGGCATCCGCCTCGCGCCCGAGCCGGCCTACCCCGCGCCGAAAGATCCCGAATGGTCGTGGATGATGACGGGCTTCAGCGAGTGCATCGACAGCTTTTTCGCGTTCGGCCTGTTCCGCTCCGCGCAGCGCTCCGGCTATTTCCCGCCCGAACTGGTCGAGACCTTCGAGCCCGTGATCCAGGAAGAAGGCCGCCACATCCTGTTCTTCGTCAACTGGTACGCATGGTACTGGCGCACGATGCCGTGGTGGCGCCGGCCGTGGTTCTTCGCACGCGTCGCAGCCGTGTGGGTGCAGCTGATCCGCGACCGCATGAGCATCGCGCGCGGCATCGATGCCGACGGCGCCGCGCGTGACGCGAATTTTCCGGCGACGGGCACCGCCGACATCGGCGATGCGCTGAACCCGCGCGAGCTGATCGAGCTGTGTCTCGTGGAAAACGACCGGCGCATGGCCGGTTACGACAAGCGCCTGCTGCGCCCGATGTTCGTGCCTCGGATGGCGCGGTTCGCGCTGCGGTTTCTGAAGAAGTAAAGCCGGAAGTTTGCCGCGGGTCATGCGGCAGGCTGGCCCATTCGGCCCACGCTCGTGGGCCGAATGTGGCGCGGCTGATACATTCGATCCCCCCCTTTTTCATTTCGCCGCGCCGGGCCTGCGCCGGCGTGGCGGACAAATTGCCGCATCCGAATCTGACATTTCGGCCCCGACTGGACGCAGACCCACGGTCTGTGGCGCCCCGTCGACACCCCGCGAAACACCCCTCATGAGTGCGCCCGCTCAACCTCTGGCATACGCGCCGATTCCGCGATAACGCCGATGTCAACGCGATCGTCAATAGGACAAATCCGATAAATCGGCGCAGATTGTTTCATTTGGGCGTTCTGTAGCAATTTTTTACAACTTCGACGGCCGGACGGCCCGGAACGCCCGCCATACGGGCCCCGGCGCCGGACGGAATGCGCACATCAGCACAATCAAATGCACCTCGAATCAGATTAATTTGACTGCTAGATAATCTTCACACTAAAACAAAAATTCAATAAAAGCCCAAATATTAACAAGTTAATAATTCGACTAGCGCATTAGCTCACCGCAACCCAGAAAACATTACAAACATGAAAGAATCCGGCGACGCGCAAACGTTTGCTATTTCATTTGTCTTACTTTTGACTAGGCAGAGTGTGTCATCCACCGCACAAAACCGCCTCAACATATTGATTTTTATAGGAAAACCAGAATATCGGCCGTAGAATTCAAACCATACTAGAAGCATTCTTGCATCTTTCAAATTCATTCTGCTCTCTTGCGCAAAAACCCGCCTCATTAACCATTCTTTAACTTTTAAAACGCTTCATTTATCACTGTTTGTCAATCTATAAAATCCGCCTCCAATAAACTCCGCCCATCAATTTTGAGATTCACGCGAGCGCACGGAGTAATCCTCTAACAAAAGAGACCGGTGTGTGGCGTGCACATTTGGAGGTAGCAGGATATGAACCGCACATACCGCTCGATCTGGAACGAAGCGCTCGGCGCGTGGGTCGCAGCATCGGAAATCGATTCGGCACGGGGTAAGCCGAACAAGTCGGCTGTCGTGGTGGCGGCCGTCGCGGCGCTGGCGATCAGCCTGCCCGGACTGGCCGAAGCCAATACGCTCAACACCCAGCAAACCTGCTTCACGGGAAGCAACAGCGCGGTCGGCCGCGTCAATCCGGGCGGTACGCAAAACCAGGCCGGCGACGGCTCCGGAACGTATTCGGTCGTAGCCGGGTGTAACTCCAACGGCAACGGCTGGACCGGTGTCACGGTTTACGGCTCGTTCGCGCAGGCAACCGGCAATGGCGCCGTCGCCACCGGCATGCAATCGTCGGCCGGCCTCTGGGGTGTCGCGGCCGGCCTCGAAACCACCGCCAGCGGTGCCGGTGCAACCGCACTCGGCTTCGGCTCGACGGCGAGCGCGCTGAACTCCGTCGCGATCGGCGGCGCAGGCGGCAACGGAACGACGCCGCTGTCGCAGGCAAACTCGACGCTCGCATCGGGCGCGGGCGCAGTTGCCATCGGCAGCAACGCAACGAAGGGCGCGCAGTCCGCTGCGTCGGACGGCATCGCGATCGGCGGGCAGTCGTCCGTCGCATCGACCGCCACGTCGGGCATCGCACTCGGCCGCGGTGCGACCGTCAACAGTGCATACGGCATCGCGCAGGGCGACGGCGCGGTTGCGGGTGTCGCCGGGAATACCTCGATAACGAATAACGTCGCAGTCGGGGCTGCGGCATCTTCGACAGGCGCCAATGCAATTGCACTGGGCGGTAGCGCCAAGGCATCCGGGGCCAACAGCATGGCAACCGGCTTCAACGCAAGCGCCACCGGAGCCACCAGTTACGCGGGCGGCTTCGGCGCGGTTGCGTCGAACACCGATGCAACGGCTATCGGCAATCAGGCCACTGCCAGTGGGGCCCAGGATACCGCCATTGGCGTGACGGCCGTTGCGTCGGGCGGGAACGGGGTCGCGCTCGGCAACAGGGCAGCCGCAACGGCCGGCAATGCGACCGCCGTTGGCGCGTCAGCTAGCGCGTCGGCCGGCCAAGCATCGGCGTTTGGCCTCGGCGCCAATGCAAGCGGCACGAACGCAACGGCACTGGGTATCGGAACGGTCGCGTCGAATTTCGCTACGCTCGCTGCCGGCAATCAGTCGACCGCCGCGGGTTCCGCCGCTGTGGCGCTGGGAAGTACTTCGACCGCGGGGGCGAATTCGTCGGTTGCGATCGGCGATACCTCGAGCGTTTCGTCAACGGCCGGCTTGGGTTCAACGGCAATTGGCTACCGTTCAACCGTCAAGTCCGGCGTCGGCGCCGTTGCGATCGGCAGTCAACAGACGGCGAGCGGTAACGGCGCGGTGGCGATCGGCGATCCGAACATTGCGAACGGCACGGGCGCCGTGACGATGGGGGCAAATAACATCGCCGCAGGCAATGCGGCGGGAACGACAGCCGCGAACGGTGCCGTGGCAATCGGCAACAGCAACAGTGCGATCGGCCAGGGCTCGGTTGCACTCGGCAATAGCAATACGACCACGGCGGCTGGCGGCATCGCGATCGGCGATACCGCGGTATCCGGCGCGACGAATGCACTGGCATTCGGGGCAGGCGCCAACGCGAACGTGGCGGGCTCGGTTGCGCTCGGCTCAGGTGCGACCACGACCGCTGCGGCCAGTACAGTGACGGGCGGCACCGGTGCGGTCAGCAGCACGACGATCGGAAGTCAGACATTCGGTACCTATGCCGGCGCGAATTCGGCCGCTGGTGTTGTAAGTGTGGGCGCCGCCGGTGCCGAGCGCCGCATCCAGAATGTGGCGGCCGGCTTGATCGGTGCAAGCAGCACGGACGCGATCAACGGTAGCCAGCTTTACGCGGTGGCCAGCACCACGACGTCGAGCATCGTCAGCTTGTCGACCTCCACGTCGACGGGCCTCTCGTCGGCCAATAGCTCGATCACTTCGCTGTCGACCTCGACTTCGACCGGCATCAACTCGTTGTCTACCGGCCTTAGCTCGGCTAACAGCTCGGTCACGTCGCTTTCGTCGTCCACGTCGACCGGCCTCTCGTCGGCAAACAGCTCGATCACTTCGCTGTCGACCTCGACTTCGACCGGCATCAACTCGCTGTCCACCGGCCTCAGCTCGACTAACAGCTCGGTCACGTCGCTTTCGTCGTCCACGTCGACGGGTCTCTCGTCGGCCAACAGCTCGGTCACCTCGCTGTCGACCTCGACTTCGACCGGCATCAATTCGCTGTCCACCGGCCTTAGTTCAGCTAACAGCTCTGTTACGTCGCTTTCGTCGTCCACGTCGACCGGTATCTCGTCGGCCAACAGCTCGATCACTTCGCTGTCGACATCGACTTCGACCGGCATCAATTCGCTGTCCACCGGCCTCAGCTCGGCTAACAGTTCGGTCACGTCGCTTTCGTCGTCCACGTCGACCGGCCTCTCGTCGGCAAACAGCTCGATCACCTCGCTGTCGACCTCGACTTCGACCGGCATCAATTCGCTGTCCACTGGCCTTAGTACAGCTAACAGCTCCGTGACGTCGCTTTCGTCGTCCACGTCGACCGGCCTGTCGTCTGCGAATAGCTCGATCACCTCGCTGTCGACCTCGACTTCGACCGGCATCAATTCTCTGTCCACTGGCCTTAGTACAGCTAACAGCTCGGTGACGTCGCTTTCGTCGTCCACGTCGACCGGCCTGTCGTCTGCGAATAGCTCAATCACCTCGCTGTCGACCTCGACTTCGATCGGCATCAATTCGCTGTCTACTGGCCTCAGCTCGGCAAACAGCTCGGTTACGTCGCTTTCGTCGTCCACGTCGACGGGCCTCTCGTCGGCCAACAGCTCGATCACCTCGCTGTCGACTTCGACCTCGACGGGCATCAACTCGCTGTCTACTGGGCTCAGCTCGGTCTCGACGAAGACAGACAACCTCGGCAGCAGCACCGCGTCGGCACTTGGCGGCGGGTCGACGTACGACCCGACGACGGGCAAGGTCTCGGCCCCGGCGTACACCACGTACAACGCGAACGGCTCGACATCGACGGCCAACAGCGTGGGCTCGGCGATCGACAGCATCAATAGCCAGGGCATCAAGTATTTCCACGCGAACTCGACGGGCCCCGACAGCACCGCGACGGGCACCGACGCCGTCGCCATCGGCACCGGCGCTGTCGCCGGCACGAACAACTCCGTCGCGCTCGGCGCGAACTCGGCGACCGCCGCGGCCACCCCGACGAGCAGCGCGACCGTCAACGGCGTTACGTTCGGCGGATTCGCCGGCGCCACGCCGGTCGGCACCGTCAGCGTCGGCGACGTCAATAAAGAACGGCAGATCACCAACGTCGCTGCAGGCCAGGTGAGCGCGACCAGTACCGACGCGATCAACGGTAGCCAGCTTTATTCCGTCGCCCAGCAAGTCGGTAGCGCGACCAGCGCCATTTCGTCGCTGTCGACCTCGACCTCGACGGGCTTGTCGTCGGCTAACAGCTCGATCTCGTCGCTGTCCACGTCGACCTCGACGGGTATCAATTCGCTGTCGACAGGTCTCAGCTCGACCAATAGCTCGGTGACGTCGCTGTCGACTTCCACGTCGACTGGCCTCTCGTCGGCCAATAGCGCGATCAGTTCGTTGTCCACGTCGACGTCAACCGGCATCGGTTCGCTGTCCACCGGCCTGAGCAGCACGAACAGCTCAGTGACGTCGTTGTCGACCTCCACGTCGACTGGCCTGTCGTCCGCCAACAGCTCGATAACGTCCCTGTCGACTTCGACCTCGACCGGTATCAACTCGCTGTCCACCGGCCTGAGCTCCACCGACAGCTCGGTGTCGTCACTGTCGACCTCCACGTCGACCGGCTTGTCGTCCGCCAACAGCTCGA
>NZ_JAIZQG010000034.1:0-42208 GCF_020419965.1 Burkholderia sp. AU39826
CTTCGTTGCGACCGCGGGGCTCAACTTCCTGCGCCGCCGCGGCTCGCTACCACCGAACCCCAACAGCACCGCTTCCCTCCTCCCGCGCCGCGTTTCCGGTAGCGCGAAAGAGGCGTGATTCTAAGCACCCGCCCCCATCCACGCAAGCTCTTTGTGAAGAAACTTTGAAAAGGCCTCCGCGCGCTGTCGCGCACAGAGGCCTTGGGCTCGACGGGCCGGAAAGGACAACGCGCGCCGCCCTCCAAAGATATGACGAACACCTCTCTTTCCTTCCGTATATAGAAAGAGGCGGAACGGGCAAGGAACCGGGCGCGGTCGAGTATCATGCCGCGACCGAACCACGCACTCATATCGATGATGGACAGCACGACTCAACCCGGCGACACCGACCTTCGCGACGAATATGCAGCCCTGCGCGAGCGTGCGATCCAGCTGGAACAACAAGTCCCGCCGCTTCTGCAACGCATCTCGGACATGTTGCCGCGCATCAGCGGCGAATCCGAACTCGCGGACACGTATCGCGAGCAGCTCGTCGGCGCGCGCAATGCGGCGCTGGTCTCGATCGAAAACTATCAGCAGGCGATTCCATTCCTGCAAACGGCCGACTCGATCATCGAGCAGCTGGACAAGGCGCCCGAGCGCGACGAAGACATCGAGTGGCGGGAGTCGCTGCTGCAACGGCTGGACGAACTGATCGACGTCGCGGTCGTGATGATCGACGATGCGGACAGCTACTTCGAGCACGCCCAAGCCTGCGACCTGTCCAGCGTGCCGAAATCCATCCTCGAGGATTAAGCAGGCTCAGCCGGAATCACGCGGTGCACGAGCTTCACGTCGTGCCCGCCGACAGCCGTTCTCATCCTACGAAACGGCTTCCCCGCGATCGCCGCCTGGCCCGGAACCGCGCGTCGCCGCTACGGCGCATCCAGCACGATCGTCTCGCTCATCATCGGCACGCGGATATAACCGCCCGACGCATCGCCATACGCATGCGCGTTGCCGTCGATCACGTATTGCGCCGTCAACGCGCACAAGGCGGCGTCTCGCGCATCGACGGAACGCAGCGTCGACACATCGATCCCCAGCCGCTCCAGCAATTGCCGACGCTGGTTGCGCTTCTGCTTCGCCGACGCCACGGCCTTGCCCAGCATCGCGCAGGTGATCGCATACGGATAGGTTTCGAAACTCGCGCGCCCGCCCGCGTAGCGCGCGTCGGTCAGTAACGGATAGGCGTGCGCGAGTGCACGGTAGACGCGCTCGCCCATGAACATCCAGTCGAAGAAGCCCGACGTGCTCGCGATGGCCTGCTCCCGCGACGGCGTCGGAAAGCACGAGATCCGTTCGCGCGCGAGCGCCTGTTCGGCCGCGCGGCGGCCGCTCCCCGTCCACCACAGGCTCGGCGCGTCGACGCCGACGGCGATGACATCATGGGCGAGGCACAGTGAAGGCAGCGACTCGGGCGCGACCCGCGCTTCCAGGCAGACGATCGTCGAGCCACGCAGGATCACGAGATCGCACAGCTTCCTGTCGCCGCCGACGTCGACTCCCGCCACCGCGACCGGTTGCCGTGCGGCGGATCGGGCCGATCGCATGCGCGCGCCTCAGTCCGCCGGCCGTGCGGTGTACGCGGCATCGAAGATCGCCTCGAGACCGGGATGAACGCCGCGCATCGGATCGACGACCGACTTCGCCCAGTCGAAGTACGCCTGCTTGCGTTCGAGCGGCCAGTCCGCGGGCGGATGCCGGGCGATGTCGCGCAGGTTGCAGATCTTGTCGGCCAGCTTCACGAGCTTCGCGCGCCGGCTGATGGTGGCGGCGTGCTCGACCTGCAGACGCTTGCGCTCGTCCTTCGGCAGCGACTTGTCGTCGGTGACTTCCATCACGATGTCCGCCACGTCCTTGCCGAACAGCCGCAGTAACTCCTGCTCGGTCGTCTCCGTATCCTCGACCGTGTCGTGCAACACGGCCGCGACGATCACACGCTCGTCCTCGATGCCGGCCTCGTTGGCCAGCACGTCGGCGAGCGCGATCGGATGATTGATGTACGGCGACGCCTCTTCATCCTTGCGTCGCTGATTGCGATGCTTGTCCGCCGCGAACGCAATCGCGGCTACCAGCTTCTTCATATTCTCACCCCTCGTGTGGCCAGACCCGCGACCGTTGAACCGGCCGCGTGCATTTCGGAACCGCTCATACTACCTGTACGCGACGCCCGTTCCCGTGCGCGGGCATTCCGACGCGCCCCGCATCACGCGCCGGCCGGCGCGCGCTGCAACTCGACCACGTTGACGCGCGCGCCGAATACGTCCCTCACGAGCGGCAACAGGTGGTCGTGGTGCGTCAGAAACAGCACCTGGGTGCGCGTCGACAGATCGCGCAGCGCCTCGAGCCCCGCCTTCGCACGCGCATCGTCGAAATTGATGAACAGATCGTCGGCGACGAACGGCAGCGCCGTGCGGCTGCCGAGCTGCAACTCCAGCGCCGCGATCCGCAGCGCGAGGAACAGCTGATCGCGCGTCCCTTCGCTCAGCCCCGCGACCTCGACCGACGTTCCCCGCGTGCGCCGTGCATACAGCGCGGGCGGCGTCCGCTCGGTATCGACGGTCAGCTTCGCGAATTCACCCAGCGTGAGCACGGCGAAAATCTCGCCCGCGCGCCGAAGCATCGGCCCCTGCTTCTGGTCGCGGTAGCGATCCGTCGCCCACTTCAGCAAGCGGCTCGCCGTGGCCGCCTCCAGATACTGTTCGGCCGCGTCGCCCATCGCCGCCAGCGCCTCCTGCCGTTTCGACTCGGCGACGGCCGCGCTCGCCTGGCCGTCGATCGCACCGAACGCCTGGTCGGCCACGACCTGCTGCTGCGCCAACTCGTTCAGCCGCTTGCCGATATCGGCCAGCGACTGCTTCACCGCTTCGAGATGCGCCGGCACGTCGGCAATGTCCTGTTCCGCCACCTCGGCCTCGACGGCGGACCGGGAAAGCCCGTCGCCGTCGCGCACCAGCGCGTCGTGCGCGGCATCGACCGCCTGCCGAAGCTGGCGCTGGCGATCCGAGCGCTCGGCCAGCGGCAGCGCCGCGTCGATCGACGCGACGCCGGCCAGTTGCAGCAGCGGCTGGATGCGCGCGTCGGCGCCCGCCACCGCGGCAGCCGCGTCCGCGACCTTGCCGTCGGCCTGCCGCACGGCCTCGTCGGCACGATCGATCGCACGGGCGATTTCCCTGGCGGCCGCGAGGCGCATCGTCAGCCGGCGCGCCACGTCCAGCCAGTCGCCGCTCGCCAGCCATTCCGGCGCGAGCGCTTCGGCAAGCCGCCGTGCGCCGGCCTCGAGCGCGTTCAGTTCCGCGCGGATCGCGGCAATCCGGTTGCGCGGCGCGTCTGCATCGGCCAGTTCGGCCGTCACCGTGTTCGCAAGCCCGAGCGCACCTTCCGCCGCGGCCAGCGTCGTCGCGCTCGCGGACAGTTTCGCGTCGGCCAGTGCGTCGCGCCATTGCGCTTGCCACGCGTCGTAAGCCGTTTGCGCGTGATCGACCCGCGAACGCGCGGTCGCGCACCCGCGTTCGGCCTCCCGCGCACGATCGTCCAGGCTGTCCTTCTGCGCGGCCGCTTTCTCGGCCGACTGGACGAACGTCTCGGCGACGGCGACGAGCGCGACCGGCCCGTCCGACTCGCCGCCTCGCGATACCTTCGACAGCGCCGCACGCAGCACGGCTTCCGCGCCGGCGCGGGCAGCGCGCATCGTGTCGAATTCACGGCGCTGCCGATCGAGATCGGCCTGTGCGGCGAACACCGCATCGCGCTTCGCGAGCCAGTCGCCCATCGCCGCCAGCGGCATGCCGGGCACCGCGGCCGCCGTCGCGAGCGCGGCCCATGCGTCACGATGCGCGGCGAGCTCGCGCTCGCGTTCGTCCAGCGCGGCCTGCCTGCGTGCAACGCCGGCCCGCGCCGATTCGACCTGCTGGCGCAGCGACTGCAGCGTCGCCGCGGCCTGGGTCGCGCCGAGTTGCGCATCGACGAGCTCGTCGGCAAGGCGCATCGCGTCGTCGAGCGCCGGTGCGCCCGCGGCGAGCTCGACGGCGCCGCTGCGAATATCGCCCCACGCGCCGTCGCGACGCGCACGCGCCGCCAGCACGTCGGCGGTCGTGACGACCTTGTGGTTCTCCGCGAAATGCTTCTCCTGCAGTTCGAGCCGTTCGAGCTCTTCGAGCGCGCCATCCCGCGCGTCGCGCGCGGCAGCAGCCGCGCTGGCACGTTCGCTGTCTTCCTTGAGCAGCGCGCCGAGCCGCGCCGCCGACGGCACGTCGAGCGCACGCAGCGCATCGACCGGCATGCGCCACTGGCCGAGCGCGTCGAGCGCGCCGGCCAGCGTGCGTTCGGCGGCCGCGATTTCATGCGCCAGCGCCTGCTCGCGCGCGCCGCTGTTGCGAAAGCCCTGCGCATCAGCCAGCGCCGCGCGCAACGCCTCCGGCACGTCGACGGTCGACAGGCGCGCTTGTTGTTCCCGCACCTGCGCCAGCTCGCGTGTGCGCTCGTCGAGCGATTCGCGCGCGCCGGCGAGCGCCTGGTGCAGCGCGCCGTGTTCGCGCAGCAGGTTCGCGACGGTCTTCAGCGACAGCGCCGTGGGCAACGCGGCGCGCAGCGACGCTTCGTCCGCCGGCCAGCCGAGCTGCGCGGCCGCCGACAACGCGGTGGACAGGTGCCGCTCGACGTCCGCGCCGAGCAACAGCAGATCCTGCGAGTGATTCGTGCACGCCGAGCGCAGCCGATCGAGCGCCTCGATATCGGCTTCGAGCGCCAGCGTGTCGGCGTCTGCGGCGATCGCATCGCGCGCCTGCCGCTTCGCGAGGAGGTCGGCCCGCCGCTCCTCGAGCACCTTCTGCTCGGCCGCGAGATCGCCCTGCGCCTTCAGCAGATCGGCATACGCGGTCGGCGGCAACTCGATCACCGCGCCCAGTTCGGCCAGCGCCGCATCCTTGACCGTCAGCTCCTTCAGGTACGGCGCGAGCCGCCGCACGCGTTCGAGCTTCGAGCGCAGCGCTTCGAGCCGGCGCTGTTCCGCCCGCGCCCGCTCGATCTGCTGCTCGACCGCTTCGCGCGCTTCCTTGCGATCGACCCAGTCGCGCGTGCGCACCTGGACCGCCTTCAGTTCGGTCACGGCTTCGTTGAATGCGGTTTCGGCCAGCGCAAACACGCTGCCGCTGCGGCGCGGCGCCCACAATTCGAGCGCGCGCGCGTCGAGCTCCTCGCGCACCGGCCCGAGGCTGCCAACGCCGGCAGCCGATTCGAACAGCACCTGGCCGAGCTTGTCCGATGCGTCGAGAATGCTGCGCCCGCCATCGACCAGCCGCCCGTGATCGAGCCCGAACATCTGCTCGAAGAATTCGCGCGTCGCGCCGTCGAGAATCGACGCCAGATAGTCGTCGGGCAGCTTGTCGTCGGCAGGCGTGCGCAACGGACTGCGCCCGCGCGCACGGTGGAACACGAATTCGCCCGCACCGCTCTCCAGCACGCCGCCGATCCGCAGTTCGGGCGTGCTGTGCAGGAAATCGAGCGGCGTCTGCAGCTTCATCCCGAACAGCAACTCGGACACGGCCGTGCGGATCGTCGACTTGCCGGCCTCGTTCGGCCCGACGATCACATGAAAATCCTCGCCGGCCGACGGGAAACGCAGCGTCTCGTCGGTGAACTTGCCGTACTTGATCAGATCGAGCTGGCGGATGCGCATCGCTTACTCCCCCCTCGCCAGCCGCGCGAGCAACGCGGGCCCGACCTGCTCGACCAGCGCCGTCAGTTCGCCCGCGCGCGCCAGCGTCAGCAACGGCACGTCCTCCTTCACGTCGCTGCGGACCTTGCCGACGAACGGCTTCAGGTCGCGTTCGAGCAGCGCGAGGAAATCCGGATCGTGCGCGGCGTCGGCCAGGATCTGCTTCAGGTCCTCCAGCGCTTCGAGCGGCTCGCTTTCGCCCGGCTGCCGATCGGCGGCGGACGTCGCGAGCCGGACCTTCTCCAGCCACAGCCGCTCGTTGCCGATGATGCCGATCTGGTTCAGTACCTCCGCACGCAACTGCGGTGCGCGGCCGAAAAAGAGGCCGTGCGCGGGCGTGCGCCCGGTGACGGTGACGCGCACCGCGCGCGGCACGTGGCCGTCGACCGTCAACAGCGCCTCCAGCGACTGGCCGATCTTTTTCGACAGATCGGCCACCGACAGGCAATCGGACGCATCGACCGACACGGCTTCCCAGCGCAGCACGTCGAGATACAGGCGCTCGACCTGCGTCCTGCCTCGCTCGACCGTCACGAGCACCGCGCCGCGCCGGCCCGTCTCGCGGATATGGCGCCCCTGCAGGTTCCCGGGAAACACGACGGTGGACGGACCCGTCCATTGCTGGAATTCGTGCACGTGGCCGAGCGCCCAGTAGTCGTAACCCTTCGCGTGCAGTTCGGCCAGCGTGCAGGGCGCGTAGTTCGCATGCGCCGCATACCCTTCGAGCGCCGTGTGCAGCACGCCGATGTTGTAGTACCCGGGCACCGGATCCGGATAGCCGATCGCGAGATTGTCAACGACGGCCTTGTCCTTGAAGCTCTGCCCGTGCAGCGCGACGTCGCATTCCGGCAGTGTGAAGGTTTCCGGCTTGCGGTGGCCGAACACGGTGACGTTGTCGGGCAGCGTCAGCTTCTTCGTCATCTCGCTTTCGGCGTCGTGGTTGCCGCCGAGGACGAACGCGCGGATGCCGGCCCTGCGCAGGCGCCCCATCTGCTGGCCGAAGAAGATGCCCGTGTTGTGATCCTTCCAGTCGCCGTCGTACAGGTCGCCCGCGATCACGAGGAACGCGACTTCCTCTTCGATCGCACGATCCACGAGTTGCCGCAGCGCCTCGCGCGACGCGTTGCGCAACTGCGCGGCCGGCGCGTCGGGATACGCGCTCAGGCCGTGCAACGGGCTGTCAAGGTGAATGTCTGCCGCGTGGATGAACTTCACGAAGGTTCCTCTGTTTCATGGCGAAGGGCCGACGCCGCTCGCACGGGCTCGTCCCGTCCATCGTCGTCCCGCCGGCCGCGGGGCCCGCCGCAACACATGCGACACATGCGGCGCGGCGGCCGGACCGGATCATGCCGCCCGTTGCAAGCGGGTCGGGATGGTACCTGAAAGCGGGTCGCGACATGCCGTTCCGCGTCGGTCCGGATGGTGGGCAAGCACGCGATACCGGCGCGAACCGACATTGTGCCGCAGCACGGGCGGACGACGGCAAAACCGCGCGCCGCGGAACGGGCCGCTCACGAAACGGTGGCCGCGCGAGCGTCCGGTAGGGGCGATTGCGCTTCGGAGTGTGTTCCGAGCGAAGCGAAACGGTAACGGCACAGCACGGAACGGGCAGCAGGAAAACTCACGGGATCGCCCGCGGACAGCGCGATGCCCGCGGGCGCCCGGCTACATGCCGTTACTCGCCGCGCGGAACGGGCGGCGGCGCATAGCCGTTGTCGTTGCCGGGAAACGGATTTGCATTGCGGCGCAGTGCGTCCTCGTCGTTTTCCTTCTGCGCGAACAGCGCGACGCCGATCACGCCGACGTTCGCGACATCGCCGTACTTCGCGTTCGCGACATAGCTGTCGGGCACGGCCGCAAAGCGGAACGCGGCGACTTCGTCGCGGCTCTTGCGAAAGCCTTCGATCGTCAGCGTACGGCCCGGATACAGCACGTAGCCGCCGTTCGTATAGCTGCCCGGCCGCCCCGACCGCACATCGAGCCCGTCGACCGTCGACACGACTTCGAACGCGCGGCGCCCCTGGTTGCGCAACACGATCATATAGCGCGAGCCCTCGACGCCCGCCATGTGCCAGCGGCCGTTGCTGCGCGCGAGACGCAACGGCGCGCCCTTCTCGTCGGTAAACGACAGCGCGATGTCGCCGTTCGCGAGCGCGACGCGGGTCGGCAGCCGGCGCACCTGCGACGCGGAAAGATGGCCGGGCAGCGCGTCGTTGTAGTAGACCGACGCGAGATCCGTCGGATTCGCCGGATCCGCGCGTTCGAATTCGACCTGCCGGGTTTCGGATCGCACCGATTCGCCCCACGCGGTACCGAGCCCGCGGCGTTCGCTGGCGTCCGGTGCGGCGGCCGGCGCGGCGGCGCTGGAGGATGGCGCAGACGACGGCGGCGCCGCGCAGGCGGCCAGCCAGAGCGCGCAGGCGAGCGCGAGCAGACGGAACAGGAGGGTCATGACGTGATGCCTCGGAATGTTATCGGACCGCGCCGGGCGGGCCGGAACGGCGTTTTCGTATCGTCTGTCGTCACGGTATCGATCGGACATGCCGGCCCGTGCCGGCCGGCGCCGCCATCGCGGCGGCCGGCTGTCGGGGAGCCCTGCTATTTAAGCATGGCGCGCGGGCAATGGGCAGGGGGTGCCCCGATCCGGGGATGGATCGAATGCAATACTTCCCGGCACCCGCCATTCGACGAGGATCGCTCGTCGCGGCCCGACGGCGCCGGCTTCGGCTCATCGTCTTGCGCCCGGCCGCGCCGGCGAGTCGCCCGTCATGCGGTGACCAGCCTTTCATGCGGGCGCTCGAGAAAACCGTCTTCGTAAAAGTAGTCGAAGAACGTACGCAACCAGTCGTTTGCCGGACGCAGGCTCGATGCGAGCACGTCACCCGCGAGCCGCTTCAGTTGGGTGACGTCGATCGGAAGAATGCGCCCGACCGTCGGATCCGCAACGGGGTTCAATTTTCTGAGGACCGGGATCAGCATCGAAAGCGGATGCGCCGGGTCCTGCCGGACATGTTCCGCCAGCGCCGCGAGCCACGCGTCGTAGCTCATGCGTTCGATCGCGAACCCTTCGTCCTCGATGAAATCGACCAGTGCGTCGAGCGAGTTCCAGCGCGGGTTGATCACATGCACGCCCTGCCCCGCGGCGGTCGGGTCGAGCGACGCACGTACGATGATCCGGCTGACGACGTCGACCGGGAGGATGTTGTCGAACCCGACGTCGCGCGGCGCCTTTCCAAACACGATGATGCCCTTGATCAATCGGCAGAACAGGTCGTCCAGGTTCATCCGCCCGCTCACCGCGTGCCCGACGATCCGCGCCGGACGATATACCGTGACGGGAACGCCGCGCGCGTGCGCCTGCGCGAGCAATTGCTCGGCGACCCATTTGCTCTGTTCGTAGCCGCTCGTCAGGTGTTCGTGGAACGGCACGGCGAGCGTTTCCGGCAACGCGTCCGAATAACGGTCGAGCGTGCCGACGGTGGACACGTAGTGAATCGGCGCCACTCGATGCAGGCTCGCCAGCCTGACGATGTCCTGGGTCGCCAGCACGTTGACCTGCTTCAGCGTCGCGTACGGATAAACGAAGTTGACCAACGCCCCGTTGTGGTAGATCGCGTCGATTTCAGCGGCGAGCGCGTCGAATGCCGCCGCCGACAAACCGAGGTTCGGCTCGGCAAGGTCACCCGGCACGGCGACGATCCGATCGCGGTGCCGCGCTTCCCACAAGCCATGTGACTGCATCGCGGCCTCAATGCGCCGTACGCCCGCCGCTGGCTCGTCGGCGCGAACCAGGCACATCACGCGTGCATCGGTCGTCGCGAGCAGCGTATGAAGCAGGTGCACGCCCAGGAATCCCGTCGCGCCGGTGAGCAGCACCGTGCGATAAGGGCGCCACGAATACGGCTGCCGTGTCTCGATTGCCGGGTCGAGCCGGGCTTCGCCCGGCAAATCGACGATCGCCGTATCGCGACGCACATTGCCGTTCGCGATACTGGCAGCCAGACCGGCGATCGTCGGCGCGGCGAGCAGCGTTTCCATGTCGATCGCATGCTGAAGCCGCTCGCCGATCTGATACAGCATCACGGTTGCCTGCAGCGAATCCCCGCCGAGATCGAAGTAATTGTCGTGAATGCCGATGCGTTGCTGCTTGAGCAACCCGCACCAGATTTCGTGAATCGCCGTTTCCACCATGTCGCGAGGCGCCGCATGGCGATCGTGCTTGCGCACCTCGACGTCGCCGGACAGGAGCCGGACGCGGTCGATCCCTCCTGTCGCGGAACGCGGCAAAGCGGCGAGCGCGACGATCGCGCCGGCCGACAGTGCCGGCACGCCGCGCTGTCCGGCCAGCCGGCGCGCGATGTCCGCGGCGTCGGCCGTCGCGTCCTGATGAAAAAGCGCATAGTCCCATTCTCCGCTTTCGGCGATCCGCTCCACGAGCGCGACCTCGTCGACACCCGCGCGCCGTGCAATGTCGGCTTCGACATCCAGCCAGTCCGCCGTCCATTCTTCGGAGCATGCGCTCCGGTCGGGCAGCCACGTATGACAGCCGCGCTCCGTCCGCCACGCGCCAAGCGTCGTGCGCAGCCAGGTACCGTCGCGCGTGACGGTCAGGCTGCCACGGTCCGGCTTGCCGTTGCGCAACATCAGATCGGGTACCGAATGCCCCGAGACGACGAGCGTACCGAGCGCGTCCGTACCGGCCCGGTTCAGATGGGTGTCGGCGACGAACACCGATTCATCCGCCGACACCACGCCCGATTCGAAGCGATCGAATTCGTCGGCAGATGAAACCGCATGCGGAAGCGACCACGCAGGCCAGCACAATTGCCGGAAGCGTTGCGCGCGGGGCGCGAGCTCGGCGAGTCGCGCGGCGTCCGCACGCGTCAGCGAGCGTGCGTCGGCCATGACCCAGTCGGTGCGAAGCGCGCCGGCCGACAGGGCGGAGGATGCGCGGACGATGTGACGCGTCGCCTCCGGACTCAGGACGATACCGTGCCAGTGCGCATCCGGAGACGCCGCTCGCGGCAGAAACGCGGGATCGCCGGCGCTTGCGAGCTGATGCACCGACAGCCCGGCGCTCAGCGCGCGCAGTACCGCCCACAACGCCGTATGGGACAGCGGCCCCTCGCCCAACGCGACATCGCGCGACGTGCCGCCCGGTAACGTCCGTTCGAACGCGCGCGCGGCTTCGATCAGTTGTGCGTGCGTATAACGGATGACGCGCCAGTCGCCATCGACATCGCGCCGCAGCAACGAACAGGCGCCCTGCCCCGGATCCGAATGATCGTCGCGCGTACCGTCGATTTGCCCGTACATCGGATCGTGTTCGTCGAAGACGTAACACATGACACCGGTCAACGGCGTATGCTGCGCGGTCGTCACGCAGCTTCGCAGCGGTTCCGGCGACCAACCGCCATCGACGACCGCATCGAACGCGGACGACGGCAGGTTCGGGTCGGTCATCACGCAATCGACGCCATACGTCAGCCCGGACAGCAGCAACACCAGCCCGGAGACGGGGTCGTCGCATGCGATCAGCACGCGCTCGCCCGGCCGATAGCCGAAACGCCGCCATTGGCGAACGGCGCGCTGCACGCGATCGGCCATCATTCCATAGGTGACGCCGTGCGCGCCGACCGGCGAATGGCGGGCGTCCAGCCGGGAAAAGGCGATTTGGTCCGGCGCGCGAGCGGCATGCGCGGCAATCCGCGCCGACAACGTCGCGCCGCCGATCGACGCATGTTCGGACGCGTCGGACGCCCTGCCGGCCCCCGTCGACGATCCTGCATCGAGCACGAGATCGCCCACTTTGCGCGGGGTCGCGCCGACCAGCATTTGAAGTAGCCCGCGGTATTGCGCAGCCATGCGCTCAATGAACGCCGCATCGAATCGGGCCGTATCGTAGGTCAACTGGAACGTCAGCGTATCCGTCGGCAATACGACGAGCGCCAATGCGTAACTCGTTTCCTCGACGGCACGCGGGTCGTCGATCCGCCACCCGCAACCCGCGGCGAGCCGATCGAACGCATCGCGGCCCGGGTAATTCTCGAATACGTAGAGCGTGTCGAAGAGCGATTGCTGGCGCGGCACTTCGCTGCATTTCAATACGTCGGTGAGTGCGCTGTGCGCATGCTGTTCCAGCCGTTGCGTATCGGCCTGCAAGCGTCGCAACCAGTCGGCCATATCGAGCTCGCCGTCGAGCATCGCGCGCCACGGAAGCGTGTTGATGAACAAGCCGGCCATGCGTTCGATGCCGTCCACCTCCGCGGCACGCCCCGATACGACGATGCCGCCGACGACGTCGTTGCAGCCGCCGTAGCGCGCGAGCAGCATCGCCCACGCCCCCTGGCACAGCGTATTGAGCGTCACGCGGGCGACGCGGCATGCCCGGCCGGCCGTCTCCATCCATTCGGCCGGCATCGTCTCGACCCGCGTCGAGCGCGTGCGGCGCGCTTCGGCGCCGGCTGCGGCATCGCTTGCCGGCGCCGGAAATACCGACGGCGCGAATCCCGCCGGCGTGCGATAGCCGCGCAACAGATCGCGCCAATAGTCGAGCGAACCGTCGCCATCACGTGTGCGCAGCCACGCAACGTAGTCGCGATAGTCGCGCGCGATCGCTGGAAGCGGCGCGTCGGGGCGTGAATAACGCTGAAAGACCTCGCCGAGCAGCAAGGGCATCGACCAGCCGTCGAGGATCGCGTGGTGATAGGTCCAGAGGAATCGATGCCGCTCGTGACCGAGCTGGATCAGCGTGACGCGCATCAGCGGCGCGACGCTGAAATCGAAGCCGCGCGCACGATCGCTCGCCAGCAACTGTTCGAATCGGTCGGCTTGCTCGTCGGCCGCCCGATCGCGCCAGTCGATCACCTCGAACGGCAATCCGACCGTATGCCGGACGACCTGCAACGGTTGCTCTTCATGCAGGCGAATGAACAAGGTCTTGAGTGTGTCGTGGCGATGCACGACCGTCTCCCACGCGCCGCGGAATCGCTCGAGGTCCAGCGAGCCGTGCAGCACGCAGGAAAATTGCTCGACGTAGACGCCGGAGGCCGGATCGAGTCGCGAATGGTGGAGCATGCCTCGCTGAAGAGGCGTGAGCGGGTAAATCGTGTCGACGTTTCGGGTCATCCTGAATTCCTGTTGCGGTCATGCTCGACGAACGCACGGTATCGCGCGCCGCCTCGTTCAGCGCTCGAGTGCGTCGATTTCATTCAACAGCGCGTCAAGCGCATCCTGATCGACATCGAGTTGAGGAACGTCGTCGGGTGTCAGGCCGCCCACCCCGTCGGCGCTGCAATGACGAATCAGCGTCGTCAGCGCCTCCTCGACGCGGCACATGAGGCAGCCGATGCTTTCGTCGACGCCCGGCACCCCGAAGAAGCCGGCCTCCACGGTCAACCTGCCGCGCGACACGTACGCGACGATGTCCAGCAGGTGCGTGCGCCGCTGGCGCGGGCTGCGGATGCCCGGTGCCGGCTCGGGCGGCCCGCCGTACAACGGCGACGACGGCCCCGACAATTGCTCCAGTTGACCGAGGTAGGTAAACAGGATCGGCGCCCGCGGAAACGACGTCAGTGCCTCGTCGCCAGCCTGCGGCTTCGTGTCGAGATAGCGGAGCACGCCATAGCTCGCGCCCTTGCGCGGCACCTCGCGCAGTCGTGCCTTGACCGACTTGATGAGCCTCGACGGATCCGCGACGGTAGCCGGCGTGTCGATCAGTACCGGATAGATCGACGTGAACCAGCCGACCGTGCGGCTCAGGTCGATCGCGTCGTCGAGTGCGTCCCGGCCGTGCCCCTCGACGTCCACCAGCAGCGCGTCGCAGCCGCTCCATGCATGAAAGCCCGCGTGCAGCGCGGCAATGAGCAGATCGTTGGCGTCGGTTCCATAGGCACGCGGCGCCGTGGTTCGGAACGCGTGCGTCAGATCGGCATCGAGCGTGATCGTGCAACTGAGCGACGATTCCTGATAAGCATGCTGAACGATCGAGGTCAGCCCGTGACGCATCAGCGCGACTCGCTTCGGCCCGGCCAGCACGTCGTGCACCCGTGCGTTCACGCTTCGCCAGTAGCGACGATCGTCGTCGAGCGCATCGCCCTGCGCCAGGGCAAGCCACTGGTCGACCCATGCTTTCACGGAGCTCGTCTTCGGCGGCAACGCCGCCGCCGTGCGGGCACGCAGCCGCAGATAGCAATCGGCCAGATCCTGCAGCAGGATGCTCCAGGACACGCCGTCGATCGCCATGTGATGGACGACGATCAGTAGCCGGCTGCTCGACACGCCGGTGCTTTCGAGCCACCTGACCGCCATGAGCCGGCCGCCCTCGAGGTCGAGGCCGCTCTGCGCCGCGTCGATCGCCGCGCGCCACGTGCGTTCGCAATGCCGGCCGGCCGAGTCGATACACGGAACGATCGCAAAATCGACGGTCTCGGCGCCGCCGTCGCCGGCAAACGCGTGCCGCATCCCGTCGCCGTGCGCGACGAAACGCGAGCGCAGCACGTCGTGATGGCGCACGACGACGCGGAGCGCTTCGGCCATGATGTTCGCGTCGGGCGTCTCCCCGAGCGGAACGAGCAGCGCCTGGTTGAAGTGCGACCGATCGACGTCGACGCGCTCGACGAACCATTGCGCCGCCGGACCGAGCACCGTCTCGCCGTGCACGGGCCCCTGATCGACGTCGAGACCCGGCGTCTCGCGCACCACCGTCGCCAGACCCGCCACGGTCGTATGCAGGAAGATGTCCTGCGGCTTCAAGTACATGCCGTCGAGCGCGGCCCGCGATACGATGACCGCGGCGAGAATCGAATCGCCGCCCAATTCGAAGAAGTCCTGATCGACGCCGACCGAAGGCTGGCCGAGAACGTCGGCCCAGATCGCGGCGAGTTTGCGTTCGATGTCGGTCGACGCGCTACGGTCGCCCCGCTCGCGCGCGCGAGGCGGCGGAAGCACGCTTGCATCGAGTGCGCCGCCCGCGTCGAGCGGCAGCCGGTCGAGCACCATGATCGCGTCAGGGTGCATCGAATCCGGCAACGCATGCTTCAATGCCGAACGAACCGCGTTTTCGAGTGCATGCGCATCCGCGTGGCCATCATCCGCGACGAGATAGGCGACCAGCATTTCCTGTGTGTCCTGAACGACGCACGCGCATGCGACGGCGGCCACGCCGGGGACCGCGGAGATGGCCTGCTCGACCGTGCCGATCGCGATCGGCACGGGCCGGTGATGCGCCACCCGTAGCGAAGGATCCACGCACAGCAGGGCGTCGCCGCGGCGGACGACCGGCACGCCGGTGGGTATCAACATCCGGTCCGGTGGCGCGGTTTCGATTGAAGCTCCCCCAACCGACGCGCGGACGGACGCGCCGTCGAAGAAATGCAGTGTTCCGGCCTGACGATCGTCGGCGAACGTACCGGACGCGCCGAGCGCGAACGCAATGCGCCCCGGATACGACGGCGCCAGCAATTGCCAGCCTGCCGGCCCCGCCGCGAACGCGCACAGCGCCGAACCGGCGTCCGCGCACCGCACCGGGACGAAGTACGCCGCTGTGGGTGCCCGGCTGGTTGCGGCGAACGACGTCAACGGGTGCGGATGCTCGCCGTAAGCCACGAGCGCGCGTGCTCGCCCGATGCCGGCAACATCGGCACGCTGCAACAGAAGCGACGGCAGGATGAGCGACGGGCCGTCCGCGAGCAAGCGGTCGAGTTCGGCGTACGCGAGGTTCGCGACCGCCGGATCGCCGGAAGCAAGCGCTTCGATCGACGCCCGCCCGGACAGTCGCGCCGCGCCGCCGACCGCCACGGCCCGGGCCAGCGCCGCTGCAGACAGCCAGCCATGCGCGCCCTGCGGAACGAGCACCGTTGCGTGGGCGTCGAGATGGAGCAATTGACCGACATAGTCGAGCAGCGGCTCGACCGCCGACGCTTCGCCCGCGGCAACGCCGTCGCCACGCGCGGCGACATCGCGCGCATGCACCACGTCGATCGCGTCGATCTCCCACCCGGACCAGCCGTCGCCACGCCCGCGGCACACGGCGTCTGCCGTGTCGCCCGACACGGTATGGCACGCGCCGACGGCGCGGATGGCGAGCAACGCGACCGCGCGCTCGGCAACACTGCGCATCCGGAGCTCGACGCGTTTGCCGACACCGATCCCGGCGGCATCCAGTTGCGCACGAACGGCGCGAACCGCATCGTGAATCTCGCCGTGGCGGATCGCGCGATCGTCGAATTGCCAGACCACGCGCGATGCATCCTGCGTCATATCGGATTCGGCGCAACCGGCGGGGCCGACGAACGCATCGGCCGCGGCAATGCGGTTTCGCGCATCGTCGACAGGCTCGGCCGCGAGCGCGTACTGGTGCAAAGGACGGCTCGCATCGGCCACCACCTGTCCCACGAGGTGTGCATACTGGCTCGCGAATCGCTCGATCGTTCCGATGTCGAACAGATCCGTATTGAACGTCCAGGCGGTCAGATAGTCGTCGCCGAGATCCTGCACGTTGAGCGTCAGGTCGTGTGTCGCGCCGCGCGTACCGGTGCTCGATGCGGCGAGGCGCTCACGATAGAACGGCGCGCCGCTGCCGCCTTCGGCCGCGAAATCGCCGCGAGCCTGGTTCCAGTTGTACATCACCTGGTAGATTGGCGATCGGCTCGGATCACGCGCCGGACGCAGTGCATCGACCAGCAGCGGAAACGGATAGTCCTGGTGATCGAGCACGCGCAGCATCATGTCGCGCGTGCGTCGCAGCAGCGCGTCGAACGAATCCTCGGGCCGGACTTCGCACGCGAGCACGACCGTGTTCACGAAATGACCGACCACGCATTCGCTGCCCGGCGCATTGCGCCCGGAAGTCGGTGCGCCGATCATCAAGCGCGCCTGCCCGGTATGAAGGTGAAGATGCAATTGATAGACGGCGAGCAGCAGCATGTACGGCGTCACCCGCAGCAGCCTGGCCGTGTCGCGCACCTGATGCGAAAGCGCCGCTCCGAGCGGCCGGTCGTAGACGCGGCCATGCTCGGTTTTGCGCGGCGGGCGCGACCGGTCGGTCGCCAGGCTCAGCACCGGAAATCCGTGTGCCAGCTCGCGCCGCCAGAACGCCGCGAGATGCTCGCCGTCCGCCCCGTCGAGCCGCGCGCGCTCGTGTTCGACACAATCCTTGTACTGCACCGGCAGCGGCGGCAATTTCAGCGGCTCTCCCGCGCAGGCGAGCCGGTAAAGCGCGCGCAGCTCGTTGAGCAGGATCTCGAGCGACCAGAAATCGGCGGCGATGTGGTGAACGTTCAACAGCAGCACCACGCGAATCGCGTCGGCGCCGTCGTGCTCGTTCAGCAGCAGCTTGAGCCGGATCGGCGACTGCGTCAGGTCGAACGGGCGATTCGACTCTTCGTCGATCCACCGGCGGATGGCGGCTTCGTCGGCCACGAACACGCGATCGACCGAGAACTGGGCGCGCGCTTGCGACCCTACCTGCTGACGCGGCTCGCCGTCGATCACGCGGTACGCGGTGCGCAGGATCGGGTGGCGTGCGATCAGATAGTCGACGCAGCGGCGCAGCGTGGATAGGTCGACGTCGTCGTCGAGGCGCGTCGCGTATGTCACGTTGTATGCCGCGCTGTCGGGATTGAGCTGATGCAGCGACCAGAGCGACTTCTGCGCGAACGAAAGCGGGTAGGTGCCCGCCGTCCCCGCAAACTGCTCGAGCAGCGCGATGAGCGTCGCCTTGTGGGTCTTCAGCTCGTCGACGAGCGAAGGTGTCACGGCGCCCTTCGGCGCCTTGTATTGCAGCTTGCCGTCCTGGGTCCACAGCTCGATTCCGCGCCCGGCCAGTTCGTTGATGAATTCGATCGAGCTCACAGCTCTCCTCCTTCCATTTCCACGCCGAACGTCGCTTCTGCGGACACCACGTCGATCCGGTCCACGGCGCGCGGCGGCGATGTGCCATCGAGCGCCCGCGGCTCGCCGCGATCGAGCGTCGCCACGATGGTGCGCACGACGTCGTCGATGGTCGCGCCTTCGAGCAACCGTCCGAACGGGACGTCGACGCCCAGCTCGCCGCGCAATGCATTGCGGAATTCCGCGGCCATCAGCGAATCGAGCCCCAGCTCGATCAGCGGGATATCCGGCGCGATCCGCTCGGTCGACGTATGCAGGGTCGCGGCGATCGCATCGGTCAGGTGTCCGCGCAGCACCTGCATGCGCGCGTCGTCCGGCAACCCCGCGATGCGCTCGCGCAAGTCGGGGCCGGCACCGGCCGGGCGATGCGCCGGCGGCGCCGCCGGCACGAGCGCGGACAACAGCGTCCCCATCGCCCGGCTCGGGCTGCGCTTGATCAACGTATCGACATCCACGCTCCAGATCTGCGTCTGCCCGTCGGGCTCGGCCACCAGCGTGTCGAACAGGCGCAGGGCGACGTCCGGCTCGATCGCCTCGAGGCCGAACGATGCGATGCGGCGCAGTTGCCGCGCGTCGAGCTGATCGACCATCCCGTTGCCGCCCCACAGGCCCCAGTTCATCGTGTGTCCGGGCAGGCCGTCCTGGTTGCGCAACGCCGTCAGCGCGTCCACGTAGGCGTTCGCGGCGGCGTACGCACATTGTCCCGGGGAGCCGATGCAGGCCACGATCGACGAAAACGACACGAAGTGCCGCAGCGGCAGATGCGCGGTCGCGCGATGCAGATTCAACGTTCCCGCGACTTTCGGCGCGAGCACCTTCAATACGTCGGTCATCGGCTGGGTGGCAAGCAGGCCGTCGTCCAGCATGCCCGCCGCATGCAGGACGCCCACGAGCGGATGCGCGGAATCCGCCTCGAGCGCATGGACGAGCGCGTGCACGTCGGCGGCCGCGGCGACGTCGGCCGCCACGAATTCGACGATCGTGCCGTGCACATCGGCGATCGAGGCCAGCCGTGCGCGTTCGCTGTCGGCGGGCAACTGACGGCTGGCCGACACGATCTTGGGCACGCCGTTGCGGATCAACTGCTCGATCACCCGCGTGCCGATCGCACCGCGCCCGCCCGTCACCAGATAGGCGCCGCGCGCGAGCGGTTGCGCCGCGCCGGCGTCGCGTGCGACGAGCCGCGGGACGTATACGGCGTCGCCATGCGACACGAACTGCGTCTCGCCGCTCTGCGCGGCGCCCGCCAGCGCAGCCAGCGCGTTCGCGCACGACGTCGCATCCGGCGCCGGCAGATCGACCGCCAACACCGGCATGTCGCCGCTCTCGTGCATCAGGCTGCGGGCGATGCCCCAGGCGGCCGCCTGAAACGGCGACACGCGCACGTCGATGCCCGGCACGCGCTGCGCCGCCTGGGTCACGATGCATACGGTCGGCGGGCCCTCCGGCCAGCGGGCCGACTGCACTTCGCGCCAGACGTTCGCGAAGCGCCGGTAAGCTGCGCCGACAGCGGCGAGCTCGTCTTCCGATGTCGCATCGTCGATTGACGGCCACGTGTAGAGCAGCACGGTGGGTCGCGCATCCAGGCCTGCGAGCGCCTCGTCGAGCGCGGCGCGAATGCGCCGGGCGCCGTCCTCTCCATCGAACGGGTCGTTGGCCGGCAGCGCCGCGATCGCACATGCGTCGCCAGCGCCTTCACATGCATGCGGCAGCATCGCATCCAGCGCGGAACCGTTGCCGATCAGCACGACGTTCGCGCGTGCGCCGGCCGCTTCATGCGTGAGCGCAAGCGGGCGCCAGACGAGCGTGTTCAGTGCGACAGGCCGCGCGGCCGGTTGAAATCGGCGCGAGTCGACGGCCATCAGCCGCAGTCCGGAGACGACGGCGACGCAGCAGCCCGCGTCGTCGTATAACCAGAGATCCGCGGTGGCCAGGCTTCGCTTCACCCGGGCTCGCACCGCGCACCACGCCGCCCGCACGCCGGCCATCGGCAAGCAGGCGATCCGTTCGATGCCGATCGGCACGAAGGCGGTGTTCAGCTCCGCATCCCACAGCGCGCCCGCGACGGCCTGAAACGCATTGTCGAGCAGCGCCGGATGAACGATGCGGACGAGGTCGTCCGTGCCATCCGGCTCCATGTCGATTCGGACCAGCGCCGCATCGCCGCCTCGCGACAGCGCGCGAATCGAGCGAAACGCGCCGTCATACGCGAGGCCGGTCGCATGCAAGCGCGCGTAGAAGCCGTCGACGGGCAACGCGTCGCGGCATTGCGCGCGCCATGCGTCGAGCGCCGGCACGTCGGTGACGACCTGCGCCGTCCCGATCCGCGCGGCGCATTGCAGCGTCCATTCGGGCTCGGCGACGGCCGTGTCGTGACACGCGTGAATGTCGATCCGCGCGCCTTCGTCGCCCGGCTGTTCGGCACCGGCCGCGTGCACGACGGTGCCGAACGTCACCGCCTTGCCCGGCTCCAGCGTGAGCGCGTGATCGAACGACACCGCGTGCGCGACGAGCCAGCGGCCGGCCGCGGCTGCCGCGTCGGCGCCATCGCGCCGCGATGCGGCATCGAGCAGCGCCTCGACGAACCCTGCCGCCGGGAAAACGAGTTGCCCATGCACCCGATGGCCGCCCAGAAACGGCAGATGCCGATCGGACACCTGGCTCTCGTAGCGACGCGGGTCCGATCCCGGGATCGCGAGGCGCCGGCCCAGCACGCCGCGATCGGCGGCCCGACGCGGGTCGGCCGCGCGCGTCAGCACGTGCGCCCGCTGCGCCGGCTCCCGCGCATTCACCCAGTAACGGGATGCTTCGAGCGGGTACGGCGGCAGCACGCCGCGGCGCGCGGCCTGCCGCATCGGCACACCGGTGCGGGAGCGCTCGTATGCGTGCCAGTCGACACGACGGCCGCACATGTAGACATGGCCCAATGCGCGCAACAACTGCTCGGTCTCGCGCCCGTCGCTGTTCATCGACGGCAGCGCGATCACGTTGTCACGGTCTGCCCGCTCCGCCATGCATGCGGTGACGAGGCTCGAAAGCGTCTTGCCGGGCCCGATCTCGACGAGCGTCGTCACCTTGTCGTCGAGGAGCGCGCCGACACCCGCGCGGAAGGCCACCGTGGCCCGGACGTGCTCGACCCAGTACGCGGGGTCGCACAGGCGCTCGACCTCGAATCGCCCCGTCACGTTGGACACGATCGGAATCGCCGGCGCGCGATACCGCACGGTCGCGGCGACCGCGCCGAATTCGGCCAGCATCGGCTCCATCAGCGGCGAATGGAATGCGCGCGATGCCGCCAGCGCCTTCGTCGCGATGCCGCGCGACGCGAACAGCCGCGCGATCGATTCGATGGCGTCCGGGTCGCCCGACACCAGCACGCTCTCCGGTGCGTTGTCCGCGGCGATCGCGACCCGTCCGGGGTAGTCGCGCACGGCATCGGCGACGTGACGCACGCTGGCGAACACCGCGAGCGCGCGCCCCGGCGCGGTGAGCGTATCCATCAAGCGCCCGCGCGCCGCCACGAGGCGGCAGCCGTCCTCGATCGAGAACACGCCGGCGATGCACGCAGCCGCGTACTCGCCGATGCTGTGGCCCATCACGACGTCGGGCACGACGCCCCAGTGCATCCACAAGCGCGCGAGCGCGACTTCGAGCGCGAACATCGCGGGCTGCGTGTGACGCGTGTCGTCTATCCGGTCCTGATGGTCGCCCCACAGCACGTCCGCGAGCGACAGTTCTCCTTGCGCCTCGATATGACCGTCGCACGCGTCGAATACGTCTCGAAACGGCGCGAAATCCCGATAGAGCTGCCGAGCCATCCCGGCGCGCTGCGCGCCCTGGCCGGTAAACAGGAACGCAAGGCGGTCGCGCGCGCCGCCGGGCTGCCCGCCCAAGACGGCCGTGGCCCGCGCCGCGTCCGACAGCGCATCGAGCAGCGCGTCGCGAGAATCCGCGACGATCGCCACGCGATGTCGATGATTGTCGCGCGCGACGCGCAGCGCGCTGGCGACCGCATCGGGCGCCAACGATGCGTGTGCCCGCACGTGCGCCGCGCAGTCTTCGATCGTCTGCTTCAGCATCGGCGCCGTGTGTGCGGACAACGGCCAGATGTCGTGACGCGCGTGCCCGCCTGGCGCGACGTCCGCATCGGGTTCCGCAGCGCGCGCCTCCTCCCACGCCTCGACGATCAGATGCGCGTTCGTGCCGCTCATGCCGAACGAGCTGATCGCCGCCACGCGCCGGCCCGGTCGCGACGACGGCCATGCCGCATGCTCGGTCGCGACGCGAATGCGGTTGGCATGCCAGTCGACGTGCGCGGTCGGCGTATCGAAATGCAGGTGCCGCGGCAGTTCGCCCTTTTGCAGCGCGCAAACGACCTTCATCAGCCCGGCGACCGCGGCGGCCGACTCGAGGTGCCCGATATTCGTCTTGATGCTGCCGACGTACAGGTCGCCGGTGCGATTCGCATCTCGGCAGTACACGTCCTCGAGCGCACGCAGCTCGATCGGATCGCCGAGCGGCGTGCCGGTGCCGTGCGCCTCGACGTAGTCGACGTCGGCCGGCGAAACGCCGGCGTGCTCGAGCGCCTCGCGGATCACGTCGCGTTGCGCACGGCCGTTCGGTGCCGTCATCCCGTTGCTGCGCCCGTCGTGATTGACGGCGGAGCCGCGGATCACCGCCCGGATCGGCCTGCCCTGCGCGCGCGCATCGGACAGCCGCATCAGCGTGACGACGCCGCAGCCTTCGCCGCGCACGTAGCCGTCGGCGGCCGCGTCGAAGGTCCGGCAGCGACCGCTCGGCGACAGCGCCTGAAGCTCGCTCAGCGCGATCGTCATCTCCGGCGACAGCATCAGGTTGACGCCGCCCGCGAATGCGACATCGGACTCGCGGGTGCGCAGGCTGTGGCACGCCAGATGAACGGCGACGAGCGACGACGAGCACGCGGTGTCGAGATGCAGCGCCGGGCCATGAAATCCGAACAGATAAGAAATGCGTCCGGCCGCGAAGGGCCGCGCGGTCCCGAGCGACGTCTGCGCATAGCTGAGCGCGTCGCCCGACACGCTCTCGCTGACACGCGCGTAGTCGTCGACCGACGAGCCGACGAACACGCCGGTTCGGTACGACGCGATCGTTTCTCGCGAAAAGCCGGCGTCTTCGAGTGCACGCCACGTGCATTCGAGCAGCAGCCGCTGCTGCGGATCGATGTGCGGGGCCTCGCGCTCCGACACGCCGAAGAATCCCGCATCGAAACGATCGACGTCGTCGATGAACCCGCCATGCCTGCTGTAGCTCGTGTCGCGACGGCCCGGCCGCGGATCGTAGACCGCATCGGTCCATCGGTCGGCCGGCACGGGGCCGACGGCGTCGGTGCCGGCCGCGAGCATCGACCAGAGCGCGTCGGCGGAATCCGCGCCGCCGGGCAGGCGGCAGCCCATGCCGACGATGGCGATCGGCTCGTTCATCGCGCTGCGCGCCTGCGCGAGTTCGCGTTGCAGCGCGTCTATCTTCAGCAGCGCCTGCTTCACGGGGGTAAGGGGCGCGGCAGGCGCCCGATTGGACTCGATCATGTGTACAACTCCAGACGTTCGCGGAACGGGACTGCCGGGGGATGCGCTCAGCGCTGCAGCGCTTTGAGCAGCAGCGCTTCGGCCTGCTCGTCGGAGAGCGCCGCAAGCTGCTCCGCGGTGTGCGGCGCCTCGGCGCCGCCGTCGACCGGCGCGGAACCCGCGTGCGGGGCGGCCGACGCGGGCGCGTCGCTCGATCGCAACGCATCCGCCGCGCCCTGCATCCGCGCCAGGTGCGCCGCAAGCTGCTCGACGTTCGAACAGTCCCACAGCACGGCCGCGTCGAACGTCAGCCCGATCGCGTGCTGCACCTTCAACGAAAACTGGAGCGCGCTCATCGAATCGAATCCCATCTCGACCCATGCGGCCGTGCGCGACACCTGCGTCTCGGCGATCCTGAGCCGCTCGGCGACGATCCGTACGATACGGTCCGCGATCTCGCGCTCGAGCAGCATCGGTCCGGAAAGGGTCGAGGCCGGGGAAACGCTCGGCGCCACCGCGCCGTCCCGCGAAGCGCCGGCATCCTTCGCATAGGCGCCGTCGGTCCAGCTGGCGACGGCGCGCAACTCGCCTTGCAGGTACGCACGGCGACACAGCGCGCGCGCGATCTTGCCGCTGGAGGTTTTTTCGATGGTCGCCGGCTCGACCAGCACGATCGCGTGCGGCGTGACGCCGAAGTCCTCGCCGATCGCGACCACCATCGCGCGCAGCGTTGCGTCGAGATCCATCGTCCGGCGCGCGGTGCGACCGACTTCCTGGATGATCACGAGCTTCTCTTCCCCGTCCGCCTGCACCGATACGGCGGCGCCACATCCGCGGCGCAACGCCGGCACGGCGTCCTGCACGCACGCCTCGATATCCTGCGGATACAGGTTGCGCCCGCGAACGATCAACATGTCCTTCACGCGGCCGGTCACGTACAGGCGGCCGTCGACGATCGCGCCCAGGTCGCCCGTGCGCAGGAACGGACGTGCGTCGGGTTCGGCGCCGGGTTCGTCGTCGAAGTGCGCGCCGAACGTCGAGCGCGTCGCTTCAGGGTTGCCGTAGTAGCCGACGCCGATCGCGCCGCCGCGCACCCAGATCTCGCCGACACCGTTCGGGTCGGCCACCGGCCGGCCATCGGTGCCCGCGATCCGGATTTCGGTGCCGGGCGGCGTGCCGCCGCACGACACGAGACTCTTCGCGTTCGCGTCGCCGGGCCGAACCGGTTCGACGATGCCCGCGGCGAGCTTCACGTTATCGACGTCCAGATAGTAGGCGCCTTCGCCACACGGCACGCCCGATACGATCAGCGTCGCCTCGGCCATCCCGTAGCACGGATAGAACGACCCGGGCGCGAAGCCGTGCGGGCGTGCGGCGTCGATGAAATCGGTGACGGTCTGGCGATGAATCGGCTCCGCGCCGCAGAAGGCGACGCGCCAGCTGGACAGATCGAGCCGCGCCCCGTCGTCGGTTCCGTTGAGCGCGGCGGCGGCCAGCGCATACGCGAAATTCGGCCCGCCGGACGTCGTCGCACGGTGCGCGGAAATCGCGCGCAACCATCGGCCCGGCTGCTGGACGAACGCCACGGGCGACATCAGCACGACGGACAGCCCGATCGACGCGAGCTGCAACGGCATGGACAGTCCCATGTCGTGATAGAGCGGCAGCCACGACAGCATGCGCGTGTCGCGGTCATGCTGCATCAGCGTGGCGATCGACCGTTGATTGTCGATGATGTTGCCGTGCGTGATCATCACGCCCTTCGGCGTGCCCGTCGATCCGGACGTGTATTGGAGGAAAGCGATATCGTCCGACGCCGGCAGCCGCGGCAACGCCGACGTATCCCGCGCGCCCGCCTCGACGAGCGCCTCGTACGTGACGAGCTGGCAGCCGGTGAAAAGCTGCTGCGTCGCGCGCAGGGTCTCGAGCGTAGCGATCGACGTCGCCGGCGCGACGATCAGCGTCGCGCCGCAATTGTCGGCAATCGCGTGCAGCTTGGCCCATTGCGCGACCTTGCGTACCTGTTGCGGATGATAGGCCGGCACGGCGACGCGCCCCGATGCCAGACATCCATAGAAGGTGCAGACGAACTCGGCGCTCGTCGGCAACAGCAGCAGCACGCGCGCGCCAGGCTCGGTCAGTTGCGCGAGTCCGCGCGCAACCCGCATCATGCCGGCATGCAGATCGCCGAACGTGCTTTCGCTTTCGATCGCTTCGCCGTCGCGCAGGATGGTCAGCGCGAAACGATCGGGGTCCCGCTCGGTGTGATGGGCGAGGGTCTCGATGATGGAGGTCGGTTCGATTTCCATCTGAAACACGTTCGGATTCGGATGCGTCGTCATGGTGTGTCCAGAATGAGGTCCGTACGAGCCGCCGCGCGACGGCGGCAGCCCGCGCACGGGTGTGATCTCACGCGTCTCGCAGGAATGCGTCCGCGATCGCGCGGCGATTGAGCTTGAGGTTGCGCGTGCGCAATCCGCTTTCGACGTCGAATGCGCGGTCGGTGAAAATCACCTTCACCAGTTGCCGTTGTGCCGGCAGCGTGCCGTTGACCGCGCGGACGAGCTCGCGCAGCGCGTCGGTGACTTCGGGATCGTCCGGCCAGCGCGTCGCGATGACGACACTGAGCCCCGCCTGCGGGCCCGCCATCACGACGGCTACGTCGACACGCGGATCGCGATACAGCAGCGCCTCGATCGGCTCGGGATGGAATTTCTCGCCGTTGCTCGTGATGATCGCGTCCTTCTTGCGGCCGACGACGCGCAAAAAACCGTCGCCGTCGAACTCGGCGATGTCGCCGGTCGCGACCGCATTCGGCGCGATGAAGGTCGCGCGACTATCCTCTTCCGGCGCATCGAAGTAGCCGAGCGACAGCAGGGCGTTTCGCGTGACGACGACTTCGCCGTCTTCCAGCAACGAGACGCTGCCGGGCTCGGCCGGCTGGCCGACCGTACCGACGCGCACGTGTCCGGGCTTGTTCCACGCGACCATGCCGGCTTCGGTGATCCCGAATGCCTCGTACAGCTCGATCCCGCAATCCCAGAAGAAATCGAGCGCCGCGCGCTTGATCGGCGCCATCCCGGTGACCATGTAGCGGATGTTGCCGCCGGTCAGCGCGCTCAGCCGCTCGGCGAGCGCCGATGCGTCGCTGCCGGGCCCGGCAGCCGCGCGCGCCAGCGTATGCAGCGTCTCGTACAGCACCGGCGGCGCGATCACGAACGTCGGCCGGTGCCGCTTGAGCCCCGGAAAGAGCCCGTGGAACGGCACCGACACGAGATCGATCCCGTGATACAGGCAGAAGTAGTACGTCATCCGTTGCTGATAGTTCGCGAACGGCAGGAACGTCAGGAATCGCTCGCCGGGCGCGACGCCGAATGCGTCGCCATACAGACCGAGCAGGTGCGCGGTGCCGCCGCGGCTCATCACGAGCCCCTTGGTCCTGCCCGTCGTGCCCGAACTGAACACGAGCGAATGGGTATCGGGCACATGCTCGACGCGCACCGGCTCGATACGCGTGTGCGAATCGCCCCGGCCGGCCGGATCGATGTCCACGATCCGCCCGCCGATCGTCTCGGCGGCATCGAGCCATCGTGCGTCGACGGCCAGCGCGCTCAGCCGGTAGCGCTCGATCAACGCGCCGCACGTGTCGGGCAGGCCGTCGTTCGGGAATGCGACCGACACGCAGCCGAGCTCGATGCACGCGAGATCCCACACCATCCACGGATAGCCGTTCGGCGCCGCGATGCCGACGCGCGCGCCCGGTACGAGGCCGAGCCCCTTGCCGCGCTCGACCGTGGCGAGCACGTCCTCGAACAGGTCGTGAAAGGTCCGGACGGTTTCGGCGCCCTTGTCGTCGACGAAGGTCAGGGTATGACTGCTGCCGCGCAAACGCGCGACGAGATCATCGAAGGTCATCATCGGCGTTTTCCCGTCAAGCGTGCGCGACGCCCTCCGCGGACGCGTAGTACTTTTGCGCGGCGCTCTCGTACATGTTCCAGAACAGTTTGCACGTGTGGCGCACCGCGAACAGCGCTTCCTGTTGCATCTGCGCGGTCGTGCACAGGTCGGTCACGAGCGAGATGCCCTCGGCGACGTGCGCGACGTCCTCTTTCTGGTGAACCGAGAAAAACCGCGTGTCCTCCTCGGTGAGCCCGTAGCACTTCGCCAGAATGGAGTGGCGCGCGTCGCCCGCGCGGGTTTCCAGGCTCTGCCCTTCGCTCGCGATCATCACCGCGGCGGCGCCGATATGGTAGGTGCCCTCGCCCTTGCAGTTCTCGAGGCGATAGTCGATCAATTCACGCGTGGCCGCGGACGGCGTCCATGCGTCGCGCTCCTCGTCGCTGATGTTTTGCGCGCGAATGAAGTCTTCCATGAGCTCGACATGGTTCTTCGTTTTCGAGAAGCGCCCGGTTTCCTCTTCGAACAGGTTGTATAGCAGCCGGCGCTTGTGGTCGGGAAACGGGCAGCGGAAGTACAGATTCTCGATGTACTCGAGAAAGTACCGGGTGATCTGGTAACCCTCGAGCGTGATGATCTTCAGCAACCGCCAGTTTTTCTGAGGCGTGAACAACTCCGCGAAGATCGGGTGATCGAGCGTGAGCTGCTCGTCCAGCGTGTCGCGCAACGCGCGGGAAAACGTCGCTTTGTCCATCAGCACGGCTTCGTTAGTGAGGGTCATGATCGTTCCCTGTCGGTGAGGTAACCGGCAATGTAATGGCGGCTTTCAAGGCTGAAACCTGTCCGTTCGGGCGAGTGTGTCGCCTGTACGCCAACCCTGTACGTCAGTGCAGGTAGGCAGTGCGATGGCATGACGCTATAAAGCGGAACCCCTACGGCACTTGGAGAATCCGATGGACGATCACGCGACCGTGTTCGCTACGCTTACCGAACTGATTCCGCAGATTGCCGCGCTCGATATCGCGCCGGACATGCTGACGCGGGAAACGTCGCTCACATCGGATCTGATGCTCGATTCGATTTCGCTGCTGTCGCTGATGGCGCTGACCGAGGATCGGCTCGGCGTCAGCTTTGCATCGCATACGGAACAGGTCGCGAACCTCGAAACCATCGGCGACGCGGTCGATCTGGTGGAAATGCTGTTGTCCGTGAAAGCGTAACGAGATGACGATGAACGATCATCCGCTCGATGCACGCATGATGCCGTCGGCCAGCGGCTACGGCCGCGTCTGCCTGCTGGATGCCGACGACCTCGACGCGCTGCGCGCGGCGGCCGACGGCAATGCGACGACGGAACCCGGCACGTACGCACGCCTCGCGAAACTGCGCGAGGCATTGAACGCATCCGGTTCCGGGCGGCTCGCCATCGTGATCGACGATCCCGACCTTCGTCGCACACGCGAATTCGCGTCGTTGCCCCGAACCCTTTCGGCCGCGCTCGACGTCGCGGCGGCATCCGTCGCGAACGCATGCATCGTCGTGCTCGGCGATGCGCTCGCCGATGGCACGACGGCCTTCGGCGACGCGGACGCGTCATCGCTATCGTCCGTCGACACGCTCGCCGACGCGGTTGCCGACACCGTGTTCGAAGTACGCCGCCGTATCGATACGTACTTCGAGCAAGCGCCGCTGGCATTGCCTGCCGACGCTGCCGGCGCGGCTTGCCTGCTGACGGCCGAAGCCGTACTTGCGTGGCTTGCGACGGAAGCGTCGCCCGGCCTTCACGTCGTGCATGGCGAGCGGCGCATTGCGTGGCGCGAACTCGCCGAAACCGTCGCGCGACGGGTGCCGATTCCGACCCGAACCGCTGCTGCCGAGGCCGAAGCGGACGCCGTTCTCGCGCTGCTCGAAACGAATCTGAAGCATGCCGAACGGATGCTCGGGTACGCGGACGGCGCGCACGTACCGCCACCCGGCATCCCGTCTCACCGACTGCGCTGCGACGGCTTCGACTGGCAGGGCCGGATCGCCGCGCGCGTCGCCGCTCACGCCGCCCGGCACGAACGGCGCGACGCGCCCCGATTTGTCGACCTGCCGTCCGCGCGCCGGATCACGACCGGCAGCGGGCACGCGTACCTGAGTGCCGGGCGCGGCCCCCGCGCCATGTTGCTGATCAACGCATTCGGCATCCCGCACGACGTATGGCACGACTTCGCGGCCGGATTGGCGCCGGATTTCTCGCTCTATCTGGCGGACGACGCCGGCGATGCACCGGCCGACGCAGGACTGACACGCGCGTACTATTCGGGCCCCGATGCGCCGGAGCGCTACGCGCGAAGCGTGACTGAACTGCTCGACGTGGAGGGAATCGACGCGATTCATGTCGCGAGCTGGTGCGGGGGCGCCCGATATGCGCTGGCGCTCGCCCGCGCCCTGCCCGGCCGCATCGCGTCGATGAGCCTGATCGCCCCGTCGTTTGCCGGCGCTCAGGACTACGACGGCGCGGACAGCGCCTACGAAAACAATCTCAACACGATGTGCTCGCTCGTCGCGCGCATGCCGAAGGCCGCGGACAGCATGGCCAGATCGATGACGGGGCTTCTGGACAAGCGGGCGCGAAACGACGCGCTCGAAGGCGGCCATGCGTCGATGTTCGCGCTACCCGATTCGGCGACCCGTCACTGGCTGCACGCGCCGTTCGTGTCGGCGGCGAACATGATCGAGTACAGCGGGCAATTGCTGAATTTCCGCGCGCACCGCATCGAGGCCGAACGCGACGCGTCGATCGCCGGCATCCCTGCGCTGCTCGTGACCGGGGAATACGACGAAATGACGTGCGCGATCCGCGCGCGAGCCATTACGTCGGCACAGCTTCGTCCGATCCAGGTCGAGCTTCAAGGCGGCAGTCATCACATGGTTCATCAGAATGCGGCGCTCCTGGCAAGGCTCGTCGGCACTTTCGTCGACGCTCCGGCCGTGACAGCCGACGCACTGCCGCATCCGAGACTGCGAATCGTCCCGGCGGCCGACCGTGTCGAAATGGAGATGGAAATGGAGTCGGGCGAACTGTGACGCACGAGCCTTCCGATGCCCGTTCGGACAGTTACAGGCCCGGGGCATCGATCACTAAAGTCGCACTGTGGCAGCAAGCCGGATCCCACGCGGCCGATCGCGTCGTGTCGCTCGCGAACGACGCGCAAGCCAATGCCAACCTGCTGGTCGGAGATTTCGAATGTACGCAAACAGCCTTGTCGAACTGATCGGCGATACGCCGCTGCTGTATCTGAAAAGCCTGTCGAACGAGCACAGGAAAATCCGCGTGTACGGAAAGCTCGAGTGCTACAACCCCGGCAACAGCGTCAAGGACCGGAGCGCGCTTCAGTTGCTGCGCCAGGCCGAGCGCGACCACGGCCTCAAGCCGGGCTGGTCGATCGTCGAATCGACGTCCGGCAACATGGGACACGCGCTGGCGATGCTGTGCGCCACGCGCGGCTATCGCTTCATTTGCGTGCTCGATCCGAAGACACCGAAGACGAATGCCAATCTCGTGCGGGCATTCGGCGGCGAGGTCGAGATGGTCGAACACCCCGACGAAACGGGCAGCTATCAGCGCAAGCGCATTGCGGTCGCGAAAGCGATCGCCGCGAGCGTGCCGAACTGCGTGAACCTCGATCAATACAACAATCCGGCCGCGATCGACGCCCACTATTACTCGACCGGGCCCGAGATCGTCTCGCAACTCGCCGACCGGCTCGACGCCGTGATCGTGTCCGCCAGCACCGGCAGCCATCTGAGCGGAATCGCCCGCTACGTGAAGGAGCGCGATCCCGCAACGCGCGTGATCGGCGTCGAGCCCGACGGCTCGGTCGTGTTCGGCGGCACGTACCGGCCGCATCTGCAGAACGGCGCGGGGCTCAGTTTTCAGCCCGGAAACATCCTGATCCACCTCGTCGACGACACGATGCGGATCGTCGATCGCGATGCGTTCATCGGCTGCCGCCGCCTCGCGCTCGACGAAGGCCTGCTGCTCGGCGGCTCGTCCGGCGCGATCGCGCAGGCCGCACGCCGCTACGTCGCCACCCTGCAAGGCCCGGCCAACATCGTGCTCGTGTTCCCCGACAGCGGTACCAAGTATCTCGACACGATCTACGACGATCAGTGGCTGATCGATCACGGCCTCCAGGCCGTGCTCGACGACCTGTGCACCTCCGCGACACCGCCACGCGCCGAAAGCGCAGTGGCCCTCGAAACCACGTGACCCAGGGACACCCATGAACGACTCCATCCGCACCTTGCTTGCCGACGGCGCACGGTATCCGATCGCGTTGCCGAAGGCCAACATCACACACGTCACGTATCGCTGGACCAACGGCGTCGACGATGCGCTCGGCGCGCAGATCGTCGAACTGATGCGGCGCACGAGCGAAAGCGCGCCGATCATCGGCTTCGCCGAGACCATCACGGACGCGGAAGCGGACCGCTATCTCGACGAACTGCGCTCGAATCTCGCCGCGGAGAAGGTTCGCCTGCTGACGATCTTCGCGAACACCGGGCAACTGATCGGCCTGTGCACGCTGCGCCGCAACGTGAATCCCAACAACCGCCATATCACCGATCTCGCGAAAGGCATGATCCACGACGCCTGTCGCGGCGGCGGCGTGCTGCCTGCCGCGTTCGTCGAGATCGCGTTGCAATGCGATCGGGACAATGTCGAACTGGTGACGCTCGACGTGCGAGACGGCACGCCCGCTCATCGCGTATGGGAACACTACGGCTTTCAGACGTGGGGCACCTTGCCCGACTACGCCCGTGCGAACGGGAAGGTCCATGCCGGCCACTTCATGATGCAGCGCGTGGCGGACCTCAAGGAACGCGCGCTCGGCATGCTCATGGGCCGCGACGCCAATCGAACCGCCGCCAGCGCATCGGCATGAGCGACGCCCTCTACACCGGGCCGATCATCGACTCGCACTGCCACATCGCATCGACGCGCTTCATTCCCACGGCGTTCCTCGAGGGATTCTGCGCCAACATCCATGTGCGGCTCGTCGCCAACGGCATACGGAAATCGCGATCGGAACTGCTCGATACCTACCTCGCGCAAAGTCAGGACCACTTCGGCGATGCACTCGTGGCCGACATGACGTCGGCCGGCATCGGGCAGGCCGTGCTGTTGCTGCCCGACTTCACGTACGTGATGAAAAGCGATCTCACGATCGCCGAGATGTATGCCGAGCATCATGCGATCCTGCAGCGTCATGGCGAGCGCTTTCACGTGTTCGGCGGCATGGATCCGCGCTGGGGAGCGGACGGTGTCGCGTTGTTCGAGAAAGGCGTGACCGAGTACGGCTTCTCCGGATTGAAACTGTACCCGCCCTGCGGCTACAGCCCCAGCGACAAGCGCCTTTACCCGCTGTACGAAATCTGTCGCGCCCATCGCTTGCCGGTTCTTCTGCACGTGGGTCCGACCAGCCCGGCGCTCGAGTTCGCGTACTCGCACCCCGATCTGCTCGACCGCGCGGCGTTCGATTTCCCCGACGTGAACTTCATCCTGGCGCACGGCGCCGTTCATCACGTCGACGCCTGCGCGCGACAGTGCGCGTATCGGCCCAACGTGTATCTCGACGTCAGCGCGTTTCTCGGCTCCCAGCATCCGCAGGGGTGGTCGGTCGCGCTCGCGGAGCTGTTCCGCATGAACATCAATCACAAGATTCTGTTCGGCACCGACTGGCCGGTCTTTCGCAACTCGGGCGGCCATCGCAAGGTCATGGAGCAGTTCCTCGCGCCCGACGGCCCGCTCGCGTCGGTCGCGCCGGTACAGCGCAAGTGGCTGATGTCGGGCAATGCGCGCGCACTGCTGCCGGCATCGCGCACGATCGATGCGATGGCGTGATTCCGGCCGTCGCGTGCGACGGCCGTCCCGCACGCACTACGGGCTCGCGGCTGCCTCGATGATCGGCGCCCTGCTCGTCTGGACCGCGTGGCCCGGGCATCGGGCCGACGCGATGGCGGAAACCGCCGACACGCTTGACCACTGGCGCGCCGACGAACGGGCGCAGCTCGAATCGATGCGCCTGCCCGCGAAAGCGGGCGTCAAGGTTGACCCGTCGAATCGCGTGGCCACGTCCGCACAAGCAGCGCAGCTAGGCAAGCGTCTGTTCTCCGACCCCCGGTTCAGCCGAAACGGCGCGATCGCCTGCGCGAGCTGCCACGCCCCCGATCGCCAGTTCGAAGACGGGCGGCCGCTGGCGATCGGCGTGGGCGTCGGCGTGCGCCGCACGATGCCTGTCGTCGGCGCGACCGATGCACCGTGGCTGTTCTGGGACGGCCGCAAGGACAGCCTGTGGTCGCAGGCGATCGGGCCGATCGAGGATCACAACGAGCACGGCGGCACCCGGCTGCGCGCCGCCCATGTGCTGGCCGAGCACTACCGCGACGCCTACGAGCCTCTGTTCGGACCGCTGCCCGACCTGAGCGCGCTGCCCCGTGACGGCGGCCCGCTCGGCACGGACGCGGAGAAAGCTGTCTGGCAGGGGCTCGACGAACGCACCCGCACCGACGTGTCGCGCGTGTTCGCGAATCTCGGCAAGGCGATCGCGGCGTACGAAGCGACGCTACAGTACGGGCCTTCACGCTTCGATACCTATGTCGACGGCGTCCGGACCGGCGATCCGGTCAAGCTGGCCGCGCTGACCCCGACCGAAAAGGCAGGCCTGCGCCTGTTCATGAACAAGGGCCAATGCATGACCTGCCACACCGGGCCCATGCTGAGCGACCGTCAGTTTCACAACATCGGCGTACCGCCGCGTAGCGGGACGGCTGCCGATACCGGTCGCGCGGCGGCGGTCGACAAGGTGCTGCACGACGAATTCAACTGCATGGGGCCGTTCAGCGATGCGAAGCCCGAGCAGTGCGAGGAGCTGCAATTCATCTCGACCGACGACCCGCAGATGCTCGGCGCATTCAAGACGCCCAGCCTGCGCAACGTCGCACTGCGGCCGCCGTACATGCACGCGGGTCAATTCGCGTCGCTGGACGCCGTGATGCGCCACTACGCGGACGCACCCGCGGCCGCGATCGGGCATAGCGAACTGAAGCGGATCGCATTGTCGGACGACGAGCAACGGCAGCTCGTCGCGCTGCTCGGTGCGTTTTCCGGCCCTGTCGTCGAGCGCTGATCGTCCGCGCCGCCGCGCGTCAGCGTGATGCGTCGCGCACGGCGACGCCCATCACCTTGACCTGGCCGCCGAACGGCAACGCAGCCGCCTGATAGACGGTCCGCGCAGGCCGGCGATCCGCGGGAAACAGATCGGCATACACGCCATTCACTTCCGCGAGCGCGCCGATGTCGGAGAATGCGATGTCGACGAACACGAGATCCCCTGGGCTGAATCCCGCCGCTTCGAGCGCACGGAACAGGTTCGCGAACGCGCGTCTCGCTTCTTCGGCCGGCGTACCGGGCACGTAGCGGCCGTCGGGGTCCAGCGAAAGCTGGCCGCTGAGATAGCAGGTGTCGTTGGCGACAACGGCATGGCTGATCGGCGACGGCCACTGCGGCAGATCGTTGCCCGACGTCACATAGCGTTTCATGCGCTTCCTCTCCTCGAATCGGGCGGTGCTGCCCGTCACGCGATACGTACGGGCATCCGTTCCCGCGTTACAAATAGTGCTTGACGAGCAACTGAAAGAGATTCGACTGCGGCAGCGCGCCGTATTCGGTCGACGACGCACCCGCATTGATCTGCCATTGCAGCGCGACATCGGTTCTAGCGAAGCGATAACGCGCCTCGAGCCAGGTGAGCCGGCTGCGATCGGCGAGGTTCAACCTGACGAAACCGGACAGATCCAGACGCTGGATCCAGGCATCTTGCCACCTGACCATCGCGAAGAGCCCGTCGCGCGTCGTGGGGTCCTGCTGGGCGGCCGCCAGCGTTCGATAGGCGGCGTAGCCGGCCGGCGAGCCATTGCGCAGCGCCTGCCAGCCCGCGCGATCGAGCGCGGCGCCGTCCCGGTCGTACTCAAGCGTGACGGAAAGATTGCGCGACGTCGTGCAGGTCGCGCCGGTCGCGAGCTTCCAGCGGAACGCGACGTCGCTGTACGGCTGCCCGAGCGCGCGTGCAAGCGTCGACGGCCCTCGCCCGCCCGACCACTCCACGTACCCGACGCACGCGTTGTTGACGAGATGGACCAGATTGACGCCGAACTGCGGCGAACTGCCGGGCTTCCCGTCGTCGTAGATCACGATCTGCGGCGACAGATCCGAGATGACGCGCTGGCTGAACTGGAGCATCCAGCGCGTGCGCTGATTCGTCGCGCCGAAGTCCGGCGAGAACGACGCGTCGGTTGCGCGATCCGCGATCCGCGGTGCGACGAGCGCGCTGACGGAACCGTCGGCCCATAATTGCTGGCCGCGCAGCATCACCGTACCGAGCCGGTTCTCGCGCAGGCTCGCGGGATCCACCGACGTCACCGAACGGACCGCGTTGTCGCGGAAAAAGTCGGTGGGGTTGTAGCCGGTGGCGACACCGAGCCGCACATTGACGCGGCCTGCCTGCAGCAGCGTGCTACCGCCGCCCACGCGACCGTCCACATACAGTTCCTTCAGCGTGTTGATCGCGCCCGAGTCGCCGTCGAAGCGCCACGGACCGTTCAGGTCGAGTCGATCGGCGAAACTGACGCCCCAGCCGTTCGAGAATGCATGGCGCGCACTCAGGTCGAGCGACAGGCGCGTGGCCGTGCGCGTGCCGCCCGGCCGCAGGGTGGCGAAACGCAAGCCGGGTTCGAGACTGAACTGGTACTTGCCGTCGTCGACCTTCTGCACCGGCGTCGCGTCGGCAAGCGCGAGTCCGGCCTCTTCCGCATCGTTTGCATGGCATACGCCCGCCATGCCGGCCAACGCGATACAGGCGATGCCGATTCGCGTCATCATTCAGGCTGGAAACGCGCCATGAAATCGGACTGGAACCAGGCATCCGGAATCTCCCGCGCCACGTAGTCCGCGTATCGCATCACGGTCACGAGATTCGGATTGAGCCCGTCGATGATCACGATCTCGGTCGGCCGCAACGCGCCGAGCTGCTGTTGAAAGCGTCGATAGAAGGCCGTCTTGAGAAGCTTGCCGCTTTCGCTGAAGAAACGTGCCTTCACGGGGCGCGAATCCGTCGTATCGATCCACATCTCGATCGAGTGATAGGTCATGTCGGATACGCTCTGGACGAGCTTCAACCGGTACGCGCGGCGCATCTGGCGCTCGCCGTCCTGCACATCCTCCTCCGCCTCGACCTGCGCACGATATCCCTGCGCGAAATTGACGGTGACCACGTCGCCGTTCGACGCCTGCCCGAGCAACCGTTGCTGCGGCGAAATGCGGATCGTCGCCTTGCTCGCCGGATCGAAAAACCACAGATCGTTGCCGCTCTTGAGCATCAGCTTGTTCGCGTCGCGCGCCGGCGCGGCGAATCGAATCAGGCTGCGAAACTGGCCGCTCGCCGGGTTGATCCGCGAATAGGCGGTCAGTGCGTTCGAATCGGTTTGCTTGCCATCGGTGTATTGGGTCAGCGTGACATTCAGCGTGAACGGTTCGCTCGGGTTGCGAACGGCATCGCTCGCGGCGAGAATGCGCTGCGGATCGGGCGCGGCGTGCGCGGTACAGCAGGCGAGTGCGAGGATCGCGGCGGCGCCCAGGCGCGCCATCGAATGCGTCTGCATCGGAATCTCCGGGGCAAATACGGAATGACGGGGACGAGTGCGGCCCCCGCCCGGAACGGGCGGAGAACCGACTGGCTAGAGGACGTACGGGGACGCTGCGACGCGCAGCTCAGTAGCCCGGATACTGCATCTGTAGCGCGACCCAGGCGGCCGTGCGCTTGCCGAATTCTGACGAGATCGCATTCAGCGATGCATCGAGCGCATGCAACGGATAGCGCGTGACCGGTGCGGACAGCATCCGCGTCGGCGCGTCGACGCCGGCCACACGATCGGGAACGATCGTCAGCCCGCGCCGGGTGCGCACGGGTTCGCGGCTCGCGGCCACCGTGTAGGCGGTCGAGCGGAACGTCGTCGAATAGGCGTCGGCCTCGAGCACGAGCGCAATTTCGTCGACGCCCGGCGCGATCGGGATACCGAAATCCTCGTGCGACCAGAACGATACATAGTTGGTTGCGATCGTCGCCATCGCCGGCAATCCGAGGCTGAAGCGGTCGGTCGCGATCTCGGACGACCATGCAGGGCGTCCGAGCCGCTCGGCGACCTGCAGCGCGCGTTCGTGCCCGGCGAGCGCCTCGACGAGCGCCAGCGATACCGGAATCGTCGCGGTGACGCCGGTCGTCGTGACGACCTTGCCGTCGGCAACGTAACGCTTGCCGTCGACCCAGCGCGTATCGGCGAATTTCTTGCGCAGATCGTTCATCGAGTACCAATGCCCCGTTGCGCGGCGGCCTTCCAGCAGCCCCGCGCGTGCAACGACCCAGACGCCGTCGCACACGCCGATGATCGTCGCGCCCTTCTTCGCCTGCCCGGCCACCCATGCAAGCAGCGCCGGATCGCTGTCGCGATGCACGGCCGGCACGATCACGTAGTCGGCCCCTTGCGGCACGCGCTCGTCGAACTGCGCGGTGGTTTCGTCCGGAATGACGTTCATCGGCGCCGGGAACATCCGGATCGGGCCCGGCTTCGTCGCGAGCGCGACGAGATCCGCCGCGCCCGATTCGGCCACGATGCCATAGGGAACGACGTAGTCGGTCAGCTCGGTATAGTAGTTTTCGCCGACGACGGCGACGATCGGGCGCGTGCGCCCGAAGCGCGGCTGATAGGCGGGCAGCCGGTCGGCGCGTGCCGCCGCGGGTGCGGCCGCTGCCGGCGCCGACGCTTCGCTCGCGGGCCCGGCATGGGCAACGTTCGCGATGCCCGATGCAAGCGGCGCGAGCAGCAACATCATCCAGTACAGCATGACTTTTCGCATTGAAGCCTCTCCGTGTATGGAACTCATCCAGTAATCAGGCATGGCGCCCGTGCCGGCCGTCATGACGCCGCCGCCGGCGGCAACACGACGTTGAACGTCACGTCGTCGTCGCGCTGCGCGTCGCGGACCTTCAGCGTGATCGTCCACCAGCCGGGCATGCTGAACTTCATCCCCTGCAGCCGATACGCACCCTTTCCGTCGCTCTCGACCACGCGCGGGCGCGTCGGCAGACCGTGCCCGTGCTGCGGCATCCCGCCGCTCACGTCGATGCGCGCACCGCGCACGGGCTCGCCCGACGCACGGCTCACGCTAACCGTCCAGACATGGATCCGGTTCAGCGGCGGCGGTGTCGTGGGCGGCTCGAGCGTCACGACGTACGCGCCCGACGCCGTCGCTCGCGTCAACGACAGATTCAGACCCGCGGGAACCGACTGCTCGGCCGGTGCGCCGCATGCGCCGAGCATGGCGATGCAGCTCCCGGCGAAGGCTAACATGACGATCCGCCGACGAATCGATTTCATTGACATTTCATCGACGCCCGATCCGGCCGCTCGATCACGCGTAGCGGAGCGCATCGACGATCTCCATGCGCGACGCGCGGCGCGCGGGCAGCAACGCGGACAGCATCGACACCACGAGCAGGCCGATCGCGGTGCCGACGATCAGGTCGTTCTCGCCCCACACGCGAATGATCAGCGGCACCGGCGAGCGGCCCGGCGGCGTCCACGTCAGACCGCTGACATTGATGACGCCGGCGAGCAGCGCCGCGCTGGCGACGCCGAGCACCGCGCCGATCACGCCGAGCAGCAGCCCTTCGCACAGGAACAGGCGCCGCACGCCGGCGCGGCGCAACCCCATCGCGCGCAGCGTTCCGATTTCGACCGTGCGCTCGAACACCGCCGTGCTCATCGTGTTGCCCACGGTAAACAGCACGATCGCGGCGATCAGCAGTGCGACAAAACCGAACAGTGTCGCGAACATCGCAAGCGCTTGACCATAGAACGGGTTCAGCACCGTGTAATCCACGACTTCCGTGTCCGTACCGGCGAATTTCGTTTTGAGCAGCGTCTCGAGCCGCGCCTTCGCGGCAGGCAATTCCGACGTGTGGCGCAACTGGACGACGATCGCCGTGGCCTTCGGCTGCTCGGTGCCGTACACGAGTCGTTGCGCTTGCGCGAGATGCAGGCCGACGTACATGTCGTCGTATTCCTTGATGCCCTGTCGTTCCGCTTTCACGACCTGCAGTTCCGCCACGTTCGGCGCACCGCGCGCGGTCGCCGCAAGCAGTTCGATCCGCCGGCCGCTCGTCCCGGCGGCCGGCGCCGCGCGCGTTCCCTCGGCAAGGGCCGCGATATCGCCCGGAAGCGGCGAGGCAGGCGAGGCGTCCACGGACTTCCTGGGCGGTTTGCAGTCGGGCACCTTGAGCGGCCCGCACAGTTCGAGTACACGCGCGAGGCCCGTACCGATCACGGCTGCGTCGCCCGTCGTTCCGGTCAGCGCCATCGGCGGGATCGTCACGGGGAAGCGATAGTCGTTCCAGGCGCGCATCCGGTTCTGGTCGTCCACGCGCACGCCGAGCGCGAGCGCGGTACGCGACAACCCCGCGTCGAAGTTGCCCGCGATGCCCTGCAACTGCAGCGTGGGCGTCGCGACGAGCACCATCGTCGCCAGTACCGGGTCGGCCTTCACCGCGTCGATGATCGCTTCGTAGTTGTCGATCCCGTACTCGGAAGGATTGCCGCTGCCGAACTCGTAGAACCCCTTGCGTTCGATCTGCAGGTGGCCGCCGTACTTCACGTAATCGGTTTGCAGACCATACGTGATGTTGCGCGTATAGCCGCCGAACAGCAGCACCGCGTGCGCGCCGACGATCATCGCAAGCAAGGTCGTGATCGAGCGACGGCGGTTGCGCAGCAGATTGCGGAGCGCGAGCGAAAATGTCTTCATGCGAACGCCTCCTGCTCGTCCGTGCGGGTCACGTCGGACACGATCCCGTCGGCGATATGGACGACGTCGTCGCCCGCCGCGATGACCTGCGGATCATGCGACGAAATCACGAACGAGACGCGCCGTTCCCGCTGCAAGCGCCGCATCAGCGCGATGATCTGCTGGCCGGTCTTGCTGTCCAGATTGGCGGTCGGCTCGTCCGCCAGCACGAGGTTCGGCGACGCGACGAGTGCGCGTGCGATCGCGACCCGTTGCCGCTGGCCGCCCGACATCTGTCCCGGACGATGGTGCGCCTTGTCGGCCAGGCCGACCGCATCGAGCATGTCCCGCACCTTCAGCGCCCGCTCGGACTCCGTCAATCGCGTGCCCGCGAGAAGCAGCGGATATTCGACGTTTTCGTGCGCCGTGAGCACCGGCAGCAAATTGAAGTTCTGGAAGACGAAACCGAGCCGGCGGGCACGAAAATCCGACAGCGCGTCGTCCGACAAACGGCCGACCTCTTCGCCCGCCACGACGATGCGGCCGCGATCGGGCCGGTCCACGCACCCGACAAGATTCAGCAACGTCGACTTCCCGCTGCCGGACGCGCCGGCAATGACGGTCAGTCTTCCGTCACGGATGTCGAGCGTGACGTCGCGCAGCGCGGTCACGTTGACGGAGCCCATCAGATACGACTTTTCAACGGTTTCGAGTATTACGGCGTTCATGGTCTCGATGTACGAAGTTGGCAGGCCGCGACAGCACGGTGCAGGACGATCGCGCAGCGCAGAATACCAACTTGCGTGTACGGAAAAACCTGTTCGTTGGGGCAGCGTCCGGGCGCGAACGCGATGCCGGGATGGCATGTCGCGTCCCGCATTCGCGAACAATCACGGCCGGGAGGGACCGTCAACCTGTACCGTCGGACGGCACACGTCGCCGGCCCTTGCGATTACGCTGCACCGTCATCGGCGCGCCGCCCCGGATCGAATCGCGGCCGCGTCTCGTCACGACTTCCGTTCCCAATCGGCATGCCAGTCAAGATCACGCCCTGGTTCGTCCTGCATCGCCCGCAACCCGCGGCCACGCACCGGCTGTTCTGCTTCCCGTACGCCGGTGCCGGCTCGCTGCTCTATCGGCGCTGGGCGCTCGATCTGCCCGACTGGATCGAAGTCGTCGCGGTCGAACTGCCGGGACGCCAGACGCGTTTCTCCGAAGCGCCGCCCACGTCGCTGGATGCGATGACGGATGCGTTGGCCACGGCCGCGAGCGGGCTCCTCGACAAGCCATTCGGCACCTTTGGGTACAGTTTCGGCAGTGTCGTCGGTATCGAATGGTTGAAGGAACTCGATCGACGACGGCTTCGCGGGCCCGTTCATGCGTTCTGTGCAGCGCACCGCGCGCCGCATGTCGCACCGCGTCCGCTCTCGATTCATCGGTTGCCGGAACCGGACCTCATCGGTTGGCTGAAAACGATGGGCGGCACACCGGATGCGTTGCTGTCGGAGCCGGACTGGCTTCGGCATTTCCTGCGCGCGCTGCGCGCCGATCTGGCGCTCGCCGAAGGATATTGCACCGATGCGCCATTCGCGTTGCGGTGCGGGCTGACCGTATTCGGCGGCCTGCACGATCCGCATGTCGATATCGATGCGCTGCGCGAATGGCGCCGCTACAGCGACGGACCGTTCTCCCTTCATCGGTTCGACGGCGATCATTTCTTCATCCATGCCCGGGAACGCGAGCTACAGGATCGCGTGGTCGCGACGCTGGCCGCACAGGCATAGCCACGATACCGAGAACCGGTCGCGCCGGCATCGGCTGCGAGGTCATCCCGTCACAGCATCACGCGCTCGATCCCGCCATGGTTGGCCCGTGCGACATAATCGGCCATCCAGTTCTCGCCGAGCACCTGGCGCGCGATCTCGACCACGATGTAGTCCGCTTCGAGATTCGCGTCCTCGCCGTAGCGCGACAGCCCCTGCAGGCACGACGGACAGCTCGTCAGGATCTTCACGTCCGGGCCGGCCGCGGCCGCCGGCGCCGCCGCATCGCCCGCCACCACCGGAATCGCACGCAGCTTCGCCGCGCCCTTGCGGATCTCTTCTTCCTTGCGGAAGCGCACCTGCGTCGAGATGTCCGGCCGCGTGACCGCCAGCGTGCCCGATTCGCCGCAGCAGCGATCGTTCTTCTCGATCTTGTAGCCGTCCTTCTCCGAACCCATCAGCTCGT
>NZ_JAIZQG010000035.1:0-33464 GCF_020419965.1 Burkholderia sp. AU39826
CGTTGCAGCGCAAAGGCTGGCTCTGGCCGCCGGGGACAGCAGCAGTTCGAGTTCTTGCAGTTCGTCGAGCTCATGCAGCTCGAGCAGTTGCGGCGGCTGTTCGAGCAACTGAGCACAGCGCGCGCCGCCGGGATAGCGCGCCGTGCCGCCGGCGTCAGGCAAGCGGCACGGCGCGCGCCGAACTACGCGATCGCGGCATCCGCAGGCGTTCGTGCCTGCGCAGCGCGCCCGTCCCCCGCCTCGACGATCAGCGTCCAGTCGAACGCCGGCAGTGCGCAGAGGTGCTCGACGGTGGCCGTGTACTCGTGCGCGGGCGCGTGCAGGTAGCGCACCTTGTCGGTCCATTCCGGCAGCGGCGCCTGCGACGTCGTCAGCACGACCGCCAGCAGATCCTGTTCCGGCCGCCTTGCGATTTCCTGCAGGCTCAGCCGGACCTTGTCGAGGTCGCCTTCGGCATCCAGGATCAGCGCACCGGCGATCGGCGCATCCGGCCGGCCGGGCGGGTTGCCGACCGCGCCTTTGTCGATGCACTGCTGATACACATGGCGATAGCGCGGCAGCGCCTGCTGCAGCGCGTGATGCTTGCGGACCTTCGCCTGCGCCGTGCGCGCGAGCCCGCGGCGTAGCGCCGGATTCGCGATCAGCCGGTCGATCGCGTCGACCCACGCCTGCGGCGCATCCTGGACCAGCAGGCCGTCGCAGCCGTCGTGCAGCGCGAAGCGATAGGCTGGCCGGTCGCTGACGATCGACGCGATGCCGGCCGCCGCGTATTCCTGCCACTGGATCGTGCTCGTGCAGGCGTTGTAGTCATGGTCGGCGAGCGGCAGCAGCGCGATGTCCCAGCGCCGTTCCGGCAGGCGCCGTGCGTGCGCGTCGTAGTCGTGAAGCTCGGGCTCGCACCCGGCGGCCGGGTGGCCGGCCCAGCCCGGCGGGACGTCCGCGCCGACGAAACTCACCTTGACCTTGCCGGGATGGCGTGCGCAGATCGCGTGCAGCGCCGCGTCGACGAGCGCGAAGTTGTCGGCGCGCAGCGACGCACCGGCGATGCCGATCGTCACGCAGTCGTCGTCGCGCGCCGTCACGGGGCGGTAGAACCGGTCGAAGTCCACGCTGTCGGGCAGCACGTGAACGCGCGGGTGCGACAGCCGGTAGCGGCTGGCGATGAACGGCGTGGATACGATCACGGCGTCTGCGTTGCGCAGCATGAGCTCGATCCCCGCGCGGGCCATCCCGCCTTGCGCGGCGAGCGGATGCGCGGGCGGCAGGTCGGTCAGCAGGTCGTCGGTCTCGTAGATCACCGGCTTTTCATGCTTGAAGATCGTGTACAGGTCGTTGCCCGTCAGCAGGCCGGGCGTCAGCCGGTGCAGCAGGACGGCGTCGGCCGTGGCCAGCACGCTGCTGTCGATCTGGCCGTCCCGGATGCCCGGGACGAGTTCCCATTCGTCGCTCAGCAGACCGAACGGCAGCGTGAGGCGAATTCGCGACGACGCGCATGCGTCCGGATCGATCGAATACACGATCAGGCGCTTGCGGCGCGGTGCGGCGTCCGCGGTCGCGGCGACGGGCGCCAGCGTGCGGTTCTCCGCCAGCAGCCGCGCGTACAGCGCACCGTGGCGCGCGGCGTTGCGGCCGATGTCGTGCTGCGCGCCGATTGCATCCTGCGCGGCCGCGGCGAGTTGCGCGCGGGTGTGCGGATGCTCGATCAGGTGCGCGATCGCGTCGACCCACGCGTCGGCGGTGTCGGCGACGAGCCAGCCCGTGCGGCCGTGGACAATCGGGCAGCCTTCGGCCGGCGTGGCGACGAGCACCGTGGCCGCGCCGGCCGCCGAACATTCGAGCCATGCGCGCGGCGGCGCATCGTCGCGCAACGTGACCGGCGCCGCGACCAGCGCGATGTCGAGGTCCGCGCGCTTCAGCGCGTCGGCGTAGCTGTCGTAAGGGGCAGGCTCCGCGATCAGCGTGACGTCCGGTTCACCGTCCCAGCCGGCCGGCAGCGCCGCGCCGACGAACGACACCCGGAGCTTCCCCGGAAACCGGCGGCGCAGCTCGGCCAGCGCCAGGCGGACCTGCTCGAGACGCACGCCGTCGAGATCGGTGCCGGAAACCGCGAGGTTCACGTGGTCGCGCACGCCGGGCGCCGCGCGGTGCAGACGTTCGAGATCGACGCCGGTCGGCAGCACGTGGACCGATGCGTTGACGTGACGGTATTCCCGCACCAGCGTTTCCGACGGCACGACGAGCGCATGCGCGCGCTGCACGGCGCTGCGGATGCCCGCCTTGCGGCGCGCGTTGTCGGCCGCGCCGGGGATGTCGGCGAGCAGCGTGTCGAGTGGCGCGTCGATCTCGAGGACGACCGGCTTGCCGAGCGAGAACAGGTGTTCCAGCGTGGCGGCGGACAGCAGGCCCGGCGTGTCGCCCTGCAGCACGATCAGGTCCGCGCGCTGCAGCGCGTCGGGATCGATGCCGGCTGGCGTGACAGGGAACGTCAGTGCCCATTCGCGGTCCAGCCGCGCGAACGGCTGCGCGAAACGCAGGCTGGCGCGCGCGTGGTCGGCCGGTTCGGCGGTGACGACCGCGATGCACGAGCGCGGCGCGGACGCGGCCTGTTCCCGGGAGGCAGCGCCCGGCGCGACGGCCCGCGCATCGAGCTTGTCCGCGTGGGCCTGGGTTCGCTCGACGAAGTTCTGCAACTGCTGCCAGAACGTCTCCTCTTCCTTCAGGTAGACGCTGCGCGCTTCGTGAACCGTGGCCTTCGCGTGGGCGATCTCGTGTTCGTCGAGCCCCCACGCGATGCCCTTGCCGTCCATCACCCACCGGGTCGGCTCCGACAGCGACGCGTCATTCATGATGCACACGACCGGGCAGCCGCACAGCAGCGCTTCGAACACGGCGGTGGACCATTCGTACGTGTACAAGCACTCGACCTGTCGGAACAGCGCCGCGAGTTCGTGCGCCGAACGTTCCGGCACGCGGGTCGAGATTTCGATCGACTCGGCGGTGACCGGATGCAGCGTGCCGCCGCGCCGCAGGTGGCGATTGATGAAGACGGCCGTGCCGTTGCGGCGGGCGTCGTCGACACCGTCGCTGTTGAAGATGCGCGTGTCGACCAGCGGCATGCGCAGCAGGTCCGCGTTCCATTCTTCGGGCACCAGCGACGGCCCGAACGTGAAGATGAGGTCGTCCGGCTGCAGGGCGATCGGTTCGCCGTTGATGCGGCCGGGCTCGGCCAGCAGGTAGCGCACGACGCAGCGCGCATTGAACGGATTGCCGGTGACGACGTCCGGGTAGACGACGATCGGGCTGCGATTCGCGCGGGCGTGCGCCTGCACGATGTCGTTGGTCAGCGGCGGCGTGCGCAGGTCGGGATGCACGACCGGCGTGCAGACGTACGCTTCGTGGCCGAGCAGGTTCAGCACGTGGCACAGGTAGTGCATCGCGCGGATCCCGCCGGAGGTTTGCCGGAAATTCGGCGCGAGTATGTAGTACGGGTGGTCGAGTCGCGTAAAGATGCGCGAACCGCCGTGCGCCAGGCCAGATTGGGGAATCGTCATCGTTATCGGGTGCGGTAGAAATCGAAGACCACGTCGAGGATGCGATCCTGTTCGGCTTCGGTCATGTCGTGGTACAGCGGTAGCCGGACGAGCCGGTCGGCGACGAGGTCCGTCACCGCCATGCCGGACCCGCAGCGCCCGTAGCGCTGGCCGGCCGGCGAACTGTGCAGCGGCACGTAGTGGAACACGGCGTTCACGCCCACCGCGCGGATCTGCTGCAGCAGCGCGGTGCGTTCGGCGAGGTCGCGTGCGAGGAAATAGAACATGTGGCCGTTGCCGCGCTCGGCGAGCGAAATCGCGGGCAGCTCGATCAGCCCGTCCGCGTGCAGCGGCTGCAGCGCGTCCTGGTAGCGCTGCACGGTCGCGCGCCGCTGCGCGGTGATCACGTCCGCGTGCTCGAACTGCGCGTACAGGAACGCCGCGATCAGCTCGCCCGGCAGGAACGACGAGCCGACGTCGACCCAAGTGTACTTGTCCACCTGCCCGCGGAAGAACTGACTGCGGTTGGTGCCCTTCTCGCGGATGATCTCCGCGCGCTCGACGAGGCGCGGGTCGTTGACCAGCAGCGCGCCGCCTTCGCCCGAGATTACGTTCTTGGTCTCGTGGAAGCTGAGGCACGCGAGGTGGCCGAGGCCGCCGAGCGGCTTGCCGTTCCACGTGGACTGCAGCGCCTGGGCGGCGTCCTCGATCACCCACAGGTCATGGTCCGCCGCGAGCTGCCCGATCACGTCCATGTCGCATGCGACGCCCGCGTAGTGCACCGGCACGATCGCGCGCGTGCGCTTCGTGATCGCGGCGGCGATCTGCGTCTCGTCAAGGTTCAGCGTGTCGCGGCGAATGTCGACGAACACCGGCGTCGCGCCGCGCAGCACGAACGCGTTGGCGGTCGACACGAACGTGTAGGACGGCATGATCACTTCGTCGCCGGGCTGCACGTCGGCGAGGATCGCGGCCATCTCGAGCGCGGCCGTGCACGAGTGCGTGAGCAGCGCGCGCTGGCAGCCGATGCGCGCTTCCAGCCAGCGGTGGCAGAGCTTCGTGAACGCCTGGTCGCCGGCGAGGCCGCCCTGCTCGACCGCTTTCGCGATGTAGTAGAGCTCCTTGCCGACCACGAACGGGCGGCCGAACGGAATGCTGTCGAGATTGGGTGGGCCGAACATGGTCAGGCTCCGCGGTAAGGGTGGGACGTTCGGCCGCGCAGCTTGCGCGCGGCACCGCTCAGATGTCCTTGCGGACGAGAATCGTGAATTCGTACAGGCCGTAGTCGTGCAGCAGCGCGACGTGGCGCGAATAGCGGCGCTTGCAGCGATCGAACAGCGCGCACGGGTCCGCGTAGTACAGGAGGTCCGGGCGCATGAACGGCGGATCGGAATACGACGTCAGGCAGTTGAACGCGAAGCCCAGCCGGCTCGTCGCGTGCAGCGTGTCGAGCGTCGCGTGGATGTAGTCGAGCCACGCGTCGTCGCCGTGACCGCGCCTGACGTTGAAGATGCCGGATGCGATCCCGTAGTCCGACGGGGCCTGCGGCTGCGCGCCGACATGAAACGCGACGTTCGCGTCGTCGCGGTAGCGCTGCCGCGCGGCGTCGACCATGTCGGACGAGATGTCGTAGCCCGCATACGCGAAGCCGTCCGGCAGCGCGCGCGCCTTCAGGAAATCGACCAGCGCGCCGTAGCCGCAGCCGATATCGTTCACCGAGTGTCCGCCGGACGCGGGCAGGATTCTGGTCAGTTGTTCGAAGCGCAGGAACTGGCCGGATTCGCCGTTCCAGTCGACGCCGCGCGCGGTCGCGCCGTGCTCCGCCAGCCGCGCGCTGTAGTACGCGGCCACTTCTTCCAGCAGGCTCGCATGCCGGGATTCGCTCATGGACATCACCTCAATCTTTCGAGGTCAGCGCGTACCGGCGCGCTTCGGGACCGCAGTTGAACAGCACGTCGAGCACCGTCACGCCGTGGACGAAATCGCCCCACTGCTGCGGATACTCGGGATAGGCCGGATAGTCGAACCAGCGCACCGCGATGCCGGCATCGGCGAACAGGTTCTCGTCGAGGTAGCTGCGCGCGGCCGGGCCGGACAGGTACTCGGTCGCGCCCGCCTGCACGCACAGGTTCAGCAGCTTCTCGGTGCGGTCGCCGTGCAGCGCATAGTCCGACGTCGACGACACGCGCGTGCCGATCTCCAGTTGCCGGAGGACCCACGTCAGCATCGCGACGTTCAGCTCGCTCAGCATCCCGTAGGTGCGGCCGGTGTAGAGTGCCTCGAGCTCGTCCGCATAGCGCGCGAAGTGCGGCGCGCGCGCGTAGTTCTGCTGCAGGGCCTTCCAGTGCAGCGGCGCCCAGTCGGCGCCGTCGATCTCGGTTTCGCGGATCGACTGGTGATACTTGCCCTTCACCTTCACCGGCACGCTCAGCCATTGCACGCCCTGCGGCGTCTTGATCTGGTTGCGGTTGCGCCAGTCGCGGCGCGTGTACTGCGCGTCGTCGTAGAGGATGAACTCGTCGCTGGCGGCGATCAGGTCGAAGTAGCCCTTCCACGGAATGTAGTTGGACTGGACGATCGCCACCCGCTTCGCGTCGCGGTTCATGGTCGCACCGCTCATGCCGGAATGTGGCCGTACCGGTACATGTCGACGAGCTCGGGCGGAATGCCCCAGTCCGTTGCGCCCAGCTTGTCGTGCAGCGCCTCCAGGTCCGCGCGCATCGCGTTCCGGAGCTGGTCGACCATGCGGTTGCGCGCCGGCACGAAGTCGTGCTGGTACGCGGCATTGATCTGATGGCGCACCGTCTTCGCGATCGCGGCCTCGCGCGTCATGTTGCGGATCAGCGGGCGTTCGGGCGCCAGTTCCGCGTAGCGCGGATCGATCGGCTCGCCGCGCATCGCCGCGACGAGATCGCGGCACAGTACCGGCGACAGGTGGAAGCCGTCGCGCTTGGTGCCGCCGAGAATCCACAGGTCGCGCACGCTGGTTTCGCCGAACAGCGGATACAGGTCGGACGTCGTCGGCCGCCAGCCGACGTTGACGTTGACCAGGTTCGCGCGCGAGAAGCGGGTGTTGATCTGGTCCATCGCCGACTTGAGCAGCGTGTACGCGCTGCCGGCGTGGCCGTGCTCGTGCGGCACCGGGCTGATGTAGTTGCTGGCGCCGACGAGGGTCCGGTCAGGCCCGTACGGCGCCGAATACACGCCGCACGCGAGGCCGCGGTTGGTCGTGCGCACGCAGTGCGTGTGCACGTTCTCCGTGCTCTGCAGTTCGATCGACATGCCGATGCCATAGAACATCCGCTGGACCGGCAACTCGGGCAGGCTCGCCTGCAGCACGCGCGTCACGTTGGCGCCGTTGCAGAGGATGAAGCGGTCCGCGCCGAGCACGCTGCCATCGGACAGGCGCGCACCGGTGACGCGTCCGGCCGCGGTGTCGAGCCGCTCGACCTCGGCGTCGATGAAGCGCACGTTGCCGGCTCGTGCGACCGACTCGGTCAGCGCGTCGAGAAACTGTTTCGGATTGACCCAGCCCTCGCGCTTCAGGAAGACCGCCTTCAGCGCGCGATAGCGCGGATCCGGATGATAGTTCGGGATGCCTGACGGATCGACCGCCTCGCAGGGCTCCTCGAATTCGCGGCAGAACCGCTGCATGGCCGCGAAGTTCTCGTCGTCGAGTGCGTCGGTCGCCGCGTTGTTCAGCACGAAAGTGCCGAAGCCGTATGCGATCGCGCGCTCCGGCGTGCAGATTTCGGCGAATACGGCAGGCCAGGCTGCCGTCGCACCGCGGCTCAGTTCGAACTTGAAGCGGTCGATCGGCGTGCCGAGCGAATCGCCTTCCAGTTCGGTGAACGAATTGAGCATTGCCGCCGCGGCGCGCGTGGCCGAGCCGGGCCGATGCGCGTGGCCGACGATCACGAGCTCGACGCCCGGGTCGGCCTGCTGCCATGCGCGGGCCGTCATCAGGCCAAGAATGCCGTTGCCGAGGATCGCGATCTTCATTTGCGTGTGCCCCCGCCTTCGGGGAATGACAGGTAGCAGAGCGACGGATAGGCCGCTGCCTTGTGGATCTGGTGCGGACGGTTGCCGAGCAGGTCGCGCAGGTAGTGGATACCTTCCGCGGGCAGCTGGCCGCCGCGGGTGAGCTGCCAGAACGCGACGACGCCGCCGGGCACCAGCCGCTTCATCACCGCGTCGAACGCGTGCCGGGTCGGCTCGATCACGTTCAGGTCGAACCACGCGAGCGCGACCATCTCGCCGGGATGCGCTTCGTCGAACGCCGCCAGCGTGTCGCGGCAATCGCCTTCCCACACGTGGTGCTTGTCATGCACGTGCCCCATCGCGTTGCTGCGCTCGTGCAGGTTCAGCAGCTTGCGCAGCAGGTCGGCGTACTCGCCGGACAGCGAGTACGTGCCGTCGGAGAACAGCTTGCGGTCGCGCGTGTCGTGCTCGGCGAAGCCCGTGTAGCCCGTGAACGTATCGAATGCGTGGATGCGGCGCTGGAAGTTCAGCGGTTCGAGAATCGCGCGGAAGTTCTCGCACAGCACGGCGGTCTGTCCGCGCCACGTGCCGAGATCGAGGATCGCGCCCGGCAGCGGCACGATTTTTTGATAGATCTCGAAGGTCGCGAGAATGCGTGCGAGGAGCGAGCCGCGCACGAACAGGCCGAGCGACCGTTCCAGTTCCTCGCGCGTCGCGGGGTAGGTCTGCATCAGGTCGAACAGCTCGCGGCGCGCCGCGAGCTGATCGCCATCTGCGTTGGTGATGATCGCTGATTCGTGCATACACAGGGCTCCAGGCACAAAGGGTGTGACCGGACGAGCGCGCGTCGGCGCGGCGGCATCGGAATGCGCAGCCGTCCGAGCGTCGCAGGTCGGACATCTTTCTGCGATCAAGTCTAGCGAGCGCCGCCAGGATCGAATGTCGGATTAGCGGGTGGTTTCACCCCGCATTTCGATGGATTCGCGGCTGTCCGGCGCGAATTCGGGGCACCCGCGGGTGCGGCTCGCAGTAGCGGGAATAGCGACCAATTCCAGCACTTGCTCGCCAGATTGGAACGCGGCGTGCGCGAGGAGAATTCGGACACGTCGGAGACCGTCGGTGCGTGCGTCCGCGGGCGAAGGCGTGCGCCGACGCAGCGGAGCCGGCCGCGATTCGAATCCGTATTGGCTACCAGGACGACATAGCTCATGATGCCCACCTCCCCCGCCGCCGCCACGATCGAACAGGCGCTGGCACACCATCAGGCCGATCGGCTGGAAGAGGCCGAGACGCTGTACCGGCAGATCCTCGACACCGATCCCCGGCACGCGGACGCGCTTCACCTGCTCGGCCTGATCGGCCATCGGTACGGGCGCTATCAGGAGGCATCCGACCTGATCATGGCGGCGATCGAGATCAGGCCGGACGCGATGTACTACTACAACCTCGGCAACGTCATGCAGGCGGACAATCGTCACGCCGCCGCCGCCGAGTGCTTCCGTCTCGCAATCGAGCTGCGGCCCGACTACGTCGATGCATACAACAACCTTGGCAACGCGCTGCGGCTCGCCGGCGACGCCCGCGCGGCCGTCGATGCGTTCTGCCACGCGATCTCGCTGAAGCCGGACAACGGCCAGGCCTACAACAACCTTGCGAATGCGCTGTTCGACGTGAACGAGATTCCGGCCGCGCTCGAGGCTTACCGGCATGCGGTGGCGCTGCGCCCCGAGCTGCCGGAGCCGCGCAGCAACCTGCTGTTCGCGAGCCACTGCAGCGAAGCGTTCGACCACGACGCCTATCTCGCCGAGGCCGCGCGCTACGACGAAGTCGTCACGCGGTGCGCGACGCCGTGGACGGACTGGCTCGTCGACCTGACCCCGCGCGCCGGGCGGCCGCTCAAGGTCGGCATCGTGTCGGGCGACCTGAAGGCGCATCCGGTCGGCTATTTCATCGAGAGCATGCTCAAGCATCTCGACGCGAACCGGATCGAGATGCATGCGTACCCGACGCGCGACGTCGAGGACGACGTGACCGCCCGCATCAAGCCGGCCTTCGCGACGTGGACCTGCATTGCCGGCCTGAGCGACGAAGCAGCGGCCGCGCGCATCCGTGCGGACCGCATCGACGTGCTGCTCGACGCGGCGGGTCACACGGTCTACAACCGCCTGCCGCTGTTCGCGTGGAAGCCGGCGCCGCTGCAGGCGAGCTGGCCCGGTTATTTCGCGAGCACCGGCGTGCGCGCGATCGACTACGTGATCGGCGACCGTCACGTGCTGCCGCCCGCCGAGGCCGCGCATTTCACCGAGCGGCCGTGGCATCTGCCGGACAGCTATCTGTGCTTCACGCCGCCGGCCGAGCCTGTCGACGTCGGCGCGCTGCCGATGCTCGCGAACGGCCATCCGACCTTCGGCTATTTCGGCAAGCTCGCGAAGATCACCGCTCGCGTCGTCGCGGTCTGGTCGCGCGTGCTGCAATCGGTCGCGGGCGCGAAGCTGTTCGTGAAGGCGGAGCATCTCGACGATCCGCGCGAGCAGCAGGCGCTTGCCGCGCGCTTCGCGGCGCACGGCATCGATGCGCGGCGCCTGATCCTCGAAGGCCGCTCGCCGCGCGCCGAATACCTGGCCGCCTACCGGCGCGTCGACCTGATGCTGAGCCCGTTCCCCTATCCGGGCGGCACGACGACCGCAGAAGCGCTGTGGATGGGCGTGCCCGTTCTTTGCCGGCGCGGCGAGCGCTTCCTGTCGCACATCGCCGAGAGCCTGCTGCATTCGGCGCGGCTGCCCGAGTGGATCGCGGACGACGACGACGCGTATGTCGCGAAGGCCGTCGCGCAGGTCGGCCAGCCCGCCGGGGTGGCGGCGCTGCGCACGACGCTGCGCGCGCAGGTGCTCGCGTCGCCGCTGTGCGACGCGCCCCGCTTCGCGCGCCACTTCGAGGACGCACTGCACGGCATGTGGGCGCAGCACGTCGAAGCCGCGGCGGGCGCATCCGTGTGAGGCCGCGCACGACGTGACGTGCGGGGGTATTTCCACGCGGCGGCAGCGGAACATGGCGCCCGTCGCGCCGAACATCGCGCCGGCCGGCGTGATCGTCGTTCCGACCGGCGGCGCGTGCGCGACGCCGTCGTCGGGATGGCGCGCGACAGGATGGCGGCGCCGGCCGTGACGATCGGGCACGGCGGCAGGCTGATCGACTTCGGACGCGCACCGCATCCCTATTGAGCAGAGCAGACGAGATGGACGGAACAGGACAGGCATTGCAGGCGGCGCTCACGCATCATCAGGCGGGGCGTCTCGCGGAAGCGAAGACGCTGTACGACGCGATCCTCACCGCGCAGCCGGGCCAGCCGGACGCGCTGCATTTCCTCGGGCTGCTGGCGTGCCAGTTGAAGCAGTACGACGCGGGGCTCGCACTGATGGAGCAATCGCTCGTCGAGCGGCCGGACGCGTCGTACTTCAACAATCTGGGCAACATGCTGCGCGAAAGCGGGCGGCTCGACGACGCCATCGCGCACTATCGGCGCGCGGTGGCGCTGCGGCCGGACTATCCGGAAGCGCACAACAACCTCGGCAACGCGTTGCGCGACGCGCGCGAACCGACGGCCGCGATGGAAAGCTGCGCGCGCGCGATCGAGCTGCGCCCCGGCTATGCGCAGGCGTACAACAACCTCGGCAACGCGCTGCAGGATCTGGGCGACCTCGACGGCGCCGCCACGCATTACGGCCGCGCGATCGAGCTGGACGCGTCGATGGCGATGGCCCACGCGAACCTGAGCGCCGTGCGTCACAAGCAATTGCGCTGCGCGGAGGCGCTCGCGCATGCGCTGGACGCGATCCGGCTCGCGCCGAATCTCGGCGACGCACACAACCACGCGGGCAACGCGTACCACGGACTGAACCGGCTCGACGACGCGCAAGCGTGCCATCGCGCGGCGGTCGCGCTGAATCCGGCGGACGCCGGCGCGTGCCACAACCTGTCCGTCGTGCTGCTGAAGCTGCAGCGGCTCGACGAGGCGCTCGTGTATTGCCGGCAGGCGTTGCAGGCCGGCCCGCCGGCCGTGTTGATGCACGTCAATCTCGGCGACATCCTGCGCGCGCAGGGCAACGTCGATGCCGCGGTCCACGCGTATCGCGATGCGCTTGCGCTGGTGCGCGACGACGCCGACGACGTCGCGGCGACCGTGCTGAACCGGCTGCTGTTCAGCGCGGCGGCGTCCGCTTGCGTGAACCCCGCCGACTATCTGGCCGACGCGCGGCGCTACGGCCGGCACGTGGCCGCGCGTTCGACGCGCCATGTGCACGATCCGCGCGAGCGGGCCGCGCGCGCGCAAGGGCGGCCGCTGCGCGTCGGCTTCGTGTCCGGCGACCTGCGCCTGCACCCGGTCGGGATCTTCCTGGAAAGCGTGCTTGCGCACCTCGAGCGCACGCGCATCGACCTGCGCGTGTACGTGACCACGGACGACGAGGACGCGATCACCGCGAAACTGAAGCCGCACGCGAACGGCTGGCGCTCGATCGCCGCGCTGAGTCCGGAGGCGGCCGCGCGGATGATTCACGACGACGAGATCGACGTCCTCGTCGACCTCGCGGGCCATACGCAGTCGAGCGGGCTTCCCGTGTTCGGCTGGAAACCCGCGCCGGTGCAGGCGAGCTGGCTCGGCTTCTTCGCGTCGACCGGCTGCGACGCGATCGACTACTTCATCGGCGACCGCTACACGCTGCCGGATGCCGAAGCGCATCACTTCGTCGAGAAGCCGTGGCGGCTGCCGGACAGCTTCCTGTGCTTCACGCCGCCGGCCTGCGACGTCGAGGTCGGCCCGCTGCCGATGGCGGCGAGCGGCCATCCGACGTTCGGCTGCTTCGGCCAGCTCGTGAAGATCGGCGACGACGTCGTGCGCGCGTGGTCCCGCATCCTGCACACGCTGCCGGACGCGCGGCTGCTGCTCAAGGCGCACGAGCTCGGCCGCGACGGCGTGCGCGATGCGACCGTCGCGCGCTTCGCGCGGCATGGCGTCGACGCGGACCGGCTGATCCTCGAGGGCGGTTCGCCGCGCGCGGAATACTTCGGCGCATACAACCGCATCGACGTCGCGCTGAGCCCGTTCCCGTATCCGGGCGGCACGACCACGGCCGAAGCGCTGTGGATGGGCGTGCCGGTGCTCGGGATGAAGGGCAGCCGGTTCGTCACGCACATTTGCGAAAGCGTGCTGCACGCGGCGGGCATGGGCGAATGGGTCGCTGACGGCGAGGACGCCTATGTCGCGAAGGCGATCGCGGCGATGCGCGATCGCGAGCAGCTCGCGGCGCTGCGCGCCGGGCTGCGCGCGCAGTTGCTCGCATCGCCGTTGTGCGACGCGCGCCGGTTCGCCGCGCATCTCGAAGCGGCATTCGTCGCCATGTGGCGACGCTATACGAACTCGGAGCATGAAGCATGAACGATATCCACGACACGCTGCAGTCCGCGCTGGCGCATCATCAGGCGGGGCGTCTCGCGGAAGCGAAGACGCTGTACGACGCGATCCTCACCGCGCGGCCGGGCCAGCCGGATGCGCTGCATTTCCTCGGGCTGCTGGCGTGCCAGTTGAAGCAGTACGACGCGGGGCTCGCACTGATGGAGCAATCGCTCGTCGAGCGGCCGGACGCGTCGTACTTCAACAATCTGGGCAACATGCTGCGCGAAAGCGGGCGGCTCGACGACGCCATCGCGCACTATCGGCGCGCGGTGGCGCTGCGGCCGGACTATCCGGAAGCGCACAACAACCTCGGCAACGCGTTGCGCGACGCGCGCGAACCGACGGCCGCGATGGAAAGCTGCGCGCGCGCGATCGAGCTGCGCCCCGGCTATGCGCAGGCGTACAACAACCTCGGCAACGCGCTGCAGGATCTGGGCGAGCACGAGGCGGCGGCGGCGAGCTACGCCAAGGCGGTCGCGCACCAGCCGCAATACGCGGAGGCGTACTGCAATCTCGGCAACGCGCTGCATGCGCAGGAGAAATTCGACGAGGCCGCGGATGCCTATCGTCGCGCCATCGCACTGCAACCGGGCCTGCGCGTCGCGCACCAGGGGCTGAGTGCGACGCTGCGCGCGGCAGGCGATCTGCGGGGCGCGGTCGACCATGCGCGCGAGGGACTCGATCCGGGCGACGCGGACGCGCACTGCGTACTGGCAAGGCTGCTGCAGCGCATCGGCGATTTCGACAAGGCGCTCGAACTGCTCGAGCAGGCGGTCGCGATCGACCCCGCGCATGCACGGGCATGGGCATGGCTCGGCGATTTGCGCAACCAGCAGGGCGAATACGGGCAGGCGGTGCAGGTGTGCCGGCACGCGATCGAGCTTGATCCCGAACTGGCCGACGCATACAACTTCCTTGGCTTCGCGTATCACAACCTCAACTTGCTGGCCGCCGCGGAGTTGAGCCACCGGCATGCGATCGACCTGAACCCGGACGATGCCGACGCGCATCACAACCTCGCCGCCGCGCTGTTTCGGCTCGAGAAGCTCGACGAGGCGATGAAGCATACCGAGATCGCGCGGAAGCTCGGCATCGATCCGCTGAAGGTCCAGATGACGCTCGGCGACATCCTGTGGGCGAAAGGGGATCTCGCCGGCGCGCTGGATGCGTTCCGCTCGGCGATCCGGCACGACCTGCATCGCGCGTACTCGCGGATGCTGTTCAACATGTCGAGTTCGCCCGCGTTCGAGCCGCAGGAGTGGGTCGCCGAAGCGCGCCGCTACGGCGAGCACCTCGAGCGCGACGCGCGTCCGTTCGAGCACGACCGCGCGCTGCGCGTCGCGCAGGCGCGGGGGCGCCCGCTGCGCGTCGGCTTCGTGTCGGGCGACCTGCGGCAGCACCCGGTCGGCATCTTCCTTGAAAGCGTGCTCGCGCGGATCGACCGGTCGCGCATCGAGCCGCATGCCTATGTGACGTTCGTCGGCGAGGACGATGTGACCGCGCGGCTCAGGCCGAACTTCGCGAGCTGGAAGAAGGTGGTCAGTCTGGGCCGCGAGGAGGCCGCGCAACTGATTCGCGACGACGGCATCGACATCCTGATCGACATGGCGGGCCATACCAACTGGAGCGGCCTGCCGATCTTCGGGCACAAGCCCGCGCCGGTGCAGGCGAGCTGGCTGGGTTTCTTCGCGACGACCGGGTGCCGCGCGATCGACTATTTCATCGGCGATGCGTATACGCTGCCGGCCGACGAGGCGCATCACTTCACCGAACGGCCGTGGCGACTGCCGGACAGCTACCTGTGCTTCACGCCGCCGCCGTACGACGTCGCGGTCGGCCCGCTGCCGATGGCGGCTCATGGCGGCGTCACGTTCGGCTGCTTCGGCAAGCTGATCAAGATCAGCGACGCGGTCGTCGCGCTGTGGTCGCGCATCCTGCACGCGCTGCCGGACGCGCGCCTGCTGCTGAAGGCGCATGAGCTCGGCGCCGGCGACGTGAACCGGGCGACGCTCGACCGCTTCGCGCGGCACGGCATCGGCGCGGACCGGCTGATCCTCGAAGGCGGCTCGCCGCGTGCGGAATACTTCGCCGCATACAACCGCATCGACATCGCGCTGAGCCCGTTCCCGTACCCGGGCGGCACGACCACGGCCGAAGCGCTGTGGATGGGCGTGCCGGTGCTCGGGATGAAGGGCAGCCGGTTCGTCACGCACATTTGCGAGAGCCTGCTGCACGCGGCGGGCATGGGCGAATGGATCGCGGAAGACGAGGCGGCGTACCTCGCGAAGGCCGTCGCGTTCGCGCGCGACCGCGACGGGCTGGCGACGCTGCGTGCAACGCTGCGCGAGCGCGCGCTGGCGTCGCCGCTGTGCGATGCGTCGCGCTTCGCACGCAACCTCGAGGACGCGCTGCACGGCATGTGGGCCCGCTACGCCGGCGGCGACATGGCGCCCCGGGACGCGTGACGAGCGGGATCGCGCCGCGGCGGGAAGCCGCGCGCGCATCGTCGGGCCGGCCGCCCGGGATGATCGAGGCGGCCGTCGGGCGGCCGACGCGGGCGTGGCCGGCGCGATCCGGCTCGCGCGCCCGCCTGCAGGCGAAAAAAAAGCCGCATTGAAGCGGCTCGACGGTACGGCGACAACGGACCGCTCGACTGGCGGCGTCTTTTAATTCGAAATGCGCGGCGGGCGAGACGCCCGGCCGGTCACAGCATGCCGGCTTTCTGGTACTGGCTCGCGGCCTTGATCCGCTCCTGGGACTGCGCAAATTCCGCGGCCAGGCGGTCACGGTCGGTCTGCGCATGCTCCGTGATCGACGCGTCGATGGCCATGATCTGCCGCACGCGGTCCAGCGCGTCTGGCGTCTGCTCGCCGGACAGGTTCATCAGCAGCGGCGAGCGTTCGTCGGCGAGGGCCGCGACGCGCACCCAGTCGCGTGCGTCGGCCGCCGACTGCATGGCACGGGTCAGGTCGAAGGCGCGGGACAGGGTGTCGTTCGTCATGGTTCGGCTCCGAAGGGGCGGTGCGGCCAAGGCTTACTTGTTGTTGGCCAGCGCGCCGGCGCTGTTCTGGCCGCCGAACAGCTGGGTCAGGTAACGGGTGTTGTTCGCCATCGTCGCCATCAGCGTGTTCAGCGCGGTGAACTGCGCATTGTATTGCTTGGTCAACTGGTCCGAGTAGCTTTGCAGCTGCGTCGCCTGGGTCTGCACGCTCTTCAGGTCGGCGTTGATCGCGTTGGTGCGCTGGTCGATCAGGCCGGACGTCTGCGTGTACGAGTTGATGTTCGCATTGAGCGCCTGGGCGATGCCATTCGTCTGGTTGAAGATCGCCGCCACCGCTGAGCCGTTCGACTTGAGCGCGGTGGTCAGCGCGGCGGTGTCGACCGACATCGCGCCGGTCGAGTCCACGTTGATGCCGATGCTGCCGAGCGCATAGGTCGTGCCGCCCGTCGTGACGCCGCTGCTGAGCGTCGTCGCGAGCGTGTTCCTGATCGTGTTCAACATCGCGTCGCCGAGCAGCGGGCCGGCGGTCTTCGCCGTCGGGTCGTAGCTCGACAGCGATTTCGCGGTAGTCACGAAGTTGGTATACGCGGTCGCGAAATTGTTGATCGCGGTCGTCGCCGCGGCCGTGTCCTGCGACAGCGTGATGGTTTGCGTCGTGCCGACAGCGGCCTGCGACAGCGCCAGCGTGACGCCCGTCAGCGCGCCCGACACGTTGTTCGACGCGCTCGACACCGGCGTGCCGTCGATCGTCAGCTGCGCGTCGGCGGCCGGCGTGACCGTCGTGTACCCCGACGTCAGTTTCGAGTTGACGCCCGTGCCCGTGATCGAGATCGTGTTGGCCGCACCGGTGAGGTTCGACTGCATCACGAGATGCTGACCGTCCGAACCGGTGATGACCGATGCGGTGACGCCGGCATTGCCGGACGCGGAGTTGATCGACGACGCGATGTCGGACAGCGACGCGCCGGCCGCCACGTTGACGTTGAACGCGGGGTTGCTGCCGAACGTGATGCTCAGTGAGCCGGCCGAGATCGTGTCCGCCGCCGTCACGCCGGCCGACGACAGCTTGTTGGCGGTCGCGAGCTGCGTGACATTCACCGAATACGAACCGGCCACCGCGCCGCTGCCGCTCTTGATCGACGTCGTGATGCCCGTGCCGCTCGCCGTCGCGGCCAGGCTGCTGAGCGTGGTGCCGTTCGAGAGGCCGGTGAGCGCGGTCTGCAGCGCGGACAGCGCACCCTTCAGTTGGCCGATGGCGGACAGCTGCGTATTGTCGTTCGTCTGCCGGGTCTGCAGGGTCTGCAATTGCCCGGCCGTCTTCGCGTTCACCAGTGTCGTGACGAGCGTGTTGACGTCGAGCGACGAATTGGTCGCGCCGCTGATGATCGATTGACCTGCATTCGCCAGGATGGTGCTGATGTCCGTGCTGCTGACGGGGGTCGTGGTGGCCATGCCGTTGCTCCGGTCGTCCGCGCAGTCGACGTGCGCGATGCGGCGGGGCGCCGCGGTTCAATGCAAAGAGGGAGGCGCGCCTCCCTGGAGAATTCTGATCAGGGCGGTTGCGGCGGTGTCGCATCGAGTGCCGATGGCGACGCCGCCGTGCCCGGAGGCGGACGGGCCCGTGGCCCGCCGCGGGTGCTGCTCGATTAGCCGAGGAGCTTCAGGACTTGCTGCGGCAGCGAGTTCGCTTGCGCCAGAACCGAGATACCGGCTTGTTGCAGCACTTGCGCCTTGCTCAGGTTCGCCGTTTCCGTCGCGAAGTCCGCGTCGGTGATCTGCGAGCGAGCAGCGGTCATGTTGGTTGCCTGGGTTTGCGTCGTCGAGATCGCAGCCTGGAACGTGTTCTGTGCTGCGCCGAGCGTTGCCTGGAACGTGTTGACTTGCTTCAGTGCCGCGTCGATCGCCGTGATCGCCGATTGCGCGCCCGACTGGGTGGCGACGCTCAGGGTGTTCACGCTCATGCCCGTGCTGTTCCAGTTCGCCGTGCCGAAGTCGACGGTCACGACCTGGTTCGCTGCTGCGCCGATCTGGAACGTGACGCTGCCGGCGCCGCCCAGGATGGTCTGGCTGTTGAACGTCGTTTGCGATGCGACACGGTCGATTTCGCTGAGACGCGTCGACACTTCAGCTTGCAGGTTCGCGCGAGCGCCCGAATCCAGCGAGCCGTCGCCCGCTTGTTGCGCCAGCGTACGGATACGCTGCAGGTTGTCGACCGTCGATTGCAGCGCGCCGTTGGCGGTCTGGATCATCGAGATGCCGTTGTTCGCGTTTGCAACACCTTGCGTCAGCGCATTGATTGCCGCCGTTTGCGACGTCGAGATCGCCAGGCCTGCTGCATCGTCGGCAGCGGTGTTGATGCGCTTGCCCGACGACAGGCGGTTGATTGCTTGCGACAGTGCGCTTTGCGAGCCCGACAGATTCGTCTGCGTCGTCAGCGAAAGGATGTTGGTGTTGATGTTCAGCATTTGCTTCCTCGTTTTGGAAAATGCCTGGGATACAGACAGGTTCTGATTTCGGCGTTGCGCTTTATCGCGACTGGCGCTGCCCGCCTTTCCTGGTTGACGGCGGCACCCGGCGAAAACTTTAGAGGGATGCGCAAGGAAATTCGGGACCGAAGGGGCGGTTCGCCGCGACGTCCTCGCCCCGCATGGCCCGCAGCGATTCCCGGCCGACCGTGCGCCGGCCTCGCGGGGCGGCGTGCGCGGCCGCGTCGCACGGGGCGACGAGCCGGGATCAACAAAAGGATGGTTTTGTCTGTGATTTCCTGCTATGATGGCGGGCTGAATTGAGATTTCTGTCACGCCTTTGCCGTTTTCGGCATGTCTGCTGGCAGTCAAACGCGGCGCTGCACGCGGTTGTGAAGCGTACTCGCGGTGCTTTCCGCCTCTCTTTTCCGGCCTCCGAGGCCGTATTTCCGCTCGTTTCGCCTGTTGTGGGGACGCTCGGATGGCCGGTGCGTGGCGCTTGGCCGCTACGTTTTTGACCGTTTAAGCAATTTAGGAACGACATGACGACGATTCTTCTGAAAGAAAACGAGCCGTTCGAAGTGGCGATTCGCCGCTTTCGTCGCGCTATCGAAAAAAATGGCCTGATCGCTGAACTGCGTGAGCGCCAGTCTTACGAAAAGCCGACCGCAGTCCGCAAGCGCAAGAAGGCAGCAGCCGTCAAGCGTCTGCACAAGCGCCTGCGCAGCCAGATGCTGCCGAAGAAGCTCCACTAAGCGCTTCTGACGGTTCGCCGCGAAACGGCGGAGTGTGCCTCGAAAGAGGCCGCTCCGCCGTTTTGCTTTTGCCGGTCGGGAAAATCCCGAGGCCGGGGCGGTGAGCTTCCGCCCCGGCCGCTGCCGACGCACGGCGGCGGGCGGGCCTTGCGGCTGCCCGCCGCGGCGTTCAGAAGTCGATCTTCGCGCTCAGGCTGACCGTGCGCGGGTCGCCCGGCTTCACGTAGTCCGCGTACTGGTACTCCCAGTAACGACGGTTCAGCACGTTGTCGATCGATGCGCGCAACGTCACGTCGTGGCGGCCGACCCGCGTCAGGTAGCGCGCGCCCGCGTTGACGACGAGAAAGCCCGGCGCGTCGAGGCCGCCGGCCGCCCGCAGCGGCGTCGCGCCGGTGAATTTCGCGTCGACGCCGAGTGTCAGCCCCGGCACGCCAGGCACCGCATAGCCGACTTCACCGGCGAGCACGAAGCGCGGCGCGCCGGCAACCCGGTTGCCGTTGTTGCCGATCCCGTTCGCGTACCACGCGTCGAGCAGCATCGCGTCGAAGCCTGCATTCCAGTGCGCGCCGAATCTCGCGCGCGCGCCGACCTCGATCCCTTGAATGATCGATTCGCCATCCTGCACGTAGACGTTCGCGGCATTTGCGTATTCCGCGCTGCGCTCGATCCGGAACAGCGCGGCCGTCGCGCTCCAGCGTGCGTGCTCGCTCTTGATCCCGAGCTCGTACTGCTTGCTGCGCAGCGGCTTGAGCACCTGGCCCGCGTTCGCATAGACGTCGTTGACGCGGCTGCCGGGCTCGAGCGATTCGGCGTAGCTCGCGTACGCGGTGGTGGTCGGCGCGAGCTTGAACATCACCGCGAAGGTCGGCGTCACCACGCCGTTCTGGCGATAGCCGGGATCCTCGGCGCCGTTCGCCTGAAACGAGCGCTGCTCGTAGTTCATGTAACGCACGCCGGCGAGCACCGACCAGCGCTCGGTCAACTGCACGGTATCGCTCGCGAACAGCGATTTCTGCACGATCTCGCTCGTGCGGTACTGGACGAAGCCGTGCGGGCTCTCGTAGCGGTACGGGTTCGGCGCGTAGAGATTGCCGGCGCCGAGCGGCACGAACACGCTGTTCGCCGAATAGTCGTTCGCCTGCTTCTGCCACGACGCGCCGAGCACGATCTGGTGGCTGAACGGGCCCGTGCGCACCTTGCCCTCGACCATCGCGCGCCACTGGCTGAAGCGGTGATCCTCCATGCCGACGTAGCGGCTGTCGGTGTAGTTGCCGGCCGCGTCCTGCAGGTACAGCGTGCTTTCGTTGCGCCGGCGCGTCGCCTTGCTGTAGCTGTACGCGACGTCGAGCTGCCAGTCGGGCGCGAGCTGGTATTGCAGCCCGGCCGTGTAGAGCTGCAGGTTCGTGTTCAGGTACTGGTCCTTGCCGCCCAGGTTCGTCGACCCGCCGCTGATCGTGGCGGGCAGTGCGCCGCCCGGATAGCTGCCGGTGAAGATCGACGGCGTCTGGCCGGTCGTGCGGCGGTCCTGGTACAGCGCGCCGAACGACACGGAGAGGTCGCGCGTCAGGTTCGCCTGCAGCGCGAGCGACACGCTGTCGCGGCGGATGTTGCCGTCGTTGTACGTCTTGCCTTCCTCGTGCGTCGCATTCAGCCGCGCGCCGAACATGTTGCCGGGCCCGAAGCGCTGGCCGAGATCGACATGCTCGGTCCACACGTTGGTGCTGCGGTAGCCGATGTCGACGCTGCGCACCGGTTCGGCGCCCGGCTGCTTCGTCACGTAGTTGACGACGCCGCCCGGCGTCACGAAGCCGTACAGGAAGCCGCCGAGCCCCTTCAGCAGCTCGACGCGCTCGAGCTGCTCGTACGGCATCGTGATGCCGTACGTGACGAACGGCAGCCCATCGATCTTGTAGCCGTTCTGCCAGTCGAGCTGCATGCCGCGCACGGTCAGGTAGCTGGCCCACGCGCTGTACGCGCCGCTGTTGTCGGACACCGACGCGTCGTTCGCGAACACGTCGCCGAGCTTGTACGGCTGACGCGCCTCGAGCTCTTCCGACGTGACGATCGTGGTCGAGAACGGCGTGTCGAGCTGCCGGCGTGTGCCGAGCGCACCGGTCGAGATCGTGTCGGTCAAGTGTTGCGGCGAATCGTGCGCGGCCGTGATGTTGAGGGCAGGCAGCAGCGCGGCGTCGCCCGGCGAATCGTCCGCATGCGCGAGCGAGGCGGCAAGGCAGGCAAGGGCGGCGACGACGCGGCGTGGACGGACGGGAGGGCGGGCAAGGCTGACGGTCATGGCGAGCGAGTAAAAATGCGAGTAAGAATCATTCGCATTGAGTTAAAATGTTGCGCATCGTATCAAAACCCGCCGAACGCGCAACAATTCCACGCCGCGCACAAGGGCATCCGGCCTCGTCCGCCTGGGCCGGATGGCCGTTGGGCGGCGCCCGACCTGAAATGAACCGCATCCCGTCGAATCGGGGCCGTCGCTCGTGCCGGCCCGCTTTCCTTTCGCTGCGCACGCGATGAATGCGCTCCTGCGACCGTTGCTCGTGCGCCTGCACCGCTGGTTCGGGCTTGCCATCGCGCTGTTCCTGTTCGTCGCGGGGCTCACCGGCGCGCTGATCGCGTGGGACCACGAGCTCGACGCGGCGCTGAACCCGGATTTCTATACCGCGCGCAGCGGCGCTGCGCCGCTTGCGCCGCTCGAACTCGCGGCGCGCATCGAGGCGGCCGATCCGCGCGTGCAGGTGACCTATCTGCCGCTCGCGGTCGAACCGGGGCACACGCTGCAGGCGGGCGTGACGCCGCGTACCGATCCGGCGACCGGCCAGCCGTATGCACTCGGTTTCAGCCAGATCGCCGTCGATCCCGCGACCGGTGCGGTGCAGGGTCGCCGCGAATGGGGCGCGCCGTCGCTCGCGCGGCTCGACCTGATGCCGTTCATCTACCGGCTGCACTACTCGCTGTTCCTGCCCGTGTACGGCGGGATCAACTTCGGGTTCTGGGTGATGGGCGTCGTCGGCATCGTGTGGGCGATCGACAGCCTGATCGCGCTGGTGCTCGCATTTCCGAACCCGAAAAGCTGGCGCAAGTCGTTCGCGTTCCGCCTGCGGCGCGGCGGCTATCCGCTCGTGTTCGACCTGCACCGCTCGGGGGGCGTGTGGGTGTGGGGGCTGCTGCTGGTCGTCGCGGTCACGTCGATCTCGATGAACCTTGCCGTTCCGGTCGTGCGCCCGCTGGTCTCGCTCGTTTCGCCGCTCGCGGAAACGCCGTATACGAATCCCGAGCATTTCCCGCCGGCCCCGCCGGGCAGCCAGGTGCTGCCGCGCGAGCGGATCGTCGAGATCGCGCGCTCGGCCGGACGCGACGCGGGCCTCGCCGCGCCGCCGGGCGCGCTGTTGTTCGCGCCGGCGATGAACGCCTATGCGGTCGGTTTCTTCACGCCGGGCAACGACCATGGCGACGTCGGGCTCGGCAATGCGTGGCTGTACTGGAATGCGGTGACCGGCAAGCCCGTGGCGGCTCAGGTGCCGGGCCGCGGTTCAGCCGGCGACCTGTTCATGCAGGCGCAGTTTCCGCTGCACTCGGGGCGGATCGCCGGTGTCGCCGGACGGGTCGCCGTGAGCGTGCTCGGCATCGTGATCGCGATGCTGAGCGTGACGGGCGTCTGCATCTGGGTGAAGAAGCGCAGCGCGCGCGTGCGGGCTGCGCGGAGTGCGCGGCCGGGCGTGCCGGCGTCGTCGCGGGCGGCGCGGTAAGGGCCGAGCGGCAAGGGCCGAGCGTCAAGCAGTACGCGGACGGTGCAACCGACGCGGGCGAGCGGCGCGGCGCCTGCGCCCAGCGTGTGCCTGCGCCGTCAGCCCGCCTTGCGCCGGCGTGCCGGCTGCTTGCCGCCGAGCGCCGCGCATTGCGCATGGCACGGGCAGCCGGCTTCGTGATCGTTGACCATGCCGGTCGCCTGCATCAGCGCATAGCAGATCGTCGAGCCGACGAACTTGCAGCCGTACGCCTTCAGCGCCTTGCTGAGCGCGTCGGACTGCTCGGTCGAGGCGGGCGCGTCGCGGTACGACTGCCACGCATTCTGGATCGGCGTGCCGCCGACGAACGACCACAGGAAGGCGGCGAGCGACCCGTGCTCTTCGCGGATGCGCTGCACCGCCCGCGCGTTGGTCACCGCCGATTCGACCTTCGCGCGGTTGCGCACGATGCCCGGGTTTTCCAGCAATTTCTCGATGTGCCGGGGCGTGAAGCGCGCGACGGCGTCGACGTCGAAATCGGCGAACGCCTCGCGATAGCCCGCGCGCTTGTTCAGGATCGTCGACCACGACAGCCCGGCCTGCGCGCCTTCCAGGATCAGCATTTCGAACAGGTGGCGATCGTCGTGCGACGGCACGCCCCACTCGGTATCGTGATAGTGAGCGTCCGCTTCCGTCTTCACCCAGTTGCACCGCTGCGACATCGTCTGCCTCGTTTTCAGTGTCGATTCGATCGCGCCAGCATAGCGGAAGCCCTTTTGGCGGGATAGCCGGCCGAACGGCAGATGGGCGCGCGGCGCCGATCCGGTTAAGCTTGGCGCCTGTTCGAATCAGCGGGATGAAGGCATGGCGGCATTACTTTTTGCGATCGGCATCGACGGCGGCGGCACGGGCACGCGCGCGGTGCTGGCCGACCGGGCGGGGCGCGAGCTCGCGCAGGGGCGCGGCGGCCCGTCGGGGCTCGGGCTCGGCATCGAGCGGGCATGGGCATCGATCGGCGCGGCCTGCGCGGATGCGTTCACGCAGGCCGGTCTCGCGTTCGACTGGTCGCAGTGCGCGCTCGGCTGCGGGCTCGCCGGCGTCAACAACGCGGCGTGGCTCGCCGCGTTCCGCGCGCAGGCGCCGCTTGGCGCACTGGCGATCGAGAGCGATGCGTACACGACCGTCGTCGGCGCGCATGGCGGCGCGCCCGGGCTCATCGTCGCGCTCGGCACCGGCAGCATCGCGGCGGCGCTCGATGCGGCCGGCGCGTGCCGGATCGCGGGCGGCTTCGGCTTTCCGTCCGGCGACGAGGCGAGCGGCGCGTGGCTCGGCGTGCGTGCGCTCGCCTACGCGCAACAGGCGCTCGACGGCCGCGTGCCGCGCGACGCGTTCGCCGCGGCGCTCCTCGCGGAAACGGGCGCGCAGGATCGCGACGCGCTCGTTCAGTGGTCGTGCGACGCGAACCAGACGATCTACGCGCGTCTCGCGCCCGTCGTGTTCGCGCATCGCGCGCATCCGGTCGCGCGCGCGCTGATCGCGCAGGCCGGCGACGAGATCGGCAAGATGATCGACGCGCTCGATCCGCAGCAGGCGCTGCCGGTCGCATTGTGCGGCGGGCTGGCTGACGCGCTCGCGCCGGCGGTGCCGGCGCGGCACGCCGCGCGGCTGCGCGCGCCGCTCGACGATTCGGCGCATGGCGCGCTGCGGCTCGCGCTCCAGGCGTTGCGGGCGGCGGAGGGCGGCTAAGGCGAGCGGCTAAGGTGAGCGACTAAGGCGAGCGGCTAAGGTGAGCGGCTAAGGTGAGCGGCTAAGGTGAGCGGCTAAGGCGAACGGTTAAGGCGAACGGGGCGCGCGGCGGATGCCGCGCCGCCGCAGCCCGCCGCAGCCCGCCGCAGCCCGCCGCAGCCCGCCGCAGCCCGCCGCAACTCCGCCTCAGCCCCGCCTCAGCCCCGCCTCAGCCCCCCCAGGGCGGCGCGTGCCCGGCAACGACCCGGCGCGCTGCCGGGTACGACGTTAAAATGGCGCTTCCTCCGTGCCGCGCGCGCCACTCTCCCGCCCCATGTACAAAGTCATCGCCACCGATCTCGACGGCACGCTGCTGAACAGCGACCACCAGCTCGACCCGTACACGATCGACACCGTTCGCCGGCTCGACCGCGACGGCGTGCAATTCGTGATCGCCACGGGGCGCCACTATGCGGACGTCGCCGGCATTCGCGACGTGCTCGGCATTAGGCCGTACCTGATCACGTCGAACGGTGCGCGCGTGCATGCGCCGGACGACACGACGATCCACGCGCAGGACGTCGACGCGGCGATCGTTCGCCGCCTCGTGCAGCCCGAAGTCGCCGGCGCGCACGGCCGCGTGATCGTCAACCTGTTTACCAACGACGGCTGGCTGATCGACCGCGAAGCGCCGCACCTGCTCGAATTCCATCAGGATTCGGGCTTCCGGTACGAGGTGATCGACATGGCCGCGCATGACGGCGCCGCTATCGCGAAGGTGCTGTATATCGGCGAACCGGCCGATCTGGCGGTCGTCGCCGAGCAGATGCGCGTGCAGTTCGGCGATGCGCTGTACGTCACGTACTCGCTGCCCGACTGCCTCGAGGTGATGACCGCGAACGTGTCGAAGGGGCGCGCGCTGCGCACGGTGCTCGGGCGGCTCGGCGTCGATGCCGGCCACTGCATCGCGTTCGGCGACAACATGAACGACATCGACCTGCTCGAAACCGCCGGTCATGCGTTCATGATGAACAACGCGAATCCCGACCTGATCGCGCGGCTGCCTCACATTCCGCGGATCGGCAACAACTTCGACGCGGGCGTCGCCCGCCACCTGCGCACGCTGTTCTCGCTCGAAGACGACGTCGTCGCGTCCTGAGCGCCGGCCTCGTGCGCGTTTGCCGCGTGGAAATGAAAAACGGGCGCCAGGGGCGCCCGTTGAAATTGCCTGCCTCGATGTTCTTCGACAGCGTGAGGCTCGCTGCTCTGCTCGCTTGACCCCGTAGTGTTTATTCGCTTGTGCGAGCTGATGCGGGCAGCAGGTCGACGGCGTCGTCACGCCCGGCGACCAGCGGATAGATGATTCCGGCGAGTACCGCGCCGATCAGCGGCGCGACCCAGAACAGCCAGAGCTGGCCGATCGCGTCGCCGCCCACGAACAGCGCCGGGCCGGTCGAGCGCGCCGGGTTCACCGACGTGTTGGTGACGGGAATCGAGATCAGGTGAATCAGCGTCAGGCACAGCCCGATCGCGATCGGCGCGAAGCCGGCCGGCACGCCGCGCTTGTCGGTCGCGCCGAGGATCACGAACAGGAAGAAGCCCGTCATCACGACTTCGCAGATGAACGACGCGGCGAGCGAGTAGTGGCCGGGCGAGCGATCGCCGAAGCCGTTCGTCGCAAAGCCGCTGCCCACCACGTCGAAACCCGGCTTGCCGGTTGCGATCAGGTACAGCACGAACGCGCCGAGCGTGGCGCCCACCACTTGCGCAACGATGTACGGCGCGAGATCGCGCGCCGGAAAGCGGCCGGCGACCGTCAGGCCGACGCTCACCGCCGGGTTCAGGTGGCAACCGGAGATGTGGCCGATCGCGAAGGCCATCGTCAGCACGGTCAGGCCGAACGCGAGGGCGACGCCGGCAAAGCCGATACCGAGGCCCGGAAAGGCGGCGGCCAGCACGGCGCTTCCGCATCCGCCGAGCACCAGCCAGAACGTGCCGAATACCTCTGCAGCGAGACGCTGAGAAAGATTCATGTAGGGACCTCGTTCGAGTGGGTTGAAGACCCGGGGCGACGCAACGGATTTATTCGGTCGTCCGGAATTGGTCTGGATTATAGGAAATGAATCGGGCCCGGGAGGGTAAACGATTGTTAAATTTGAATGGCTGACGAATGCCTTTTATTAGAATAAGTCCGCATTCTCGATATAGGCGATTCGGTTAAAGATGGCAGCATTAATTTCGAAGGGCAGGGCGGCAGTGCGGATGACGTAACGGATGTTGGTGTCCCGGCCGGATTCGCCGGGGCCGCATCATCGAAAAGGGGAGTCGAAAAATGTCTCAATACGCGAAACTCAAGGCGCAGATCGCCGATCTGCAGGCTCAGGCGGACGACGTGCGCCGCCAGGAAGTGGCGGCGGTGATTGCCGAAGTCCAGCAGAAGATTGCGGAATATGGGCTGACCGCCCAGGATCTGGGCTTCGCGGAGCGGGCGAAGCGCGGGCGCCCGCCGAAGAAGGCGCCGCTGCCGCCGAAATACCGTGATCCGAAGTCCGGTGCAACCTGGAGCGGGCGCGGCAAGCCGCCGAATTGGATCGTCGGGAAAAACCGCGATCGTTTCCTGATCGAATGACCGTAAGCCAAATAGAAAGAGCCGCATCGTCGATGCGGCTCTTTCGTTTTACGCGCCGATTTCGCCTCGGTTTTTACCGCGCATTTCCCGGCGGATTTCCGTGTCAGGCGCCCGCAACCCGGCGCAATGCCGGCTGCTTGGCGGCCGCGCAAAGCGATTCGTAGGTTTCGACGTAACGCCGCGCCATCGCCTTCGCGCTGAAGCGCGTGTCGAACCGTTCGCGGATCGCGGTGCGCGACAGGCTGTCGATCCGGTGCAGCGCGCCGACCGCGCCCTGCACGTCCTCGACGATGAAGCCGGTCACGCCGTCCTCGATCACTTCCGGCACCGAGCCGCGGTTGAACGCGACGACCGGCGTGCCGCAGGCCATCGCCTCGATCATCACCAGGCCGAACGGCTCCGGCCAGTCGATCGGGAACAGCAGCGCCTTCGCGCCGGACAGGAACGCGGGCTTTTGCGCTTCGTTGATCTCGCCGATGAATTCGACGTGCGCCTGGTCGAGCAGCGGCTCGATCACTTCCTTGAAATAGTCGGCGTCGGCCTTGTCGACCTTCGCGGCGATCTTCAGCGGCAGCCCGCTTTGCGCGGCAATGCGGATCGCGGTGTCCACGCGCTTTTCGGGACAGATCCGGCCGAGGAACGCGAGGTATTCGGGCTTCACGTCCGGCTGCGGCGTGAGCAGCGTGTCGGGCAGCCCGTGGTACACGGTGCCGGCCCACGCGGCCTGCGGCAGCGGTTTGCGCTGGTTGTTCGAGATCGACACGACCGGCGAATCGGGGAACGCGTCGAACACCGGCTGCAACTCCGGCAGGTCGAGGCGGCCGTGCAGCGTCGTCACGTACGGCGTGTCGAGGCGCGACATTAGCGGGAACGGCAGGTAATCGAGATGGAAGTGCAGCACGTCGAATTCGTGCGCGACCCGGGCGACCTGCTCGAGGAGCCGCATATGGGGCGCCATCGAGTCGCGGACCGACGGGTCGAGCCGCAGTGCGCGCGGCCACGCCGCCTCGAGGCGGGCCGACGTGACGGAGTCGCCGCTGGCGAACAGCGTCACGTCATGGCCGAGTTCGACGAGCGCCTCGGTGAGATAGGACACGACCCGCTCGGTGCCGCCGTAGAGTTTCGGCGGGACGGCTTCGTAAAGCGGCGCGATCTGGGCAATTCGCATGGATGTTCTCCAGTGTCGATCCGGGGGGCGCGCTGGCGCCGATGGGGATCCCGTACAAGGTGGCGGAACTCGCCGACGCACGCGCTTCGCGGTACGTGGCCGGGCCCTGGGCGGGTGCGCGGGGCGCCGGACGGCAAGCTGCGGGGCGGGCCGGCACGGCTCGCGCCGCCGCCCATTGGAGTCCATTATCGATATCGCCCTGAGGGGTTCGAGTGTTTTTTCAAACACTTAAGGCTTGTTACACGATGAAATACGCGAAAACCCCGAGAAAAAGGGCACGGAATCATGAACCGAGATAGCCTCGACTATTGTTGCGCTATCGTGAAAAACCACTATAATTTTTACCGATCCGATTGCCGGCGGCCCTGCCGGCGAGCCTTCCGCCACCGGCGCGGCGGGCATCGGCCTCCTCGCAACCGAATCCGCGTTGCAACCCGTTTTTCCAATAGCGCCTTTCAATCGGCCTTGTCAGAAAAATTCCTACACGGTTTACAGACAAATCCTGCATGGCATACGCCACTTCGCTGATACCGACATAAATCCCGTTTGGCCAAAATTCGCCCTGTAAGACTATAAACGAGCCGACTGAGCGCCTGGTGCGCACTGATCGAGCAAACGTTTTCATAACATGAATGGCCAAAGCAACGCTCTTTAACGGGGGAATCATGGGCACCACCAGCGAAATGCTCAGTGAGATCAAAGAGGTCAACCTGTCGTACCTCCTCCTCGCGCAACGACTGCTGCGGGAAGACAAGGCGATGGGTATGTTCCGCATGGGCATTTCTCAGGAACTCGCCGACGTGCTCGCCAACCTCACGCTCGCGCAGACCGTGAAGCTGGCCGCGTCCAACCAGATGCTGTGCCGCTTCCGCTTCGATGATCACGCGCTGCTGTCGTCGCTCGCCGACAAGGGCCGCAGCGATGTCGTCGCGCACGCCCACTCGGCCATCCTGATGGCCGGGCAGCAGGTCGAAGGCGTCCGCTGATCCATTCCGCCTTGCGTTCGTCCCGGCGCGCCGCGCCGGCCGGCGGCGTATTGGCCATTCATTCGAACAACGTCAAGCGGACGGTTATCACCATGGCAAGCAAAAGCGTCGTGATCGAGGTGAAGGAAATCACCCTCGCCATCGAACTGATCGAACTGGGCGCCCGGCTGCAGCTGCTGGAGGCGGAGACGAGCCTGTCGCGGGACCGTCTGATCAAGCTGTACAAGGAACTGAAGGGCGTGTCGCCGCCGAAGGGGATGCTGCCGTTCTCGACCGACTGGTTCATGACGTGGCAGCCGAACATCCACTCGTCGCTGTTCTACAACATCTACCGGTTCATGCAGGACCACGGCCGCTGCGAGCCGATCCAGTCGATCGTGAAGGCGTACCGGCTCTATCTGGAGCACGTGAACCTGTCCGGCGACGAGGCCGCGCTGAGCCTCACGCGGGCATGGACGCTGGTGCGCTTCTTCGATTCGGGGATGCTGCAGATGACTCCGTGCACGCGCTGCGGCGGCCATTTCGTCGCGCATGCGCATGATCCGCATCAAGGTTTCGTGTGCGGCCTGTGCCAGCCGCCGTCGCGCGCCGGCAAGACGCGCAAGGCCGCCGCCGCGCGCGCCGAACTGGCCGCCGCCCTGGCCTGAGCGCCGCGCCGGGCAACGCCGGGCGGGGCGCGAGCGTCGCACGGGCGGCGCCCGCGGGCCGCGCGAATCGTCCGCGCACTGCTGGTAAACACCGTCGGGCCGCCGCCGGGCGGCCGCGAAAGTTTTCCTGCCGACTGCCGTAAACCTGTTTAACGGCGGTCTTCCCGCCGGTCTTTCGTGAGGGACAGGCAGTGCTGATTATCGTGGGAACACTCGTGACGCTGTTGTCGGTCTTCGGCGGTTATGCGCTGGCGGGCGGGCATCTGGGCGCCTTGATCCAGCCCATCGAGGTCCTGATGATCGTGGGCGCCGGCGTCGGCGCGTTCATCCTCGGCAACGGCGGCAAGACCATCAAGGCCACGCTGCGCGTGCTGCCGACGCTCTTCAAGGGCTCGAAATACACGAAGGACGTCTATATGGAGCTGATGGCGCTTCTTTACGTGCTGCTCGCGAAGGCACGCAAGGAAGGCACGCTGACGCTCGAGGCCGACATCGACGATCCGGAAAAGAGCCCGATCTTCACGCAATACCCGAAGATCCTCGCCGATCACCACATCGTCGAATTCCTGACCGACTACCTGCGCCTGATGGTGGGCGGCAACATGAACGCGTTCGAGATCGAGAGCCTGATGGACGAGGAGATCGAAACGCACCACGCGGAAGGCGAAGGCCCGGCACATGCGCTGATGCGCGTCGGCGACGCGATGCCGGCGTTCGGGATCGTCGCGGCCGTGATGGGCGTCGTCCACACGATGGCCTCGGCCGACAAGCCGCCCGCGGTGCTCGGCGCGATGATCGCGCAGGCGCTGGTCGGCACGTTCCTCGGGATCCTGCTGTCGTACGGGCTGATCGGGCCGCTCGCGAGCCTCGCGGAGCAGCGCGTGGCCGAGTCGACCAAGATGTTCCAGTGCATCAAGGTGACGATCCTCGCGACGCTGAACGGCTATGCGCCCGCGATCGCGGTCGAGTTCGGCCGCAAGGTGCTGTTCTCGACCGAGCGCCCGTCGTTCTCGGAGCTCGAAGAGCACGTGCGACGCGTGAAGGCGAAGTGAGGCGGAGCGACCGATGAGCAAGAGCAAGGATCGCGCGATCGTCGTCAAGCGGGTGGCCCCGGCGAAGAAGGGCCATCACGGCGGCGCATGGAAGCTCGCGTACGCGGACTTCATGACCGCGATGATGGCGTTCTTCCTGCTGATGTGGCTGCTGAGCTCGGTCACGCCGGTGCAGCTGAAGGGGATCGCCGAATACTTCAACATGCCGCTGAAGGCCGCGATCCTCGGCAGCGGCGACCGCAGCTCGCAGGATTCCAGCATCATCAACGGCGGCGGCCGCGACCTGTCGAGCGCGGACGCCGGCACGCTGCGCCGCACCGACGGCACGACGCCGCTTGCCGAGCGCCTCGCGAAGGCGGGCGACGAGCATTCGCGGTCGCAGGCGCAGGGCGCGCAGGACCGGCTCGAGCAGACGCGCCTGCACGACCTGCAGATCAAGCTGATGGCCGCGATCGAGGCCAATCCGACGCTGCGCCAGTTCAAGCAGCAGATCCGCATCGATTCGACGCTGATGGGGCTGCGCATCGAGATCGTCGATTCGCAGAAGCGGCCGATGTTCGCGATGTCGAGCGACCACGTCGAGCCGTACATGCGCGACATCCTGCGCGAGATCGGCAAGACGCTGAACGACGTGCCGAACCGGATCATCGTCCAGGGCCACACCGACGCCGTGCCGTACGCGGGCGGCGAGGGCGGCTACAGCAACTGGGAGCTGTCGGCCGATCGCGCGAACGCATCGCGCCGCGAGCTGATCTCCGGCGGCATGGACGAGGCGAAAGTGCTGCGCGTGCTCGGCCTTGCGTCGACGCAGAACCTGAACAAGGCCGATCCGCTCGATCCGGAAAACCGCCGGATCAGCGTGATCGTGCTGAATCGCAAATCCGAAGAAGCGCTGATGCGCGACGACGCGACGACGACGACGCTGTCCGCCGACGCGGCCGGTTCGAAGCTGCTCGCGCAGCAGCTCGGCGGCCCGACGCCGGCGGCGCGTCCGGTCGTGGCGAGCGCCGTGGCCGTGGCGCCGAAACCCTGACGTTTCCGAGACAGACATGATCCGAACCATTCTCGCCATCGACGACTCCGCGACCATGCGTGCGCTGCTGCAGGCGACGCTTGCGCAGGCCGGCTACGACGTGACGGTGGCGCCGGACGGCGAAGCCGGCTTCGACATGGCGGCGACGGCGCCGTACGACCTGGTCCTGACCGACCAGAACATGCCGCGCAAGAGCGGGCTCGAGGTGATCGCCGCGCTGCGCAAGCTGAGCGCGTACGCGGACACGCCGATCCTCATCCTGACGACCGAGGGCAGCGACGCGTTCAAGGACGCGGCACGCGACGCGGGCGCGACCGGCTGGATCGAAAAGCCGATCGACCCGGGCGTGCTGGTCGACCTGGTCGCCACGCTGTCCGAGCCGGCTGCCTCCTGACATGAACGCGACGAATTCAACCGGTGACCGGGCATGACTCTCGACATCACTCAGTTCTACCAGACCTTTTTCGACGAAGCGGACGAGTTGCTCGCGCAGATGGAGCAGCTGCTGCTGAACCTGGACGTCGATTCGCCCGATCCCGAGGATCTGGCGGCGATCTTCCGCGCCGCGCATTCGATCAAGGGCGGCGCGGCGACGTTCGGCTTTTCCGCGCTGACCGATACGACGCACATCCTCGAATCGCTGCTCGACCGCGCGCGCAACCATGAGCTGACGCTGACCAAGGAGATGGTCGACGCGTTCCTGGAAACGAAGGACGTGCTGTCCGACCAGCTCGTCGACTACCGCGCGAGCGCCGAACCGGACGCGGCCGCCGCCGCGGCGATCTGCGCGAAGCTCGAGCGGCTGAAGGCCGAAAGCGGCTCGGGCGCGCCCGCGGCAGCCGAGCCGGCGCCGGCCGCGCCTATGCCGGTCGCCGCCGCCGTGGCGCCGGCCGCCGAGCCCGTCGCAAGCGGCGATCGCGCGCCCGACCATGTGGTCGAGCAAGCCGTCGCGGCCGCGCATCCGGCGGCTGACGCCGATGCCGACGGCCCGCACCTGAAGATCACGCTGGTCGGCGTCGACGCGAAGGATCAGGCGCTGCTCACCGAGGAACTCGGCAACCTCGGCCGGATCGTCGGCCGCGAGGAAGCGGGCGCGGACCTGTCGCTGTGGGTCGAATCGGAGGTGCCGTCCGACGACATCGTCGCCGTGTGCTGCTTCGTGATCGACGAAAGCCAGATTCGCGTCGCACGCGGCACGGCGCCGGCCGCCGCCGGCGATGCGAAGGACGCCGCCGCAGTGGCCGCCGCCCCGGCCGCCGCGGCCGCGCCGCCCGCACGCGTCGAGGTGTTCGCGCCGCAGGCC
>NZ_JAIZQG010000036.1:0-32134 GCF_020419965.1 Burkholderia sp. AU39826
GCCGCAGCCCGATGCGGCCACCGCGGCGCGTGTCGCGCGCATCGAAGCCGCCGCCGCGCGCCTCGCGGCAGCCGGCCCCGATACGCCGGCCCAGCCGGCGGTGCGCGCGAAGCACCGGATCGCCGCGGCGCCCAACGCGCAGATTGCGCGCGCCGGCGCGGAACCGCAGTCCACCGATCGTTGAAGCCATCCAAGGGGAAGCTCATGAAATCCGCCTACCTCGTATTCGTGCGCCGCGCGGCGCTCGCCGTCCCGCTCGCGTTCGCGCTTGCCGGCTGCATGTCGTCGACCCCCGTGTGGGACAGCCGCTTCGGCGACTCCGTCCGCACCGTGATGCACGCCCAGATCATCGATCCGCATGCTGGCGAACATCCTTCGTCGGCATCGGGAGTCGACGGCAACGCCGCCGCGGCCGCGCTCGACAACTACGACAAGTCGTTCAAGCAGGCCGTGCCGCCCGCCAACGCATTCGTGATCGGCATCGGCAAGGCCACGCAGTAACGACACCACGCTCAGGGAGAACGCCATGAACCGCGCAGCCCGCTATCCGAAACTCACGCGTCGCAGCCTGCATCGCCAGCGCGGTGCCGTCGCGATCATCGTCGGCCTTTCGCTGGCGGTGATGATCGGGTTCGTCGGGCTCGCGCTGGATCTCGGCAAGCTGTACGTCACGCGCAGCGAACTGCAGAACAGCGCCGATGCCTGCGCGCTGTCGGCTGCGCGCGACCTGACCTCGGCGATCAGCCTGTCGGTGGCCGAAGCCGACGGCATCGCCGCCGGCCATCTGAATTTCGTGTTTTTCCAGAAGAAGTCGGTGCAGATGTCGACGAACGCGAACGTCACGTTCAGCGATTCGCTGACCAACCCGTTCCTGACCAAGGACGCGGTCGCGACGCCGGCGAACATCAAGTACGTGCAGTGCACCGCGACGCTGAGCAGCATCGCGCACTGGTTCATCGAGGTGCTGAACGTGCTGCCGGGCACGAAGCTCGCGAATGCGGCGGAAGTGTCGGCGAGCGCGATCGCGACCGTCGGCGGCGGGCAGACGACTTGCGCGATTCCGGTGTTCGTGTGCCGTGCGTCGGCGGCGTCGCCCTACAAGGTCGGCGACTGGATTTCGTCGCTGTCGGATTCGTCGTTGCCATACGGGCCCGGCAACTTCGGCTGGGCAGCGCTCGACGGCTCGACGAACGAAACGACCATCGCGAACGAGCTGTCGGGCAACACTTGCAATATCACCAGCCCGCAAGACCTGAGTACCCCGGGCAAGATGTCGGCGGCGCTGCGCGCCTGGAATACGCGCTTCGGCGTCTACACGAACGGCGCGAACGGCTCGAGCGGCCAGCCGGACTTCACCGGCTACGCGTATGTCGGCCCGAACTACGGGCCGCCCGGAACACCGGGCATCAAGGGTGATGCATACACGCAGTTCGTGGCCGACCGCGCGAGCTTCAAGCCGTACCAGGGCGACGGCGCGCCACCGTCGGGCAGCGGCATCGCCACCAACGGCACGGCGACGGCGAGCAACTACTCGACCTACGGCGGCGACCGACGCCTCGCGCTCGCGCCGGAAGGCGACTGCTCGACGCTGCAAGGGAGCAGTCACAAGTTGCACGTTACGCAATGGGATTGCGTGCTGATGCTCGATCCCGTTCCGTTCAGCTCCGGCAAGAGCAGCGGCGCCGTCGTCGCGCACCTCGAATACCTCGGCTCGTCGGTGTCGGGCAACAACCCGTGCGCGACGCACGGCTTGCCCGGCAGCGGCAGCGCATCGGGCACGCAGGTGCCGATGCTCGTTCAATAGCGGAGAGACGATCATGAAGAAGCCGCCGATTCGTCGTTCGCGCACCCGCGGCGTCGTCGCCGTCGAGTTCGCGCTCGTGCTGATGCCGATGATCATGCTCGCGACGGGCGTGGCCGAATTCGGCCGAGCGATCTACCAGTACGAGACGCTGACCAAGGCCACGCGCGATGCGGCACGCTACCTGTCGGTCTGGCTGCCGACCGACAGCGCGTATCCGGTATCGCAGGCGCAGTGTCTCGTCGTCTACGGCAGCACGACGTGCGGCACGTCGGGCACCGAGCTCGTGCCCGGGCTCACGACGTCGATGGTCACGATCTGCGACGCACAGCGTACGACCGGCTGCAGCGATGCGTCGGACCCGTCGCAGTTCGCGAACCTGCCGACCTACGATTCGAACAACAACGCGCCGAGCGGCACGGCCACGGGCGCGATCAACGTCGTCGAAGTGAAGATCTCGGGCTACCAGTACCAGCCGATCCCCGCGTTCCCGGGGCTGCCGTCGATCACCTTCGGCAACATCGTCACCGTGATGAGGCAGGTGTCATGAATGCGCGCCATTTCCCGCTGTCACGCCGGCGCACGCAGCGCGGCGTCGCGATCGTCGAATTCGCGCTGATCGCGTCGGTGCTGATCATGCTGCTGATCGGCATCTTCGAGTTCGGCCGCGTGCTGTTCTACTGGAATACCGCGAGCGAGGCCGTGCGCCTCGGCGCGCGCACCGCGGTGGTGTGCGACGTGAACGCCGCGGGCGTCGTGAAGCGTGTGCGATCGCTGCTGCCGCTGCTGTCGAACGCGAACGTGTCGGTGAACTACACGCCGTCGAGTTGCGACGTCAACACGTGCTCGTTCGTGACGGTGAGCGTCACGAACGTCACCGTCAAGACCATGATCCCGTTCATGAACGTCACGGTGAAAATGCCGCCGTTCACGACGACGCTGCCGCGCGAAAGCCTGAATTCCGCGACGGGCGGCTCCGCCTGCAACTAATCGAAAAGACGAGGCACACGACATGATCAACATCCTCGTAGCTTCCGACGATACCGCGCGGCTTTCGCAGATCGCGCGTCTCGTGGCCGACTGCGGACGCTATCGCACGACGCGCGCCACCGGCCGTCCGTCGCAGATCGAACATCGCACCGACGGGCTCGACGCGTTCGACATCCTGCTGATCGACGGCACGTCGCTCGAGCCGTCCGAGCTGTCGGCGATCGAGCGCATCTGCCGCGCGCATGCGGGCCTGACCTGCATCCTCGTGACGGCCGACGCATCGCCGCACGTGCTGCTCGACGCGATGCGGGCGGGCGCGCGCGACGTGCTGCAGTGGCCGCTCGATCCGCAGGCGCTCGGCAACGCACTCGGCCGGGCGGCCGCGCAAAGCACGCCGCGCGATACCGACGACACGCGCATCGTGTCGTTCATGTCGTGCAAGGGCGGGGCCGGCACGAGCTTCGCGGCCGGCAACGTCGCGTTCGAGATCGCCGAGGGCTTCAAGCGCCGCGTGCTGCTGATCGACCTGAACCAGCAGTTCGCCGACGCGGCGTTCCTCGTCAGCGACGAAGCCCCGCCGTCGACGCTGCCGCAGCTGTGCGCGCAGATCGAGCGGCTCGACAGCGCGTTTCTCGACGCGAGCGTCGCGCACGTGACGGACAACTTCCACGTGCTCGCGGGCGCGGGCGACCCGGTCAAGGCCGCCGAGATGCGCGAGGACGCGCTCGAATGGATACTCGGCGTCGCCGCGCCGCGCTACGACTTCGTGATCTTCGACGTCGGCGTCGCCATCAACCCGCTGTCGATGGTCGCGCTCGATCGCAGCGACCAGATCCAGATCGTGCTGCAGCCCGCGATGCCGCACGTGCGCGCCGGCCGCCGGCTGCTGGAGATTCTCGTGTCGCTCGGCTACTCGACCGACCAGATGCGGCTGATCGTGAACCGCACGACGCGCGCGAGCGAGCGCACCCGCACCGCGCTCGAGGAAGTGCTCGGCCTGCACGCGGCCTGCACGATTCCCGACGACGCCGACACCGTGCTCGAAGCGATCAACCAGGGCCATCCGGTGTCGCGGCTCGCGCGCGGCTCGGCGGTCGCGCGTGCGTTGCAGGGCTGCGCGAAGCAACTCGTCGACGGCGGAGTGCGCGCGGGACGCGGCGCGACGCACAGCGAACCGTTGATGTCCCGGCTGTTCGGCCGCAAGGCCACGCCGAAGCTCAAGTCGATGTAATTCTTTCGGGGAACCATCATGTCATTGCGCGAACAGATGTCGTTGCACCGGGCCCAGCCGATGGCGGCGGGCAGCGAGCCGGCCGGCCCGGCGCATTCGTCGGTGCGCGACGCATACCAGAAGCTGCGCCGCGAAATTCACCTGGCCGTGCTCGAGCGCGTGGAGCTCGAGCGCCTGTCGCGGCTGCATCAGGATCAGGTCCGCATGGAGATCGGCTCGCTGATCGCGCGCATCCTCGACGAGGAGCGGATGCCGGCGAACGACATCGAGCGGCGCCAGCTCGCGATCGACGTGTACGACGAGATGTTCGGCTTCGGCCCGCTCGAAGCGCTGCTGCGCGACCCCGGCATCTCCGACATCCTCGTGAACACCTATCGGCAGGTCTACGTCGAGCGGTGCGGGCAGCTCGAACTGACCGACGTGACGTTCTACGACGACGCACACCTGATGAAGGTGATCGAGAAGATCGTGTCGCGCGTGGGGCGCCGCATCGACGAATCGAGCCCGATGGTCGACGCGCGGCTGCCGGACGGCTCGCGCGTGAACGCGATCATCCCGCCGTCCGCGATCGACGGGCCGCTGATGTCGATCCGGCGTTTCGCGGTCAACCCGCTGAAGATGGACGACCTGGTGCGCTTCCACAGCCTGACGCCGCCGATGGCCGAGCTGCTCGACGCGCTGTCGCGCGCGAAGGTGAACGTGCTGGTGTCGGGCGGCACGGGCAGCGGCAAGACGACGCTGCTCAACATCCTGTCCGGCTTCATTCCGCGCAACGAGCGGATCGTCACGATCGAGGACGCGGCCGAGCTGCAGCTGCAGCAGCCGCACGTGCTGCGGCTCGAAACGCGCCCGCCGAACATCGAGGGCAAGGGCGAGATCACGCAGCGCACGCTGGTGCGCAACGCGCTGCGGATGCGCCCGGACCGGATCATCCTCGGCGAAGTGCGCGGCGCCGAAGCGCTCGACATGCTCAACGCGATGAACACGGGCCACGAAGGCTCGCTCGCGACGATCCACGCGAACACGCCGCGCGACGCGCTGACGCGGCTCGAGAACATGGTCAGCGTGTCGGGCCTGACGCTGCCGCCGAAGACGATGCGCCAGCAGATCGCGTCGGCGATCTCGGTGGTCGTGCAGGCGGCGCGGCTGACCGACGGCAAGCGCAAGATCGTCAGCATCCAGGAGCTGACCGGGATGGAAGGCGACATCATCAACATGCAGGAGATCTTCACGTTCAAGCGCACGGGCGTGGACCGCGACGGCTCGGTGCGCGGCCACTTCTGCGCGACCGGCGTGCGGCCGAAGTTCGTCGAGCGGCTGCAGGCGTTCGGCATCAACCTGCCGGATTCGCTGTACGACCCGTCCGTGCGTTACGAAACGGACTGACGACAGGCGCCGTGTGCTGCCGGGGAGGCCTCATGAATGCGATCTTTTACGGTTTTGTGATTCTTACCTTCGTCGCGGTCGTGCTGTCGATCGAAGGCATCTATCAATGGTGGAACGCGCGGCACGGCACTGCCGCGCGCCGGATCGAATCGCGCATTCGCGCGATGTCGGCCGGCGGCAACGTCCAGCAGGAGCGGCTGTCGATCCTGAAGAAGCGGATGCTCGACGAGTCGAAATCGTTCGACCGGCTGCTGCTGCGCGTGCCGCGCGTGCACGCGCTCGATCTCGTGATCCAGCAGTCGGGCCTCGACTGGACGCTGCCGAAGCTGATCACGCTCAGCGCGACGTTCGCGGCGTTCGCGTGGTTCGCGGCGAGTTTCGCGCGCTTGCCGCAACTGGCCGCGGTGCCGATCGCGCTCGTCGCCGGCTGGATGCCGATGGCTTACGTGCTGCGCTGCCGCGCGCGACGGATGCGCAAGCTCGAGCGGCAGTTGCCGGACATCTGCGACATGATCGCGCGCGCGCTGCGCTCCGGTCATTCGTTCACGAGCACGCTCGGGATGGTCGGCGACGAGTTTTCCGAGCCGATGGGCGGCGAGTTCCGCGTCACGTTCGACGAGGTCAACTACGGCGTGTCGCTGCACGACGCGCTGATGAACCTCGCGACGCGCGTGCCGGTGCAGGACCTGCGCTACTTCGTGATCGCGGTGCTGATCCAGCGCGAGACGGGCGGCAACCTGGCCGAGCTGCTCGACAGCATCGCCGGGCTGATCCGCGAGCGCTTCAAGCTGTTCGACAAGGTGCGCGTGCTGTCGGCGGAAGGGCGGCTGTCGGCGTGGATTCTCGGGCTCTTGCCGTTCGGCACCGCGGCGGTGATGGCGCTGCTGAACCGCGAATTCCTGTCCGTGCTCTGGGAGGATCCCGCGGGCATCCGGATGGTCGGCACGATGCTGGTGTCGATGCTGTTCGGCCTGTTCTGGATCCGCCGAATCGTGCGCATTCGCGTCTGACGCGCGCGCCGAATAACGAACCGTTGCGAGGTTGTCATGCAAAACCTGAGCGTGGTCCAGGCCGTGATGCTGGGCGGCTTGTTCATCTTCGTGGCCGGCGGCGTGCTCGTCGCGATGCTGCTGTTCGCGCCGCGCAGCATCCAGCGCCGGATCGAGCAGGCCGGCGGAGCCGGGGCGGGCGCCGTCGCCGGCCCGGGCGACGGCGACGACATGGCGTCGCGCTGGGTCGCGAAGCTGGTCGAGCTGTCCACCCCGATCTCGAAGCTGTCGGTGCCGAAGGAAGGCTGGGAGAGTTCGCCGCTGCGCATCCGGCTGATGAATGCCGGCTGGCGCAACCAGAGCGCGGCCGCATTGTATTTCACCGCGAAGACGGTGCTCGCGCTCGGCCTGCCGTGCGCGGCGCTGCTGGTGCTGATCACGACGTCGCTCGGCGACGAGCGGGCGCTGCTGTCGCTGATCCTCGTCGCGCTCGCCGGCATCGGTTACTACATCCCGAACGTCGTGCTGTCGCAGCGGGTCAAGGTGCGCCAGCAGAAGATCTTCGAGGATTTCCCGGACGCGCTCGACCTGCTGACGGTGTGCGTCGAAGCGGGGCTCGGGCTCGACGCGGCGCTGATGAAGGTGAGCGAGGAACTGCGGTTTCGCAGCGAGGTGGTCGCGAGCGAACTCGATCTGCTGCTGCTCGAGATGCGCTCCGGCTTCACGAAGGAAACGGCGCTGCGCAATCTCGCGCTGCGCACCGGCGTGGAGGATATCGAATCGTTCTGCGCGATGCTGATCCAGGCCGACCGGTTCGGCACGAGCATCAGCGAATCGCTGCGCGTGCTGTCGGACATGCTGCGCACGCGGCGCCGGATGCGCGCGGAGGAACGCGCGGCGAAGATCGCGCTGAAGCTGCTGTTCCCGCTGATCTTCTGCATTTTCCCCGCGCTGATGGTGGTGCTGCTCGGCCCGGCGATGATTCACGTGTATCGCGTGCTGCTGCCCACGTTCGTCGGCATCGCGCAATGAGCGGCGCACGGATGCGGCTTCGCTCGCATCGATAAAGGCTACGTGTGCCGGCCTCCGGTCCAATCGGCGGCCGGCACCGCGACAGGCTTCATGGAGGCTCCCTCCCCAGGCGGCGCCGCGAGACAGATCGACCATAGCGACGACAATGCATCCTGGACCCATGGTCGATCATGGAACAAGCCGTAGTCCACCGCCTTCACGGCTGCCCCCTACTGCTAACCGTTTGAAGCGGCGTGCGCCGGATCGGGGCGGCCGGCGCGCGGTGCGTCACTGAAAATGATGCACGTAGCGCAGTACCATCCGCGTCCCCTGGGGCCGGTTGCGTGCATAAGTCTCGAAGTACGCGTTGAACAGCAGGTGGTCGTGCGGCGAGAAGCTGACCATCGCCCCCGGCCCGATCGCGAATACCGCTTCCCGTGTGCCCGGCACGTCCTGCCCGTTGGCCTTCATGTCGGTGGTCTGGCGCAACCAGTAGCCGTTGAGGCCCAGCCGCAGGCCGGGCCGTACTTCGTACTCGGTCGCGAAGTTCACGTGGATCGCCTGGCCGGCCTGCGTCGACGTCACGTCGGGCCCGAGTGCCGTGGCCGGCTGATGGTTGGTCGCGTTCCACAGATAGTGCAGCCGCCACGATACGGTCCATTTCGGCGTGAGCCACAGCGTCGCCGCCCAGTACGGATCGAACGACCAGAAATGGCTGCCCGGATTGATCGCGCGCGACGGATCGTACGCGCCGGTCGGCACGATGAACTGGAATTCGACGCGCTGCGCGAAGCGCGGGCCCTGCGCGCCCATCACCGGGTCGAACTGGACGAACGGGCCGATCAGCAGATCGCCGAAGCCGGCGCGCGCATTCAGCGCGACGTTGCCGATGCCGTCGTCGGTCCGCGCGGACGCGATCCACGGCAGGATCACGTCGAGGCCCGGATGCATGCCGGCGAACGTCAGCGGCGACTGATAGACGAGCTGGCTCAAGCCCGCGAACAGGTCGATGTCCTGCTTCGGCAACCCGACCTTGTTGCCCGCATTGTCGTTGACGCGGCCGGCCGTGTAGTACTGCAGGTACTGCGTGCCGTACCAGCCGGCGCCGGCCGGCGGCATGCCGTCGAGGAAACTCGTCATGCCGAGGTTGACCGCCGGCAGATCGGCCGCATGGGCCGGCGCGTGGCCGGCGAGACCGACGAGCGCAAAGCCTGCGGCGACGAGCAGGCGAGAGCCGAATTTCATGTTCACCACCTCCTGGATATTATTTGCATGTACTAGGGCGTGTTCACGCTAATAACGGGCTTGCGAACGTGCCTTTCCGCCCGCAGTGCAAGGAGTAAGGAGCGCCGTTTGGCCGTGCCAAACAAGCGACGCACGACGCCGCAATGTGGGCGGAAAGGCACGTTCCCCTGCCTGAAAAATGCATTCGTGGGGCTGGCCCCCAGAAGGGCCGATCGCTGCGTCATGCTCCTCGCGAATACGTCGAGTATTCGCTTCGTCGCAATCCTCGCGCTCGGCCCTTCTGGGGGCCAGCGCAAGCCCGTTATTAGCGTGAACACGCCCTAGTCAAAGCGCGCGTGAAAGATCGGGGTGATCGGCGATCGCGCGATACTGGCCGGCATGGAACACGAGCGGTGCCTTGCCGAACGCGTCGAACTGCTCGATCTCGCCGATGAAGAGCAAATGATCGCCGCCTTCGTAGTGGCCGACGTTGCGGCACACGAAGCGCGCGCTCGCGCCGTCGAGGCAGGGCACGCCGCCGCTTTCCGACTCCGCGTGCGGCACGCCGTCGAACTTGTCGGCGCTGGGCGTCGCGAAGCGGCGCGACAGGTCGATCTGGTCGTGCGCGAGGATGTTGATCGCGAAATGGGTCGCCGCGACGAAATCCGGGCGGCTCGGCGCGACCTTGCGCAGGCTCCACAGCACGAGCGGCGGATCGAGCGACAGCGACGAGAACGAATTCGCGGTGAGCCCCACCTTGCGCCCGTCGGCCGCGCACGTGGTGATCACGGTGACGCCGGTCGGGAACTGTCCGAACGCGGCGCGCAACTGCATCGGGTCGAGGGCCGGACGGTCGGTAACGGTCGTTTCCATGACGGTTACTCCGCTCGCACGCTGTGTTGCCGGATCAGCGCCGCGCACGCCGACGGCTCGAACCACCAAGGCGAGAACCGGCGCGGATCGTCGAAGCCGTCGACGATCACCTTGGCAAGCGACGGCGACTGGCCGGCCGCGCCGAGCAGTTCGAGGATGTGCGGCGGCGGCGGGGTGAGCAGCGAGTTGGTCCAGCGCACGACATGCTGCGCATAGGCCCAGTAGCTTTCGAACGTCTGCTGCATCCAGTCTTCGCCGAACGGCGCGGCGTCGCGCGCGACGATCGCCGCGAAATACGCGTTCGCGCATTTCGCGGCGTTGTTCGAGCCCTGGCCGGTGATCGGATCGTTGACCACCACCGCGTCGGCCATCCCGAACACGGTGCGGCCCGACGGCAGCCGGAAGAACGGCTTGCGTACCGTCGGCGCGAAGCGCCCGGCCAGCGTGCCGTTCGGATCGGTGAGCTCGACGTCGCGGCAGCGCTCGAATTCCCACGGTACGTACTGCTGCAGGAACGACAGGCTCCGGTCCAGATGCTGCTCGGGCGTCTTCACGTCGGCCCAGCAGTCGAGCGGGCCGCCCGGGATGCCTTCGAACACCATGATTTCGCACGGGCCGGTGGTGGTCAGCGCGGGAAACACGAAGTACTCGCCGATGCCCGGCAGCAGGTTGAAGCGCACGCGCGAATACGGCTCACTCGGCGTCATCCCTTTCACGTAGGTGAGCGCCAGCGCGCGCTGGGGGCGGTCGAACGGGCTGCGCGCATCGTCGCGGCCGAGCAGGTTGACGATGTCGCCCTTGCCCGCCGCGAGCAGCACGAGGTCGTGGCTGCGCGCGAGTTCCTCGAGTTCGGGCACGCCGATGTCGCCGATCCGCACGTCCGCGCCGCGGCGGCGGACGCCGTCGAGCCAGTCGGCCATCTTCACGCGCTGGTCGACCGACTGCGCGTAGCGGGTCAGCCGCGACGACCAGTCGATCACCTTGCGGCCGTTGCCGTCCGGGTGCGGCACCGCGATGCCGATGCCTTCGACGGACGGACACGCTTCCTCCCACGTATTCAGGCCGAGATCGCGCTCGATCTGCAACGACGTGTGGAACATGCACTGGCTCGACATGACCTTGCCCGAGCGGATCTGCTCCGCGTCGCGGTTGGTCGCGAGCGTGACGTGGTAACCCTGGTCGAGCAGGGCGAAGGCGAGTTGCAGGCCGGACTGGCCGGCGCCGACGATAGCGATGCGTCTCATGGGAGTGTCCTTGGTTGGCCGTGTGGCGGCCGGAATGATTGCGTGAAGGGGCGGCGCGAAGCGGTCATTCCGCGAGCCGCGGAATCGCCGGCACCGCCTGTTCGGGGCCCATCGCGGCATAGCCGCCGTCCACCGCGTAGTCGGCGCCCGTCACGAAGCTCGCGGCGTCGCTGCACAGGAACGTGACGACCTGCGCGACTTCCGACGGATCGCCGACGCGGCCGAGCAGGTGGAACGGCGCGGCGACGCGATCGGTCTTCGCGCGGTCGCCGTGCGTCAGCTCGTCCATCACGCGCGACCAGGTCCAGCCCGGCGACACCGAGTTGACGCGAATGCGATCGGGCGCGAGATCCATCGCCATGCTGCGCGTGAGCTGTCGGATCGCGGCCTTGGAGGTCGGATACAGCCAGCGGCCGGTCTGCGCGCACTGCGCGGAGATCGAGCTGAAGTTGACGATCGCGCCGCCGCCGCGCCGGGCCATGTGCGGATGCACGGCCTTCGCGAGCATCGCCGCCGACACGACGTTGACGTCCATCGCCGCGAGCCAGTCGTTGCGGGTCGCGTGGATGCCGTTGTCGACGTAGCTGCACGCGAGGTTGACGAGCACGTCGATCGCGCCGAACCGTTCGACGATCGTCGCGATCGCGCGCTCGATCGCGCGGTCGTCGGTGATGTCGAGCGCGAGGAACAGCGCCCGTTCGCCGAGCGATGCGGCAACGCGTGCGCCGTTGTCCGCATCGAGATCGAGGATCGCGACGCTCGCACCGGCGCGGCTCAGGTCCTGCGCGACCGCTGCGCCGATCAGCGTGGCGCCGCCGGTGACGAGCGCGACTTTGCCAGCAAGGGCATTCATGGGGTGTCTCCGGGAATCGTGGGGTGAGGGTGGGGCCGCGTCAGCATGCCGCCGTCGACGGCGCGCTGTCGTGCCAGCGGCGCATCAGGCCGTTGGACGGCACGGTTTCGTCGAGCAGCTTGCGGGCCGTGTCGACGCCCGCGACCGGCAGGCCGGACGGGGCGAGCAGGCCGATCTGCACGAGCACGCTCGCCTGATCCCAGTAGATGTGCTCGTGATAGAGCTTGTCGCCGCGAAACTTGACGATCGCGACGAGCGGAATCTCGACGCGCTTGCCGGTCGGCGCGACGCCCGGCAGCATCCAGTCGATCTCGGTGGTGTGCGTGAAGCGGAACAGCAGCTCGTCGACGATCTGGCTCGCGCCGATCGTGCGCGAGATCGGCGTGATCGTCGTGTCGGGCGGGTTCGCATGCACGAAGTGATGCGTGTAGAAGCGCTTGAGTTCGTCGTGGCCGACGCCGCCCGTCAGCGTCGGAATATGGTTGACGTACGGCTCGGCGACCATCGTGGCCATCGTCGCGTCGACGTTGCGCGTGTCGAACTCGTGCTTCAGGTGCGTTTCCCACAGCGCGGACAGGTCGTAGTGCGGGCCGAGCGCGGCGCGGAACGCGGCGATCGCGCGCTGGTGAGCCATGACCGCGGCGGCCTTGTCGAAATGATCGCCGCCGGCGCGGGCGAACGCGTGATCGACGCCGGGGTAGACGTACACTTCGACGCCGTCGCGGCCGGACAGCGCATCCGCGATGCGCTGCTGTGCGTCGGGCGGGCAGAAGCGGTCCTGCGCGGCGATCTGCAATACGAGCCGCCCGCGCAGGTGCGCCGCTTCGTCCAGCGCATGCTCGATGCCCACGCCGTAGTAACTGACCGCCGCGGCCACGCCCGGCAGCCGGCACGCGGCGAGATAGGCGAGCTTGCCGCCGAGGCAGTAGCCGAGCACGCCGGCCTCGCCCGTGCATTCCGACCGCTGGCGGAGCATGTCCAGCGCGGCGCCGATGTCCTCCACGCCCTTGTTTTCGTCGAATTCGCGATAAAGGGCCATCGCGCGCTCGAAATCGGCCGCCGCGTAACCGAGCTCGATCCCCGGCGACTGGCGCCAGAACAGGTCCGGCACGAGCACGGTATAGCCTTCCTCGGCGTAGTAGTCGGCCACGTCGCGCATCGTCGCGTTCGCGCCGAAAATTTCGTGACAGAGCACGATGCCCGGCCCGGTTCCGCCGGCCGGCGTGCTCAGGTACGCGCGGAACGTGCCGCCGCCCGGCGATGGAACTTCGATGTGACGTCCGTTCATGTGTCCCTCCATGCTGTGGGTTTCGGTGACGGGCCCAGTATTGGCGGACGAAATGCGCGCTTCTATCCGCTTTCTTCGGCCGTTATCCGCGAATTCCGGAAACCTGCGACAGCGGCCGCGGCGGGCCGGCGGGCCTCGGCGGACCGCGGGTATGTGCGGATGCGGACAGCCCGCACAGTTTTCTACGATGCGCGAACGGTCCGCTTCTTGCGTGGCTTGGGCTGGACTTGCGTGTTTCGCGGGACGGACTGTCCGGATACTGCGAGTGCTGTCCGGATCGTGCGACGGATTCCCCGAGATCGGGAATGCGTGCACGGCGCGAGTGCGATCGAGCACGACGGGAGAACTTCGATGGCGCAATTTTCCGAAACCGGCTGGCTGGCCGACGCCGCCTGTTTCAATCACGACACGCTGCTGCTGGAGTCGAACGACGTCGACGAGGTGCGCGCGCGCGTCGCCGACGTGTTCAAGCCGCACCGGCTCACGCCGACCGGCGAATCGCGCGCGCTGCACAGCTGCATGCACCATGCGCGCTGGGGCAACCTGTCGTTGAACCTGCTCGATTACGGCGGCGGCGTCAGCATCGAGCCGGGGCCGCTCGAACATTTCTTCCTGCTGCAGATTCCGCTGCGCGGCCACGCCGAGATCGAATGCGGCGCGACGCGCTTCGTGTCGTCGCCGGGCACCGCGTCGCTGCTTTCGCCGACGCTGCCGCTGAAGATGCGCTGGGGCGATGCGTGCCCGCAGGTCATCCTGCGCATCGAGCGCGAAGTGATGGAGCGCCACGCGCAGCGGCATTTCGGCGACGACCGGCGCGCGAGCGTCGAATTCGAACCGGAATTCGACCTGTCGTCGCCGCAGGGTACCTGTCTCGCGCAATTGCTGCCGGTGTTCGCCGGCGCGATCGCGACGGACGCGCATCCGCTGCGTCATCCGCTCGCGTTCGAGCAGCTCGAATCGACGCTGCTCAACCTGCTGCTGCACGGCCACCCGAACAGCGCGCGCAACGGCACGCGACACGTGTCGACGGCGCTTGCGCCGTTCTACGTGCGGCGCGTGGAAGAATACATTCGCGCGCATCTCGACGAGCCGCTGACGATCGAACGGCTCGCCGAACTCGCCGGCGTCAGCCCGAGCACGCTGTTCGCCGGCTTTCGCCATCGCCACGGGATCACGCCGATGGGCTTCGTGCGACAGTTGCGGCTGCAACATGTGCGCGAGGAACTGCTGGCCGGCGACACGCCGGGGCTCGCGTCGGTCACCGACGTCGCGCTGAAATGGGGCTTCGCGCACCTCGGGCGGTTCGCGATCGAGTACAAGCGGGCGTTCGGCGAATCGCCGTCGGCGACGCTCAGGATGCGGCGCGGGCGGGGGTGAGCGCGGCGGCGGGAACGATGCCCCACCGCCGCGCCGGTCGGTGCGGCGGCTGGTCCCCCGCGCCGCCTAGGTCACCGTTCCTTTCTTCAGTTCGTCGATGCACGGGATGCCCGCGCGCCGTTTCGGCCGCAGGAATTTCGGCACCGTACTCGCCTGGCCGACGCCTGCGTGGCTTTGATCGGTCCTCGGCTTCGACGCGACCGGCTTGGCCTTGCGCGGCATCCGGCAGCCGCCGGCCGGCAGGTCACCGTATGGGTCCTCGTCGACGGCGGCCGCAGGGGCCGCCGGCATCGCGGGGGTGGCCGATGCGACCCGCATCGGCGCGAACGGTAACGCATGCAGCCGCTCGCCCGTCAGCACGAACGCACCGTTGGCCACCGCCGGCGCGATCGGCGGCACGCCGGCGTCGCTCAACCCGGTCGGCCGAGCGTCCGACGGCACGAAGAAGACATCGACCGGCGGCGCTTCCTGCATGCGCACGGGCGGATAGTCGGCGAAACCGGCGTTGCGGACGGCGCCATGGTCGACGTCGATCGCAAAGCCCGGCTTCGTCGTGGAGAGGCCGAACAGCGCGCCGCCCTGAATCTGCGCTTGCGCGCCGGTCGGGTTGACGATGCGGCCCGCATACACGCCGGCCGTCACGCGATGCACGCGCGGCTGCTGCGCTTCGATCGACACGTCCGTGACGTATGCGACGACCGAACCGGCCGTTTCGTGCATCGCGACGCCCCACGCGTGCCCTGCCGGCAGCGTGCGCGTGCCGTAGCCGGACTTGTCGACGGCCAGCGCGAGCGCCTGGCGATGGGGCGCGTGCTCGGGGCCGGCCAGCCGCGCCATCCGGTAGGCGACCGGGTCCTGCCGCGCCGCGCGCGCGAGTTCGTCGACCAGCGTTTCCATCACGAACGCCGTATGCGTATGGCCGCCCGAACGCCATGATTGGACCGGCACGTCGGCGTCGGTCTGATGGACCGATACCTGCATCGGGAAGCCGTACGGGTTGTTCGCGACGCCTTCGGTCAGGCCGGGATCGGTGCCATGCTCGAGCATCGTCGTGCGCTCGAGCGGCGAGCCCTTCAGCACCGACTGGCCGACGACGACGTGCTGCCAGTCGCGCACGGCGCCGCTGCCGTCCACGCCGATGTCGACGCGATGCAGCACCATCGGGCGGTAGTAGCCGCCGCGCAGATCGTCCTCGCGCGTCCAGATCGTCTTGACCGGGCCGAGATGGCCGGCCGCGAGATACGCGGCGGACACGCGGGCGGCTTCGACCACGTAGTCCGACGTGGGGGTCGAGCGCCGGCCGTAGTCGCCGCCCGACGTCATCGTGAAGATCTGGACTTTCTCCGGCGCGACGCCGAGCGCTTTCGCGACCGCGGCGCGATCGGCCGTTTGCAGCGACGAGCCGCCCCAGATCTTGATCCCGCACGCGCAGTTCGCCGGCCCGACGTCGACCGTGCAGCTGAGCGGCTCCATCGCCGCGTGGGCGAGATACGGAAATTCGTAATCCTTCGCGATTCGCGTGGCCGCCGGCGGCGCGCCGCCGGCGTCGGCCGTGCGCACCAGGGTTCCCGGCGTGCCGGCGAGCTGTTTGTACGCCTGCATCTGTTCGGCGGACGTGACGGTCGAGCCGGCGTCCTTCCACGTGATCTTCAGCGCATCGCGGCCGAGCTTGGCCGGCCAGTAGCCGTTCGCGATGACGGCCACGCCGGTGCCGCCGCGATCGGTCGGGATCTCGACGACCTCGACCACGCCCTTGACGGCCCGGGCCGCCGCCGCGTCGTAGCTCGCGACCTGCCCGCCGAAGCGCGGCGGGCGCGCGACCAGGGCCACCTTCATGTCCGGCAGGCGCCAGTCCATCCCGTACTTGAGCGTGCCGTCGAGCATCGGGCGTGCGTCGATGCGCGGTGTCGGCTTGCCGATGAGGCGGAACTGGTCCGGCGACTTCAACGGCACCCGCCGCGGTACCGGCATCGCCATCGCGGCGGGCGCGAGCTCGCCATAGGTCGCGCGGTAGCTGCCGGACGTGACGACGCCATTCGCGGTCCGGCACGTGGCCGGATCGACGTTCCAGCGTTGCGCGGCCGCGGCGACGAGCATCGCGCGGGCGGATGCGCCGAGTTCGCGATATTGCGTGAACGAGTGATTGACCGACGTCGAGCCGGCCGTCATCTGGATGCCCGTTACAGGGTCCTTGTACGGCTCGCCGGCGGGCGCGAGCACGGTGCGCACGTTGCGCCAGTCGGCATCGAGTTCGTCGGCCAGCGCCATCGGTAGCGCGGTGCTGACGCCCTGGCCGGACTCGGTGCGGTTGACGGCAACGGTCACGGTGTTGTCCGGCGCGATGATCAGGAATGCTTGAGGTGGTGAAAACTGCGGGGCTTTGCCCGCTTCGGCCGTGGCCCGGGTCGGCGCGATGCCCAGCGCCAGGCAGCCGCTTGCCGCCATCGTGAGCTTCAGGAAGCCGCGCCGGCCGAGTTTCGGAGAACCTGTTCCGGCGGCCGGCGAAGCGTCGGAGTGGGGGGTGTCGGTGCTCGCCGGGCGCCCGGCAGTGCGAGTACGCATGGTCAATGTCTCCCGGCAGGCTCAGGCAAGCGCGCCGGCCGCATCGTGAATCGCGGCGCGGATGCGCTGGTAGGTCGCGCAACGGCACAGGTTGCCGGCCATCGCGCGGTCGATGTCGGCATCGGTCGGCGCCTTGTTGCTCCGCAGCAGGCCGGCCGCACTCATCATCTGGCCGCTCTGGCAGTAGCCGCATTGCGCGACGTCGTGCCGGATCCACGCGTCGAGGACGGCCTTGCCGACCGCATCGTCGGCGAGATGTTCGGATGTCGTGATGCGCGCGCTGCCCACGGCCGACAGCGCCAGCGTGCAGCTTCGAGCGGGGCGGCCGTCGACGTGAACGGTGCAGGCGCCGCAGTCGCCGGTGCCGCATCCGAACTTGGTGCCGGTCAGCCCGAGATTGTCGCGCAGCACCCAGAGCACCGGTGTCGACGGATCGGCATCGATCTCGGCCGGCCGGTCGTTGATGTTCAACGTCACCATCGTGAAGTTCTCCCTTGGACACCTCGTTATCGTTCGAGAAACCAGACCGCTGCGCGGCGGATGTGAATTCATTAAAGCAGATTGGCGAATAAATCAGCGTCCCTGAAACTGGTTTTTTCCTTTCTTAATAATTTCCATGCTTCGTTAAAGCGTGAAATTCACATCCGTCATACGAATCGATGAATATTCGAGAAAGATTGTTGAGTTTTGACAAAAATATGTTTATCGCGTGGAAAACGTTTGCGGGTCGTGTCTATATTTGTCTCGAGATCACACCGGGAGGCCTATGGACCGAATATTGGGCGCCAGAAAACCTGTACGCGAATCATTCGCAATAGGGTTGATTCGGCGTCCGGTTATTCAGTGTTCGTTTACGACGACAGAAGGGGTTGATGGAAATGGAGCACAGCGCGTTCGTCGTTTGATCTGTACAGGTACAGATGCCATGCGTGCGGATTCACGAGTCAGCGTGTGCTTTACCTCCGTGAAGCAGGAATCTCCAATAACTGAAAAAATTACCGGGCAGGGGTCAAAAGTAAAAGATGCCGATTAAATAATACTGGTTGATTAATTCCTGATTGTTTTTAATTAGGCCATCCGCATCGGACTGATGGCGGGGCGGCGTTTTTCCAAAAAACATCGAATGGCGTATTCCGGTATTTGCCTCCGGCATTTTGAATGCGTGGACGGAATACCCGCTGTCGTCGATTCTCTTATGGGAAGGTGTGATTATGCGTATGCGCATGGGATCGAACAAAAAGCGCGCGGAAGCACGTCCGAAACTCCTCGTTCCGACCGGCGTGCTGGTCGCGCTGGTCGGCGCCGGGATCGTCCCCGTCGACGCGCTGGCGGCCTGCACCGGAACCACGACCGTCAGTTGCAGCGGAGCCAGCACGTCCTATTCGAACGGCGCGAACAATCTCAACCTGACCGTCGAGCCCGGCGCGACCGTCTCCGTGGTGCCGTTGATCGGCGGCACCGCGCTGTCGCTGACGGGCAGCGGCGTCACGCTGACCAACAACGGCAGAATCGACCCCGCGTTGTCCGGCTTGAGCCTCGTGTCGAACGGCACGGTGGTCGGCAATATCGCGTCGGCGAGCACGGTCAACGTCACGAACGCCAGCTCGGGCGTGATGATGGGCTCGACGAGCTCGCTGCTCAACGGCCCGGCGTTGACCGTGTACAACGGCATCGGCGGCACGACGAACATCACGAATGCCGGCACGATCGGCACGACCGGCCTGCTGGGCTTCAGCGCGGGGCCCACCGCGCAGGTCGTCACCACGTCGGGCGGAGCGCAGGCCAACTTCACCAACGCGAGCGGCGGCACGATCAACGGTTCGGTAGTGCTCGCGCCCAGCGGGACGCCGGGCGCGGGGAACACGTTCACCAATGCCGGCACCGTGACGGGCAACGTGTCGCTCGGCGCGTCCGCCGGCACGTCGAACACGTTCAATGCGCTGACCGGATCGTCGGTTGGGCTCGGCGTCGATGCGGGGCTGGGCGGCAACAATACGCTGAACCTGCAACTGAACACCGCGACCGGGAGCCCCGCGAGCGGCGCCATCGCGGTCGATACGTACGGCAATTTCACGCATCTCGCGGTTCAGGGCGGCACGTGGAACATCACCGGCGCGTCGAGTGCGGCCGACGCGTCGCTGGCCGGCGGCACCGCGATCATCAACAACAGCGCGGGGTTGGGCGTGGGGACGATCGTCGCCGGCGGCGGCACGCTGGAGGCCGGCGCGGCCGGCCTCAACCTCCTCAACGACGTGACGCTCGGCGCGGGCCTGACGGTGGACGGCGCGACCGGGCTCGCGCTGTCGGGTACGATCGCCGGCGGCGGCGCGCTGAACGCGAGCGGCACCGGCACGCTCGCGCTGAACGGCGCCAATTCGTTCACGGGCGGAACGAATCTGACGGGCGGCGGCGGGCTCGTCGTCGGCACCGGCACGGCGCTCGGCACGGGCGCGCTGAACGTGAGCGGCGCGGGCGGCACGCTCGGCACCAGCGTCGGCGGCACGTTGCTTGGCAATGCGGTGAATATCGATACCGGCGTGACGCTGGCCCTGAACGGTTCGGCCAACCTCGGCCTCGGCGGCACGATCGCCGGCAACGGCAGTCTCGCGCAAAGCGGCACGGGGACGACGACGCTGCTCGGCGTGAACACGTTTTCGGGCGGCACGGCGCTGAGCGGTGGCGGACTGATCGCCGGCAATGGCGCGGCGCTCGGCAGCGGCGCGCTGCATGTGACGGGGGCGGGCGGCGCGCTGGCGACGAATGTCGGCGGCACGCTGCTCGGCAATGCAGTCAATCTCGATGCAGGCGCCACGCTCGGCCTGAACGGCGCGGCCGATCTGAGCCTCGGCGGTGCGATCGGCGGGAACGGCGGCCTCGCGCAAAGCGGCACGGGCGTGACGACGCTGCTCGGCGTGAACACGTTTACGGGCGGCACGGCGCTGAGCGGCGGCGGGTTGATCGCCGGCAATGGCGCGGCGCTCGGCACGGGGGCATTGAACGTGTCCGGCGCGGGCGGCACGCTCGCGACGAGCGTCGGCGGCACGTTGCTCGGCAATGCAGTCAACCTCGGCGCGGGCGCGACGCTCGGCCTGAACGGCGCAGCCGATCTGAGCCTGGGCGGCGCGATCGGCGGGAACGGCAGCCTGGCGCAAACCGGCGCCGGCACCACGACGCTGCTCGGCACGAACACGTTTTCCGGCGGCACGGCGCTGAGCGGCGGCGGGTTGATCGCCGGCAACGGCGCGGCATTGGGCACGGGCGCACTGAACGTGGTCGGCGCGGGCGGCACGCTCGCGACGAACGTCGGCGGCACCGTGCTCGGCAATGCAGTCAACCTCGGCGCGGGCGCGACGCTCGGCCTGAACGGCGCAGCCGATCTCGGTCTGAGCGGCGCGATCTCGGGCGCGGGCGGCCTGGCGCTCGGCGGTACCGGCGCGACGACGCTGACCGGCGCGAACACGTTCACGGGCGGCGCGAGCCTGACGGGCGGCGGCAGCCTGATCGTCGGCGGCGGCACGGCGCTCGGCGTAGGCGGCGCGTTGAACGTGAGCGGCCTCGGCGGTTCGCTGAGCGCGGATCTGGCCGCCGGCGCGGCGCTTGCGAACGGCATCAACCTGAACGGCGCATCGTTGACGCTGAACGGTGCGAACGACCTCGGCCTGAGCGGCGCGATCGGCGGCACCGGCGGCCTCGTGCTGAGCGGCACGGGTACGACGACGCTGTCGGGCGCGAACACCTTCGGCGGTGGCACGACCCTGAGCGCCGGCACGCTGCTCGCCGGCAGCAATACGGCGCTGGGCGCCGGCGCGCTGAACGTCACGGGTACGGGCGGCGCGTTGGGCGCGAGCGTGAGCGGCACCACATTGGGCAACGCGGTCAACCTCGGCACGGGCGCGACGCTCGCGTTGACCGGCGCGAACGATCTCGGCCTGAGCGGCACGATCGCCGGTAACGGCGGTCTCGCACACATCGGCTCGGGCATCACGACGCTGCTCGGCGCGAACACGTTCACGGGCGGCACGGCGCTGAGCGGCGGCGGCATCCTTGCCGGCAACGGCAGCGCACTCGGCACGGGCGCGCTGAACGTGACGGGCGCGGGCGGCTCGCTCGGTACGACCGTCGGCGGCACGGTGCTCGGCAACGCGATCCAGCTCGGCGCGGGTGCGGCGCTGACGGTTGGCGGTGCGAACGATCTCGGGCTGAGCGGGATCATTTCCGGTACCGGCGGCCTGTCCGTGAACGGCCCGGGCACGACGACGCTCACCGCGGCCGAGACGTTCACTGGCGGCACCACGATCGGCGGCGGCACGCTGGCGATCGGCGCGGGTGGCAGTCTCGCCGCGTCGAGCCCCGTGAACCTGACGGGCGCGAGCGCGCAGTTCAGCATCGCCGGCGCGACCACGCCGCAGTCGATCGGCACGCTGTCGGGCGTCGCGGGTTCGGCGATCGATCTCGGAGCGAACAACCTGACGCTGGCCGGCAGCGGCAGCGGCGTCTTCGCCGGCAACATCGGCGGGGCGGGCGGGCTGACGCTTTCCGGCACCGGCTCGCAGGCGCTCACCGGCAACAACACGTACGCGGGCGGCACGGCGCTGACGGGCGGCAGCCTGCTCGTCGGCAGCGGCGCGGCGCTCGGCCTCGGCGCACTCGACGTCGACGGTTCGGCTTCGCTCGGCGCGAGCGTGCCGGGCGTGACGATCGGCAACGCGATCAATCTCGGTACCGGCGTCACACTGGGGCTGAACGGTGCGAACGATCTCGGCCTGAGCGGCACGATCGCCGGCAACGGCAGCCTTGAGCAAACCGGCTCGGGCACGACGACGCTCGGCGGCACGAACACGTACATGGGCGGCACGACGTTGAGCGCCGGCGGGCTGATCGCCGGCAACGGCAGCGCGCTCGGCACCGGTGCGCTGAACGTGAGCGGCGCGGGCGGGACGCTCGCGACGAACGTCGCCGGCACCGTGCTGGGCAATGCGGTGAACCTCGGCGCCGGCGCGGCGCTGGGGCTGAACGGCGCGGCCGACCTGAGCCTCGGCGGCGTGCTGTCGGGCGCCGGCAGTCTTGCGCAAACCGGCACCGGCACGACGACGCTGCTTGGTGCGAACACCTTCACGGGCGGCACGACGCTGAGCGGCGGCGGGCTCATCGCGGGCAACGGCAGCGCACTCGGCACCGGCGCGCTGAACGTGACGGGCGCGGGCGGCACGCTCGGCACGAGCGCGGGCGGCACCGTGCTCGGCAATGCGGTGAATCTGGGCGCGGGCGCGACGCTGACGGTTGGCGGTGCGAACAATCTGGGCCTCGGCGGCGCGATCTCGGGCGGCGGCAATCTGTCGGTGAACGGCCCGTCGATCACGACGCTGACCGGCACCGGTTCGTATACCGGCAACACGACGATCGGCAACGGCAGCACGCTGGCGGTCGGTGCGGGCGGCAGCCTGTCGGGCGCCAGCCTGTTCGATCTGGCCGGCGCGGGGGCGACGCTCGACCTGAGCGCGGCCACGTCGCCGCAGACGACGGGCGGGCTGGTCGGCACGGCCGGCGCGGCGGTGAATCTCGGAGGCAATACGCTGACGCTCGGCGGCGCCGGTAACGGCACGTTCGGCGGCACGATCGGCGGTGCGGGCGGGCTGACGCTGTCCGGCACCGGCACGGAGACGCTGACCGGCGCGAACACTTACACGGGCGGCACGACGATCAACGGCGGCACGCTGGCGATCGGCGCGGGCGGTAGCCTCGCGGCGGGCGGCGCAGTGAATCTGGGCGGAGCCGGTGCAACGTTCGACCTGAGCGGTGCAGCGCTGCCGCAGACGATCGGCGCGCTGTCGGGCGTGGCCGGTTCGACGGTGAATCTCGGCGGCAACGGCCTGACGCTCGGCGGCGCCGGCAGCGGCACGTTCGGCGGCACGCTCGCGGGCGCGGGCGGCAGCCTGACGCTGGCGGGCACGGGCACCGAAACGCTGACCGGGGCCAACACGTATACCGGCGGCACGAACCTGACCGGCGGCGGCACGCTGGTTGCCGGCAGCGGAGCGGCGCTCGGTACCGGCGCGTTGAACGTCGCCGGCGCGGGCGGCACGCTGGCCGCGAGCGTTGCGGGCACGACGCTGAACAACGCAGTGACTCTCGGCACGGGCTCGGCGCTGACGCTCGGCGGCGCGAACGATCTGGGCCTCGGCGGCATCATCGCAGGCGGCGGCAGCCTCGCGCAAACCGGCAGCGGAACGACCGCGTTCACCGGAGCGAACACCTACACGGGCGGCACGACGCTGAGCGCCGGCGGCCTGTCGGTCGGCGACAACCTGGCGCTCGGCACGGGCGCACTCAGCGTCACCGGCAGCGGCGGCACACTCAACGCGAGCACGGCGAACCTGCTGCTGGCGAACGCCGTCGATCTGGGCGCCGGCTCTGCGCTGAATCTCGGCGGCGCGTTCGACTTCGGCTTGAGCGGCATGATTTCCGGCGCAGGCGGCGTGGTGCAGTCCGGCTCGGGCACGACCACGCTCGGCGGCGCGAACACCTATGGCGGCGGGACGACGTTGAGCAGCGGCGGATTGAGCGTCGGCAGCAATACGGCGCTCGGTTCCGGCGCATTGAACGTGACCGGCAACGGCACGCTGAACGCGAGCGTGAGCGGCACGACGCTCGGCAACGCGGTCACGCTCGGCGCGGGCGCGACGCTCGGGCTGAACGGCGCGAACGATCTCGGGCTGAGCGGCACGATTTCCGGCAGCGGCGGCCTCGCGCAGACCGGCGCGGGCACCACGACGCTCACCGGCACGAACACGTATGACGGCGGCACCACGTTGAGCGGCGGCGGGCTCATCGCCGGCAACGGCAGCGCGCTCGGCACGGGCGCGCTGAACGTGACCGGCGCGGGCGGCTCGCTCGGCACGAACACGGCTGGCACGACGCTCGGCAATGCGGTGAATCTCGGCGCGGGATCGACGCTGACCGTTGGCGGTGCGAACGATCTCGGGCTGGGCGGCGGGATCTCGGGCAGCGGCGGCCTGTCGGTCAGCGGCCCGTCGACGACCACGCTCACGGGCGTGAACACCTATACCGGCAACACGACGATCGGCGGCGGCAGCACGCTGGCGGTCGGTGCGGGCGGCAGCCTGTCGTCGGGCAGCGCGCTCGATCTCGCCGGCACGGGCGCGACGCTCGACATCAGCGCGGCGACCACGCCGCAAACGAGCGGCATGCTGTCCGGCGTAGCGGGCACGAACGTGAATCTCGGCGGCAACACGCTGACGCTGGCCGGCACGGGCAACGGCAGCTACGCGGGGACGATCGGCGGCACCGGCGGACTGACGATGGCAGGCACCGGCACGGAGACGCTGACCGGAACCAACACGTACACCGGCGCGACGACGGTCAACAGCGGCACGCTGGCGATCGGCGCGGGCGGCAGCCTGTCGGCGAGCAGCCCGGTGAACCTGGCCGGTGCGGGTGCGACCTTCGACGTCAGCGGTGCGACCACGCCGCAGACGACGGGCACGCTGTCGGGCGTGGCGGGTTCGACGGTGAACCTCGGCGGCAACAACCTGACGCTCGGCGGCACGGGCAACGGCACGTACGGCGGCACGATCGCCGGCGCGGGCGGCAGCCTCACGTTGTCGGGCACCGGCACCGAAACGCTGACGGGCAACAACACGTACACGGGCGGCACGACGCTGAGCGGCGGCGGTACGTTGATCGCGGGCAGCGGCTCGGCGCTCGGCACGGGCACGCTGCACACCAGCGGCGCGGGCGGCACGCTCGGCACGAGCGTGGCCGGCACGACGCTGACCAACGGGATCGATCTCGGCGCGGGTTCGACGCTGACGGTTGGCGGTGCGAACAATCTGGGCCTCGGCGGCGGGATCTCGGGCAGCGGCAACCTCGCGGTGAGCGGCCCGTCGACGACGACCCTCACCGGCGCTGGCACGTACACCGGCAACACGACGATCGGCAACGGCAGCACGCTGGCGGTCGGCGCGGGCGGCAGCCTGTCGGGCGGCAGCGCGATCAATCTGGCCGGCGCGGGTTCGACGCTGGACGTCAGCGCGGCCACGTCGCCGCAGACGACCGGCACGCTGTCGGGCGCGGCGGGCTCGGCGGTGAACCTCGGCGGCAATACGCTGACGCTCGGCGGGTCGGGCAACGGCACGTTCGGCGGAACGGTCGGCGGCACGGGCGGCCTGACGCTGTCGGGTACCGGCACCGAAACGCTGACGGGCAGCAACACCTACACCGGCGCGACGACGATCAACAGCGGCACGCTGGCGATCGGCGCAGGCGGCAGCCTGTCGGCCAGCAGCCCGGTGAACCTGGCCGGCGCAGGCGCCACCTTCGACGTCAGCGGCGCGACCACGCCGCAGACGACGGGCACGCTGTCGGGCGTGGCCGGTTCGACGGTGAACCTCGGCGGCAACAACCTGACACTCGGCGGCACGGGCAACGGCACGTACGGCGGCACGATCGCCGGCACGGGCGGCAGCCTCACGTTGTCGGGCACCGGTACCGAAACGCTGACCGGCAACAACACGTACACGGGCGGCACGACGCTGAGCGGCGGCGGCACGTTGATCGCGGGCAGCGGTTCCGCGCTCGGCACGGGGGCGCTCAACACGAGCGGCGCAGGCGGTACGCTGGCCGCGAGCACGCCCGGGACGACGCTTGCCAACGCGGTGAATCTCGGCAGCGGCTCGACGCTGACGGTCGGCGGCGCGAACGATCTCGGCCTCGGCGGCGCGATCGGCGGCAGCGGCAACCTCGCGGTGAATGGTCCGTCGACGACGACGCTGTCGGGCGCGAACACCTACACCGGAAGCACGACGATCGGCAACGGCAGCACGCTCGCGGTCGGCGCGGGCGGCAGCCTGTCGGGCGGCAGTGCGATCGACCTCGCCGGCACCGGCGCCACGCTCGACCTGAGCGGGGCCACCTCCGCGCAGACGACGGGCGCGCTGTCCGGCGGCGCGGGCACGAACGTCAACCTCGGCGGCAATACGCTCACGCTCGGCGGCGCAGGCAGCGGCACGTACGGCGGCGTGATCGGCGGCACGGGCGGGTTGACGCTGTCGGGCACCGGCACGGAAACGCTGACGGGCAACAACACGTACACCGGCGCGACGACGATCAACAGCGGCACGCTCGCGATCGGCGGCAACGGCAGCCTGTCGTCGAGCAGCCCGGTCAGCCTGACGACGGCCGGCGCGACGCTCGACCTGAGCGGCGCCGCGTCGCCGCAATCGACGGGCGCGATCTCGGGCGTGGCCGGCTCGACGGTGAACCTGGGCAACAACAACCTGACGCTCGGCGGCACGAGCAGCGGCACCTATGCGGGCAACATCGCCGGCACCGGCGGCGTGACGATGAACGGCACCGGCACCGAAACGCTGACGGGCGCGAACTCCTACACGGGAGCGACGACGATCAACAGCGGCACGCTGGCGATCGGCGCGGGCGGCAGCCTGTCGGGAACGACGCCGGTGAGCCTGACGGGTGCGGGCGCAACCTTCGACCTGAGCGGCGCGACCACGCCGCAGACGACGGGCACGCTGTCGGGCGTGGCCGGTTCGACGGTGAACCTCGGCGGCAACAACCTGACGCTGGGCGGCACGGGCAGCGGCACGTACGACGGCACGATCGCGGGCACGGGCGGCAGCCTGACGCTGGGCGGCACGGGCACCGAAACGCTGAACGGGACGAACACGTACACGGGCGGCACGAGCCTGACGGGCGGCGGTACGCTGATCGCCGGCAACGGCTCGGCGCTCGGTACCGGCGCGTTGAACACGAGCGGCGCGGGCGGCACGCTCGGCACCAGCGTGGCCGGCACGACACTCGGTAATGCGGTGAATCTCGGCGCGGGTTCGACGCTGACGGTTGGCGGTGCGAGCAATCTGGGCCTCGGCGGCGGGATCTCGGGCAGCGGCAACCTCGCGGTGAGCGGCCCGTCGACGACGACCCTCACCGGCGCCGGCACGTACACCGGCAACACGACGATCGGCAACGGCAGCACGCTCGCGGTCGGTGCGGGCGGCAGCCTGTCGGGCGGCAGCGCGGTCGATCTGGCCGGTGCGGGGGCGACGCTCGATCTGAGCGCCGCCACGACGCCGCAGTCGACTGGCGCGTTGTCGGGCGTGTCGGGTTCGACCGTGAATCTCGGCGGCAATGCGCTGACGCTCGGTGGCGCAGGCAGCGGCACGTACGGCGGCACGATCGCCGGCACGGGCGGCAGCCTGACGCTGGGCGGCACGGGCACCGAAACGCTGAACGGGACGAACACGTACACGGGCGGCACGAACCTGACCGGCGGCGGCACGCTGCTCGCCGGCAACGGTTCGGCGCTCGGCACCGGTGCGTTGAACACCAGCGGCGCGGGCGGTTCGCTCGGCACCAGCGTGGCCGGTACGACGCTGACCAACGCGATCAATCTCGGCGCGGGTTCGACGCTGACGGTTGGCGGTGCGAACAATCTGGGTCTGGGCGGCGCGATCGGCGGCAGCGGCAACCTCGCGGTGAGCGGCCCGTCGACGACGACGCTCACGGGCGCCAGCTCGTACACCGGCAACACGACGATCGGCAACGGCAGCACGCTCGCGGTCGGTGCGGGCGGCAGCCTGTCGTCGGGCAGCGCGGTCGATCTGTCCGGTACGGGCGCCACGCTGGACCTGAGCGCCGCGACGACGCCGCAGACCGCGGGCGCAGTGTCGGGCGTGTCGGGTTCGACCGTGAATCTGGGCAGCAACACGCTGACGCTGGCCGGCTCCGCTAACGGCACGTACGGCGGCACCGTCGCCGGCACGGGCGGGTTGACGCTGTCGGGCACCGGCACGGAAACGCTGACGGGCAACAACACGTACACCGGCGCGACGACGATCAACAGCGGCACGCTGGCGATCGGCGCGGGCGGCAGCCTCTCCGGCAGCAGCCCGCTGAACCTGGCCGGTGCGGGCGCAACCTTCGACGTCAGCGGCGCGACGACGCCGCAAACGACGACCGGGTTGTCGGGCGTGGCCGGTTCGACGGTGAACCTCGGCGGCAACAACCTGACGCTGGGCGGCACGGGCAGCGGCACGTACGGCGGCACGATCGCCGGCACGGGCGGCAGCCTGACGCTGGGCGGCACGGGCACCGAGACGCTGACCGGTTCGAACACGTATTCGGGCGGCACGAACCTGACCGGTGGCGGCACGCTGGTCGCGGGCAGCAACACGGCGCTCGGTACCGGCGCGTTGAACACCGGCGGCGCGGGCGGCACGCTGACGGCCGGCACGCCGGGCACGACGCTGGCCAATGCGGTGAACCTCGGGACGGGTTCCACGCTGACGGTGAGCGGCCCGAACAGCCTCGGCCTGACCGGCGCGATTTCCGGCAACGGCAATCTGTCGGTCACCGGCCCGGCGACGACGACGCTGTCCGGTGCCAACACCTACACCGGCGGCACCAGCGTCACCGGCGGCGGCACGCTGGTCGCCGGCACGCCGACCGCACTCGGCAGCGGCACGCTGAGTGTCGGCGGCAACGGCGGCACGCTCGGCACCAGCGTCGCGGGCACGACGCTCGGCAACGCCGTGAACCTCGGCACGGGTTCGACGCTGACGGTGGGCGGCGCCAACAACCTCGGCCTGAGCGGCCCGATCGCGGGCGGCGGCAACCTGGCGGTGAGCGGCCCGTCGACGACGACCCTCAGCGGCGCGAACTCGTACACGGGCGGCACGACGGTCGGCAACGGCAGCACGCTCGCGGTCGGCGGCAACGGCGGCCTGTCGGCGGGTAGCGCGCTGACGCTGGCCGGCAACGGCGCGACGCTCGACGTCAGCGCGGCCAAGACGCCGCAGACGGCGAGCGCGCTGTCGGGCGCCGCCGGTTCGACCGTGAATCTCGGCGGCAATACGCTGACCGTGGCCGGTCCGACGGGCGGCAGCTTCGGCGGCACGATCGCGGGCACCGGCGGCTTCGCGGTGCAGGGCGGTGGCACGCAGACGTTGACGGGCGCCAACACGTACACCGGCAGCACGACGATCGGCAGCGGCAGCACGCTCGCGCTGGCCGGCTCAGGCAGCCTCGCGTCGACGAGCCCGGTGATGCTCGCGGGCAGCGGCGCGACGCTGAACCTGGCGTCCGCGACCGCGCCGCAGTCGATCGGCACGCTGTCGGGTACGACGGGCTCGAACGTGAATCTCGGCAGCACGCCGCTGACGGTCAATACCGCGGGCACCAGCTCGTTCGCGGGCACGCTGTCGGGTACCGGTCCGCTGACGCTGGCCGGCACGGGCGCGCAGGTGCTGAGCGGGACGAACACGCTGTCCGGCCCGACGAACGTGACCGGCGGCACGCTCGCCGTCACCGGTTCGCTGGCCAGCTCGCCGGTGACCGTCGGCAGCGGCGCGACCGTCACCGGCACGGGCACGATCGGCGGCCTGGTCGTGTCCGGCGGCGGCACCGCGTCGGTCCTCCAGCTCGGGCAGCCGCTGAAGGTCGCGGGTAACGCGACCTTCCAGCCCGGCTCGACGCTGCAGGTCGGCGCCACGCCGCAACAGAGCGGCGGCCTCGACGTGACCGGCTCCGCCACGCTCAACGGCGGGTCGGTACAGGTCGTCGCGGCGACCGGGCAATACCAGCCGGGCAAGGTTTACACCATCGTGAATGCCGGCGCGGGCGTGCAAGGGCAGTTCAGCGCGGTGAACTCGACGTATGCGTTCCTCACGCCGACGCTCACGTACAACCCGGCGCAGGTGCTGATGTCGCTGGCGCCGAACGGCACGCCGTTCTCGTCGGTCGCGACGACGCCCGACGGGCAAGCGGTGGCGGGCGCGGTCGGCACGCTCGGCGCCGGCAACCCGCTGTTCGATACGGTGCTGACGTCGGATGCGCCGACCGCGAACCGCGCGTTCACGCAACTGGCCGGCGATCTGTATCCGAGTACGCGAAGCGTGCTGCTGTCGGATAGCCGCTACGTGCGCGACGCGGTGCTCGATCGTGCACGGCTCGGTTCGCAGCCGGGCGGGGCGCTGTGCGGATGCGAGGCGCCGGTGTCGGCGGACGATCACGCGGCGGCGCTCGACCGGCGCATGGCCGCGGAGAACGGCTGCACGCCGGCCAAGTCGTTCAAGCCCGCGGTGTGGGGCCGGCTGTACGGCTCGCATAGCCGGTTCGACGGCGATGGCGTCGCTTCGATCGATCGCAACCTGTACGGCTTCATCGTCGGTACGGACGCGGAAGTCAGCAGCCACTGGCGCGTCGGTATCGCGGGCGGCGCGTCGCGCAGCCAGCTCAATACCGACCAGAACGAGTCGGCGAAGGTCAACGGCGGGACGATCGCGCTGTACGCCAGCGGCCGATACAACGCGTGGAACGTGCGCGGTGGCGTGGCGCAGTCGTGGTACCGCGTGCATAGCGAGCGCAATCCGTCGTTCGGCAGCTTCTCCGATCACGACACCGCCAGCTACGACGCGAACGTGACGCAGGTGTTCACCGAGCTCGGTTACTCGACGGCGATTCGCAACGTCGAACTCGAGCCGTTCGTCGGGCTCGCGTTCGCGAGCCTGCACACCGGCGGCTTCAAGGAGAACGGCGGCGCGGCTGCGCTGCAGGGCGATTCCGACACGACGGGCCTCGGCTTCTCGACGCTCGGCCTGCGGGCATCGACGGACGTCGCGGTCACGACGAAGGGCAAGGTCACGACCTACGGCACGATCGGCTGGCGGCATGCGTTCGGCAACACGCAACCGGCTTCGAAGCTGTCGTTCGCGAGCGGTGGCGCGCCGTTCAGCGTGGTCGGCGTGCCGATCGCGCGCGATGCGGCGGTGCTCGAGGTCGGTGTCGATGCGGCCGTGACGAAGAACCTGTCGCTCGGCCTGTCGTATAGCGGCCAGCTCGGCGGCCACATCAGCGACCACGCGCTGTACGGCAATCTGTTGTGGAAGTTCTGAGGGGAGGGGCGGCGGCCGCTCGCGATGGAGTCGTCGTGAGCGGCCGATCGTTTGACGGTGGTTATGTGGTGGATTGTTTTTTGATTCGCTTTGCAGAAATTTCGTGATGCAAATCAATTTGCATGAAATGCGTCACGCGGTGTCTGGTATCCCGTTGCATCGGCCTGTTTGAACCTGTTTCAACGCTTTGCCATATCGGGCAATCCGCGAACGATTCGCGCCGCCTTCAGGCGACAGGGTCCACGCGTCATCGCTCGAGCTGTTCCGCGGTTGTCCAACCGAAATGAGGTTATTCATGAAAAAGAAAGCGAACGTGAAATTGACAGGCATCGCCTTGTCGGTCGCGGCTTTATTCAGCCTGGCCGCCACTGCGTCCCAGGCGGGGGTACTGGCTGCCCCGCAGGGAAGTGTCAGCAAATCCGACGGTCTCATCGTCGGAGGCGGATCGCCGGCACCCGGGGAACTCGTCGGCACCGTGACGGGATGGGGGAACGGGGTGGTGATGGTCGGCAGCCCGAATGCAGGCGGTATCTCGATCGGGCTGGCGGGGACGGGCACGGGAAGCGCGACCATCGATATCGGTAGCGGATTGCTCGAACCGGTCGCGGGCGTGGCCGGGGCGGTGACGGGGCCGTTGGGTGGTGTCGGTGGTGGTGTCGGTGGTGGTGGGACCGGTGGACTTGGTGGTGTGGTTGGCACGGTGACCGGTGCGTTGGGTGGCCTTGGGGGAAGTGGTGGTGGGACGGGTGGCCTCGGCGACGTCGTTGGAACCGTGGGCGGCGCGGCAAGCGGTGCAGTCGGTACGGTCACGGGTGCCCTGGGTGGTGTTGGCGGTGGCGGGACCGGTGGTCTCGGTGGTGTGGTTAGCACGGTGACCGGTGCACTGGGTGGTGTTGGCGGTGGCAATCCGACGGGTGGCCTGGGTGGCGTTGTCGGGGCGGTAGGCAACGTGGCAAGCGGTGCAGTCGGTACGGTGACGGGGGCCTTGGGTGGTGTTGGCGGTGGCGGGACCGGTGGTCTCGGTGGTGTGGTTGGCACGGTGACCGGTGCACTGGGTGGCATCGGCGGTGGCAATCCGACGGGTGGCCTGGGTGGCGTTGTCGGGACGGTAGGCAACGTGGCAAGCGGTGCAGTCGGTACGCTGACCGGCGCACTGGGCGGTGTTGGTGGCGGGACTGGTGGTCTCGGTGGCGTTGTCGGGACGGTGGGCAACGTGGCAAGTGGTGCAGTCGGAACGGTAACGGGCGCCTTGGGTGGTGTCGGCGATCCGACCGGTGGCCTTGGCGGAGTGGTTGGCACGGTAACCGGTGCACTGGGCGGCATCGGTGGTGGCAATCCGACTGGCGGCCTTCGTGGCGTTGTCGGCACGGTAGCGAA
>NZ_JAIZQG010000037.1:0-28610 GCF_020419965.1 Burkholderia sp. AU39826
CCCCCCCCCCCCCCCCCCCCCCCCCCCCCCCCCACGGCCGGCCAGCGGGTAGGCAGCGGCGTCGACAGTACGACACCGGCCACCGCCGGCGCGAACGCATCCGGCGCGCCGGTGCCGCGCCGTCCGTGTGTCGACGCGCGCCGGAGCGCGACGCAAAATCGCTCACGGACGGACCACGGGCACAGGATCGCATCGGACATGAAACGGGGCTCCAGGCGGCGGCCGCGGGCGCCATTGCCCGCGCCGACCTCAAGCGCGCGATCGAGCAAACAGCGGGCCCGGCAACGCGGATCGTCCACCCGGCGGCATGCCCGATGCGCGACGTGTACGCCTCGACTGCCCCGACAGGACTCGCGAACCATGACACGCTCGACCTCGCTCGACACCGACACACGCGACGAAGATCGCGGCGACAGCACGCCCGGCCCCGAAGGCAAGCGCCGCAGCACCGCCACGCCGCCGCCGCGCAGCGCGCACGACCCGGCCGAAGGCAAGCCGGCCGCACCGCCAAGCGGGACGCCGCCGCGTCGCACGCCCTCTGCCGAACCCGGCGACGCGTGATCGACGCGCGTCGCGCCGTCCGGCCCGCGCGAAACGCGCCGCAGCGGGCGGCGGCAGAAATGACAAGCCGTTGAAAAATCGCGGACGAAGGCCGGTCAGCAGGCCCGAAACACTCGCACGAGGGCACATGCGACGGCGAAGCGGGAACGCACGTTGCGGCAGGGAGCGCATGGATCTTTCGCCCACCTGCCGCCTGCCCTGCATGACGCTACCCGACCCGTCCGATTTCCCCGTTCGCGCGGTACCGCTCGCGCCGCTGGCGAAGGAACGCGCCACGATCGTGTGCCATCGCAACCGGCGCGTGCTGCTGGTCGCGCGCGGGCGATCGTCGCGCTGGACGCTGCCCGGCGGCGTGATCCGGCGCGGCGAATCGGCGCTCGACGCCGCGCATCGCGAACTTCGCGAGGAAACCGGGCTCACCGATCTCGAACTCGCGTATTTCTTCTACGTAGACGGCAGCGTGAAGCGCCATCACGTGTTCGTCGCGAGTCTGCCGCGCGGCGCGCACGCGTGCCCGGGCCGGGAAATCGCGCTGTGCCGCTGGGTCGGCATCGACGCGGTGCCGCACTGGCCGGCGAGCGCGCCAACGCAGCGCATCGTCCGTCAGTTCGCGGGCCTGTGCGTGGCGAGCGATCCGCGATCGGGCGCGGTCACGCGTCTTTCGTCGTCTCGCTGAGCCCGGCGACGGGCGGCTGCGGATCGCGCGCGAGCCCTTGCGCGAAGACCTTCAGCCCTTCGAGCAGCGGCGTCAATGCATCCCACAGCGCCTCGTCGTGCAGCAAGCGGTAGACGCCGCGCACGCCGGGCGCGACGTGCGCGTGCTGCGCCGGTTGCCATGCGCCGACGTGATGCAGCGCGTCGGCCGCCGCGAACGCGGCGCGGCCGAACTGTTCCGGCGGAATGCGCGAGAGCGCGGTCACGAGCATTGCGAGATTCTGCATGCCGCTCTGCATGCCGGGCTTGTCGAGCGCGTCGACGAACGTGTCGGCCAGCCTCGCGTTCGCGCTGACGACCTCGTTCGCGAAGCGCAGGAAGCCGTGCCGATGCAGGCTGCCGAGCAGATGTTCGAGCGCGTCGTGCGCGCCCGGCTCCGGATGCGCGGACGTCGTGTCGGGAGGCTGGCGTTCGGTCATGAGTGGCTCCGGTTGAGGCGCCAGGCTGCCGTCGTTCCGGCAGCCGTGCGTGCGCCGAATGCAGGTCGTACTCGTTCACCGGCCCCTGCCGGGGCGGACAGCCGCGGCCGCGTCACTGCGAATGACCGTCGGTCGGCGCCTTGTATTCGCTGCGCGCGCCCATCGCGTCCTCGACGCGATGCACGCCATGCAGCGCGGCGACACCGTCGATCAGCGCCTGCCGTTCGGCCTCGTCGACCTGTCCCGTCAGGCACACGTTGCCGTGCTCGACGCTCACGTCGATGTCGCGCGGGCGAGCGACGAGCCGGCCGAGCGCCGCACGCACGCGCTCGGCGACCTGCACGTCGTTCGCGTCGCCCGCGAGCCAGTCGGCCCGCAGCCCGGCGATCGCGCCGCGCGCATGGTCCGCCGCCCGCTTCACCTGCGTATTCGCATAATCGGCCACGTCGTGCCGGCCCGCGGCCGCCTTGTCGCGCAGATACGCGCGGCGCCGCCGCCCGGACGCAGGATCGAGGAAGTACATCGCGGCCGCCCCGCAGGCGACTGCCACCGCAAGATTCAACAACGGATTCGACGGGACTCTGGAGTTCATGGCGGCACCTTAGGCTATACCCGGAACGACCGGGCTTCGTTTCGGCATGCAGCACGTGCCGTTCCCCGCTGCGAGCGGCGCGTACGAGCCGTCGCGCCGCGATGTGGCGCCCGAAACGACAAGCGTTTGAAAAATCATCGGGCCGCGCATCGCTCGATCGCGAGATCAGGATTCGGGCGGCGTGTCGGCCGTTTTCGTGTCGGCCGCTTCCGCCCGTTTTCCGCCCGGCTCGTCGTCGCCGCGCTCGGCCGCGCGCTGCGCCATTTCGACGTAGGTCTGCGCCAACGCGCGCAATTCCTCCTCGGATGCATCCTCGATCCCGATCAGCCGGTCGCTCGCCGCGCGCGTGACGGCGAGCAGTTCGTCGAGCTTCAGATGCAACGCCACGCTGTCGCGATTCTGGTTGCGCTGCAGCAGGAACACCATCAGGAACGTGATGATCGTGGTGCCGGTATTGATCACGAGCTGCCACGCGTCGGAGTAGTGAAACACCGGCCCGCTCACGAGCCATATCGCGGTAATCGCGACCGCGCTGCCGAATGCGACCGGCGACCCGGCCCAGGTGGTCACGCGCGACGCAAAACGTTCGAACGCACGGGTAACGGCGTGCCCGGCCGGCCCGGAACCGGCGCCGCGCTTGCACGCCGTGTCGCGACGGTCGCTCGGTGGTTCGTTGAGTTCGCGCATGAATGCCTCCCGGATCGATAGTCTGTTTGAATGCGCGCATGAACCGCGTCGCCGCCCGCCGCGAACCGCACGCCAGCGGCCGCTCGGGGGTTCGGTCCCGCGTGCGCGCCGTCGGGAGAAGCATCACGCGTGCCCGCCCCGTACGCCCGCGCAGCGCGGCTTTAGCGCGGTGCGTGCGTGTCCTCGTCGTCCGGGAAATAGCGCGTGTCGGTCAGTTGGGCGATGCCGTCGAGATCCGGAAAGATCGTCGCGATGCTCACGCCGACGCCGGCAAGCTCCTGCCGGATCGACGCGAACCGGGCGCCCGGCACGGCGATGCGCACGAGGCGGCCGGCGAGATCCGCGTCCTCGTCGAGCGCCACGAAGCGCCCGCCGCGCGCGTCATAACGGTGAATCGTGAACCAGCCGTCCTGCGCGGTGATCCTCGGCATGACGTGACGCGGCCGGAACACCTTGGTGCGCGTGACCTCCAGCGGCGCGCGCCGGTCCGCGGCGGTCGCGATGTCGTCGGCGTCGTGCGACAGGCACCACACCACGCCGTCGCCGCCCGATTCGCCCGCGCGCCTGACCGCGAACCACAGCGCGGCCAGCGCGTTGCCGGACCAGTCGAGCAGGCGCGTGCGCATCCCGTGCTGCTGCGCGAGCGCGAGCCAGTCGCATGCCTCGAGGTTCTGCCCGGGTTCGAGATGCGGCAGCGCGCGCCGCGTGAATTCGTCGAGCATCCGCGCTTCGACGTCGGGCGACGCGTGCTGCCGCGCGATGCCCGGCGCGAGCGGCCAGCCGGCATTGCACTGGCCGCGAAAAAGCCGCAGCGCCATCGTCTGCCGCTGCGCGCCGATCATGGTCATGTAGTCGGCGACGCTGTCGATCGAGCGGCCTGTGCTCTCGCGCTTACCGTCCATGCATCGCGCCTCCCGTCGTGCCTGCCCGTACGCGCGGCCATCGACTCGGCGCGCGTCCGACGTCGCCGCTTGCCCGATGCGGAACCACCGGTACGGCCGCCCGCGTATCGCCGTCTCGCATCGCGGTTCACGGCGTGCTGCCGTGCTCCTTCTGCCAGCGCTCCATCAACGCGATCTCGTCGCGCTGCGCGGCGACGATCCGGCTCGCGAGTTGCCGCAGCGTCGGGTCCTTGCCGTATTTGAGTTCGACCTGCGCCATGTCGATCGCGCCCTGGTGATGCGGCGCCATGTGTGCGACGAAATCGCGGTCGGCGTCGCCCGTGTACGGCGCGCTTTCCATCGCTTCCATCATTTTTCGGTCGGCGCGCTTGAACGCCTGCGTGGACGTGTCGGGCACGCTGACCGGATTGGCCGGGCGCAACTGTGCGGCCGCGGGCAGCGCCGACGCGCAAGCCGCGAGCAGCGCGCTGGCGGCACAACGGCGTATGGATGAACGGTTGAATGCAGGCATGAGACGGATCCTCGACAAGAAAGTGAACGGTCCACGTGCGTCATCCCCCTTTCGTTCGCACGCATTGAAACGGCTGAGGCCGCGCGACCCGCGTTACCGCCATCGCGCACGCGCGTCGCCGGGCGCAACCAGCGTGCGAATGCGGCCATCGTTGCGCTCCGGTCAGCTTGCTCGTTGCTCGCGGATGCCGCGTGCAACCGCCGTGCCCGACGCACGCGGCGCGGCACGTGCCTTGCGCGGCAGCCCCGCATCGGCTCATCCCGAACCAAGGAGAAACGGCATGGCGACAGTGGCGGATTTCATCGTCCAGCGGCTGTACGACTGGGGCGTGCGCCGCATCTACGGCTACCCGGGCGACGGCATCAACGGCTTTTTCGGTGCGCTGAACCGCGCGGACGGGAAGATCGAATTCATCCAGGCGCGCCACGAGGAGATGGCGGCCTTCATGGCGTCCGCGCATGCAAAATTTACAGGCGAGCTCGGCGTATGCGTCGCGACCTCGGGCCCCGGCGCCACGCACCTCGTGACGGGCCTGTACGACGCGCGGCTCGACCACATGCCCGTGCTCGCGATCGTCGGCCAGCAGGCGCGCGCGGCGCTCGGCGGCCACTACCAGCAGGAAGTGGATCTGCCGGCGCTTTACAAGGACGTTGCGGGCGCATTCGTTCAGCTTGCGACGGTACCGGGCCAGGTGCGGCACCTGGTCGACCGCGCGGTGCACACCGCGCTCGGCGCGCGCACGGTCACCGCGCTCGTGCTACCGAACGACCTGCAGGAGCTCGACTACGCGCCGCCGAAGCGCGCGCACGGCACCGTGCATTCGGGGGTCGGCTACACGGCGCCGAAAGTCGTCCCGTACGCGGACGACCTGCGGCGCGCGGCCGACGTGCTCAACGCGGGATCAAAAGTCGCGCTGCTGGTCGGCGCCGGTGCGCTGAAGGCGACCGACGAAGTCATCGCGGTGGCCGACCGGCTCGGCGCCGGCGCCGCGAAGGCGCTGCTCGGCAAGGCCGCGCTGCCGGACGACCTGCCATGGGTCACCGGCTCGATCGGGCTGCTCGGCACGAAGCCCAGCTACGAGCTGATGACCGAATGCGACACGCTGCTGGTCGTCGGCTCCGGTTTTCCGTATTCGGAGTTCCTGCCGAAGGAAGGCCAGGCGCGCGGCGTGCAGATCGACCTGAAGGCCGACATGCTGAGCCTGCGCTATCCGATGGAAGTCAATCTGGTCGGCGACAGCGCCGAAACGCTGCGCGCGCTGCTGCCGCTCCTGAACGAGCGGCGCGACACCGCATGGCGCGACCGGATCGCGAAATGGAACCACGACTGGCGCGAGACGCTCGCCGCCCGCGCGGCCGCGAAGGCCAGCGCGGGCCGCGGTGTGAATCCGCAACGCGCGTTCACCGAGCTGTCGCCGCGCCTGCCCGACGACGTGATCCTGACGAGCGATTCGGGCTCCTGCGCGAACTGGTATGCGCGCGACCTGATGATGCGGCGCGGGATGATGGGATCGCTGTCCGGCGGCCTCGCGTCGATGGGCGCCGCGGTGCCTTACGCGATCGCCGCGAAGTTCGCGCACCCGGTGCGCCCGGTGATCGCGATGGTCGGCGACGGCGCGATGCAGATGAACAACATGGCCGAGCTGATCACGGTCGCGAAATACTGGCGCCAGTGGCCCGACCCGCGCTGGATCTGCATGGTGCTGAACAACGAGGACCTGAACCAGGTAACGTGGGAGCAGCGCGTGATGGAGGGCGACCCGAAGTTCGACGCGTCGCAGCAGATCCCGAACGTGCCGTACTACCGCTTCGCGACCCTCCTCGGCCTCAAGGGCATCTACGTCGACGATCCGGAACAGCTCGGCGCCGCGTGGGACGAAGCGCTCGCGTCCGACCGACCGGTCGTGCTCGAAGTGAAGAGCGACCCCGAGGTGCCGCCGCTGCCGCCGCACGTGACGCTGCAGCAGGCGAAGCATTTTGCCGAAACGCTGGCGAAAGGCGACCCGCGTGAAGCGAACGTGATCGTCGAGACCGCGCGGCAGGTGCTGTCGGCCGTGCTGCCCGGCAACGGCGAGCACGGCGACAAGCGCGGCACGGAAGGGAAAGGCGAATCGTAAGGCAAGCGCGCGGGACGGTGCTGGCCGATGTCGGCGTCGTCTCGCCCGTCGCCCGGCCGCGCGAGCACCGCCGAGCACCGCCGAGCACCGCGCTTACGACGCCTGACTTGCGCGAGCGTGAACGGGAAATCCCGCACATGGGCCGCGCACTCACGTCGTCTTCCTCGGATCGCAGCCCGACATCGTCACGGAAGCCGAGTGGCCGTTCGAACAGCACGTGCGCGTCGTCGTCGCGCCGCTGTATCCGGTACACCTGCACGAGCCGGAAGCCGGCCGCGGAAAAGCGCGTTCGGCGACGTGAATGGCCGCCCAATTTACAAGCCGGCTGTAACGCACCGGTCGTCGTGCAGGTCATCCCGCCCTTCCACGACCGCATGCGTGCGAGCCGCGTGCGCATGAAATTTGCTCCGCCGCGAACGGCCGTCGTCATGCCGCCCAACCCGGCAAGGAGTCGCGTTGCCCGTTCCGCCGTTCATGAAAACCCGCAATGTCGCATGGATCGCACCGGTCGCGTGGACGATCGTGCCGATCGTCGCGCGCGCGGCCGCCGCGCCTGCCGAGCCCGGCAATCCGTCCGCGCCGCTGCCGCTCGCGTACGTCGTGCACGCGGCCGGCCCCGCGGCGCAGCCGGTCTTCGTGCTCGGCTGGGCGCTGCTCGCGCTGTGCACGTTCGTCTGCGTCGCGATCGCGGTGCTGCTGCTGATCGCGCTGTTTCGCCGCCGCGCGCACGCGGGCGCCGGCCACGGCAGCGGGCTGACGATCGTGACCGTGGGCACCGCGATCTCGATCGCGCTGCTGTTCGGCGCGCTCGTCTACATGCTGCGGGTGCTGGGTGCCGTCGCCGCGCCGCCGCGTCCGCCCGCGCTGACGATCGCCGTGACCGCGCAAGACTGGTGGTGGGCCGTGCGTTATCCGGACGATATTGACGGGGCCGGCTTCGTCACGGCGAACGAGATCCATATTCCGGTGGGCGAGCCCGTTGCAATCGAACTGAAGAGCGCCGACGTGATCCACGCGTTCTGGGTGCCGCAACTCGCCGGCAAGACGCAGACGATACCCGGCCAGACCAATCGCCAATGGCTGCAGGCCGACCGGCCGGGCATCTATCGCGGGCAATGCTCGCAATACTGCGGCGCGCAGCACGCGCACATGGCGTTCGAAGTCGTGGCCGAGCCGCCGGCCGCGTTCCGTGCGTGGCTCGCCGCGCAGCGCCAGCCGGCCGCGGCCCCCGCGGCGAGCGCCGAACGCCGCGGCCAGCGCGTGTTCGCCGTGCGCTGCGCGGGCTGCCACGCGGTGCGCGGCACCGACGCGGCGGGCGACGCGGGCCCCGATCTCACGCACGTCGGCACGCGCCGGCTGCTCGCGGCCGGCACGCTCGACAACACACCTGACAACCTGCGCCGCTGGGTCGCGCACGCGCAGCAGATCAAGCCGCAGTCGCTGATGCCGTCGATCGCGCTCGCGCCGCGCGACGCCGACGATCTCGCCGCGTATCTGGCGACGCTGCACTGAACCGAGGATGCCGATGGCCATTGCCCGCGACACGCCGGCCCCGCTCAACCGCGTACCCGATCTCGGCGAAGCGCCGCCCGGTTCCGCGCACGAGCGCGCGCTGGCCGAGCTGTGGGAATCGGAACCCGGCTGGCGCGGCTGGCTCGGCACCGTCGATCACAAGCGCATCGGGCTGCGCTACATCGTCACCGCGTTCGCGTTCCTGCTGCTCGGCGGCGTGGAGGCGCTCGTGATGCGCATCCAGCTCGCACGACCGAACGCGACGCTGCTCACGCCCGCGCAATACGATTCGCTGTTCACGATGCACGGCGTCACGATGATCTTCCTGTACGCGCTGCCGGTGCTGTCCGGCTTCGCGAACTACCTGTGGCCGCTGATGCTCGGCTCGCGCGACATGGCGTTCCCGCGGCTGAATGCGTTCTCGTACTGGTCGTTCCTGTTCGCCGGGTTGTTCCTGTACGCGAGCTTTCCGCTCGGCGCGGTGCCGGACGGCGGCTGGTTCAACTACGTGCCGCTCACGTCGCTCGACTACAGCGCCGGCGCGAACATCGACATCTATGCGCTCGGGATGATCCTGCTCGGCATCTCGACGACCGGCGGCGCCGCGAACTTCGTCGTCACGCTGCTGCGGATGCGCGCGCACGGCATGTCGATCGACCGCGTGCCGATCATCGTGTGGGGCACGCTGACCGCGTCGGTCGCGAACCTGGTGGCGGTGCCGTCGGTGAGCCTCGCGTTCCTGCTGCTGTGGCTCGACCGCAATGCGGGCACGCACTTCTTCGACGTCGCGCATGGCGGCCGGCCGCTGTTGTGGCAGCACCTGTTCTGGATGTTCGCGCATCCGTGGGTGTACGTGGTCGTGCTGCCGGCGATGGGGATCGTGTCGGACGCGCTACCGACCTTCTGCCGGCGGCCGCTCGTCGCGTACGAGGCCGTCGCGGTATCGACGGTGGCGACGATGCTGATCGGCTTCGAGGTGTGGGTCCACCACATGTTCGCGACCGGCATCGCGCCGCTCGCGCTCGCGTTCTTCGGCGCCGCGAGCATGCTGATCTCGATCCCGAGCGCGGTCGCGGTGTTCGCGTGGATCGCGACGATCTGGACCGGCTGCCCCGTGTTTCGCACGCCGTTCCTGTATTTCGCGGGCTTCGTGCTGATGTTCGTGATCGGCGGCGTGTCGGGCGTGATGACGGCGGCCGTGCCGCTCGACTGGCAGCTCACCGATACGTACTTCGTCGTCGCGCACCTGCATTACGTACTGCTCGGCATCAACGTGTTCCCGGTGCTCGGCGGCGTCGCGTACTGGTTCCCGAAGTTCACCGGGCGGATGATGAACGAGCGGTTCGGCCGCTGGACCTTCTGGGTCGTGCTGATCGGCTTCAACCTCGGCTTCTTCCCGATGCACGTTTCCGGGTTGCTCGGGATGCCGCGCCGCATTTATACGTATCCATCCGGGATGGGCTGGGACACGTCGAACCTGCTGACGACGATCGGCTCGTTCGTGTTCGGGATCGGCATCGTGATGTTCGTCGTCAACGCGCTGGTGAGCGCACGGCGCGGCGTGCGCGCCGGCGACAATCCGTGGGGCGCGGCGGGCCTCGAGTGGTCGGTCGCGTCGCCGACGCCCGTGTACAACTTCGCGGTGCTGCCGCTCGTCGCGTCGCGGCATCCGCTGTGGGAAACGCGCGACGATCCGACGCGCACCAGCCTGCGGATCGGCTACCGGCTCGCACACGGGCGCGAGGCGCTCGCGGTCACGCCGCTCGCCGCGGCGCCGAGCGCGATCCTGAAGATGCCCGACGACAGTTGCGTGCCGTTCGTGCTCGCGCTGCTCGCGACCGCCGTGTTCGCGGCGATGCTCGCGCGCTCGCCAACGCTCGTGTGCGTGGCCGCGGCCGGTTGCGCGGTCGCCACCGCCGTGTGGCTGTGGCCGCGCCGCGCGCTCGGGCAACGTGCTCGACTGCCCGCCCGCGCGAACACGCAGGCGCCTGCCGCGGCCGCCGGGGCGCGCCCGGCCGAACCGCCGTCGGCGACGGTGCCGGCCGGCGCGCCGGCCGCCTGCCTCGAGCCGCTGCCGATCGGCAGTTGCGGCGAACGCGCGGGCGGCTGGTGGGGCGTGCTCACGCTGATCGTGACCGAGGCCGGGCTGTTCGGCTATCTGCTGTTCTGCTATTTCTACCTGCAGTCGCAATGGTCCGCGCCTTGGCCGCCCGAAGGGATGCCGAAGATCGGGCTCGCGGCCGTCAACACGGTCGTGCTGCTGTCGAGCAGCGTGTTCGTGTGGCTGGCCGAGCGCGCGGTGCGGGCCGAGCGGCAGGCCCGCGCGGTCGCGATGCTCGTCGTCGCGCTGGTGCTCGGCACCGCGTTCGCGCTGGTCCAGCTTCACGAATGGCGCGATCATCCGTACGGCCCGACCGCGCACCTGTACGGCAGCCTCTACTTCACGATCACCGGGTTCCATCTCGCGCACGTCGTGGCCGGCCTCGCGATCCTCGCGCTGCTCGCGGGGTGGACGGCCGCCGGTTTCTTCAGCCGCGAGCGACGCGTCGCGCTGACGGTCGGCGGGCTCTACTGGCACTTCGTCGACATCGTGTGGCTGTTCATCTTCACCGCGCTGTACGTATCGCCGTTCTGGCTGAGGAGCACGGGATGAGCGACGCCCGACGCGCGTGGACCCCGCTGCTCGCGATCGCGGCCGGCCTCGTCGGCGCGCCCGCGCTGTGGTTTGCGCAGATGCTCGTGTCCGAGACGCTCGCGTCCACCGCATGCTATCCGCTCGGCGTCGCGCAGGCCGCGCCGCGCTGGACGCACGTCGGCGTGTGGCTCGCACTGATCGCCGCGGGCGCGTTCGCTCTGGCCGCGGCCTGCGCGACGTGGCTCGCGCGGGCGTGGCGGCACCGATATCGACGCGATGCCGATGCGCCCGCCGTGACGCGCGACGACAGTACACGCTTTCTCGCGCGCTGCGGAATGCTCGCCGCGCTCGGCTTCGTGATCGGTCTCGTGTTCACGGGAATCGTCACGGCTTTCGTGGGGCCTTGCAGTCCATGGCGCTGATCTCGTTCGCTTCGTGCTGCGTGCCCGGCCGCCGTGCGGGTGTCGCGCTCGCGCTGTGTGTCATGCTCGGCGCGTGCGACATGCAGCCCGACGACAACGCAGCGGCAGCCGGCGATACGGGCGGCGCCGCGTCGGCGGCCGAAGCGCCCGAGCCCGCGTCGGGCTGGCGGTTCGTGCGGATTCACGCGTCGGCGGCCGATGCCGGTGCGTCGATGTCCGCTCGTGCGAGAGAGGATCCGCGGCTTTCACGCCAGCGGGAGGCGAGTGTCGCCAATTCGGCAGCGTCCGGGGCTTCCGCCCCGCCGCCGGACTCCGCTTCCACTTCGACCGCCCGCCGCCCGGTCATTGCCGCGGCGGCGGCGAGCGCCGACGCCGCGACGATCGCGCGCGGCCGCTATCTCGCGCTGGCCGGCGATTGCGCCGCGTGCCACGACGCGGCCGACCATACGCCGTACGCGGGCGGCCAGCCGGTGAATTCGCCGTTCGGGCCGATCTATGCGCCGAACATCACGCCGGACCCCACGCACGGGATCGGCCACTACACGCTGCGCCAGTTCGACGACGCGTTGCGGCGCGGCGTGCGCGCGGACGGCAGCCGGCTGTATCCGGCGATGCCGTACCCGTCGCTCGCGCACCTGACCGACGACGACGTGCGCGCGCTGTACGCGTATTTCATGCGCGGCGTCGCGCCGTCCCCGAACGCGGCGAAGCTCACGCAACTGCCGTTTCCGTTCAACCAGCGCTGGGCCCTCGGGCTGTGGAGCCTCGCGTTCGCGAACCGCGACCGGTTCACGCCCCAGCCGTCGCAATCAGCGCAATGGAATCGCGGCGCCTATCTCGTGCAGGGGCTCGGCCATTGCGGCGCATGTCATACGCCGCGCGGGCTGGCCTACAACGAACGCGGCTACGACGAACGCAGCCCCGCGTTCCTGACCGGCGGTATCAACGATCACTGGTTCGCGCCGAACCTGACCGGCGCGGACCCGGACGGCCTCGGCCGCTGGTCGACCGACGACATCGCCGCGTTCCTGCGCAGCGGCCATGCGGCGCGCGGCTCGGTGTTCGGCGCGATGGCCCCGGTCGTCGGCGAAAGCACCGCGTTGCTGACGGAGGACGATCGTCGGGCGATCGCCGTGTACCTCAAATCGTTGCCCGCGCAACCGACCGCCGCGACGAATCCGCTGGGCGTCGGCGTGCCGCGGTTGACGCCCGCCGGCCCGCGCCCGGAAAGCGGCCAGCAAGCGCCCGGGGCCGGTGTGTATGCGGGGTTCTGTGCGCGTTGCCACGGCGCGGACGGCACGGGCGTGCGCGATCACGGGCCGGCGCTCGCGAGCAGTTCGGTCGTGCTGGCCGCCGATCCGACGAGCACGATCCGGATCGTCGTCGAAGGCGCTCGGCCGGCGCCCGGTGAAAACGGCCCCGTGCAGCGGATGCCGGCGATGCGCGGCACGTTGACGAGCGGAGAAATCGCGGCGGTGGTCAGTTACGTGCGCGGCGCGTGGGGGAATCGGGCGGCGCCGGTGTCGGAGCAGGATGTGAGGCGGTTGCGGGGAGCGATCCATCGGTAGCCGCGTGCCGCATGCAGGGCTTCCCGCACGATGCCGACCGGGGCGACACGAATGGGCCGGCGGGACTTCCTGCCCGCCCCTGACGGCATCAGATGTGAGCCGCCGCGCGTGCGTGCGAGCGCTTGCGAAGAGTCCGCTCAGGCGCGGGTGCCGCTTCGGCGGTCCGCGTGATTGGCGCAACGGTCAGATGCAATCCCAACGCGGCGACAACCTTCATGATCGTCGCAAACTCCGCGTTTCCGCCTTCCGACAGCGCACGATAGAGCGCTTCACGCTTCACGCCGGACTCGCGCGCCAACGCCGTCATGCCACGCGCTTTCGCGACGTTCCCCAACGCGGCCTGGATCAATCGAGGGTCCCGATCTTCGAATGCCTGCGCCAGGTAGTGACGAATCGCTTCCTCGTCCTTCAGGTACTTCGAGCCATCGAATTCGGCCAGTTCGCTGATTTTCATATTCGCGCGGTCATCAGAGGCTCCGGCGCTACCGCTACCGGCTCGCAACGGCCTCGGCCTCCGGCGCCTGCCATCCTCCACCGAGCGCCTTGAACGCCGCGACCGCCGCACGCGCCGATTCGGTTCGCGCCTGCACGCGTTCGTCGGACGCGCGCAGCAGGCTTTCGTCGGCCTGCAACACTTCGATCAGGCTGACGACGCCTTTCTGGTACGCCGCGAACGACGCGGCCCGCGCGCGGCCGAGCGAATCCACGCCGCTGGCCAGCACGGCCGCCTGTTCGTCGCGCTTGACGAGCGCAGAGAACGCATTTTCGACATCCTCGGTGGCGTGCAGCGCCGCGAGCCGATACGCGGCCAGCATTTCGGCTTCCTTTCCTTTGGCGTCGGCGATCTGCGCATTGATCCGGCCGAAGTCGAACAGGCGCCAGCGCAGGCCGAGCACGCCGGCCGCCTGGTTCGCGCCGCCGGCAAACAGGTTGCCCGCGCCCATCGTCGTCGCGCTGCCGAGCAATCCGCTCAGCGAGAACTTCGGGTAATACTCGGCAATCGCCACGCCGATGCGCGCGTTCGACGCCGCAAGGCGTCGCTCGGCGACCATCAGGTCGGGCCGCCGCCTGAGCAATTCGCCCGGCGTGCCCGTCGCCGCGATCCGCGGCGCCACCGGCACGTCGCCGCCGTCGAGCAATTCCGCGCGATGCGTGCCGGGCTGCGCACCGAGCATCACGTCGAGCGCGTTCATCGCCGTGTCCAGCGCCGCCTCGAGCACCGGCACCGTCGCACGAACCTGCGCGAGCGCACCTTCGGCCTGCCTGACCTGAAGCTCCGCCGCGAGCCCCTTCCCGTACAGCAGGTTGATCGTCGACAACAGATCCTGTTCGGTCCGCACCTGATGCCGCGCGACCTTCAACCGGCCCTGCAACCCGCGAATCGTGATGTAGATGTCGGCCGTCTGCGCGGCGACGGCCAGGCGCGTGGCAACCGCCGCCGCTTCGGATGCCTGATAGTCGGCAAGCGCGGCTTGCCGCCCGCGGCGCAGCCCGCCGAACACATCCAGTTCCCAGCTCGCGTTGAAATCGGCTTCGTAGGCGCTCCCGTGACGGTCGAAACCGGGCGTCGAATCCAGGACGCGCCCCAACGGCGTTTCGACCGACTGGTAGGCGCGCGCAGCCTGGCCCGTCACATTGCCAGACGGCAACAGCGCCGCATTGGCCGCCCCGAGCCCGGCACGCGCTTGCGTGACGCGGGCCGCGGCCTGCGCAAGATCGAGGTTCCGTGCAAGTGCGAGCGTGACGAACCGGGTCAACTGCGGATCGCCGAAGCCCGTCCACCACGTCGCGAGTTCGGCGTCGGCCGCCGCGCGCCGCTGCTCCACGGCGCTCTGGCCCTGGAAGCGCTGCGGCATGGCGACGTCCGGCCGCACGTAGTCGGGACCGACGGCGCATCCCGCAGACAGGAGCGCGGCGAGCAGCGCGGCAACGATGGGTTTCGGTAGCATGACGGTTTCAGTCAAGATCAGGTAGTGACTATAATACCAAATAGTCACTCGTTGTCCATCCCTGCCAGCCGCAACCCATGAAAGAAAACTCCGCTTCCCCCGCGCCCGCACGCGGCCCGGCCGATCACGACGTGCGCGACCAGATCGTGGCCGCCGCCACCGAGCACTTCAGCCGGTACGGCTACGAGAAGACGACCGTGTCCGACCTCGCGAAGTCCATCGGCTTCTCGAAGGCCTATATCTACAAGTTCTTCGAGTCGAAACAGGCGATCGGCGAGATGATCTGCGCGAACTGCCTGCATGAAATCGAGACCGACGTGCGCGCCGCCGTCGCCGAAGCGGAACTGCCCACCGAAAAGCTGCGGCGCATGTTCAAGGTTTCTACCGAAGCGAGCCTGCGGCTGTTCTTCCGCGACCGCAAGCTGTACGACATCGCCGCGTCGGCCGCCACCGGCAACTGGCAGTCGGTGCAGGCCTATGAGGCCCGTGTGCAGAAGCTGCTGCAGGAGGTGCTGCAGGCAGGCAGGCAAAGCGGCGAGTTCGAGCGCAAGACGCCGCTGGACGAAACCGCGACGGCAATCTACCTCGTGATGCGGCCGTACCTGAATCCGCTGCTGCTGCAGTACAACCTCGACACGACCGACGCCGCGCCCGCGCAGTTGTCGAGCCTGGTGCTCCGCAGCCTCGCCCCATGAACCGACATCGTTTGTGACCGTTGACTATTTTGGTCACTAGATACACAATGAAAGCCCCGATCACCTCGTCAGTGGGTCTTTCATGGTCCGGCGTCGCCTCGCTCTCCTTGCAGTCGCTTCCGCGCTGCCCCTCGCGCTAGCCGCCTGCAGCGGAAAAGCGCCTTCCGATCCGCGCACGGAAGCGCCGCTCGTGCGTACCGCCATCGTGCACGCAGCCACGCCCGCGTCGCGGTCGTTTACCGGCACCGTCGCCGCCCGCGTGCAGAGCGACCTCGGGTTCCGGGTGTCCGGCAAGGTGCTGGAGCGGCTCGTCGATACCGGGCAAACCGTCCGCCGCGGCCAGCCGCTGATGCGCATCGACCCCGTCGACCTGAAGCTCGCGGCGCGCGCACGCGACGAAGCCGTGGCCGCGGCACGGGCACGCGCGCGGCAGACCGCCGAAGACGAAGCGCGCTACCGCGACCTGCGCGGCACCGGCGCGATATCGGCATCGGCCTATGACCAGGTCAAGGCCGCGGCCGACGCCGCGAAAGCCCAGTTGAGCGCCGCCGAGGCCGACGCCGACGTCGCGCGCAATGCGACCGGCTACGCGGAACTGGTCGCGGACGGCGACGGCGTCGTGATGGAAACGCTCGCGGAGCCCGGCCAGGTCGTCAGCGCCGGCCAGCCGGTCGTGCGGCTCGCGCACGCCGGCAGCCGGGAAGCGGTGATCCAGCTGCCGGAAACGCTGCGCCCCGCGGTCGGATCCATCGCGCGGGCGGAGCTGTTCGGCAAGCCGGGCGCGAGTGTCCCCGCGACGCTGCGCCAGTTGTCCGACACCGCGGATGCGCGAACGCGCACGTTCGAAGCGCGCTACGTGTTGCAGGGCGCGCTGGCCGCCGCACCGCTGGGCGCGACCGTCACGATCCGCATGCCGGACGACGCGCGCGCGACGCCGCAAGCCGGCCTGCAGGTACCGATCGGCGCGCTGCTGGATGCAGGCAAAGGGCCCGGCGTGTGGGTCGTCGCGGGCGATCCGGCCAAGGTGGGATGGCGGCCCGTCACGGTCGAGCATCTGGACGACGACAGCGCGCGCGTGTCCGGCGCACTGAAGCAAGGCGAGCGGGTCGTCGCGCTCGGCGCGCAGTTGCTGCGCGACGGCGAAGCGGTTCGCGTGGCCGCCACGGCCGCACACGAAGGAGCACGGCCGTGAGCGAACGCCGCTTCAACCTGTCGGCGCTCGCGGTGCGCGAGCGCGCGATCACGCTGTTCCTGATCTGCCTGATTTCGCTCGCGGGGCTCGTATCGTTCTTCAAGCTGGGGCGCGCGGAAGACCCTGCCTTCACCGTCAAGGTGATGACCATCGTCACCGCATGGCCGGGTGCGACCGCGCAGGAAATGCACGACCAGGTGGCCGAAAAGATCGAAAAGCGATTGCAGGCGTTACGCTGGTACGACCGCACCGAAACCTACACGCGCCCCGGCCTCGCGTTCACGACGCTGACGTTGCTCGACAGCACGCCGCCGTCCGAGGTGCAGGAGCAGTTCTATCAGGCGCGCAAGAAAATCGGCGACGTCGCGAACGATCTGCCGGCCGGCGTGATCGGCCCGCTGGTCAACGACGAATACGCGGACGTCACGTTCGCGCTGTTCGCGCTGAAGGCCAAGGGCGAACCGCAGCGCCTGCTGGTGCGCGATGCGGAGACGCAGCGCCAGCGGCTGCTGCATGTGCCGGGCGTGAAGAAGGTCGACATCATCGGCGAACAGGCGGAGCGCATCTACGTGCAGCTGTCGCACGACCGGCTCGCGACGCTCGGCGTGAGCCCGCAGGACGTATTCGCCGCGCTCAATGGCCAGAACGCACTGACGCCGGCCGGCTCCGTCGAGACGCGCGGGCCGGAGATCTTCATTCGCATGGACGGCGCGTTCGACAAGCTGCAGAAGATTCGCGACACGCCGATCGTCGCGCAGGGCCGCACGTTGAAACTGTCGGACATCGCCACCGTCGAGCGCGGCTACGAAGACCCGTCCACCTTCATGATCCGCAACAACGGCGAACCCGCGCTGCTGCTCGGCGTCGTGATGCGCGACGGCTGGAACGGGCTCGACCTCGGCCGCGCGCTGGACCGGGAAGTCGGCGCGATCAACGCGGAGTTGCCGCTCGGCATGAGCCTGACCAAGGTCACCGACCAGTCCGTGAACATCAGCTCGGCCGTCGACGAGTTCATGGTCAAGTTCTTCGCCGCGCTGCTCGTCGTGATGCTGGTGAGCTTCGTCAGCATGGGCTGGCGCGTCGGCCTCGTCGTCGCCGCGGCCGTGCCGCTGACGCTCGCCGTGGTGTTCGTCGTGATGGCCGCCACCGGCAAGAACTTCGATCGCATCACGCTCGGTTCGCTGATCCTCGCGCTCGGTCTGCTGGTCGACGACGCGATCATCGCGATCGAAATGATGGTCGTGAAGATGGAGGAAGGCTACGACCGTGTGGCCGCGTCGGCTTACGCGTGGAGCCATACGGCCGCGCCGATGCTGGCCGGCACGCTGGTCACCGCGGTCGGCTTCATGCCGAACGGCTTCGCGCGCTCGACCGCCGGCGAATACACGAGCAACATGTTCTGGATCGTCGGGATCGCGCTGATCGCATCGTGGGTCGTCGCCGTCGCATTCACGCCGTATCTCGGCGTGAAGATGCTGCCGAACCTCAAGAAGTTCGAAGGCGGTCACGATGCGATCTACGACACGCCGCGCTACAACCGTTTCCGACAGATGCTGACGCGCGTGATTGCGCGTAAATGGCTGGTTGCGGCGTCCGTCGTCGGCCTGTTCGTACTCGCCATTCTCGGCATGGCCGTCGTCAAGAAGCAGTTCTTCCCGATCTCCGATCGCCCCGAGGTCCTCGTCGAGGTGCAGATGCCGTACGGCACGTCGATTTCGCAAACGAGCGCGGCCACGTCGAAGGTCGAAGCGTGGCTCGCGAAGCAGAAGGAAGCGAGGATCGTCACCGCGTACGTCGGCCAGGGCGCGCCGCGCTTTTATCTGGCGATGGGGCCGGAGCTGCCCGATCCGTCGTTCGCGAAGATCGTCGTGCGCACCGACAGCCAGGACGAGCGCGACGCGTTGAAGGCACGCCTGCGGCGGGCGATCGCCGACGGCCTCGCGCCCGATGCGCGCGTGCGCGTGACGCAGCTCGTGTTCGGCCCGTATTCGCCGTTCCCGGTCGCGTATCGGGTCACGGGCCCCGATCCGGACACGCTGCGCGGCATCGCGGCCGACGTCGAGCGCGTGATGGCCGGCAGCCCGATGATGCGCACGGTCAATGCCGATTGGGGCACGCGCGCGCCGGCGCTGCATTTCACGTTGGAGCAGGACCGCCTGCAGGCCGTCGGGTTGACGTCCAGCGCGGTCGCGCAGCAACTGCAGTTTCTGTTGACCGGGGTGCCCGTCACCGAAGTGCGCGAGGATATCCGGACCGTGCAGGTGGTCGCGCGCTCGGGCGGCGATGCACGGCTCGACCCGGCGCGGCTCGACGACTTCACGCTCGCCGGCGCGAACGGGCAGCGCATTCCGCTGTCGCAGGTCGGCAAGGTCGACGTGCGCATGGAAGAGCCGATCATGCGCTGGCGCGATCGCGTGCCGACGCTCACGGTGCGCGGCGACATCGCCGACGGCCTGCAGCCGCCGGACGTGTCGGCCGCGATCACGAAGCAGCTTCAGCCGATCATCGCCGCGCTGCCGAGCGGCTATCGAATCGAGGAAGCCGGCTCGATCGAGGAATCGGGCAAGGCCACGAAGGCGATGCTGCCGCTGTTCCCGATCATGCTGGCGGTGACGCTGATCATCATCATCTTCCAGGTGCGCTCGATCTCCGCGATGGTGATGGTGTTCCTGACGAGCCCGCTCGGCCTGATCGGCGTGGTGCCGACGCTGATCCTGTTCCGGCAGCCGTTCGGCATCAATGCGCTGGTGGGCCTCATCGCGCTGTCGGGGATCCTGATGCGCAACACGCTGATCCTGATCGGCCAGATTCACCAGAACGAACAGGCTGGGCTGGATCCGTTCCACGCGGTCGTCGAGGCGACCGTGCAGCGGGCGCGCCCGGTGATCCTCACCGCGATGGCGGCCGTGCTCGCGTTCATACCGCTCACGCATTCGGTGTTCTGGGGCACGCTCGCGTACACGCTGATCGGCGGCACGTTCGCCGGGACGATCCTCACGTTGATGTTCCTGCCGGCGATGTACGCGATCTGGTTCAGGATCCGACCCGGTCATTCCGCCACCGCCCGCCACGGCGGCCATGAACCGGCGGCGCCCGCCACGACCGCACTTCAGCCCGCGCTGGATGCGCGCGATTGATATTCCCCATTCCCCGTATCGAAGGAAACAGCCATGTCGAATTCCACCGTTGTCGTCGTGACCGGCGTGTCGTCGGGCATCGGGCGCGTCGCCGCAGAACGATTCGCCGGACGCGGCTGCCGCGTGTTCGGCACCGTGCGCAACATCGCGCGAACGGCGCCCGTTGCCGGTGTCGAGCTGATCGAGATGGACGTGCGTGACGACGCGTCCGTTCGATCCGGCATCCAGACGATCATCGACCGCGCCGCGCGTATCGACGTGCTCGTGAACAATGCGGGCATGAGCCTGATCGGCGCGGTGGAGGAGACGTCGGTGGACGAAGCCGAGGCGTTGTTCGACACCAATGTATTCGGCATCCTGCGCACGACCCGTGCGGTACTTCCGCACATGCGGGCGCAACGGCGCGGCCGGATCGTCAATGTCAGCTCGGTGCTCGGCTTTCTGCCGGCGCCGTACATGGGGCTTTATTCGGCGTCCAAACATGCGGTTGAAGGTTTGACCGAATCGCTCGATCACGAACTGCGCCAGTTCGGCATTCGCGCGACGCTGGTCGAGCCGTCGTTTACGCGGACCAACCTGGACGTCAACGCGCCACAGGCGAGCGCGCCGATCGCCGATTACGACCGCGAGCGCACGCTCGCGGCGCGCGCCGTCGGCGACAGCGTGAAAGCCGCGCCGCACCCCGAGGGCGTGGCCGCCACCATCGTCGACGCGGCGCTCGGCGCATGGCGGATGCGGCGTACGCCCAACGGCGAGGCGTCGCTGCTGCGCAGGTTGCGGCGCTTCATGCCGGCCGGCCCGGTCGATGCGAGCCTGCGGAAAAAATTCCGGCTCGCGTGACGCGGCCGGCCGACGAAACGTCCGTGGACGAGGCACCCGCCAGGGAAATCGGCATCATCGGAACCGGCAATATCGGCCGCACGCTTGCGCGCCGGCTGTAGGCGGCAGCCGGAACGGCCGGGGCGCCTCGCGATGACGGCTGCCGGGGACGAAGACGATGCGAAGCAAGCCGCGACGCCGACACTCACCGCTGCAACACCGCCACCGCCTTGATCTCGACGATATAGCCGGGTGCGCCGCCCAGCATGTGCGCGCCGACCGCCGTCCACGCCGGCTTCGGATGCGCGCGGAGGTAGCGGTCGCGCACCTGCATGAACAGCGGCAGGTCGCGCATGTCGGTGTGGAAGGTCGTGAGATCCACGACGTCGTCGAGCGACGCACCGCCCGCTTCGAGCACGCACTTCAGGTTCTCGAACGCCTGCACGATCTGTGCTTCACGGCCTTCGACCAGTTGCATCGCCGCGTCGCGGCCGATCTGGCCGGACACGTACAACGTATCGCCCACCTTGACCGCCGGCGCGTAGCCGATTTTTTCGTACACGGCTTCCATGCCGGCCGGGACGATCGCTTCGCGTTTTTGCATGAGTGTCTCCGTGGCCGGACTCGCAGCGCCGGCCGATTGTTCGTGTGAGGATCGGTGCGCGCGCCGCTCAACCCGTATCGCCGCCCGCCACCGGCAGCACCGTCCCGGTGATATAGCTCGCTTCATCGGATGCGAGAAACAGAATCGGCGCGATCTGTTCGTCGAGCGTGCCGTAGCGCTTGAAGTACGTCGATTCGGTCACCTGCCGCACCGCTTCCCCCATCCACGCCTGTTCCTGCTCGGTGTCGCCGGCCGCATTGCGCGGCACGCGGCGCGGCGGCGCGCTGGTGCCGCCCGGCGCGGTGGCGACGACGCGGACGTTGTGTTCCGCGTACTCCATCGCGAGCGCCGACGTCAGCGCGTTTACACCGCCCTTCGCGGCCGAATACGGCACGCGGCGAATCCCGCGCGTCGCGTTCGACGAGATGTTGACGATCGTGCCGCCGCCACGCGCGATCAGGTGCGGCAGCACGGCATGGCAGGTATAGAGCGTCGGCATCAGCGAACGGCGGATTTCAGCGTCGATCTGCGCGGGCTCGAACTCGGCGAACGGCCGCATGCGAATCGCGCCGCCGACGCCGTTGATCAGGATGTCGACGCCGCCGAACGTCCGCACCGCGTGCGCAATCGCCGCATGCGCGCCTTCGTACGTTTCGAGATCGGCGACGAAGCCTGCCGTGTCGCTCCCCCTCGCTTCGGCCGCCACCTCGGCGACGAAGTCCGCGCGATCGACGAACAGCACCCTGCCGCCCTCGGCCGCCGCCCGCAGCGCGACGCCGCGGCCGATGCCCTGCGCCGCGCCCGTGACGACGACGACCTTGCCGGAGAATCGTTCCATGGTCATGCCGCCTTTGCCGTGACGTTGGGGGTGAACTTCTCGTAGTGGAAGCTGGCCGGCTTCACGCCCGCTTCGTCGAAGTACTGGCGCACCGCATCGACCATCGGCGGCGGCCCGCACAGATACACGTCGACGTCGCCGTCGTTCAGCGCGTCGGCCGGGATGTGCTGCGTGACCCAACCCTTGCGCGGATGGCTCGACGCGGCGTCCGCGACGACGGTGGCAAAGCTGAAGTTCGGCAGCTTCGCCGCAACCGCCTCGATCGCGTCGACCAGCACGAGATCGAGATCGCGCGTCACGCCGTAGACGAGGTGCACCTTCTGCTGCGACCCGCTGCGCGCGAGCACGTCGAGCATCGACAGGAACGGCGCGAGGCCCGTGCCGCCGGCGAGGAACAGCAGCGGCCGCTGCACGTCGCGCAGGTAGAAGCTGCCGAGCGGCCCGTTCAGTTCGAGCGTGTCGCCGGGTTTCGCCGATTCGAGCCACGTGCTCATCACGCCGCCCGGAATCTTCTTGATCAGGAATCCGACCTTCGTATCGCCCGGCGCGGACGAGAACGAATACGAACGATGCTGGCCGGTGCCCGGCACGCCGATGTTCACGTACTGGCCCGGCAGGAACGCCGGTGCGCTCGCGCCGACATCGAGCTCGAGCACGACGGCCGCATCGTTGTGCTGCTCGACCTTCGTGACCGTCGCGGCAAAGCTGCTCTGCCCGGTCTTGCACGCGACCGACGACGACGGCACCGCGATCACGCAGTCGCTTTGCGGCACCATCTGGCACGTCAGCACGAGACCGCCGTCCTTTTCGTCCTCGGTGAGCGCATCGTCGATGTAGTCGTCGCCGAGGTCGTAGCGGCCGCTTTCGGCGCGGCACTTGCAGGTGCCGCACACGCCGTCGGAACAATCCATCGGCAGGTTGATCTTCGCGCGGAAAGCCGCATCGAGCACCTTCTCGCCGGCCTTGCAGTCGATGAAGCGGGTTACCCCGTCCTCGAAATTCAATGCAATCTTGTAGCTGGACATCGCGTCACCTCCACTTCCTTTCATGGCAAACAACGGGCGTCAGACGTGATAGACGTCGAGCACCTGCCGGATGTAGTCGTTCTTCAGCACGATCTTCTTGTGCGAGATCAGCAGCGCGTCGCCCGCCTGCCGCAGCGTGACGAACACCGTGCCGAAGAAGTGGTCGGTCACGCGGTAGCGGTGATTCAGCGTGTGAAAGTTGTAGCGCACGTCGACCTCGCCGTCGCGTTCGGCCAGGACCTCGACGTTCGTCACGTTGTGGCTGGTGCGCGGTTCGGGCGTCGATGCACCACTGCGCTCGGTCTTGATCCGGAACACGCGATCCTCGAGCCCGCCGCGATCCGGGTAGTACATCAGCGAAATCTGGTGCTGCGGATCGTCGGTCGGCCGATCGTCGTCGTCCCACGCGGGCATCCAGTACGTGACGTCCTCCGTGTAGCAGGTCAGCCATGCGTCCCACTCGCGATCGTCGAGCAGACGCGCCTCGCGATACAGCGTCGCGCAAATCGTCCGGTAATCGAAGCTCATGCCGCCACCTCCCCGCGTTCCTTCTTCAGCGCATCGCGCATCACGTGCACCCAGTGTTCGTGCTGGCACACGAACAGCCCTTCGTCCTCGCTGCGCTCGCCCGAAATGCGCGGGTTCAGCCCCATCTTCCTCGCGTTCTCGTCGGGCCCGTCGATCCACAGCGGCGCACCGCGCGACAGGTCGTTCCACATCGCCGTGATGCCCGCATAGCCGGCCTGGCACGCGCGGAATTCCTCGAGATCGTCGGCCGTGCCCATGCCGGTCACGTTGAAGAAATCCTCGTACTGGCGGATGCGCGTCGTGCGGTCGGCTTCGCTCTCGCCCTTCGGCGCGAAGCAGAAGATGCTGACTTCGGTCTTGTCGACCGCGAGCGGACGCACCACGCGGATCTGCGTGCTGAACTGGTCCATCAGGAACACGTTCGGATACACGCACAGGTTGCGCGTCTGGTTCACGATGAAATCGGCCTGCACGTCGCCGACGCGCGCACGGATCTCGTCGCGGTGCCGGTACACGGGCCGCACTTCCGGGTTCATCGTCTTGGTCCACAGCAGGATGTGGCCGTGGTCGAAGCCGTACACGCCCGCGACCGACTTGCTCCAGCTGTTCGCGTCGACCGCCTTGGTGCCCTCTTCCTTGCGGCGGCCCATCGTCGCCGCATAGTTCCAGTGCACGGTGCTGACGTGATAGCCGTCGCAGCCGTTCTCCATCTGCATCTTCCAGTTGCCTTCGTAGATGTAGGACGAGTTGCCGCGCAGGACTTCGAGCCCGTTCGGCGCCTGATCGACGATCTGGTCGATGATCACGCGCGCTTCGCCGAGGTAGTCCTCGAGCGGCAGCACGTCGGCGTTGAGGCTGCCGAACAGGAAGCCGCGATAGTTCGCGAAGCGCGCGACCTTCTTCAGGTCGTGCGAGCCGTGCGTGTTGAACTGCACCGGATACTCGGTCGTCTTCTCGTCCTTCACCTTCAGCAGCTTGCCGGTGTTCGAGAAGGTCCAGCCGTGGAACGGGCACGTGAAGCTGCCCTTGTTGCCGTGCTTGCGGCGGCACAGCATCGCGCCCTTGTGCGCACACGCATTGATCACCGCATGCAGCTCGCCGGTCTTGTCGCGCGTGATGACGATCGGCTGGCGGCCGATCCACGTCGTGTAGTAATCGTTGTTGTCGGGAATCTGGCTTTCGTGCGCCAGATACACCCAGTTGCCCTCGAAGATATGCTTCATCTCGAGCTCGTACAGCGCCGCGTTCGTGAAGATGTCGCGGCGGCAGCGGAAAATGCCGGCCTCCTTGTCATCCTGCACGGCGGTTTCGAGCAGGTGATCCAGTTCGTTCGCAGCGTCGATCGTGACGGACATGATGGCTCCTTCCATGCGCGTGCCGCGTCCTGCAAGCACGCTCGCATCGGTATCGGTTGAGTCTCGGGGAACCGGCCGGCAGCGTCGGCGCACGCGCGCCGCCGTGCCGTCGGGCGGGTTATGCCGTGGCGGACGCGCGCAGGCGTTCGACGATCTGGTTGTCCTTGCCCTGTACGAGCGGCGTCAGCACGAAGTCGAATTCGATGTCCTGGTACGCGTCGGCCTTGAGCCCGAGCGCCGTGCCGCCGGTCTTCTGCGTGACGGGCGGAATCAATTCCTCGCGCGTCGCATACGCGAAGTCGTCCCAGATCAGCGGATCGCCGTCGATGTTGAACTGCGTCGTGAGCTTGCGGTGGTCGTCGCTCGTCACGAAGAAGTGCACGTGCGCGGGACGGTTGCCGTGACGGCCGAGACGGTTCAGCAGTTGCTGCGTCGCGCCCTGCGGCGGGCAGCCGTAGCCGACCGGCATCAGCGTGCGGAATTCGTATTTGCCGTCCGCGCCCGTCCTCACCGCGCCGCGCAGGTTGAAGTCGCTCTGCTTGCCGGTCGGGTCGAAGTGCGAATAGAAGCCGTGCGAATTCGCATGCCAGCATTCGACCAGCGCGCCGGCCATCGGCTTGCCGTCGAGATCCTTCACCGTGCCGTGGATCACGAGCGGGCCCGCGCCTTCGTCCGCGTCGAGGTCGATCTTCGCGACGCCGTCGCGCACCGGAGCGCCCGCCACGTACAGCGGCCCCTCGATCGTGCGCGGCGTGCCGCCATCGAGGCCGATCGCCTCGTCCTCGGCGTCCATCCGGATGTCGAGATACTTCTCGAGACCGAGGCCGGCCGCGAGCAGCGCCGCTTCGCCATCCTGACCAAGCTTGTTCAGGTAGTTCACGCCGGCCCACACTTCGTCAGGCGTGATGTCGAGATCGTCGATCGCCTTGAACAGGTCGCCGAGCAGGCGCAGCACGATCTGCTGCGTACGTGCGTCGCCCTTCGAGCCGTTTCCGCCGCTCCCGCTCGCGTTCGATGCGGCCTTCAGCAGATCCTGCACTTCGTTCGTGTCGAAAACCTTGACGCTCATGATGCTGTCTCCATGTGTATTGGGGGATGACGGTCTTTGCCTGACTCGATTACCGCACGACTTTCGTCAGCCCGTCGCGGGTGAAGCGCCTGACCTTGTCCTCGTCGAGCGCGATGCCGAGACCGGGGCCGTCCGGCACGGTCAGTTCGAAGTCGCTGTAGTCCAGCGGTTGCGTCAGGATTTCCTCGGTGATCAACAGCGGACCGAACAGTTCGGTGCCCCACTGCAGGTTCGCGACGCTCGCGAACAGGTGCGCGGACGCCACCGTGCCGAACGCGCCTTCGAGCATCGTGCCGCCGTACAGCTCGATGCCGGCCGCGTCCGCGATCGCCGCGACGCGTTGCGCGGCGAACAGGCCGCCACTCTGTTCGATCTTGATCGCGAACACGTCGGCGCCGTGATGCTTCGCGATCTCGAATGCGCTGTCCGGGCCTTGCAGGATTTCGTCGGCCATCAGCGCGACCGAGAAGCGGCGCATCAGGCGCGCCAGCGCCGCGGCGGAAGCCACCGGCTGCTCGACCAGTTCGCAGCCCGCATCGGCGAGCGCCGGAATCGCGCGGGCGGCCTGTGTTTCGCTCCATGCCATGTTCACGTCGACGCGCACCGAGGCGCGCTCGCCGAGCGCCTGCTTGATCTCGGCCACGTGGCGGATATCCGTTTCCGGCGCTTTCGCGCCGATCTTCAGCTTGAATACGTTGTGACGGCGCAGGTCGAGCATGCGTTCGGCTTCGGCGATATCGGTGGCCGTGTCGCCCGACGCGAGCGTCCATGCAACCGGCAGGCGGTCGCGGCGGCGGCCGCCGAGCAGTTCGCTGATCGGCACGCCGAGACGCTTGCCGTGCGCGTCGAGCAGCGCTGTTTCGAGCGCGCTCTTCGCGAAGTGGTTGACCTTCGCGAGCTTGCCGACATGCGCCATCAGCGCCTGGACGCGCGTCGCGTCACGGCCGACGATCGCCGGCGCGAGGTACGCGTCGATCGCGAGCTTCATCGCTTCCGGGCTTTCCGGGCCGTAGGCCATTCCGGCGATCGTCGTGCCTTCGCCGATACCGGTCACGCCGTCGCTGCAGAACACCTTCACGAGCATCAGCGTCTGGCCGTGCATCGTCGCCACCGACAGCTTGTGCGGGCGGATCGTCGGCAAGTCGACGAGGCGGGTTTCGATGCGTTCGATGGTCGCGGAGGACATGGGGCGCGCTGCGTGGGGGCTGTTCATGGAACGGATTTATACGCGGCGGGGAAATGGGGCGTCCAATACTTTTGGGCTGGATTCTTGATACCTGGTGGGTATTGAAATCGCACCGGCCGTGCGAAATATTGCGGCGCGCCATACCTGTATTGGTTAGATAGGCTGGCTGGGAGGCTTGCTGGAGCGCGGTCGCGCGGGTACGGCATATCGCTTCGTCGAAGGGTGCGGCGCGGCTGGTCTCGGCAAGGAAAACTGGCTGGAACCGGCGGACCGGCCGAGTCGATCAGGGTTTTCCTGACGAAAAAACGGTGGATCGACCGTCCGGCCCCCGGCTTCGGGCCCGATTTCTGCGAACGACCAGAACGAAGCCGGTATGCGAGTGCCGATGATCGTCGCCGATGCTCCGCGTCCATCAGAAGCTGACGGTTACTATCGGCCAGTTGCAGACGTTCGACATGCCCCGCATTATTGTCGACAATCAACTCGGTCATTTGTCGCGTACCAATGAATTGCCCATATTGCTCCGCCAAACTCACGATCGCACTGGGAGGGGAACTTCGATGCGCTTCTTCGGGTGCGCTCTTCAGCGTCTCTGTTCGAGCGCGGTTCGAGGAACTCATGCTAAAGCGTGCTCCCGGCCAGCCACCGTTGACTAAGATAGGGCAATGGTATTGCCCGTGTTGCGGCAAGAAAACAAACGACGGCGTCTGCGAGGACTGCGGCGTGGTTGTTACCGTTGGACTAGCGCGAGAACTCTTGGAATTGAATCCGCACTCTGCGCTCTAAGTTCGGAGCCGTGACGTACCGTCGTGAGGTCGCTGCTTCCTGCCGCGGCCACCCCGATCGGTCAAAAGAAACACGCTATGGTCGTCACCTTCGATCTTGTGGCACAGCGCGGCCAGAAGCGGCCGGTAGACCTCGCGTCTTGTATCGGCAACAATCACCACAGCGATCGACGCTGCTCCCAATGACTGCCGCGAGTGAATCCGTGATGCCCGATTTACTTAATGAAACTGAGCGACCAACATGGTTTTCTTATCCGCGCCACTTTGTCCGAGCTGTTGATCTGAATATCCTGAATCTGGATCCGTGGCAGCTACTTGAGGGAAAGTGGCTTCGCGTTCGGTTGGAAGGGCTGGCTAAGCGATATCCCGATCGGCAGTTGGTTCCTTTCTTCCGGGATACGAGTAGCGATGACATAGCCTGTTGGGAGACGGGCAAGGGCGAACGAGTGCAGATTGTTCATGACTTCGCGTCGCCAGGGTGGGAATGTGCCGGCGAGTTCGAAAATTTTCTAGATTGGTATAAGGCCACCGCAGAGATCGCCTTGGACTTTGAATGACCGCTTGCAGGATAGCTGTGAGGCCGCTTCGGGTCGACAACGGCCTCTCAGGAGAAGCGCGAGCGCAGGTTTGCGCGCCGAGCTTTCGGATACGGCACAGGTCCCGCGAGCCTATCCGAACCTTTGTGTGTGAGGCATAAACTGATGGCCAAGGAGCCACGTTATGCCACGCAAACGTAAGGAAGAAGCGACCGTAGAACCGGGCAAGGGCTTGAACCTGGACCCGGAACTG
>NZ_JAIZQG010000038.1:0-28303 GCF_020419965.1 Burkholderia sp. AU39826
CGGCGCGCTCGGCGAAGGCTTCGCGGCGCCCGCGTCGCGCGCGGCCGGCACGCTGGCCGCGCTCGCGGGCGGCGGCGCCATCGAACTGTACGAACTCGGCGAACCGGGCGCGGAGCCGCGGCTCGCGTCGGTCGGCCGCGCCGACGCGCCGCTGCTGCCGGGCGCCGCGCCGCTGTCGTTCGACACGTTCGCGCGCCGGGCGCTCGCCGAGCCATTCGATCTGTGCCAGTTCGAATTCGAATCGCAGCCGTGGCGCTTCGATCGCGCGACGCTCAAGCGCCTGCGCGTGCCGATCGCGCTGGCCGCGGCGACGCTCGGCGTCGCGGTGATCGGGATGAACCTGCACTGGTGGAAGCTGTCACGCGAGCGCGATGCGCTGTCCGCGCAGATCACCGAGACGCTGTTGTCCGCGTTCCCGAAGACGACCACCGTGCTCGATCCGCCCGCGCAGATGCAGCGCCAGCTCGACCAGCTTCGGCTCGCTGCCGGCGAGCTGTCGCCGAACGATTTCCTCGCGCTGTCGAGCGGCTTGTCGCGCTCGATGGGCGCGTTGCCGCTGAACGGCATCGCGTCGCTCGACTATCACGACCGGCGGCTCGACGTCGGCTTCAAGCCGGAGGTCAAGGTCGATCCCGATTTCGCGCAGCGCCTCGCGCGTAACGGACTGTCCGGCGAAGTCGACAGCAACACGGGCAAATGGACGATCCGGAGCCGCTCATGAAAACCGAACAACTGAACCAGACGCTCGCCCAGTTCTGGGGCGAACGCACGCCGCGCGAGAAGACGCTGCTCGGCTGGGGCGGCGCCGTGCTGGCGGTCGCGATCGCGTATTCGGTGCTGTGGTCGCCCGCGCAGGAAGGCCGCGCGCGGATCCAGCGCGAGCTGCCGGCGATGCGTCACGAACTCGCGCAGATGACCGCGCAGGCGAACGAGGCGAAGTCGCTGGCCGCCGCCGCGCAGGGCGTCGCGCCGACCGGCCTCGCGCTGAAGGATGCACTGACCGCGTCGCTGTCCGATCACGGGCTGCAGGGCGCGCAGGTGCAGATCGTCGGCAATGGCGTGCAGATCCAGATGAAGAACGTGTCGTTCCCGGCGTGGACCCAGTGGCTCGACGATGCGCGCCGGCAATTCAAGGTGCAGGTCGGCGAGGCGCATGCGACGGCGCTGAAGGAGGACGGCCAGGTCGACCTGACGGCCGTGATGCAACCTTCCGTCCAGAAATAGATGACGGCAGTGGATGACGCATACGAAGGCCGGCCGATGCGGCCGTGGGTGAGACGGCTCGTCACCGTATTGCCGTGGGTGCTGGCAGGCGGTCTGGCGACGGCGGTGACGCTCGTCGCGCTCGCGCCGGCCGCATGGATCGCGCCGCAGTTCGCGCGTGCGACCGGCGGCCACGTGAATCTCGTCGATCCGGAAGGCTCGCTGTGGCACGGCTCGGGCACGCTGATGCTCGCGCCGGGCGCCGACCAGAGCGCGGCGACGCTGCTGCCGGGCCGGGTCGAATGGACCACGCGCTTCTGGCCGTTGCTGACCGGGCGCGTGCAGATGCGCATGCGGCAGACCGAAGCGATGCCCGATGCGGTCACGCTCGATGCGACGTGGCGCGGCGCGGTGCTGTCGGCGGGCGCGATGGCGGTGCCGGCGTCGCTGCTCACGGGGCTCGGCACGCCGTTCAACACGCTCGATCTGCAGGGCGACGTGCGGCTCGCCTGGAGCGACTGGCGGCTCATCGGCAGCAACGCGTTCGGCCAGCTGACGGTGACGATCGATTCGATGAGTTCGCGCGTGTCGCGCGTGAAGCCGCTCGGTTCGTACCGCGCGGTATTGCAGGCGAAGGGCGCGGGCGCCGATCTCGACCTGTCGACGACGCAGGGCCCGCTGTTCCTCGACGGGCACGGCAGCTTCGGCCCCGGCCAGGGATCGTTCCGCGGGACCGCGCACGCGGCGCCCGAGCAGCAGGCGAACCTCGCCGGGCTGCTGAACCTGCTCGGCCACCCGATCGGCAACAACCAGGTTTCGCTGATCTTCGGCGACGCGCAGCGCTGAACGCGCGCGTCGCCCGCTTCCCTTCTACTTCTGCGCGAGCGGCGCGGCGGCCGACGGTGCGGTGGCCGCGGGCGCGGCGGCACCGGACGCCGGCAAAGGCGCCGGCGCCGCCATGTCGCCGTTCTCGCGCGCCATCTCCGATACGTTCCAGCCGCCGCCGAGCGCCTTCACGAGCCCGACCGACGACACCATCCGCTGCCCGGCGATCGTCGCGAGCTTCTGCTGCGCGGTGAACGCGGTGGTCTGCGCGGTCAGCACGTTCAGGTACGCGACCGTGCCGGCCTTGTACTGGTTCGTGACGATCGCGAGCGCGTGCTCGGCGCTGTCGACGGCTTGCCGCTGCACGTCGATTTCCTGCGCGAGGATGCGCTGCGACGCGAGGTTGTCCTCCACGTCCTGGAACGCGGTGAGCACCGCGAGACGATAGGCGGCGACGTCCTGGTCGTAGGTCGCGCGCGCGGCGTCGGTCTGCGCGGCGCGCAAGCCCGCGTCGAACAGCGTGGCCGCGAGCTGCGGGCCGACCGTCCAGAAGCGTGCCGGCAGCGTGAACAGCTGCGACCACACCGAACTCTGGAAGCCGCCGCTGGCCGACAGCGTGAGCGTGGGGAAGAACGCCGAGATCGCGACGCCGATCTGCTCGTTCGCGGCCGCCGCGCGGCGCTCGGCCGCCGCGACGTCGGGCCGGCGCTCGAGGATCGTGGACGGCACGTCGACCGGCGTGACCGGCGGCTCGGCCGCGAGCGGGTTCGGCGGCAGCGAGAAGGTCGACGCGGGCTCGCCGATCAGCGTCGCGATCGCATGCTCGTACTGCGCGCGGGCGACGCCGTTGTCGATCTGCGCGGCCTGCGCGCTCTGCAGCTGCGTCTGCGCCTGAATGACGTCCGCGCGCGCGGCGACGCCCTGCGCGTACTGGTTCTGCGTGAGCTGCAGCGACCGTTCGTACGATTTCACGGTGTCGTCGAGCAGCTTTTGCAGCGCATCGGACGTGCGCAACTGGAAATAGGTCTGCGCGAGCAGCGCCTGCTGCGACAGCCGCGCGTTCGCGAGATCGGCCGCGGCGGCCGCTTCGCCGGCGCGCTGCGCGCTGACGGTGCGGCTCACCTTGCCCCATAGATCGGGTTCCCAGCTGGCGTCGAGGCCGACGCTGTAGCTGTTGTTGATCGATCCGGTCGACCCGCTGCCGAAACTCGACGACGAGCCCGACGACAGCGACGTGCGCGGCGTCCGCGCGCGCGAGCCCGATGCGCTCAGCCCGACGGTCGGGAAATACGCGGCGCGCGCCTCGGTGACGAGCGCGCGCGCCTGCCGGTAGGCGGCGGCCGATTGCGCGATGGTCTGGTTCGACGCGTTGAGCTTGCCGATCAGCGCATCGAGCTGCGGATCGTTGTAGACCGTCCACCACGCGCCGCGATCGGCCCGATCGGCGGGCTGCGCGACTTTCCAGCCGGCCGGCGCTTCCTTGAAGGCGGCGGGAATCGACGTGTCGGGCCGGTGATAGTCGGGCCCGACGGCGCAGCCGGCGAGCAGCACGGCCGTCGCAATGGCGACGGCGGCGCTCAGCGGGCGAACGGCGCGCGGGAGGGAAGCGTACGGCATGGTGGTTTTCCTGTCTGGGCGCGACGGCCGGCGAGCGGCGCCGCGCGATGCGGTCATGCGGTGCGGTTGTTGGCCGCTGGCGGACAAATGGTAACTGACGGCGGGAAAGCCGCGCAGCCCTAAGGGTACGGTGGGCGGCGGCCCGGATGTGTTACCGGCGCGGGCGGCCGGTTTACCGGCCATTACGGCCGGCTTGCGGGAAAACGGGCGTGCGAATGGACATCCAACGGACGGCAGCGGTAGCGCGCGACGCGGCCGGCGATCGGGCGGGACAGTGTGGAAAGCGGGCGCGCGGCGGCGTCAGTGTGTCAGTGGCAGCGCACGGGCACCGCGACGGGTTTGGCGGCGGCCGGCCATGTCGACGGCTCCGTCGCGGCCGGCTGGCTCGTGCGGCGGGCGCCGCCCTTCGCGTTGCGCTGCCGGCGATGATCGAACCACGCGAACCCGAGCGCCGCGAGCGAGCCGCCAGGCACGACCAGCATCGTCACGTACAGCGCGATCTTCCAGCCGCGGTGCGGCCCGGAGAACACATGATGAGCGGTATCGGTCAGGTTGCGGCGCAGCGCGCCGGCGGCATTTTTCAGGAACAGCATCGCGAACATCCTCGGGTGCCCGGCAGTGCGGGCCAATCGGTCAGAACATAGTCTCCGGCGGTGCAACATGCACGTCGTAACTGGTTGACTTAAATAATATTGACTAAGCAATCATTTTTCAAGATACTGGGCGCGTTTTAACCCGAAACGCACTATTGCTGCGCGCGCAATCGTATGACCGGCGGCCTCTACGATCCCGAGAACATCGCGCTGGAAACGAGCCTCGGCTATTACCTGTCGAAGGCGAAGCAGGCGCTCGTCGAGCGGATGGATCGCGCGCTCGAGCCGCTCGACCTCACCGCGCAGCAGATCGGCGTGATCCTGCTGCTGTCGCGCGGTTACGCGCGCACGCCGTTCGAACTGTCGCGCAAGATGTCGTACGACAGCGGCTCGATGACGCGCATGCTCGACCGGCTCGAACGCAAGGGGCTGATCGCACGCGCGCGCAGCGAGCAGGACCGCCGGATGATCGAGCTGACGCTGACCGACCGCGGCATCGAAGCCGCCCGCGCGCTGCCGTCGCTCGTCGCGACCGTGCTCAACGCGCAGCTCGAAGGCTTCTCGGCCGACGAACTCGCGACGCTCACCGGCCTGCTGCAACGCTTCATCGCCAACGGGCCCGGTTCGACCGGCTGCCCGAAGCCCGACGAACCCGACTGCTGATGCACGCGGAGCCCCTATGTCGCAGTTAAACATTCGCTTATTTCTCTGTCTGGGCAGAAGATGACAAGGCACCCGCTCCGCTTTTCCCCATTTTCCTTCCACCCGGCCGGGCCGCGCTGCGTCGCGCGTCCGTGCGCTGTGGCGGCGCGTCGCGCGCGCCGCGTCTAGGAGATTCCGATGTCCGCCACCACGGCATCCGCCCCCTCCCCCGCCGCCGAACCCGCGCCGCTGACCGGCGGCGCGCTCGCGCTGCTCACCGTCGGGCTCGCGCTCGGCACCTTCATGGAAGTGCTCGACACGTCGATCGCGAACGTCGCGGTGCCGACCATCTCGGGCAGCCTCGGCGTCGCGACGAGCGAAGGCACGTGGGTGATTTCGTCGTACTCGGTCGCGTCCGCGATCGCGGTGCCGCTCACCGGCTGGCTCGCAAGGCGGGTCGGCGAAGTGCGCCTCTTCACGCTGTCGGTGCTCGCGTTCACGATCGCGTCGGCGCTGTGCGGCCTCGCGTCGAACTTCGAGACGCTGATCGCGTTCCGATTGCTGCAGGGTCTCGTGTCGGGGCCGATGGTGCCGCTGTCGCAGACGATCCTGATGCGCAGCTACCCGCCGGCGAAACGCGGGCTCGCGCTCGGGCTATGGGCGATGACGGTGATCGTCGCGCCGATCTTCGGCCCGTTGCTGGGCGGCTGGATCAGCGACAACTACACGTGGCCGTGGATCTTCTACATCAACCTGCCGATCGGCGTGTTCTCGGCGACCTGCGCGTACTTCCTGCTGCGCGGCCGCGAGACGAAGACGACGAAGCAGCGGATCGACGCGATCGGCCTCGCGCTGCTCGTGATCGGCGTGTCGTGCCTGCAGATGATGCTCGACCTCGGCAAGGACCGCGACTGGTTCAACTCGTCGTTCATCGTCGCGCTCGCGCTGATCGCGGTCGTGTCGCTCGCGTTCATGCTCGTGTGGGAGGCGACGGAGAAGGAGCCGGTGGTCGACCTCACGCTCTTCAAGGACCGCAACTTCGCGCTCGGCGCGCTGATCATCTCGTTCGGCTTCATGGCGTTCTTCGGCTCGGTCGTGATCTTCCCGCTGTGGCTGCAGACGGTGATGGGCTACACGGCCGGCAAGGCCGGTCTCGCGACCGCGCCGGTCGGGCTGCTCGCGCTCGTGCTGTCGCCGCTGATCGGCCGCAACATGCACCGGCTCGACCTGCGGATGGTCGCGAGCTTCGCGTTCATCGTGTTCGCGGGCGTGTCGCTGTGGAACGCGACGTTCACGCTCGACGTGCCGTTCAACCACGTGATCCTGCCGCGGCTCGTGCAGGGCATCGGCGTCGCGTGCTTCTTCGTGCCGATGACGACGATCACGCTGTCGAGCATCTCCGACGAGCGGCTCGCGAGCGCGTCGGGGCTGTCGAACTTCCTGCGCACGCTGTCCGGCGCGATCGGCACCGCGGCCAGTTCGACGTTCTGGGAGAACGACGCGATCTACCATCATGCGCGGCTGTCGGAATCGGTGAGCGTCTACGCGCAGAACACGACCGACTACCAGGGCGCGCTCGCGCAGCTCGGCATCGTCGGGCAGACGGCCAATGCGCAACTCAACCAGCTCGTCACGCAGCAGGGTTTCATGATGGCGACCAACGACTTCTTCCACCTGTCGGCGGGCGTGTTCATCGCGCTCGCGGCGCTCGTGTGGATCACGAAGCCGAAGAAGGGCGCGGGGCCGGCGATGGGGCATTGAGGGCCAGGCACGGCCAGCCCAGTGTCCGGGCACTGCCGGTCTTGCGGGCATGTCCCGTATGAACTAAGCTAATCTATCGATTGAACTTAGTTTATGTGAGGGATGCCATGCAGACCTATAACATGCATGACGCGAAGACGAACCTGTCGCGTCTGATCGACGAGGCAGTTCACGCGGGCGAACCATTCGTGATCGCGAAGGCCGGCAAGCCGCTCGTCAAGGTTGTGCCGATCGATGCGCCCGAGGCGCCCCGGCCGACGCGGATCGGCTTCATGAAGGGGCAGATCGTGGTGCCGGCCGACTTCGACGCGATGGGTGACGAGGCCATCCGGAAGCTGTTCGAGGGCGACGCGTGAAACTGCTGCTCGACACGCACCTGATTCTTTGGGCGGCAGCGGACGCGACCGAATTGCCGGATCGTGCCCGTGCGCTCATCGAGGATCCCGCCTGTACACTGTTGTTCAGCGTCGCAAGCCTCTGGGAGATCGTGATCAAGCGCGGGCTCGATCGCGACGATTTTCAGGTCGATCCGCACGTGCTGCGTCGCAATCTGCTCGACGCCGGCTACGTCGAATTGCCGATCACGAGCGCACATGTTCTCGCAGTCGAACAGCTCCCTGCGGTGCATCGCGATCCGTTCGATCGGCTCCTGATTGCTCAGGCGATTTCGGAAGGCATCACGCTGCTCACGCACGACCCTACGGTTGCCCGGTATCCGGGCCCGATTCGGTACGTCTGATCGCGCCGAGCCGGGGTGGGCCCTCACTCCCGCGCCCGTAATCCCCCGAACGCCAGATCGTCGGCCGGCGCGAGCGGCAGCGTCGCCCGAGCGACGTCGAGCCACGCGCGCGCCGCGTGCGACAGGTAGCCCTTCTTCAGCCAGCCGAGCGCGATCGCCCACGTGATTTCCGGCTCGACGATCGGCCGGCACGTGAACTGGCCCGCGTCGAGCCGCCGGCAATACGGCTCGGGCAGCAGCGCGATGCCGACACCCGCATGCACGAGCGCGGCCATGAAATCCCAGTGGCCGCTGCGGCTCACGATCGACGGCGTGAAGCCGGCCTGCCGGCACGCATCGAGCACCGCGTCGTGCAGCGCGAGGCTTTCCGCATAGAACACGAACGATTCGCGCGCGAGATCCGCGAGCGGCACGGCCGTGTGATCCTCCCAGCGCGACTCGCGCGGCGCGACGAGCCACAGCGGCGCGCGCACCATCGGCAGCCGCTCGAACGTGCCGGGATCGACCGGCTCCAGCAGCCCGCCGAGCTCCAGCTCGCCCGACGTCAGCGCGGCCTCGATCATCCGCGCGCCCTGCTCGAACAGCTTCAGCTCGATGTTCGGGTAGCGCTGCTTGTACGCGGCGATGATCGGCGTGAACAGCGAGCCGCCGAGCGGCGGAATGCCGATCGTCAGCTCGCCGCGCCCGAGCGTGCCGAGATCGTTCAGCTCCGACTGCAGCTGCGCCTGCGCGGCGAGCACGTCCTGGCCGCGCTGGAACACGATCCGTCCGGCGTCGGTCAGCACCATCTGCCGGCCGTCGCGCAGCAGCAGCGGCGAACCGATCTCGTCTTCGAGCGCCTTCACCATCTTGCTGATGGTCGGCTGCGTGACGAACAGCCTGTCGGCCGCCGCGGTGAAGCTCTGCTGGCGAACCACCTCGACGAAGTACCGCAGCGCGCGCAATTCCATCGATCACTCCCCAGATTGGTGCAACCACGTCAAAACGAATTCCGGATTGGAATGATAAGGATAGAGACAAGTCATTTTATTTATGGTTAGGGGAAACCCTATACTGACGCCATCGACAGAAACATCCGTATGGAGCCCGCCATGAACCAGCCGACCGCCACTGCCGCCGCCCGCCCCGCCGCTTCGGGCAGCCTCGCGCACACGGGCCGGATCGTGCTGCAGGCCGCCGCGCTCGGCGTGCTGTGGATGGCGGTCGACTGGGCCGTGCGCAAGGTCGGGCTGCCGATTCCGTCCGGCGTGATCGGCCTCGCGGTGCTCCTCGTGCTGCTGTTCTCGGGCCGCGTCGCACCGGCGTGGGTGAAGGACGGCGCGAACTGGCTGCTGTCCGACATGCTGCTGTTCTTCGTGCCGGCCGCCGTCGCGGCCGTGCAGTACGGCGGGCTGTTCCGCGAGGACGGCTGGCGCATCGCGCTGGTGATGCTCGCCGGCACCGCGTTCGTGATGGTCGCGGTGGCCGTCGCGGTCGATCTCGCCGCGAAGCTCGAACGCCGGCTCGCCGCACAACGCGTGTTCGCCGAGCGCCGCCGCGCGCGCCTGGGCGCCGTCGCCCACTGAGCCGGAGCCTTCCATGCTCGCCGCGCTATCGAACCTGCCCGCCGACCGCGTGAATACCGCGATCTCCGTCGGCTGCTTCGTGCTGACGGTCGTGCTGTATTTCGCGTCGAAGCGGCTCTACGCGTACAAAAAGACGCTGCTGTTCTCGCCGCTCGTGTTCGTGCCGGGCGTGCTGGTGCTGCTCGTGCTGCTGACCGGCATCCCGTATTCGGTCTACTTCCGCGACACGCGCTGGCTGATGTGGCTGCTCGGCCCGGCGACGATCGCGTTCGCGGTGCCGATCTACGACTATCGCGACCTGATTCGCCGGCACTGGCTGTCGTTGTCGGTCGGCGTCGCGGTCGGGATCGCCGCGGGCGTGTGCGGGTCGCTGCTGCTCGCGAAGCTGCTGCATCTGTCGCCCGAGCTGCAGCGCTCGCTGATGACGCGTTCGGTGTCGACGCCGTTCGCGCTCGCCGTGTCGGACAAGATCCACGCGCCGAAGGACCTCACCGCCCTCTTCGTGATCGCGACCGGCATCTGCGGAATGCTGCTCGGCGAGCTCGTGCTCGCGCTCGTGCCGATGCGCACGCGGCTCGCGCGCGGTGCGCTGTTCGGCGCGGCCGCCCATGGCGTGGGCACCGCGAAGGCACGCGAGATCGGCAGCGAGGAAGGCGTCGTGTCGAGCCTGACGATGATGATCGCGGGCGTCGCGATGGTGCTGATCGCGCCGCTGCTCACGCTGCTGCCGATCTGACGCCCGACGGGCAGGCGCCGCCGCCTGCCCTTTTTTCTGCGCGGCCGGTTCCGCCCCGCTGGGCCGCCTGCGCCGCCGTTCCCCCCTGCATCGAGCCGGCGCCGCGCCGACCATCGGCTGAGATAGCCGCAATTCCCCCCTCTTTTCCGCCCATCGGCCTCGGCCCGGATGCCGAACAATGCATGCTACGAGACATCACGCACGCATTCACATGGCCACGACCGCAACCCCGACCGCCGACAAGCCGGCTTCATCCGGCAAGTTCAAGCGCATCGCGCTCATCGCCGTCATCGCGCTGGGCGCGGCCGCCGCCGCCGCCGGCGGCATGTACGTGTTCCTGGGCAAGGCAGGCGTCGGCCACGCGAGCGCGCCCGCCGAGCCGGCGCCGCTTGCCGCGCCGGTGTTTTTCCCGCTCGACCCGATGACGGTGAACCTGCAGTCCGACGACGGCGTGCAGCACTACCTGCGCGTGGGCCTGTCGCTGAAGCTCACCGACCCGAAGGCGCAGGAGCAACTGACCGCGCGGATGCCGGAAATCCGCAGCCGGATCCTGCTCGCGCTGTCGAACAAGCATCCCGAGGAGCTCGCGACGCCGGACGGCAAACGTTCGCTCGCGAACGAGCTGCGGGAGCTGATCGCGCAGCCGACGCAGCCGGGCAACCAGCGCGCGAAGGTCGACGAGGTGCTGTTCACCGAATTCGTCGTCCAGTAACGCGGCCGCGAAAGGAGCGCGTATGGGTCACCAGGAGTTCATGTCCCAGGAGGAGGTCGATGCCCTCCTCAAGGGCGTCACGGGCGAAACCGATGCGGTCGACGAGCAGCGCGACACGTCGGGCGTCCGTCCCTACAACATCGCGACGCAGGAGCGAATCGTCCGCGGCCGGATGCCCGGCCTCGAGATCATCAACGACCGCTTCGCGCGCCTGTTGCGGATCGGCATCTTCAACTTCATGCGACGCACGGCGGAAATCTCCGTCAGCCAGGTGAAGGTGCAGAAGTACAGCGAATTCACCCGCAACCTGCCGATCCCGACGAACCTGAATCTGGTGCACGTGAAGCCGCTGCGCGGCACGTCGCTGTTCGTGTTCGACCCGAACCTCGTGTTCTTCGTCGTCGACAACCTGTTCGGCGGCGACGGGCGCTTTCACACGCGTGTCGAGGGCCGCGATTTCACGGCCACCGAGCAGCGGATCATCGGCAAGCTGCTGAACCTCGTGTTCGAGCACTACACGACCGCTTGGAAGAGCGTGCGGCCGCTGCAGTTCGAATTCGTGCGCTCGGAGATGCACACGCAGTTCGCGAACGTCGCGACGCCGAACGAGATCGTGATCGTCACGCAGTTCTCGATCGAGTTCGGGCCGACGGGCGGCACGCTGCACATCTGCATGCCGTACTCGATGGTCGAGCCGATCCGCGACGTGCTCAGCTCGCCGATCCAGGGCGAGGCGCTCGAAGTCGACCGCCGCTGGGTGCGCGTGCTGTCGCAGCAGGTGCAGGCCGCCGAGGTCGAGCTGACCGCGAATCTCGCCGAGATCTCGGCGACGTTCGAGAAGATCCTGAACCTGCGCGCGGGCGACGTGCTGCCGCTCGAGATCGAGGACACGATCACCGCGAAGGTCGACGGCGTGCCGGTGATGGAATGCGGCTACGGAATTTTCAATGGTCAATATGCGTTGCGCGTGCAGAAGATGATCGGCGCGAGCGATTCGATGAAGGAAGGTGGATATGAGTGAGCTGAACCAGACGCCCGACGACGACATGCAGGCGATGGCCGATGCGGCCCTCGCGGCATCGGCCGCCGCGGCATCGGCCGCCGACGCGAAGGCGCCGGCCGCGGCCGACGAAGAGCAGGGCCTCGACGACTGGGCGGCCGCGCTCGCCGAGCAGAACCAGCAGCCGGTGCCGGCCGGGGCGACGGGCGCCGGCGTGTTCCAGCCGCTGTCGAAGGCCGCGGCGAGCTCGACGCACAACGACATCGAGATGATCCTCGACATCCCGGTCAAGATGACCGTGGAACTCGGCCGCACGAAGATCGCGATCCGCAACCTGCTGCAGCTTGCGCAGGGGTCGGTCGTCGAGCTCGACGGCATGGCCGGCGAGCCGATGGACGTGCTCGTGAACGGCTGCCTGATCGCGCAGGGCGAAGTCGTGGTCGTCAACGACAAGTTCGGTATTCGCCTGACCGACATCATCACGCCGGCCGAACGTATCCGTAAGCTGAATCGATGAACGTCGTGAAGCCAGGCCGCCGCGGGTGCCGCGCGATGGCGGCGGTGCTTGCCGTCGCCGCGTCGCTCGCGTGCGCGCCGGCCGGCGCCGCCGACATGAACGCGGTGAACCACGCCGGTTCGATCGCGTCGAGCGTGACGGTCGGTTCGGCCGTGCCGTCGCTCGGCATCGGCGCGGTGCTGCAGACGCTCGTCGGGCTCGCGGTCGTGATCGGCCTCGTGTTCGCGTGCGCATGGCTCGCGCGCCGCTTCGGCTTCCAGCCCGCGCGGCGCGGCGGCCCGCTGAAGGTCGTGTCGAGCGTCGGGCTCGGCGCGAAGGAAAGCGCGACGATCGTCGAGATCGGCGACACCTGGCTCGTGCTCGGCGTCGCGCCGGGCAACGTGCGCCTGCTGCATACGCTGCCGGCCGGTTCGGTGGCCGCAGTCGCGGGCCCGGCCGCGTCCGACGCGTCCGCCGGCGGCGCTTCGCCCGGCGCCGGCCTGCCCGGCACGTTCGGCTCACGGTTTCGCGACGCGCTCGCGGGCGAAGCCGCGAAACGCCTCGGGCGCGGCAAGGACCGCTGACATGGCGCCGCGCCCTCTTTCCGACTTCGCATTCCGATGAAACACGCCTTCCTGCGGCACACCGCGCGCGTCGCGCCCGTGCTGATCCTCTGTCTCGCCCCTGCGCTCGCGTATGCGCAGGCGAACGGCCTGCCCGCGTTCAACGCGAGCCCGGGCCCGCACGGCGGCACCACCTATTCGCTGAGCGTGCAGACGATGCTGCTGCTCACGATGCTGTCGTTCCTGCCGGCGATGCTGCTGATGATGACGAGCTTCACGCGGATCATCATCGTGCTGTCGCTGCTGCGCCAGGCGCTCGGCACCGCGACGACGCCGCCGAACCAGGTGCTCGTCGGCCTCGCGATGTTCCTCACGTTCTTCGTGATGTCGCCGGTGCTCGACCGCGCGTACAACGACGGCTACAAGCCGTTCTCCGACGGCTCGATGCCGATGGAGCAGGCGGTGCAGCGCGGCGTCGCGCCGTTCAAGACCTTCATGCTGAAGCAGACCCGCGAGACCGATCTCGCGCTGTTCGCGAAGATCTCGAAGGCCGCGCCGATGCAGGGCCCCGAGGACGTGCCGCTGTCGCTGCTGGTGCCCGCGTTCGTCACGAGCGAGCTGAAGACCGGCTTCCAGATCGGCTTCACGGTCTTCATCCCGTTCCTGATCATCGACATGGTCGTCGCGAGCGTGCTGATGTCGATGGGGATGATGATGGTGTCGCCGTCCACCGTATCGCTGCCGTTCAAGCTGATGCTGTTCGTGCTGGTCGACGGCTGGCAGTTGCTGATCGGCTCGCTCGCGCAGAGCTTCACGTAAGCGGAGGAACACGCGCGATGACGCCCGAACAAGTGATGACGCTGGCGCACCAGGCGATGATGGTCGGCCTGCTGCTCGCGGCCCCGCTGCTGCTGGTCGCGCTCGCGGTCGGCCTCGTCGTGAGCCTGTTCCAGGCCGCGACGCAGATCAACGAGGCGACGCTGTCGTTCATCCCGAAGCTGCTCGCGGTGGCCGCGACGCTCGTGATCGCCGGCCCGTGGATGCTGACGACGATGCTCGACTACCTGCGGCAGACGCTGCTGCACGTCGCGACGCTCGGCGCCGGCTGAGCCGCGCGTTCGCCTGCCTTTTCCCGCGATGTTCTCGGTCACCTACGCGCAGCTCAACGGCTGGCTGACCGCCTTCCTGTGGCCGTTCGTGCGGATGCTCGCACTCGTCGCGACGGCGCCGATGGTCGGCCACGCGGCGGTGCCCGTGCGCGTGAAGATCGGCCTGGCAGCGTTCATGGCGCTGGTCGTCGCGCCGACGCTCGGTGCGATGCCGGACGTCACCGTGTTCTCCGCGCCGGGCATCTGGATCCTCGTCACGCAGTTCCTGATCGGCGTCGCGATGGGTTTCACGATGCAGCTCGTGTTCGCGGCCGTCGAAGCGGCCGGCGACTTCATCGGGCTGTCGATGGGGCTCGGCTTCGCGACCTTCTTCGATCCGCATTCGAACGGCGCGACGCCCGCGATGGGCCGATTCCTGAACGCGGTCGCGATGCTCGCGTTCCTCGCCGTGGACGGCCACCTGCAGGTATTCGCCGCGCTCGCCGCGTCGTTCCAGTCGCTGCCGGTGTCGGCCGACCTGCTGCACGCGCCGGGCTGGCGCACGCTCGCCGCGTTCGGCGCGACCGTGTTCGAGATGGGGCTGCTGCTGTCGCTGCCGGTGGTCGTGGCGCTGCTGATCGCGAACCTCGCGCTCGGCATCCTGAACCGCGCGGCGCCGCAGATCGGCATGTACCAGATCGGCTTTCCCGTCACGCTGATCGTCGGGTTGCTGCTCGTGCAACTGATGATCCCGAACCTCGTGCCGTTCGTGTCGCACCTGTTCGACATGGGGGTCGATGCGATGGGGCGGGTGCTGATCGGGTGGCGGTAGGCGCCCTGTCGACCGACGTCGATGCTCTTTCGCGTCATTCGGGCGGGACTCGTCCCCTCCCGCCGCGACTCTCCCTGCGGCACGCCCGCGTTCGGCGTCGACCGCGCCCCTTTTTTCATCCTTTCCGCGGCGCCGTCGAATGCCCGCCGCCCGACCGCCCCGTGCCGCAACCGGTCCGAACTCGCTTGCGCCCCGTCCGGCGGGCAATCGCGGCCGATGCCCGCACGTTCGGCTCACATCGGCCCTTGACCTCGGCCGACCGACTCGCTAGCGTTTCGGGTTTGCCCCGGGCGGCCCTTGCCGCCGGTGCCGTGAGCGCGCCCGACGTCCTGGCGCGCACGGCCGGGCTCCGATGGAAAAGACGATGCACAAACTCGATGCGGCCAGCCCGCAGGCGATGTCGACGGATTTCACCGCCGACAACGTCGCGCGCCTGAAGGCGCTGTTCCCCGAACTCGTGACCGAAGGCCCGCACGGCGCGTCGGTCGACGTCGACGTGCTGAAGGCGCTGGTCGGCGAACGCACGGTCGGCGACGCCGACGAGCGCTACGGTTTTCACTGGCACGGCAAGCGCGCCGCGCGCCAGGCCGCGCTCACGCCGTCGACGGGCACGCTGCGGCCGTGCCCCGACGACAGCGTCGCGTGGGACGACACGCGCCACCTCGTGATCGAGGGCGACAACCTCGACGTGATGAAGCTGCTGCACAAGAGCTACGCGGGCAAGGTGAAGCTCGTCTACATCGACCCGCCGTACAACACCGGCAACGATTTCGTCTATCCGGACGACTTCAGCGACAGCATCCGCCACTACCTGGCGATGACCGGCCAGACCGAAGCCGGCGTGAAGCGCAGCACCAACACCGAGGCGAACGGCCGGTTCCACACCGACTGGCTGAACATGATGTATCCGCGCCTGAAGCTCGCGCACGCGCTGCTGTCCGACGAAGGGCTGATCGCCGTGCACATCGACGAGCACGAAGTGCATGCGCTGGTGCTGATGCTGCGCGAGATCTTCGGCGAGGAAAACGAGCTCGGCGTGGCCGTGTGGGACAAGCGCAACCCGAAGGGCGACGCGCGCGGCATCGCGTACCAGCACGAATCGCTGGTGCTGTTCGCGCGCAACGCCGAGACGCTGCTCGAACGCGCGCCGCTCAAGCGCCCGAAGCGCAACGCGCAGCGCATGCTCGACGCCGCGCACGACGCCGTGTACCGCAGCGGCAACCCGAAGGACGCGCAGAAGGCGTACCGCGCGTGGATGAAGGCGCAGACCAACCTGTCCGGCGGCGAGGCGATGTACGACCGGCTGTCGGCGGAAGGCCGCGTGTACCGTCTCGTGTCGATGGCGTGGCCGAACAAGAAGAAGGCGCCGGAAGAATACTTCACGCCGCTGATCCACCCGGTCACCGGCAAGCCGTGCGCGATGCCGGCGCGCGGCTGGCGCAACCCGCCCGCGACGATGCAGGCGCTGATCGAGCGCGGCCAGATCGAATTCGGCCCGGATGAAACCACGCAGCCGCAGCGGATCTACTACCTCGACGAGAACATGTACGAGAACGTGCCGTCGGTACTGCCGTTCGCCGGCTCCGACGACGCGCTGCTGAAGGCGCTCGGCATCCCGTTCGACCTGCCGAAGCCGGTCGACTTCGCGGCCGCCGTGATCGGCTGGTGCACGCGCGGCGACGACATCGTGCTCGACTGCTTCGCCGGCTCCGGCTCGACGGGCCACGCGGTGATGCAGGTGAACGCGACCGACGGCGGCGCGCGCCGCTACGTCCTCGTGCAGCTGCCCGAGGCGCTCGACCGCCGCGACAAGACGCAAACCGCGGCCGCCGATTTCTGCGCGAAGCTGAAGAAGCCGCTGACGCTCGCCGAAGTGACGAAGGAGCGCCTGCGCCGCGCCGCGCAGCAGGTCGCGCGCGATTATCCGGAAAGCTATGGCGACCTCGGCTTTCGCGTGTACCGGCTCGACACGACCAACGTGATCGAGTGGGACCCGCGCCGCGACGACTTCGACCATGCGTTGTTCGCATCCGTCGAACACGTGAAGACCGGCCGCACCGAGGACGACCTGCTCGCCGAGCTGACGCTCAAGCTCGGCCTCGACCTGTGCACGCCGGTCGAGCACCACCAGGTGGCCGGCAAGACGGTGCACCTGATCGGCCGCGAGATCGTCGCGTGCTTCGATGCGCGCCTGTCGCGCGACGATGCGGGCCCGCTCGCCGACGGCATCGTCGACCTGCTCGATGCGAGCGGCGCGTCGCGCGACGTCACGTGCCTGTTCCGCGACAACGGTTTCGTCGACGACGTCGCGAAGCTCAATCTCGCCGCGCTGCTCGAACAGCACGGCGTGAAGCGCGTGCGGAGCCTGTGATGCGGCTGCATTTCGAAGCGGATCTCGACTACCAGCGCGAGGCGATCGACGCCGTCTGCGACCTGTTTCGCGGCCAGGAGTCGTATCGCGGCGATTTCAGCGTGCTCGCGAACGCCGCGCCCGGCACGACGGCCGCCGCGCAAGGCTCGCTCGGCTTCGCGGTGTCGGAGCAAGGCGTCGGCAACCGGCTGTCGCTGACCGACGACGCGCTCGCGCGCAATCTCGCCGACGTGCAGTTGCGCGGCGGGCTGCCGCCGTCCGGCCTGCCCGGCTCGCGCGACTTCACCGTCGAGATGGAGACGGGTACCGGCAAGACCTACGTGTACCTGCGCACGATCTTCGAGCTGAACCGCCGCTACGGCTTCACGAAGTTCGTGATCGTCGTGCCGTCGATCGCGATCAAGGAAGGCGTGCACAAGACGCTGTCGATCACCGAGGATCACTTCCGCGCGCTGTACGCGGGCGTGCCGTACGACTACTTCCTGTACGACTCCGCGAAGCTCGGCCAGGTGCGCCACTTCGCGGCGAGCGCGGCGATCCAGATCATGGTGATGACGGTCGCCGCGATCAACAAGAAGGAGATCAACAATCTCTACAAGGACAGCGAGAAGACCGGCGGCGAGAAGCCGATCGACCTGATCCGCGCGACGCGGCCGATCGTGATCGTCGACGAGCCGCAGAGCGTCGACGGCGGGCTCGAGGGGCGCGGCCGCGAGGCGCTCGCCGCGATGGCGCCGCTCTGCACGCTGCGCTATTCGGCCACGCACGTCGACCGGCATCACATGGTGTACCGGCTCGATGCCGTCGACGCGTACGAGCGCAAGCTCGTCAAGCAGATCGAGATCGCGTCGGCGATCGTCGAGGACGCGCACAACAAGCCGTACGTGCGGCTCGTCGGCGTGTCGAACCGGCGCGGCGCGATCAGCGCGCGCGTCGAGCTCGACGTCGCGACGGCGGCTGGCGTGAAGCGCCAGATCGTGTCGGCCACCGACGGCGACGATCTCGAACGCCTGACCAGGCGCGCGCTGTACGCGGGCTTGAGGATCGGCGAAGTGCACGCGGTGAAAGGCGCCGAGTACGTCGAGCTGCGCCATTCGGAAGGCGAGGCGTTCCTGTCGCTCGGCGAGGCATTCGGCGACATCGACACGCTCGCCGTGCAGCGCGAGATGATCCGCCGCACGATCCGCGAGCACCTCGACAAGGAGCTGCGCCTGGCCGAACGCGGCGTGAAGGTGCTGTCGCTGTTCTTCGTCGATTCGGTCGAGCGCTATCGCCGCTACGACGAGAACGGGATGCCCGTGAAGGGCGACTACGCGCTGATCTTCGAAGAGGAATATGCGCGCGCGGCGCGCGTGCCGGCCTACCGTGCGCTGTTCGACGGCGTCGACGTCGCGCTCGAGGTCGAGCGCGCGCACAACGGCTACTTCTCGATCGACCGCAAGGGCGGCTGGACCGACACGAGCGAAAGCAGCGCGGCGGCCCGCGAGAACGCGGAGCGCGCGTACGGCCTGATCATGCGCGAGAAGGAGGCGCTGCTGTCGTTCGACACGCCGCTGAAGTTCATCTTCTCGCACTCGGCGCTGAAGGAAGGCTGGGACAACCCGAACGTGTTCCAGATCTGCACGCTGCGCGACATCCAGACCGAACGCGAGCGCCGCCAGACGCTCGGCCGCGGGCTGCGTCTCGCCGTCGACCAGGACGGCGAACGCGTGCGCGACCCGGGCGTGAACACGCTCACCGTGATCGCGACCGAGCGCTACGAGTCGTTCGCCGAGAACCTGCAGAAGGAAATCGAGGCCGATACGGGCATCCGCTTCGGGATCGTCGAGGAACACCAGTTCGCGGCGCTGCCGGTGCAGGAAGACGACGGCCCCGCGCATGCGCTCGGCATCGAGCTGTCGCGCGTGCTGTGGAACCATCTGCACGAGCAGGGCTACGTCGACGCGCAGGGCAAGGTGCTCGACCGGCTGAAGGATGCGCTGCGCCAGAGCGCGCTCGTGCTGCCGGATGCGTTCGAGCGGCTGCGCGCACCGATCGTCGCGATGCTGCGCAAGCTGTCGGGCCGCTTCGCGGTGCGCAACGCCGACGAGCGCCGCGCGATCGCGTTGCGGCGCGACGCGTCAGGCAAGGCCGTCGTGTTCGGCGAGGATTTCCGCGCGCTGTGGGACCGCATCCGTCATCGCACCGTGTACCGCGTCGAGTTCGACAACGCGAAGCTGGTGCGCGACTGCACGGCCGCGTTGCGCGACGCGCCGAACATCGCGCGGGCGCGGCTGCAGTGGCGCAAGGCCGAGATCGACATCGGCAAGGCCGGCATCGAGGCGATCGAGGTGGCCGGCGCCGGCACGGTGCTGCTCGACGAAGGCGAATTGCCGCTGCCCGACCTGCTCACCGAGTTGCAGGACCGTACGCAGCTCACGCGCCGTTCGCTCGCGACGATCCTCGCCGACAGCGGCCGGCTCGACGATTTCCGCGTGAATCCGCAGCAGTTCATCGCGGTAGCGGCCGACGCGATCAACCGCTGCAAGCGGCTCGCGCTCGTCTCGGGCATTGCGTACCGCAAGCTCGGCGAGCGCCACGTGCATGCGCTCGAATCGTTCGAGAGCGAGGCGCTGACCGGCTATCTGCGCAATCTGCGGCTCGACGCGCGCAAGTCGATCCACGAAGCGGTCGTGTGCGAGACGGACGCCGAACGCGCGTTCGCCGATGCGCTCGAAGCGCACGACGGCGTGAAGCTGTACGCGAAGCTGCCGGCGTGGTTCCGCGTGCAGACGCCGCTCGGCAGCTATCACCCGGACTGGGCCGTACTTGCGGAGCAGGATGGCGGCGAGCGGCTGTACTTCGTCGTCGATACGCCGAATACGGACGGCCACGTGCCGAGCGAGAACGAGCGCGCGAAGCTCGCGTGCGGCGAAGCGCATTTCCGTGCGCTGGCCGATGGCGACGGCGCGGCGCGCTTCGTGCGCGTCAGGCACGTCGACGCGCTGTTCGAACCTGCGGCGCCGCTGGCAGGCGCGAGGCGGTGAGACAAAGGGCGGCGACGAGTCGCCCTTTTTTGTCGGCGTGGCCGGGCCTTTATCGATCGCGCCACGCACGATGCGCGCCGCACGACGTCGTAAATGATCGTAACGATGCGTGCGCACGCATTCGGCATCGCGCCGGCGGCGAGGTCGCTTACTGCGCCGGCTGCATGCCCTGCGCGGCGGCCTTGTGCTGCGCGGCCTGCTCTTGCGCCTGCTTCTTCGCCATGTGATGACCGACGATACAGCCGCCGACCGCGCCGACCACCGCGTGGTGCCCCGCGTAGTGGCCAGCCACACCGCCGACCACCGCGCCCTTCATGCAGCCCGCCGCATGCGCGCTGCCGATCGTTGCGAGCGCAACGACTGCGGCGGTTGCATACCGTCCGATGTGCCGGATGGGATTCATGCGATCACTCTCCTCGTGTTGTCGTGATCAGTGTTCGCGCGAGCGGGTCGCCGTGCTCAGTCCCAACGGCCGCGCCAGCCGCCGCCGTCACGCCAGGCGCGCTCGCGCCATTCGTGTTCGCGCCATTCACGGCGGCGCCACTCGCGTTCACGCCATTGACGCGCACGCCAGTCGTCGCGATAGCCGACCGGCGCGTACATCACCGGCGGAGGCGGCGCCACGTAGACGGGCGCCGGCGCCGCATAGGCGGGCACACCGATGCCGACCGACAGGTCGACGTGGGCCGAGGCGACGCCCGAAGCTGCCAGCGCCGCTACACCGAGAACTGCACCGAGAATAAGTTTCTTGCTCATTTCGCGACTCCCTGCACGTGTCGTGCGTCATGTGACTACGGTTCGGAGTCTAGGCACCGTGTGCCGACACAGGTGAAACGGGTATGCGAGACAGGTAACGGACGTTTACGGGTGCCCGCAAAGCCTTGTGGAACAAGAAAGAGACGGTATTCCACACACCGTTGCGGCGATGCATCGGACCGGTAAAAAGGGGATTTTCGGCACGAAACCGGGCAACGGGATCGAACCCGCCGGTGTGCATGGCGAGCGAACCGCCCTCACCCTGCGGCGCGAGCGGTTCGTGGCGGCGCGCGTTACGCGCGGATATCGTCGACGCTGCGCAGCCAGTGCACGCTGAACAGGTTGTCCGCGTCGGTCCACACGGTATCGGGTTCGAACCCGGCGCGGCGCGCGATCGCATGAAAGCCGTCGATCGTGAACTTGTGCGAGTTTTCCGTGTGGATGCGCTCGCCGGCCTCGAAGCGGAACGCGTGGCCGCGCACGTGCACGGTCTGCGCGACGTCGCTGACGAGATGCATCTCGATGCGCTGCCGCTCGCGGTCGTAGAACGCGCAATGCGAGAACGCATCGACGTCGAAATCCGCGCCGAGCTCGGCATTCGCACGCGCGAGCAGGTTCAGGTTGAACTGCGCGGTCACGCCCTGCGCGTCGTTGTACGCGCGGTGCAGTGTGCGCTCGTCCTTCACGAGATCGACGCCGACCAGCAGGCCGCCGCCCCGCAGCAGCCGCGCCGCGTCGCGCAGGAACGTGTCGGCCTCTTCCGGCGAGAAGTTGCCGATCGTCGAGCCGGGAAAGAAGCCGATGCGCCGCCGCGGCGTGTCCGTCAGCGCGGCCAGTTGCTCGGCCTTCGTGTAGTCGGCCGCGAGCGGCGCGACGTCGAGCCACGGATACGCCGCCCGCAGCCGCGCGGCCGCGCCGTGCAGGTAGTCGGCCGAGATGTCGACCGGCACGTAGCGCGCCGGCGCGTTCGCGTAGTTACCCGCGAACGCGTCGAGCAGCACGCGGATCTTCTCGAGCGAACCCGCGCCGAATTCGACGATGTCCGCATGCGGGCCGACGCGCCGCACGATCTCGGCCGCGCGATCGCGCAGGATGCCGAGCTCCGTGCGCGTCGGGTAGTACTCGGGCAACTCGCAGATGCGGTCGAACAGCGCGGAGCCGGCCGCATCGTAGAAGTATTTCGGCGGGATGCTGCGCGGCGTGCGCGACAGTCCGTCGATCAGGTCGCGCTCGAATGCGCTCGGCCGCGAATCGCGGGCGGGTTGCAGGCCACCGCTCGTGGCCGTCAGATCAGACGTCTCGCGCAAGTCGCACCCCCGTGAATTGCCAGCGTGCCGCCGGCGGAAAGAAATTGCGGTACGTCGGCCGTTCATGCCCCGGCGGCGTCGCGATGCTGCTGCCGCGCAGGACCTGCTGGCCGACCATGAACTTGCCGTTGTATTCGGCAGCTACCCCGGCGAGCGGCCGAAAGCCCGGATACGGCTCGTACGACGAACGCGTCCACTGCCAGACGTGCCCGAGCATCTGCCGGATGCCGTCGGCCGCGAACGCGGTTTCCCACTCGAATTCGGTCGGCAGCCGTGCGCCGGCCCATTCCGCGTACGCGGCCGCTTCGTAGAAGCTCACGTGGCATACCGGCGCGTCGGGCGCGAGCGGCTCGACGCCGTGCAGGCCGAACGTGCGCCGCACGCGCGTGGCGGCCGCATCGTCGTCGTCCGGCATCCAGTACGCGGGCCCCTGCCACCCTTCCCGCTGCACCGTCGCCCAGCCGTCGGACAGCCAGAACTCGGGGCGCGTATAGCCGCCGTCGGCGATGAACGCCGCGAATTCCGCGTTCGTCACGAGGCGGTTCGCGATCTCGTACGGCCGTACGAGTGCCGTGTGACGCGGCCGTTCGTTGTCGAACGAGAACGTGTCGCCGTCGTGGCCGATCTCGACGAGCCCGCCTGGCTGGGGCAGCCAGCGCAGCACGCCGGCGTCGCCCGCGGCCATCGCGTCGCCGTCCGTCGCGTTGCGCGGCCGGAACGCCGGCTTCAACGGATTGCACGAGAACGCGTGCAGCATGTCGGTGACGATCAATTCCTGATGTTGCTGCTCGTGATGCAGGCCGAGCACGAGCTCGGGTTCGATCGCGTCGAGTAGCGCCGCATCGGCGCCGGCCAGCGCGCGCAGCATCGCGTCGTCGACGTACTGCCGGTACGCGTGCACCTCGTCGAGCGACGGACGCGTGAGCAGCCCGCGCTGCGGCCGCGGATGGCGCGGGCCGAGCGCTTCGTAATAGGAATTGAACAGGAACTGGAAGGCGGCGTCGAACGGCGCGTAGCCGGGCACGCGGCGCATCAGCACGACGGTTTCGAAGAACCAGGTCGTATGCGCGAGATGCCATTTCGTCGGACTCGCGTCGGGCATCGACTGCACGGCCTGGTCTTCGGCGGACAGCGTCGCGGTCAACGCGACGCTATGGGCGCGCACGTCCTGGTAACGGCGCTGAAGCTGGGATGCAAGAAGGCTCATCGGTTTACCGTTCACGTCGCGATTCGCTGCGTTGCGTTGCCGGAAAAGGGAAAGCCTTGCGCGGATGCGCGCGGCTGACGTGCGATTTGCTGCTGCGTCGTCGGGCAGCCGGCGCGCGCGCCGGGCCGCGGATGCGGCGTCACTTCATCTGCCCGTGCAGAACAGTATGGTCCAGAAATGTGAACGTCGCGAATCGGATTTCGGGTGAAACAAAGGCGAAAGAAAAATGAAAGCATGCGTGATGTCGGCATCGCCCGTGCAGCGGACCGTCGATGCCCCGTCGTGGTGGGGTTCGGCGACGGGGGCAATACGCGTGCCCGCCGCTGCATGCTGCTGACGCCCGGTGACAGCCGCACGGCGTGCGTGAAAGGTCGATGGCGCGCGTGGGTCGGAGGCGCGGCGTCCCGCGGACGATTCGTCAGTCGATATCGCGTTGTTCTCCGTGCCCCGCTCAACGCCTCTGCCCTTCGCTGGCCGCCGCTTTCTTCTCCGGCCGCAAAAAATTTTTTACGCCGATGTCACACGCGCGGGGGGCTCGCTCGTCATATCGGCGGAACCCACACGAAAGGAGAAGGAACCATGACTGCGAAACTCAATCCGTTTGCCGCCGCCCCCGCGTTGATGAAGCAATGGATGACCGTGTCGGTCGCCGCTGCCGGGAGCCTCGAGCCGACGCTGATCGAGCTGGTCAAGATCCGCGCGTCGCAGATCAATGCATGCGCGAACTGCCTTAACATGCACACCGTCGAGGCGCGCGAACAAGGCGAGACCGAGCAGCGCATCTACCTGCTGTCCGCGTGGCGCGAAGCGCCCTGCTACACCGACCGCGAACGCGCGGCGCTCGGCTGGACCGACGCGCTCACGCGGCTGTCGGAGGGCCACGCCGCGCACGAAGCGGCCCATGCGGCGCTGAACGACCATTTCAGCGAGGAGGAACAGGTGAAACTGACGGTGATGATCAACGTGATCAACGGCTGGAACCGGCTCGCAGTCGGCTTCGGGCTGTGGGTCGACCCGGCCGACGCGAAGGCCGCCGCCGCGAAGATGGTGGCCTGATGCCGAACCTCGACCCGGCCAGCGGCGGCGCCGACGAACGGGCTGACGCGGCGGCGAGCTTCGATCCGCTGCGTCGCACGCTGATCCGCGTCGCGTACCGGATGCTCGGTTCCGTCGCGGATGCCGAGGACATGGTGCAGGAGGCGTTCATCCGCTGGATGGACGTCGACCGTACCGACGTGCGCGTGCCGGAGGCGTTCCTGCGCCGCATGGTGATGCGCATGTGCCTCGACCAGTTGAAGTCCGCGCGGTATCAGCGCGAGACCTATATCGGCCCGTGGCTGCCGGAGCCGGTCGTCGAGGAAGACGAACAGGACGACGTCACGCTGCCGCTGCTGCTTGCACTCGAACGGCTGTCGCCGCTCGAACGCGCGGCGTTCCTGCTGCACGACGTGTTCGGCGTCGAATTCGACGAAGTGGCCACGACGATCCGGCGCGACCCGGCCGCATGCCGGCAGCTCGCCGCGCGGGCCCGCACGCACGTGCGCGACGCGCGGCCGCGTTTTCATGTCGAGAAGCAGCGCGGGATCGAACTGGCCGAAGCGTTCTTCGCGGCGTCGCGCAGCGGCGACATGTGCGCGCTCGGCGCGATGCTTGCGGAGGATGTGAGCCTGCATTCCGACGGCGGCGGCAAGCGCGCGGCCGCCGGCAAGCCGGTGTTCGGCTTCGAGCTTGTGATGCGGGTGCACGCGCACCTGGCCGAGTTGTTCGAGACGCATGCGTCGAAGCTCGTGCGGGCCGGGTTCATCAATGGACTGCCGGGGTTCGTCACGCTGGAAGCCGACGGCGAGCTGCAGACGACCGCGCTCGAGATCGACGACGGAAAGATCGTCGCGATCTATGTCGTGCGGAATCCTGATAAATTGAAGCATCTGCATTGAGGGTGCGCGGGTGGCGTGCGGGTTCAAGCGGCCACCCTGCCCGCTTTCTCGTTCGATCCGGCGCGAGCCGATGACGTCATCGGAATGCGGCCACCAAGGCGTGAATGAGCGACGTCGCGTAACAGAAAAATACGAACGCGACGGCAAAGCCGATTACCGCGAGCCAGTTCGTGCCGCCTTGCACGCTCAGGAGTGCAAGAAAGGAGTCGCCGGGTGCGGAATGGGGACGCAGCCTCGTGATCGCCCGGCGGACATGCGCCTGGTAGAAACTGTTGCCATGCAAGCCAAGCATCACCGAAACCCCGATCCCGATTGCGTTGCTCTGACTCGAGTCGAAGAAATTCGGGAAGAACAGCATTTCGATCAGCGAGAGCCCGAATACGATGCCGAATAGCGCCAGCGCATGCCAGTACATGCCGCGGTACGCCATCCAGAACGGCCCCACCAGAAAGGCTGCCCAGTTCCACGAATGCTTGCTCCTGCGTGTCGCGGCGATTGCCCATTTCGTTTCATACCAGCGGGCTTTTTTCCCAACGTAAGCGGCGATTTCGTCAGTGCTGACGAGTGTCGTGGTCTCGGACATGTGTGTGTTGGCCCTCGGTGGCGCAGCGTGCGCGTTATTGGTATCGGGTCCGCTCACTGCGTCGGCAAGATGTGTGCGCGTTCCCGGGAATGCCGCGACGGGTCTTTTCGGGTATCGGGACGCGTCGACGGTCGGCCGAGTCTATGCGGCGTACGGCGATGGAGTAAGAGAAGCCGGAGTAGCGTGGATGCGGGCGCGCGGACGAAACGCACGTCGGCTGGTGCTGTACCGCGCCCTGTGCATACGGCCGCAATTGTGTCGAACCGTTTCGACAGTCAATACGTGTAGCGCGGGATACGGAGAGAAACGTGAAGGCTGGCGCGCGGCCGGATGCTACCCGTCGGCGCAAAGAAAAACGCCACGCGAGGTTGCCGCGTGGCGTTTGTATGTTTGGCGAGCCGCGTTGCCTGTAGGCAAGTTGTGCTGCCGGACCCCTTCATTTTGTTCGTTGGTAGGCTCGATTGGATTCGAACCAACGACCCCCACCATGTCAAGGTGGTGCTCTAACCAACTGAGCTACGAGCCTAAGAAGCCGCGAATTATAGAGAGGGTTTTGGGGGAGCACAAGCCCCTTCGTGAAAATTTTTTGAAAGGGCGTGTGCGGTGGCCGACGATCGGACGTTGCCTCGCGATGCCGGCAACGCGAGCTTCATTTGTTCGCATCACAGCAAAACGCGTCGATGTGCTGCCGTGTTATCCACATCGCCCTCTGGATAACCGTCCCGCAAGCCTCTGGATTCACAGTGGAACGATTGAGGATATGTCGGCGCGGCTGTGAATCGACGAAAAGTTGTTCTGTGCTGCCGGACGCTGTTCACGTCGCGCACCCAGGGTTATGCATTTCGATTCGCGTTGAAAATTCAGTGCGTTACCGACGTTATCCACTGTGGGGCACAGGGTTTGTTAACTACCACTACGTATATATACGAACCCTGTTAACACCTTTGGATAAGCACAGTCCGTCGACTGTGCTCCGCTCACGCCGTGCGCTTCGTGTAGCGATTGGATGAACGAAGTCGAAAACTGTGGAGAGCATTGACCGATGCTTGGACCAGCCGCTCTGTAGAATTGCTGTCATCCTTGGTGAGTGGTCACGTGATGACATACGAGGTTCCGATGGTGTCGCGCGATGCGATTGATCTGTCCGATGGCGAGCGCATCGTCCGGGTGTCGAGCGACGCGCAGCTATGGGATTGGAAATCAAAGGTGAAATGATGCCGCTGGTGAATTGTTCATATCACGGACGTGTCGGAGGCGAGCTCGTGACTCGTGCTGTGTCCGAACTCGTCAACGATCGTGGCAACTGGAAGGGCGGCCGCGGGGTCGTGCCGTTGACGCTGGTGCGCGATGAGATCGAGTTTCCGGGCTACATGCTCGAATCGGAAGCGACGAAGCTGCTTGAATTGGGCGGGACGCACGCAGGCGGAGGCGTCTATCGGTTCGACGATGACGAGCCGATGGAGACGGCGATCGGATGGTTGACGGCAACGTGCGTTGAATGCCTGAGGGAATTGATGGCCGGGCAGGAAGCAGGATAGAAGCGCGGCGTCTTCGGGGAGAGGCGATGACCCAATTGAATTTCGGCGCGGTCGATCGATGCTCCGTCCGGCTCAATACCGCGACGCTGCTCGGCCTGAAGGCGGCCTACGAGGAATTTGCGAAGACCGGGCAGGACCTGCGTAACTTCGAGATCTACATCGAGGACGAAAGTGCAGCCAGGGTCGATCCGAAGCCCGAGGACGCCGTCATCGGTGTGACGTTCGCAGCGAAGATGCCTCCAGGCGTGCGCGGGCTCGGCAACGCGAGTCCGCTCGGGACGTCGATGAAGTATGTCGTCTCTCCGGAAACTGGCGAGATTCTCAGGGTTTATCTGATCAAGTGACTTCGGAGGCGATGAAGGTAGTCGGCCTTCATATGTGGATAACCTCGGTACAAAACGATGCGAAACGCTGTGCGGGCAAAAGGTGAGCGCGTGCGCGGATCACAAGCTGGGCCCAACTGGACGGAGAAAAGCAAGCTCTGAGAACGAGGTGCATGCGAAACGAACATCCGGTTTCGTGCGCTTGTCGACAGCCCGTATGTGGACAACCCGCACGCCCAACCAGTCGAATCGCTGTGCTCCGGACAGGTGAGCACCATGCATTCGACCATGCGAATCAGCCCGAACGTCTTGTCTGACGGGGATTTTCCGGAATAGCGCAGGCGATGCGGAGCGTCCTCGCGCGATCCGTAGTGATGGAATGTCGTGTGGATATCGAGCAGCCAACGCACTCGAAATCCTGTGCGCTCAACAGGCGAGGGTAAGCGAATTCGGTGCTATCCCCTCATCTATCCCTCCGACGACAGAGGCGTTCTCGGCGAAATAGCGGTGCTTGGGACAATCGGAAGCATCGTCGTTATCGCGGTTTTTCTGGCGCTGGTCTATGCGTACGCGAGCGACCTCAGGACGACCCTGAAATCGGTCAGCCGGGGATCGCGTGTGGCCGAACCCAACAGTGTCTGGCTGATGTTCCTCGTGCCGTACAACTTCATCGAGGACTTCTTCATTATTTCCAACGTTGTGAAGTCCCTGGAAGCGGAGTCTCGTATCAATCCGGCGCTGTCGGGTTGCGCTCGCTGGAGGTATCCGGAATTTAGTGTGTGAGGCGGGTTGAGATTCAGACTCCAATGTTGAATCGTTCTGGGTAAAGCAGTGCGAACTGAGTCATGGCGCTCTTCCAATCGTGCCGGGAACCCGTCCACTT
>NZ_JAIZQG010000039.1:0-27068 GCF_020419965.1 Burkholderia sp. AU39826
CGCAGCAGGCGGGCGGCGGGCTGCGTACGCCGGACGGCGCGCGCGACGGCGCATGAGCGATCCGCGCGCGCTGCCGCCGGGCGAAGCGGCCGCGTTCCACGCGGCGCCGCTGCCGTGGCTGCACCCGCTTGCACCGCCGCCTGCCGCGCGTGCCGCCGCGTTTCATGCGCTCGTGTGCGACTTCAACCTGCGGCCCGATCGCTATCTGCACGTGACGCGCGTGCCGGCCGAGTGGCCCGCGCGCTACCGTTCGCCGGATGCGTTCGGCGCGGCCGGCCGCAAGCTGCTGGCGCGGCACCTGCTCGCGCTGAACGGCGTGGCCGACCGGCACGACTTCGACGTGGCGAATCCGTGCGCGCGGCTCGCGCTGCTGCCGGGCGCGGCGCTCGAGCAACTGGCCGCGTATGCGGGGCTGCTGCTGCATCGCGCGTGGCTGCGCGACGCGCTGGCCGGGCGGCGCATCCGCGCGGAAGTGGCGGCGCGGCTCGGCGGCGATGCGCTCGAACTCGCGCTCGAACGCGCGCCGGAATTCGGCGCGCTCGCCGAAACGCTCGAACCGTGGCGCGCCGATCCCGCCGCGCTGCCGGTCGTGATCCGCGCGCGCGGCGGGCGCTTGCTCGCGGATTTCATCGCCGTGGCCGGCGACGCGGTCGCGCGGCGCGTGCGCCTGAAATTCAACCGCGCGATCGACGACGAAGCGCCGTACTGGCTGAACCGCGCGCAGCGCGATCAATTCGGCGAACTGATGTTCCTGTTTCTGATTCCCGAGAGGCTTGCGTCATGGGACTGGCTTTTCTGATCACGAGCGACAACCTGCAGCTTCTGTCGGAGCGCAAGGTGCTCAAGGAGCGCGAATACGCGGCGCTGCTCGACGCGTCCGCGGTGATCGCGACCGCGCATGAAGAGGCCGCGCGCATCGTCGCCGACGCACAGCGCGAATTCGACAAGCGCCAGGCGGCCGGCTACGACGAAGGCATGCGCCGCGCGCAGCGCGAGCAGGCCGCGCAGGCGTACACGCAGGCGCTCGCGGCCACGCGCACGATGGAGACGATGAAGGATGCGATGGCCGAGATCGTCGTGAAGGCCGTGCGCGCGATCGTCGGCGAGATGAGCACGCAGAAGCTGTACGAGGCCGCGCTCGCGCGGATCGCGCCGCTCGTGCGCGACGAGGCGTTCCTGATCGTGCGCGTCGCGCCCGGGCGCACGGACGAGATGCGCGACGCGCTCGACGGCGCGTTCGCGGGGCAGTCCAACCGGCAGAAGATCCGCATCGTCGAGGACGCGCAGCTCGAACGCCACGCGTGCACGGTCGAGACGCCCTCCGGGCGCATCGACGCGAGCCTCGACCTGCAGATCGACGCGTTGCGCCAGGCGATCCGCCGCGACGCGCTGAAGGGCGCCGCGCGATGAACGCGCCGCTCGACGATCGGCAAACGTTCGGCGACGACGACGGCGCGCCGTTCGATCGCGGCCGCCTCGTCGGCGAACTCGACGCGGGGCTCGCGTTCTTCTCGCCGGTATCGGTGCAGGGCCGCGTCAATCATGCGGTCGGGCAGATATTGAATGCGACGGGTATCCGCGCGCGGCTCGGCGAGATCTGCGAATTGCGCACGCCGAACCAGCCGACGCTGCTTGCCGAGGTGGTCGGCTTCTCGCGCCAGACGACGCTGCTCACGCCGCTCGGCGACGTGGCCGGGCTGTCGCCGGAGACGACCGTCGTGCCGTCCGGGCGCGAGCATGTGTTTCCGGTGGGCGAGGGGCTGTTCGGCCGCGTGCTCGACGGGCTCGGCCGCCCGCTCGACGATCGCGGGCCGGTGACGGGCGCCGCTTGGGTATCGACGCAGCAGGACCCGCCGAACCCGCTCGCGCGCAAGATGATCGACACGCCGTTTCCGACCGGCGTGCGCGTGATCGACGGCCTGATGACGCTCGGCGTCGGCCAGCGCGTGGGCATCTTCGCGCCTTCGGGTGTCGGCAAGAGCACGCTGCTCGGGATGATCGCGCGCGGCGCGCAGGCCGACGTGAACGTGATCGCACTGGTGGGCGAACGCGGCCGCGAGGTGCGCGAATTCATCGAGCACAGCCTGTCGCCCGAGGTGCGCGCGCGTTCGATCGTCGTCGTGTCGACGTCCGACCGCCCCGCGATGGAGCGCGTGAAATCCGCGCTGGTCGCGACCGCGATCGCCGAGCACTTCCGCGATGCGGGCAAGCGCGTGCTGTTGCTGGTCGATTCGCTGACGCGCTTCGCACGCGCGCAGCGCGAGGTCGGCCTCGCGAGCGGCGAGCCGCCGACGCGACGCAGCTTTCCGCCGTCGACGTTCGCGGTATTGCCGCGCCTGCTCGAACGCGCGGGGCAGGGCGCGCACGGGTCGATCACCGCGCTCTACACGGTGCTCGTGGAAGGCGACGAGGAATCGGACCCGATCGCCGAGGAGGTGCGCTCGATCCTCGACGGCCATATTGTGCTGTCGCGCAAGATCGCGCTCGCGAACCGCTATCCGGCGATCGACGTGCTCGCGAGCCTGTCGCGCGTGATGCCGCTCGTCGCGAGCCGTGCGCACCAGCATGCGGCCGCGCGCGTGCGCGAGCTGATCGCGAAGTACCAGGAGATCGAGCTGCTCGTGCAGATCGGCGAGTATCGCGAAGGCAGCGATCGGCTCGGCGATCTCGCGCTGCGCGCGCGCGACGCGATCGGCGCGTTCTGCGCGCAGGCGTCGGACGAGGACGTGCGCTTCGACGCGCTGCTCGCGAAGCTGACGAAGCTGGCGAACGATCATGTCTGAAGCCGATGACCGCCTCGTGCTCGCGACGCTCGCCCGCCTGAAGCGCGTACGCGAGATGCGCAGCCAGATCGCGCGCGTCGCGGCCGCGCGCCAGCAGGGCATCGCCGCGCAGAGCCGGCGGGTGCTCGCGGCCGCGCAGGCGCAGCTCGCGCAGCAGGTCGCCGCGAAGGCTGCGATCCGGACGCGGCTGGCCGACGACGTGCGCGAAGCGCGCGCATTGCAGGACGCGGCGGCCGATACGCGCACGTTCGACCGGCATATCGGCAACGCGAACGCGTCGGTGAGCGAGGCCGCGCACGTGCACCGCGGCCACGAAGCGACGCTCGCCGACCTGCAGCGCGCCGCGCGCAAGGCGAAGGCCGCGGAGGACAAGCTGGAGAAGGCCGGCGAGAAGGCGCTGCACGCGCGCGCCGCGCGGGTCGAGCGCGACGCCGACGACGTCGCGGACGGCTACGCGGTGCGGCGCTTCGCGACGGGCGGCACCTGGGTGGCCGGCGCGGGCGACGCGGCAGGTCATGCGTCCACGCCGCCGGCGGCCGCGGCCGCGTTCGATGCGGCCATGACCGAAACGGAGGCGGGCGCCGACATCGCCGCTGAAACCGTGCTGTCCGACGTGCCCGAGGTGCCTGACGCGGCTGGCGATCCCGCCCCGCCCGCCGCCGCGGAGCGCCGATGCTAGACCAGGCCGCGGGTTTCAACGATGTCGCCGGCATGCTGCGGCCGCTGCTCTACGTGATGCCGCGCCTGTTGCCGATCATGCTGGTCGTGCCGGTATTCAACGAGCAGATCATCACGGGCCTCGTGCGCAACGGAATCGCGGTCGTGATCGCCGCGTTCGTCGCGCCGGCGATCGATGCCGCGCAGGTAGCCGCGCTGCCGTTCCTGATGTGGTGCCTGCTGGTCGCGAAGGAGGCGATGGTCGGCATGCTGCTCGCCGGCGCGTTCAGCGCGGTGCTGTTCGCGATCCAGGGCGTCGGCTACCTGATCGACTTCCAGACCGGCAGCGGCAGCGCCGCGTTCTTCGATCCGATGGGCGGGCACGAGGGTGGACCGACCTCGGGATTCCTGAATTTCGTCGCGATCGCGCTGTTCGTCACGGCGGGCGGGCTGCAGGTGCTCGTGCAACTGTTCGCGCAGTCGTACGCATGGTGGCCGATCGGCTCGCTCGGCCCCGATTTCTCGTCGATGCTGCAGACCTTCATCGTGCGCCAGACCGACACGATCTTCGAATGGATGGTGAAGCTCGCCGCGCCGGTCACGATCGTGCTGGTGCTCGTCGAGCTCGGCATCGGCCTGGTCGGGCGCGCGGTGCCGCAGCTCAACGTCTTCGTGTTCTCGCAGCCGCTGAAAAGCGCGCTCGCGATGCTGATGATGATCCTGTTCCTGCCGGTGGTGTACGCGTCGCTGCACGCGCTGCTGAGCCCCGACAGCGGGCTGGTGGCGCTGCTGCGCGCGCTGTTCGCCGCGCACGGCGGCGGCTGAGCGCGCGGGAGCCGGGATGGCCGAAAAGGACCAGAAGCCGACCGCGAAGCGCCTGCGCGAGGCGCGCGAGAAAGGCGACGTGCCGAAGAGCGCGGAAACGGTGTCGTCGGCGTTCTTCGTCGGCGTGTGCGTGGCGCTCGCGGTGGGCATCGGTTCGCTGTTCGCGCGCTTGCAGGCGCTGTTCCGGCTCGTGTTCGACGCGGTCGGCGCGGCCGACCCCGCCGCGCGGCTCGCGGTGCTGATCGACGGCGCCGCGCGCGACTGGGCCACGCAGTCCGCGCAGATCGTCGCGGCCGGGCTGCTGGCGGGGCTGCTCGCGGGCTTCGTGCAGGTGGGCGGCGTGATGGCGTGGAGCCGCCTCGTGCCGCAACTGTCGCGGCTCAACCCGGCCGAGGGGATGAAGAACCTGTGGTCGCTGCGCAACCTCGTCAACCTCGCGAAGATGCTGCTGAAGACGGCGCTGCTCGTCGCGACGCTCGGCTGGCTGATCGTCGAGTCGCTCGATCCGTCCGTGCAGTCGGGCTTCACGCGGCCGGTCTCGATCCTCGCGCTGATCGTGAAGCTGCTGATGCTGCTGTTCGGCTGGGCCGCGCTGATCTATATCGTGATGGCGCTGATCGACATCGTGCACCAGCGGCACGAATTCAACCAGAAAATGAAGATGTCGATCGACGAAGTGCGGCGCGAGCACAAGGAGGACGAAGGCGATCCGCACATCCAGGCGAAGCGCCGCCAGCTCGCGCGCGAAGTGCAGTTCGCGTCGCTGCCCGACCGGATCGGCTATGCGTCGGTGGTCGTCTATTCGCCGCGCGTCGCGGTCGCGCTCTATTACGGCGGGATGGGCTCGCTGCCGTGGGTGCTCGCGCGCGGCGAGGGCGACGCGGCCGAGCGGATCGTGCGGCTGGCCCGCGACGCGCTGCGCCCGACGCTCGCGAACGTCGGGCTCGCGCAGGCGCTGTACGAGACGACGCCCGAGAACGGCACGATCCAGCCGCAGCATTTCCGCGAGGTCGCGCAGTTGCTGAAATGGGCGACCGGCGCCGCGTGACACGGCGTGGCGGCGTCGCACCGGCATGCGGCCCCATTTTTCTCCGCCACGCTTGCCGGCCCACTCATCCGATTCGATATGGCCCCGTTGCGCGGCCATCCGCATGCGGCACTTGACGTCCATTTTTTTCCGGACGCTGCCGACATTCACTGGTGAATTATTGCTGATTTATTTCTTCGTAATATGGCTCGACCGTCACGCCCGACGGCGGCCGCGAGGTCGTGCCGTCCGTGACGGAACAGGTCAACAGGGGCGGACAAATCAATGTGCGGAATCGACGGCTTTCTGAATAGCGTCGCCTTCGATGAGGAGACAGCGCGCGGCACGCTCGCGCGAATGACGGCGAGCCTTGCGCACCGCGGGCCCGACGGACAGGGGATCTGGGTCGACCCGGAGGCCGGCATCGCGCTCGGCCACCGGCGGCTCGCGATCGTGGACCTGTCGGTGCACGGCCGGCAGCCGATGGCTTCCGCGTGCGGCCGCTACGTTCTCGTCTTCAACGGCGAAATCTACAACCATCGCGAACTGCGCGCCGAGCTCGAGCGCGCGGGGCGCGCACCGGCGTGGCGCGGCCACTCCGACAGCGAGGTGCTGATCGCGGCGATCGTCGCGTGGGGCGTCGAGGCCGCGTTGCGCCGGGCGACCGGCATGTTCGCGTTCGCGCTGTGGAACCGCGCGTCGCGGGTGCTGACGCTCGCGCGCGACCGGATCGGCGAAAAGCCGCTCTACTACGGGCGGATCGGCGACGCGCTCGTGTTCGCGTCCGAGCTGAAGGCGCTGCGCGGCTATCCGGGCTTCGACGGCGCGATCGATCGCGACGCGCTGTGCCTGTACCTGCGCCAGTCGAGTGTGCCCGCGCCTTACACGATCTATCGCGGCATCCGCAAGCTGCCGCCCGGCACGTACGTCCAGTTCGAACATGCGCGCGACACGCCGCGCCTGCGCACCTACTGGGCGCTCGAACAGGCGATCGAGGCGGGCCGCGCGCAGCCGTTCGAGGGCAGCGCCGACGAAGCCGTCGACCAGCTCGACACGGTCCTGCGCCAGGCCGTCGCGCGGCAGATGGAAGCCGACGTGCCGCTCGGCGCGTTCCTGTCGGGCGGCATCGATTCGTCGACGATCGTCGCGTTGATGCAGGCGCAATCGGCGACGCCGGTCGACACGTTTACGATCGGCTTTCACGAGGCCGGCTACGACGAGGCCGGTTACGCGAAGGCGGTCGCGCGCCATCTCGGCACGCGCCATACCGAGCTTTACGTGACCGCCGACCATGCGCTCGGCGTCGTGCCGAAGCTGCCGTCGATCTACGACGAGCCGTTCTCCGACGCGTCGCAGATCCCGACCTTTCTCGTCTCCGAACTGACGCGCCGGCACGTGAAGGTGAGCCTGTCCGGCGACGGCGGCGACGAATTGTTCGGCGGCTACACGCGCTATTTCCTGACGCCACGCCTGTGGCGCAAGCTGCATCGCGTGCCGGCCGCCGTGCGCGCGCGGATCGCCGCCGCGCTGCACGCGTTGCGGCCCGATCATGCGGACCAGCTCGCGGCCGTCGCGCAGGGCGCGTGGGGCGGCGTGGAGGCGCGCGAATCGTCGTCGCGCATCGGCGATCGGCTGCACAAGCTCGGCCATGTGATGACGGCCGAGAGCCGCATCGGGCTGTACCGGCTGCTGATGTCGTCGGTGCATCATCCGGAGCGCATCGCGCTGTCGGGGCAGGAGCCGCCGACGCCGCTCGACACGGTGTCCGCGTGGCCCGCGCACCTGAGCTTCGCCGAGCAGGCGATGGCGATCGACACGCTCACGTACCTGCCGACCGACATCCTCGCGAAGGTCGATCGCGCGGCGATGGCCGTGAGCCTCGAGACGCGCATGCCGTTCCTCGATCATCACGTCGTCGAATTCGCGTGGCGCGTGCCGGCGTCGGTGCGCTTGCCGGAAGGGCAGTCGAAGGCGCTGCTGCGCCGGCTGCTCGACCGCTACGTGCCGGCCGCGCTGATCGACCGGCCGAAGCAGGGCTTCTGCGCGCCGGTCGACCACTGGCTGCGCGGCGCGCTGCGCGACTGGGCCGACGCGCTGCTGCGGCCGTCGCGCTTGCGCGAGGAAGGCTTCTTCGATGCGGCGGCGGTCGAGCGGCTGTGGCGCCAGCACCAGACGGGCCGGATGAACTGGCAGCATCAGCTGTGGACGGTGCTGATGTTCCAGGCGTGGCTGGAACATCAGCGGGCGGCGTGATGTCGCGTGATGCGGGGTGCCGCGCGCGACCGGCGCGCGCGGCGCGGCCCGCGTGCCGATATCAGCCCACGATCAGCGGCGTGCCGACCGCCAGGCGGTTCGGATCGCCTGACACCGACGGATTGAGCTGCAGGATCTCGTTGAGCGCGAGCCTGTCCTGCTCGCCGCGCGTCATCGCCTGCTGATCGGCGCGCGACACGTGCGCGGCGTCGAGCAGCGACTGGCGATGCCGGTCGGCGACGACCCACAGAGAATCGCCGGCGACGACGATGTAGGGCTGCGGCGACCCGGACGGCTGCGCGGTCGACGGCGTGGCGCTGGCCGACGGCGAAGCCGGCGCGGCAGGCGGCGTACCGGGTGTTGCGCTCGCCGAAGCGCTCGCCGAAGCGCTTGGCGTCGCGCTTGGCGAAGCGCTCGCCGAAGGACTGGCCGAAGCGCTCGGCGACGCGCTCGCCGACGCACCGGGCGCGAGATTCGATTGCGACGAATTCGACTGATTCGACTGATTCGACGAACCGGACCCCGAGCCGAAGAACGTCGTCCACAGCCCTTCGATCAGCTTGTACGCGAACGCGCCGACCGGAATCAGCACGACGGCCGTCGGGATCTTGTTGATCAGCGGCGTCGCGTTCGGGAAATGCGTGTTCAGACGCCCGCCGAGCAGCAGCGCGGTGGACACGCCGGTCGCGATCGCGAGGTCGTAATGGCCGCCGCTCCACTGCACGCCGGTGCCGAGGCCGCCGTACGCGACGGCCATGAAGTCGCTCGCCGAATCGGTAAAGCGCACGATGCGGCTGCGCTTGTCGGCATTCACGCGGTGCGCGCCGATCGTATAGACGAGGCCCGCATACGTGGCGCCGAACGCGCCGCTCGCGATGGCGGCCGACCCGTAGGCGAGATCGAACGCCCCGTGCGCGTGCACGACGCCGCTGATGCCGACCGCGAGCGTCGCGGTCGACGTGATCGCGGCGCCCGCGCGGCCCGCGATCCCGAACAGGTGACGCGGGTTGCCGGTATGGAGCTGCTGCAGCGACGTGCCGCCGACGGTGCCCTGCATCTGCGCGAGCACGTCCGCGGCGAGCGCCTTGATGTGGGTGGTCGCGTCGTCGAAGCTCATCAGCCCGACGCGGTTCAGTTCGACATACTGCGCGGCCAGCGTCCGCGCTTCGTTCGAGATCTGTTCGAGCTGGGCGCGCCGGTTCTGGCCGTAATCGTGCGCGCCCGAGCGCAACTGCCGCGACAGCGTCACTTCGAGCCGCGTGAGCACCGCCTGCGCGGCCTTCGGATCGCCGGCCTGCAGGCTGCGCACCGCACCCTGGTGCATGACCTGGAACACACGGCCCAGACGCGAGCCCAGCAGGAACGACGACGTCGCGCTGCCCAGCATGTCCTGCCGCAGCACGTGCGTCGCGCCGAGCGTATCGGCGATCACGAGCGCGCCCGCGCCGGTGACGAGCGAGCTGAAGCCGATCGACTTCCACAGCTCCGCCTTGCGGAACGACGGCCGATGCACGCGCAGCGCGTTGATCTGCGCGAGCGCCTGCAACTCCTCGATCATCTTGGCCTGTTTCGGGTTCGCCGCGATCTGCCGGCCGACGCTGATCGGCTTCGACGGATCGTTCTTCAGCGCTTCGCGCTCGACCACCGATTGCCAGTACGCGCGACTGTCGGGCAGCGGCCCCGCGGGATCGGCGGTCGACACCACGGTGCCGCGCGCCGGCGCGCGGCTGCCGGTTTCCGCGAGCCAGCGTTCGCCGAAGCGGCGCGCGAGCTTTTCGGTGCGCGTGGCGGGCGGATGATCGGCCGACGCCCACTGCGTCATCGCATGCTCGATGGTCGCCTTGCGCGCCTGGTTGACGAGCGCGGTCGTGTTGCGTTCGTACAGTTCGCCGCGCAGCGTCGCGAGCGCGTCGTCGGACAGGCCTTTCGACTTGCCGATGCGCGCGATTTCCGCGAACAGCACCTGCTGCTGGTTCGCGAACGTCTCGGGGCTCACGGGATCGAATACGCGCGTGAGCGCATCGGCGCCGTGCAGCCGCGCGAACTTGCCGTGACGGTCGGTCTGGTAATAGTCGACGATCCGTTCCGCCAGCGCCCGCGTCAGGTCCTGGTTCGCGATGAAGTCGGCGCCGTGCGTGCCGTACGACAGCCCCACGTGCAGCCAGTCGATCGCCTTGCGGTCGAGCAGCGCATCGAGCAGCTCGACGTGGCCGGCGCCCGGCACCGGTTCGAGCACGGCGTCCCACCCGTGAAAGCTCAGCATCACGTTCGGCGCGGGCTCGCCGGCATGATCGTGCGACCACGTCTCGAACGACGTCATGAGCCGCGTGTATTCGGCGTAGCTGTCGTTGGTGCCGGCGATCGTGCGGCGGTCGTCCGCGGAGACGAGCGGGCGGCCCGACGCCGCTTCGAGACGAAGCTGGAAGCCATGGCGCGACGCCGCGGTGAGCCATTTGTGCAGATGCGCGATGTCGTCGAGCTCGAGCGTGCGCGTGGTGCCGTCCGCCGCCTCGCGCGTGATCGTCGCGTCGGCCTCGTTGTAGCGCGCGCCGATCGGAGAGCCGAACTGGCGGGCGCGCCGGATGAACGCCGGATCGTGCTTGCCGCCGCGCGCGGCCGCGAGCGTGTGCGGATCGACCGGAATCGACACCACCGGCATCGCGCCGCCGTATTGCTCGACGTAGCGCACCGCGAGCGCGGGGTCGTCGCGCAGGTTGAACGCGCGCGCCATCGGCGCGACGCGGTCCTGGATCTCGGCCGGCGCGCGCACGAACGCCTGGATCGCGCGCTTGTCGATCATGCGTGCCGCGCTGTGGCGCGTGGCGTACGCCTGCATCCACTTCACGAACCGGTTGTGATCGCCGCCGGGATCGGCCACCGGCCCGCGCGACGGCATGCTCGACACCTCGCGCGCGAGACCGATGGGGATGCCGAGCGCTTTCAGCATCGGTGCGTCGGCCAGGATCGTCTGCGGTTCGTCGGTCAGCGCGAGACCGCCGGCATCGGGCTGGTGCCTGCGCGCGGCGAGCGCCTTCACGCGGTCGACCGTCGGGAACCAGTCGGCCACCTTGGCGGCGCCGTAGCGCATCACCCATTCCGCGACCGTGCTCGAACCGAGGCTCGGCTGGTAGGGCCGCAGCGTCAGCGGCTTGGCCGCCGGCGTTTTCGGCGGCTTCGGCGCGGCCGGCGTGTTCGACGCGTTCGACGCATTCGCGGCGCGGCGGTTGCGCCGGCGGCCCTTGCCGCGCAGCGCATTGCGCACCCGGCTGGCGGGGCCGGTGGGGCCCGTCGCGCCGCCCGCCGGCTGCGCGGCCTGCCGCGCGGCTTGCTGGGCGGCGGCGAGGTCGGCCTGCGCGGCTTTCACGCGATCGATCTGGCCGGCGATCTGCGTCCGGATCCAGCGCGTCGCGAGGTCGAACTTCTGCGGCAGCGCATCGAAATACGACTTCTCGTCGAGCAACTGCGTGAGCCGTTGCGCGAGCGCGGCTTTCTGCGTGGCGGTCGCGCGCGGGTCGAACGCATCGGGCGCGAGCGTCGACAGCAGGAAGTGCTGGTTCGCGCCGAACGGGCCGCGCCCGAGCGGCATCTCGTCGAGCGGGCGGCCCGCGTCCGGCCGGTCGCGCAATTGCTCGGCGTCGTCGTACCAGCGCGCGTTGCCGTCGTGGATCGCGATGATGCCGCGGCGCGTGTGCAGCGATTCGGCGACCGGATGATCGGTCTCGTACACGTACACGTAGTGATCGCCGCGCAGCGCTTTCAGCTCCAGCGCGCGCATCAGGTGCAGCGTGTTCGCGCCGCTGAAGTCGATCGCGAGCTGCTCGCTGTCCGGTACGAGCTTCGGCGGCAGGAACGGACTGTCGGCACCCTCGATCTCCGCGATCTTGCGGCGCACGCCGGGATCGGCTTTCGCGAGGCCGCGCTGCACGCGCGTGCCGAGTTTCTGCATCGGCGGCTTCTCGTCGCCGAGCGCCTTGCGCATTCCCGCCGGCGCGAAGCCGCCGTAGCGCTCGACCGTGTCGTGCGCGACGTCCGTCACGACGAATCGCACGCCGCGCCGGCCGCCGGACAGGTTGCGCGCGCGCCGGCGGAACGCGGCGCCGAGATCGCGCGGCGCGATCGTCGCGTCGCCGAGCGAGGTCGATTCGTGATACGTCCAGTCGTGCGCGGCGTTGCGCGTCGCGTAGCCGAGCACCGTGCCGGTTTCCTTGTCGATCGCGTAAAGCGTCGCGCCGTCGCCGGCCGCTTTCGCCGCCTGCTTCGGCCGGCGAAAGCGCGGCGCGTCGGCGAGCGACTTCAGCGTCGTGACGACGTTCGCGTCGGGCGTCGCGCCCGCCTGTTCGGCTTCCCAGGCGCGCCCGTCGCTGCGCGCGGTGATCCGCGCGGCGCCGCCGTACTCGCGCAGTTCCGCGAGCGACACGGGCGACACGTAGAAATCGACGTCCGCGCGTTCCGCTTGGCCGTTGTCCTTCAGCGCGCGATAGACCGCGTCGCGGATCGGCACGGCCGGATCGGCGGACGCCTTGTCGACGAACGTACCGCTCTCGTCGGTGCGCATGCTCGCGACGAACTTCGGCTGCGCGTGGCGCGCGTCGATGGAGGCCTCCGGCCGCGGTTCGTGCTCCGCGATCAGCACGTGCGCATTCGTGCCGAACGCATCCTTCATCTGCTGGAGCGACGCGAGTTGCGAACCGTCGATGCGGATCAGGTCGCGCTTGCCGTGCGACGCGAGGTGATCGAGCGCATGCTGGCGGCTTGCGGCGTCCGCCGTCGCCGCGGGCACGGGCGCGTTCGACGCCGGCTGCGGCGCGGGCGCCGGCATCTCGCGCGGCATGCCGAGCGCCTGCATCGCGTCGGCCTGGCTCGCGTAGTACGCGCGATAGGTCGCGTGGCCCGGCACGGACGGCGCGGCGTCGCCGAATGCGGCCGCGAGCCGGCGCAGCCCGGCTTCGTCGCCGGGCAGCACGTGGTCGGCTTCGCGTGCGATCGCGTCGGGCAGGCGGGCGTCCCGCGCGATGTCGATGCCGCCATCGTCGAGGATTTCGCGGCGCACCGCGAACGCGTTCGCCTGCGCGCGCGCCTCGGCCATCAGCGCGCTGTCGGTCAGCGCCTCCGGCGACGAGCGGTCGAGCGCGAGGCGGCGCGTGATCGTCTCGACCGCGTGCTGCGCTTCGTGCGCGAGCGTGTAGACGAGCGTGCCGCTGCCGTGGAACTGCCCGTCGAGCACGATCCGCTGCTTCGCGGTATCGATCCGGCTGCCGCGCCCGGGCCGGCCCATCACGATTTTCCAGCCGGCCTCGCCGGCCAGCGCGACCTGCTGGCGCAACAGGCTCGAGCGGTCGATCAGCGCATGGGCGGCCTTGGGCAGCGGCGCGCCGCCGAAGCGCATCCGCACGCGCGTGATGACGGACGGCTTCTGCACGAACGCGTCGGGCGGCAGGTGTTCGGTGATGCCGGGATGCGCGAGCTCGATCGCACCGCGCGCGATGCCGTCCTCGAGCGTCGCGCGCAGCGCGCCGATCTCGCGGACGATGCCTTCGACGTTCAGCTTCGGCGCATCGGTCATGACCGTCGACGGGTCGCTCAGGTAGAAGTCGCCGTGCGCGTCGAACACGCCTTCGAAGTCGTAGTACAGGCGGTGCCGCGCGGTGACGTCGCGCGCGCGGTCGAGCTGCGCGAAGGCGTCGCGGGTGACGCGCGCCGGCAGCACGCCGGCCATCACGTCGTGGCTGCTCAGCGACGCGAACGGCGCGTACATCACGGCCACGCGATCGAATGCCGAGAACGGGCCGCCGACCGTGAGCGTGCGCAGCCCGTGCGCGCGCAGCGCCGCGAGGCCTTCCTGTTCGAGGCGGATCGATTCGATGTGGTCGAGAATCGCGCGATTGTCCGTGCCTTCGTAGAGGCCGATCGCATTGCGGCGACCCAGTTCGAACACGGTCTTCTCGATGCCGGCGCCGGTCGCCGCGCCGGTGAAGCGCTCGACCGGCACGCGCGCGGCCGGATCGCCGCTCACGTGGACGCCGTTGCCGTCCACGTCGAGCGCGCCCAGCTCCGGGCGCTGGTGCGGCGCGGGATCGTAGCGCAGCCACGCGTTCGTGTGGCCGAGCCGTGCCTCGGCGCCGAACCCGACCGCGATCGTCGGCGGTGCGTAGACGGGGCGCTGCCAGACGTTCGCGAGCCAGGCGGCGGCGTCGCGGCCGTTGCGGGCCGACAGAATCACCGACGAGCCGGGCAGGCCGAGCACCGAGCGGTGCGCGAGCGTGACCTCGACCGGCGTGTAGGGCCGGCCGTCCGGATCGACGAGGCGGCCTTGCGCATCGGTGACGCCATGCACGATCACGATGCGGCCGTCGCGGTCGTACGACAGCGGGCCCGAGCGGTCGAGCGTCAGCGCGTCGACGCCGGCGACCGGCTTGCCGTCGAACGGCGATGCCTTCACCGGACGTGCGCGCGACCATGCCGTTTCTTCGGCGAGCGTCGCGGCCGTGTCGCGCGGCGCCGGCATCGTGACGCCGGTGCGCCGCGCGGCCTGCGCATGGCGCCGATACAGCTCGCCGTAGGTCACGCCGCCGTCGAGCGACGTCGGGCTGTGCTCGAACGCGTCGGCGAGGCGCGCGAGCGAGGCGGCGTCGCCGGCCCGCGCGCGGCCGTATTCGTTGGCGATCGCCTCGGGCAGCGCGACGTGGCGGCCGATGTCGACGCCGAGGTTCGCGCGGATCTCGTCGCGCACCGCGAATGCATTGACCTGCGCGCGCGCCTCGGCGAGCAGCGCGCTGCGCACGTAGCGCTGCGTCGAGCCGTAGTCGAGCCCGAGCGTGCCGGTCGCCGCCTCGAGCGCATGGCGGGCTTCGTGCGCGAGCACGTAGACCATCGATCCGGCCGATTGCAGGCCGCCGTCGATCGTGACGCGCCGCCGCCGCGTGTCGATCTTGCTGCCGCCGCCGGGTTTGCCGCGCACGACCTTCCAGCCTGCGTCGGCGCCGAGCCGAAGCTGCTGCGACAGCAGGCTCGACGCATCGATCAGCCGGTACGCGTCCTTCGGCAGCGGCGCGCCGCCGAAGCGCATCCGCACGCGCGTGATGACCGACGGCTTCTGCACGAACGCATCGGGTGGCGGCGTTTCCGCGAGCCGCGGATGCGCGAGTTCGATGTTGCCGCGCTCGAGGCCTTGCGTCAGCGCGCGCTCGATCACCGCGAGCCGTTCCAGCGCGGCGAAGTGCTCGCCCGCGCCCATGCCGATCGCACCGGGGTCGCTCAGCAGGAAATCGCCGCCGCGCGTGAAGAGGCCTTGCAGGTCGAAGCCGATGCCCGTGCGTTCGACGACGTCGCGAATCCGCTGGATGTGCTCCAGCGCCGCGCGCGACACCACGCGCGGCAGCGCGCCCGTCTCGAAGCCGAAGCTGTGGAACACGCCGAGCGGCCGGTACAGCACGGCGACGCGGTTCAGCGCGGAGAACGGCCCATCCATCGTCACGGTCTTCAGGCCGTACGAGGCGAGATCGTCGAGTGCGATGCTCTCGTCGATCGCCGCGTCGATCTGACGCGCTTCCGACGTATGCGGGCCGGTGTCGTACACCGCGAGCGCGGCATCGTGGCCGAGCGCGAACACGGTTTTCTCGGCGCCGGCGCCGAGCAGTTCGCCGACGTGACGCTCGACGTCGATCCGCGCGGCCGGATTGCCTTCGACGTGCACGCCTTCGGCATCGGCCGCGAGCGGCCCGAGATCGTGCGGCGCCGCGGGTGCCGGGTCGTAGCGGCGGAACACGCCGGTGTCGAGCAGCGCCGCGCGTTCGCCGACCGCGTGCGGGGGCGGCGCATATACCGGCCGCTGCCACAGATTCGCGAGCCCGGCGGCCGCCGCGTCGCCACCGTGCTTCGCGGACAGCACGATCGAATAGCCGTCCTTGACCAGGAACGACGGCGCCTGGTCGAGCGCGTATTCATGCACGCCGGCCGGCCGGCCGCCCGAGAGCAGCGTGCCGTCCGCCAGCGTATCGGCGTGCAGCATCAGCACGCCCTGGTCCTGCAGCATCGTGAAGTGGCGGCTGCGCGCCGCCTGCAGGTCGGCCACCGCCGGCACGGGCCCGTCGCCGAACGGCGACGCATATTCGGCATGCGCGCGGCTCCATGCCACGCGTTCGTCGAAGCCGCGCACGCCGCGCGGCGCGTCGCCGGTCTCGTGCGTCTGCGGCGCGGGCATCCGGCGCGGGATGCCGCCGCGGCGCTTCTGGCGTGACCAGACGTCGTCGTAGAAGTCGCGGTAGGTCTCGCCGTCGCGGCCCGACACGGGCGCATCGGCGAATGCGTCGACGAGGCGTCCGACCGTGCCCGCATAGTCGTGCGACGGCGCGCGCCACGCGGCGCCTTCGCGCTCGATCGCATCCGGCAGGCGCACGTGCGCGGCAATGTCGCCGCCGCCCGCGAGCTCGATTTCGTAGCGTGCCTCGAACGCGTTGATCTGCGCACGCGCCTCGGCTTCGAGCGCCTTGCGCGTGAAGCGGCTGCGGTTGCCGTAGTCGAGGTTCAGCACGCCGGCCATCGCCTCGACCGCATGGCGCGCCTCGTGCGCGAGCGTGTACGTGATGCTGCCCGGATGCTGGAGCGCGCCGTCAATCGTCACGCGGCGCTTGCGCGGGTCGATGCGGCTGCCGCCGCCGCGCTTGCCGAGCGTCACGCGCCAGCCGGCGTCCTGCAGCATGCGCAGTTGCGTGGCGAGCGTGCCCGACTGCATCGCGAGCGCCTGCGCGGCTTCGGGCAGCGCCGCGCCGCCGAAGCGCATCTGCATCCGCGTGACCCAGCCCGGCTTCGATGCGCCGTGGTCGGGCGGGGCCGTCTCGGTCGTTTCGGGGTGCGCGGCGGCGAGGCCGACGTCGTCGTTCGCCGCGGTGCGACGTTCGCCGCCCGCCGGCGCGCGGGCGGCCTGGCCGTGCGCGTCGTCGAGCGCGCGTGCGCCGCGGTCGGCCGCGGCCGTGTCGCGTTGCGCCATTCGCTCGGGCGCGCCGGCGCGTTCCGGCTGGACGAGCACGAGCACGCGGTTCGGCGCGCTGAACACGCCGTCAAGCGCATGGACCGGCTCGGGCGGCGCGGCCGTCCGCGGCATCGCCGGTTCGTTCGGGCCGCGCTTGCCGGCCAGCACGATCACCGTGTCGTCGGCGGCCGCGCGGGGCGACGTGGGCGGCGCTTCGTCGGGCGCGATGCCGTCCGGCAGGCCGGCTTCAGGGGCCGCGGCCGTCTCCGGCGCGGGATCGAAGCGCAGCACGCGCGCGTCCGCGCGCAGTTGGCCGTCCGCACCGAATGCGTCGGGCGCGGCCGCATAGACGGGCTTCTGCCAGCGGTTCGCGAGCTCGGGTGCGAGCGCCGCGTCGTGTTCGCCGGCGACGACGATCACCGGTTCCTCGAGATCCTGCGGGCGCGGCGACGATGGCCGCGCCCCGGGCGCGTCGGGTGTCGCGCCGCTGCGCACCACGTAGACCGTGCGATCGCCCAGCTCCATCGGCTCGGCGCGCGGCCCGCGCGGTACGGCGATGCCGGCCGGATCGGACGTCGCCGCGCGCGTGACGGGCGCGTCCTCCGTCAGATCGACGACCTTCGCGTTGACGCGCGGCGGCGCGCCGTCCGGCTTCGCGCGCGTGCCCGGGCCGGCCGGCTCGTCGGCCGCGACCGGCCGCCAGCGCATCGATTGCGTATCGGCGCTGCGCCGGTTGGCGCTCGCGGTCGTGCTGCGTTCGGCATCGGTCTGGTCGCGCTGCTGCTGCACGCGGGCGCGTTCCTCGCTAGTGCGTCGCGTGCTGCGCGCATCGGCGGACACGCTCGCGGCTTCGCCTTCGGCCGCCGTCTGCGCGAGGCGGCGCGGCGCCTGCGCGCCGGCGGCCGTCTGCCGGTAGGCGTCGCTCGCCTGGTCGAGCACGTGTTGCAGCACGTCGAGCGGCGTCTTCGCGACGATCTTCGGCGTCACGCTCATCTCGCCGTCGGGGCCGAACGACATGCGCTCGCCGGTGCCCGTCACGTCGTCGACGCGCGTGCCGTTGGTCCATGCCTTCGGCGATACCGATACGACGGACAGCGTGCCGTCTTCGCCGAGCACCACCGATTTGCCCGGCGGCAGGCGCTTCGCGGATGCGCGGTCGAGCACGCGAATCGGCGTGTTGTCGTAGGTGAGCACCTTGTCGCCCACGCGCAGCGTGCCGTCCGGCGACACCTTGACGGCTTCGCCGTCGAGCGTCACGCGCGTGCGGTCGGCCGCGAGCGACGACGCGTCGCCGCTGTCGAGTATCCGGCCGATCGTCTGGCTGTCGACGGCGACGGTCTTGCCGTCGGCCCCGCGGATCGGCACCGGCCGGCCGGTGCGCGTGCGCACCGACGTCACCGCGCGTTCCTTGAGGCCGCCGGCCGCCATCAGCGCGACGTTGGTGATCCCGGACTTGAGCTGCTCGCCGGCCGCCTTCTTGTCGCCCGTGACGAAATAGTCGTAGCCGGCTTCGCCGAATGCCTCGACCGCACCGCCCACGCCTGTCACCACCGCGGTGGTCCGCGCGCCGGTGGTGAGCACCGACGCGACCTTCGGCGTGCGCGTGAGCGCCGTGACCGCGCGCGTGAACAGCTTGCTGCCGGCGAGCTTCGCGGCGCCCGCCGCGCCCATCGGCACGAGATTGATGAAGTCGGCCCGCGCGCCCGGGTCGGTAAACGGATTGAGGCTGCGCCCGTGGTCGGCGCGGTTGGCCAGATCGAGGCCGGCGCTCGTCATCGTCGCGCCGATCGCCGTGTACATCATCCCCGCGCCGAGGATGTTCAGCGGCACGCCGACGATCGCGCCGATGCCGGTGCCGTCGAGCAGCGTGCCGAGGCCTTCGAGCGCCATCCCGCCGACCATCATGCCGATGTTCAGGCCCGTGCTGGTCAGCGTGTTCAGAAAACTGTCGAAGCCGCTTTCGTGATGCGCGGCCTTCGACACGAGCTGCAGCGTGCCGTCCGCGTTGTGGCCGGTCGCGATGTCGACCGTGCCGTCCGTCGACAGCTCGTTGTTGTCGATGTAGTCGTTGATGTCGTCGTAGTTGCTCGCCGTCTCGTCGACGTACTGCGTGCCGTCCTTGCCGCTGACCTTGAACAGCGCGCTGGTGGTCATGCCGGCCTCCTTGGCGGCGTAGACCATCGGCAACACGCTGACCTGCGTCGTCGCGCCGCCGCCGATCTCCAGCAGCTTGTCGCGCACGCTGTTGATCGTCTTCAGCTTTTCCTTGTCGGTGTAGCGCGCGACGTCGTCCTTCGTCGGCGATACGGGATCCGAACCGTCGCCCGACGCCGCATCGTTCTGGACGTCCGGCTGCATGCCGAGCGCGACGCCGATCAGGTTGCGCTGTTCGTTGTCGGTCAGCTTGCCGAACGCGATCGTGCCGCCGTTGTTGGTGCTCGCGCTGGCTGCGTCGAGCAGCGAGTTCGACAACTCGCCGCGATGCGCTTCGTAGAAATCGTGCAGCGCCTTCTTGTAGTCGTTCTCGGCGTCCGAGCCGGGCGCCGCGTAGCGCAGCCGTTCGTCGAGGCCGGCGTCGAACCGGTCCATCAGCACCTGCTGATGCGACGTCTCGCTCAGCAGCTGCAGGCGCTGCACCGCGTTGTCGGCCTGCGTGACGGCCGCCTTCGCCTTGTCGAGCTGGTCCTGATACAGGTTCGGGCGCGGCGCCGACGGCGCCGGGATCATGTCGTCGCCCGCGATGGTGCGAAAACGCATGGGCGGCGGATTCGCGGCGGCCCAGTCGTCGTACTGCTTCTGTACCGACTCGAGCGTGCTCTTCGCCTGCGTCTGCTTGATGCGCGCCTGCGACAGCGCGAGCTGGGTCGCGCGCTCGTTGACCGAATCCGACATCCGGCTGTCGGCCGCGCGGATCGCGCCCGCGACGGTCTGCATGCGCTTCACGTCGAGCATCGTCGGGCCCGCCTGCGCGGCGGACGGGCCCGACGATTGCGGCAGCAGGAACGGGCGGTCGAGCAGCGGCGACGCGGGCAGCGACGAGGCGCCGTTGGCCCCGGGCAATGTCGGCGAGGCCAGCGGCGACGCGCTCGGCAGCGACGGCATGCCGGTGGGGGCGGCCGACGCGGCCGTCGACAACGACGACGCGGGCAGGCCCGGCAGGCCGTTCGCGGTCGACAGCGACGGCGTCAGCAGCGGCGACTGGAGCGCGGGTTTCGTGAATATCGATTGCGGGTTGACCTTCGCCTTGATCTGCGACGCCTGATCGTCGTACTGCTGCGCGAGCGTCGCGCCGTACGCGACGACGAAGCCGTCGTGCGCGATGCTCGCCTGCTGCTTCGCCTGATCGAGCTTCGCATATGCATCGCCGAGGTCCAGATCGACCTGCGGATCCTTGATCATCGCGTGCGGATTGTCCTTGTGCCACGCGTTGGATGCGTCCAGCTTCTTCGTATAGTCGGCCTGCAGCGTGTCGACCTGCCGCTGCGCGGACAGCATCTGCAGATAGCCGCCGCTCGTGTTCGCGGCCGTCTGCGCGCGGGCGAGCGCGGTCTTCGCGTTCGACACCTCGTTCGGGACGATCACCGTCGGCCCTTCCTTGCCGCTGGCCGAATCGTAGCGCTGCTGCGCGTTCGTGAGCGCCAGGCTGTCGTTGGCCGCGCCGTACGCGGCGTTCGCATAGTTCGCATCCTTCGCGGCGGCCGTGACGGCCTGCTGCGCGGCATCCTGCGAAGCGGGGGCGTCGGGCATCGTGACGCGCAGCTCCAGCGGCTGCAGCGCGTCGTTCAGCCGTCCGACGCCCGCATCGAGCGCGGCCTTGTAGTCCGGATCGGCGAGGTACGACTGGAACTGCGTATAGGCGAGGTTGGAATTCGCGACGTCCGCGAAGTATTTCGACGCGCCCACGGCCGCCTTCGCGCTCGCGGTCTGCCAATCGTCGTAGAGCCGGATCTGCAGCGGATTCTTGCAGTCGCCCGGCTGCGGCACCCAGTTCGGATCGTTCGCATGATCGGGGAAGGCGGCCAGCAGCGTTTTGAACTGCTGGTCGGCCGCGTGCTGCGCGTCGCCGGGGTCCGTCACCTTGCCGGAGTCGTCGATCTTCATTCCGGCCGGCATGTCTGCGTTCGCCTGTTCGCCGTACAGGATCATGTAGCCGGCGTCGGTCGTCACGTTCAGCTCGCGCTGCGCGGTGTCGGCCGCCGTGCGCGCCTTCGCGTAGTCGGCCTGCGCGGTCTTGCGGTCGTCGGCCGTCGACTCGGGATCGCGGTTGACCAGATGCAGCACGTTCTGCGCGCCCTGCAGCGTCTGCGACGCGTTGTCGTACTTCGTCTGCGCGTCCTGGATCGCTTTCTGTACCGCGCGCGTCTTGTCGTTCTCGACGGTGATGTCGGGCGGCGGCGCCGTATATTGCGCGGCCATGTTCTGGATCAGCGACGTCGCGGACTGGATCTCGGCGTTGGTCGGCTTCGACGGATCGGTGGCCAGCGACGCGGTGACGGGAATCGGCGGGGTGGCGCTCGGGTTCGCGGGCCCGGCCGCCGGATCGTCCTTCTTCGGCGGCGGAGGCGGCGGGGGCGGCGGCGCCACGACCGGATTCAGCGTTTCCGACAGGAAGCGCTGCCAGTTCACACCCAGTCCCAATCCGTCGATCAACAGCATGCTCGTCTCCGTTGAGCCGCGCGACGCGCGGCACGCGCGGCGCCCTGCACGCCGCGACGTGATCGTTCGAGTGTACGGACGCACCCGGCAGCGGGAACACCGCAGTTTCGTAGCGGCGGGAAGCGGCCGGCGCCTGGGCGCCGCGCGGGCTACGAGGTGGACTACGAGGTCGACTACGAGGTCGACTACGAGGTCGACTACGAGGCAGGCCCGGCGTGCGGCCGCCATGCCGCGCGCTGTCGTTCGGACCCCTGAAAGCGGCGCGGGTGCGAGCGCACGGTGCCGCGCGCGATCAAGCGATCACGGGTCGAGACACCGCACGCACAGCCGCTTCGCCTGGCTCGCCGGCAAGCCGCGGCACATCATCACGACCGGGCGCGCATGGCACGACGGCGCATCGGCGGACGCGGCCGGCAACGGCAGCCTGCGCGCGCGTTCGGGCGGCGTGGTCGCGGCCGCGTCCATGCGCCGCTGCCGTGCCGGCGGCGGCACGTCGCGCACGACCGGGATCGGTTCGACGCCGCCTTCGTGCGCGTTGCGCTGCGCGCTCGCGACGACGCGGCTCACGTAGCCGCTCGAGAAACCGGTCGTGAAGTTGCCGCTGTAGTAGCACGACAGCGCCGCGCGCAATGCGGCCTGGGCCGGGCGGCCGGTATTCGACGAGCGGGCGAAGCATTCGGTCAGGATCGCGCCGCCGGCCCGCAGGTTGCGGCACGGCTCGAACATCGTCGTTTCATCGAGCCCGTATTTCGCGAAATTGCGCTCGTTCACCTGCGCGAGCCCGACGCTGTAGCTGAAGCCGCGCGCCGCGAGTTCACGCGCGGTCGCGCGCGCCTCGTCGAGCGACGCCGGCTGGCGCGCCAGGTGGCCGCCCACCACGCCGATCGCATACGGATTGAAGCCCGACTCGGTGCGCACCAGCGCGGCGAGCGTATCGGGGTCGACGTTCGGCGCGCACGCGCGCGCCAGTTGCGCGAAGCCGGCGGCGCTGCCGGCCGCATGCGCGACGCCGTGCTGCCCGCACGCGAGCGCGATCAACACGCAAACGCATGCGGCGGCGGTTCGCAGGGCGCGTGCGCGCATCATCCGGCACCGGCGACCCGATACGACAGCACGAGCCCGTGCACGAGCAGCGACCAGCCGTCGAGCGCGACGAACAAGAGCAGCTTGAACGGCACCGAGATCGTCGTCGGCGAGATCATCTGCATCCCGAGCGCGAGCAGGATGTTCGCGACCAGCAGGTCGACGACGATGAACACGATATAGATCACGAAGCCGATCTGGAACGCCTTCGTCAGCTCGGCGAGCGTGAAGCTCGGCACCAGCACGAGCAGGTCGTCGTCCTTGATGCCGTCCGCGCGGTGCTTCGGCCATACCGAGGTGGCCGTGCGCACGAAGAATTCGCGGTCGCGCTGCCGTGTATGCGACACGAGGAAATCCTTGATCGGCGGCAGCGCGGCATCGGCGAGCGCGCCGATGTCCGAGGTCGACAACTGTCCCGACGCATCGAAGTGGCGCGCCTGCAGCGCGTCGCGGATCGACATCCCGACGGGCGCCATGATGAATAGCGACAGGATCAGCGCGATGCCGTTCAGCACGAGGTTCGGCGGCACCTGCTGGATGCCGAGCGCGGAGCGCAGCAGGCCGAGCACGACCACCAGCTTCGTGTAGCTCGTCACCATCAGCGCCGCGAACGGCGCGATGCCGAGCGCGGCGATCACCGCGATCAGCGCGACCGGATTCGGCAGGTTGCCCATCGTTCAGCGCTCGCGCGGCGCGGGCTGCGTCAGCGTGACCACGCGCACGCCGAGCTTCTGGCCGACCGCGATCAGATGGCCGGTGCCGATCAGCATCCCGTTCGCGACGAGATGGATCACGCTCTGGTTGATGCCTTGCTGCAGCTCGATCACGGCGCCCGGCTGCAGCGCACTCAGCTCGCCGAGCGGCATCGACGTGGGCGGCAGCTCGAAGCGCAGGTCGACCGCGAGGCCGTCGAGCGAGCGCGGCGCGTCGGCGGACGGCGCGTCGTGCGTCGTCGGCGGCGCGGAGTCGGTGCGGGTCGGTTCCAAAGGCATCTCCCTGATTCGTTCGACGGTCAGCCGGTTGCCCGACGGCCGTCCGGTGATTTCCCACGCCGGCGCGGCCGGCAGCCGCGCGACGCACAGCAGGTTCTGCTCGTGAGCCTGCCAGCGCTCGATCGCGATGATGTCGCCGCCGACGACGTCGGCCAGCTCGGCCGTCGTCAGCTCGGTGCGGCCGATCTCGAACACGAGCGGCACGGGCAGGTTTGCGTAGGCCGCGCTCGCCGACGTGCGCGCGGCGGGCGCGGCCGCGAAGAACACGGCCAGCGCATCCGGCGCATCGAACAACAGCGCGCCGTGGCAGCGCCACGCGGCGTCGGCGCGCCGCAGCTCGAAGCGCAGCGCGGCCGGCGACGCGTGCCAGGCCGGCGCGTGATCGGGCGGCGGCAGCAGTTCCACGCGCTGCCGCGTCGCCGCCTGCAGTACGGCCGTGAGCGGCGCGGCGAGGTCGGCGAGCAGCGCCGCGCGGATCACGGCCGGTACGGCCGGGTCGGCCGCCTCGCCGAGCCATTCGGTTTCCGCGACGGGGTCGATCCACAGCGTGCCGGCGGCCGGGCCGACGACGAAGCGGTACGCGTGCGCGTCGGCGGCCGGCTCGGCGTCGACGCGCCAGCGCACCTCGTACGCGTGCTCGCCGAGCACGACCGGGACGGCGCCGGTCGCGCCGTACGCATGCGACAGCCCGCGCGCGGCGGCGGCGGACAGGCGCGGCAGGTAGGGCGACGCGTCGAGCGCGACCGCGGCCGGCGCGGCGGCCGCGGGCGGTTCGGAGGCGGCGGGCATGGCCCGGTTCGCGGCGTCGCCGGCGTCGGCATTCGTCAGGAACAGCGCAGGCACGGCGGGATCGGGGCGGATTCGGCGTTGGTTCGACGGGTTGTTCTGGGGCCGGCGGCGCCGAGGGGCGCGCGGCTGCTGCGTCGATTGTAGGGACGGCGATGGCCGCGTGCCGTGCCGGAATCCGTAGTCGCGTCCATCGCGCGGAGACGGCGGGAGCGGGGCGCTACGAAGCGTGACGAAGTGCGGCGGAGGGCGGTGGAGGGCGATGAAGGGGGAGGCGACGGCGGGCGCTCAACGGCAACCGCCGCCCGGAGGCGGCGGTCGGGGCGCGACTGGCTGGCGGGCCGGGCGGGGTGCAGGCCGCGAAGGGCTGCGAATCCGCGCGGCGCGGTGGGGAGGCGTGGCCGGCGCGCCGCGAACGGGCGGCGCGCGGCTGGAACGTTATGCGTAGTCGGCGGCCATCGCGGGTTGCGGCGCCGCGCGTACGATCGGCGCCGCGTCGTGGCGCTCGACGTGCGTCATCGCCGCACCGAACAGCACGAGCCGATAGCCGACCGCGTAGATCGGGATGATCCGCAGGTTCTTGTCGTGTTCGAGCTGCAGCTTCGAGCGGATTCGCGAGATATGGGTGTCGAGCGTGCGCGACGATACGCCGAGCTCACGGCCCCACACGGCTTCCTGGATTGCCTGCCGCGGCACGATCTTGTTCATGTTGTCGAGCAGGAATTCGACGACGTCGAATTCGCGCGGCGTCACGTCGACGACCTTGTCGTCGATTTCGATCGTGCGGCGGACGAAGTTGATTTTTATGTTGTCGATGTACAGGTATTTGCAATCCATGGTGGCCCTCGCATGTCCGTAAAGGAGTGTTTGCGGCTCCTGTGCTGCAACTTCCGGGCCAGGGAGGGGGTTGTCAGGCGGCAACAACTTGCGGCAGCGGCGCTAACGGCGCGGCAGCCTTGAATCTAAAAGAATTTTTAACAGAGAAATGCCCGATGACTGATTAAGGGTTCAAGCGACATTGAAGGACTGTTACGTAGCATCGGGCGGCGACGTTACGGGCGTTACGTCTGACGTAACGTGGGGGGAGGGTGCGGGTAACATGCGCGAGGCCGGGATGGGCGGGGAGAGCGGAAACCCTACATCGAACCCTACATGGAACCCGACATGATTCTATAGAAAATCAATATAAATCAGTGACATAAGTGGCTATAATTGCCGACAACGAACCCTACATTGAACCCTCCGGCAAGCATGACGACCGTCGCTACCTTCGAACCCTTGTTTCCCGAGGATCGCGTACTCGATCCGCTGCTCGAACAGGCCGGCGAACTCGTTGATTCCTCGCAGCGGCTACTTGCCATACGCGAGACTCCGCTGGCCGTCGCCCTCGTGCCGCAATTGCGGGCGATGAATTCGTACTACACGAACAAGATCGAGGGCCAGCACACGACGCCTGCCAAGATCGAGGCGGCGCTGCATCGGGATTATTCGTCCGATCTCGCCGAACGCAAGAAGCAACGTTTCGCGGTTGCGCATATTGCGGCGGAAGCCGCGCTCGAGGACGAATGGCATGCACTGCCGGTCAGCGCGTTATTTGAACCGGCGCGCATCTCCGCCATTCACGATCGCTTGTTTTCCTACCTGCCAGACGACGAACGATTGACCGGCGACGGGGGCGTTGTCGTCCCCGGCGAATTTCGTCGCTCGGACGTGACGGTCGGGCGCCATCTGGCGCCGGAACCGGAAATGATCGAACCGCTTCTTCAGGCCTGGGCGACCCGTTATGCCCGCATTCGCGCGAAGGAATATCAACTGATCGGCATCGCCTGCTCGCATCATCGTCTCGCCTGGGTGCACCCGTTCATGGACGGCAATGGTCGCGTGGCGCGCCTGCATTCCCATCTCGGACTGCGCGCCGCCGATCTTACTCACGGACTCTGGTCGCCGCTTCGGGGGCTCGCGCGAGAGCACGAGCAGTATTACGCGAGGCTGAGCGATGCCGATCAGACGCGTCGCAACGATCTGGACGGCCGCGGCAATCTATCGCAGGAAGGATTGGTCAGGTTCGCGCGGTTTTTTCTCGACTGCTGTCTGGACCAGGTCCGCTTTATGGTGCATATGACGCAGTTCGAAGGCGTGACGGGACGGCTGCTGGATTTTCTGAGATTCCTGGAGGCCAATCCATGGATGATTGGCTCGGAAAAATCCGTGATCAAACCGGAGGCCGCGGCGCTGGCGATAGAGTTCGTGGCGCTGCGTCGAAGCGTCACGCGCGCGGAATTCGCACAGATGCTCGGGGTGAGCGACGTATTGGCGCGACGGATCGTTCGATCGCTGCTGGACTGCGGGCTGCTGACGGCGCCTTCGCATCGCGGCGAGCTTTCGTTTGGATTGCCGTTGAGCAGCCTCCGGTTTCTGTTTCCGAGGCTTTGGCCTGAAGTCGAGCAAGAGTGAATTGCGTCAGTCAAGACCTGATCTCTCAGTCAGCGTCAGATCAAGTCTGAGATTGCCTGGCCGTCACTTCATCAAGCGCCGAGATCGACCCGGATACGCCGTTGGCGGAACGTTGCAGAACGACTGCAATGGATCGGGAACCGGTCGCGCAGCATTTAGTCCAGCACGAGCGTGGAATGTATGCGGATTCGTCGATCCGGCATGCTTCCGACGTCGCACCCGCATACGCTCAATGCGACGGGGCGGCCCGGGAAATTGGATACCTGCCCGGCCGTGCCGAGTGTAATGGGGATCATACGACCGTGATAGCGAGTTCCTCCGCATACGCATTCAACCGGTCACCTACCCGCACCTTCAGCACATCGATGAACCGTCTGATTTTCGCGTCGACGAATTGCCGGGACGAATACATCGCATACACGTTACGCTGAGCTGTGTGGAGTTGAGGCAGGACGCGAGGAGGTATCCGGAATTTAGTGTGTGAGGCGGGTTGAGATTCAGACTCCAATGTTGAATCGTTCTGGGTAAAGCAGTGCGAACTGAGTCATGGCGCTCTTCCAATCGTGCCGGGAACCCGTCCACTT
>NZ_JAIZQG010000003.1:0-449204 GCF_020419965.1 Burkholderia sp. AU39826
CGCTTTGAGCCGTGCTGATCCCCGTCGACGCCGACGTCGACAGCGAGGTCACCGTGCTATTCGTCGCGCTCAGGCCCGTCGACAACGACGTCACTCCGCTTTGAGCCGTGCTGATCCCCGTCGACGCCGACGTCGACAGCGAGGTCACCGTGCTATTCGTCGCGCTCAGGCCCGTCGACAACGACGTCACTCCGCTTTGAGCCGTGCTGATCCCCGTCGACGCTGACGTCGAAAGCGAGGCCACGGAACTATTCGTCGAGCTCAGCCCCGTCGACAATGACGTCACTCCGCTTTGAGCCGTGCTGATCCCCGTCGACGCTGACGTCGAAAGCGAGGCCACCGAGCTATTCGTCGAGCTCAGACCGGTCGACAACGAAGTGACGCCACTTTGCGCGGTGCTGATCCCGGTGGAAGCCGACGTCGACAGCGACGCGACCGAGCTATTCGTCGAACTCAGGCCCGTCGACAACGACGTCACTCCGCTTTGAGCCGTGCTGATCCCCGTCGAGGCCGACGTCGACAGCGAGGTCACCGTGCTATTCGTCGCGCTCAGGCCCGTCGACAACGACGTCACGCCGCTTTGAGCCGTGCTGATCCCCGTCGAGGCCGACGTCGACAGCGAGGTCACCGTGCTTTTGGTCGAACTCAGACTTGTCGACAACGAAGTGACGCCGCTTTGCGCGGTGCTGATCCCGGTGGAGGTTGACGTCGACAGCGAAGTCACGGAACTGTTGGTTGAACTGAGTCCCGTCGAGAGCGACGCAATTGAACTGCTTGCTGATACAGCACCGGCAGCTGCTGTAGACAGGCTTGTCACGCTCGACGCGACGGCAGTAATCGCTTGGTTCGTCGCATAAAGCTCCGATCCGTTAATCGCATCAGTGCTAGTTGACGATATCTGCCCTGCATTAACATTGGTGATGGTTCTTTCGGCACCAGGGGCACCTACGCTAACTACCGCGTTGCCGCCGCCCCCGGCAAAAGTATATAGGATACCGTTAATTGTTGTCCCGATCGGTGCAGTAACCAAAGCATCGGCTATCGACCCATTACCTAAAGCCACGGAGTTTATAGCTGCAGCGGTGGCCCCATAACCAATTGCCGTGCCACCGTCAACTGTCGAAACAGCATGCCCGCCAATTGCCGTGGCGTGCGTTTGGGCGGCGGTCGCGAACGCGCCAAGTGCGGTCGCATATAGATTCGAAGCGGTAGCGGCCCAACCAATGGCAACCGCCGGCCCCATGGTCCCAAACACGTTCGAACCTGAATTCGCTGCCGCAGCTGAACCAATTGCAATGTCCCCAGCAGTCGATGCATTCGTGATCCCGCTATTGCCACCAATTGCGATCGCACCTGTTTGAGTGGCCGCTCCCAAGCCCGCCGAATATTGCGCCAGAACAGTATGCGGGGACGAAATCAGCGCAAGGGCCATCAGCGCAACTACGCTTCTCTTGTTCGGCTTTCCGCGAGCCGAGTCGTTTTCAGAGGCGGCCACCCAAGCGCCAAGCGCCTCGTTCCAAATTGTCCTGTAACTCTTGTTCATTTAGATCCCCGTCGATATCGAGCCGCAGCTTCCGCCAATCGACCCTTTCACATAAATCTGACAAATTAAAAAATGTCGACCTTTCAACGGCGAGCTAAATGCCAAACCAACCCACCGGCTAGCGACGATTCTCCAATTGACCGTTCCAGTCAGGGCTGAACAATTTTCACGAAAATGCACCAATCCGGTGAATATGTGTCAAGGTTCGTCAGATCGAATATCGCCTGCCGTTTAATTTATTGGCGCTCGATGGCAACAAACGACCGCTCCAAAATGACTGACCATACGTCACGCCAACCCCGCCTTTTCTCCGGGTGGCAGTAGTTCTGTCTGATGTTTTCAAATTTTTTTCGCGTCCACGAAGCCCGCAAAAATTCAAAAAGCACGGCACGGCGAAGCGTGACAATATTTCAGAAAGACAGACATCCATGGACGAACATCTGATCGCACGGAGTAGTCAATGAGCGAGTATGCGCACCTGCTATATCCGGCCGCACTGATAGCAGTGGCGTCCGGGTGAATTTAGAGAATGCCTCGCCACCTCTCGCCATTGCTTGAGGAAGCGTCAGCCGTGTAGATAATTTGCTTCCACCTTTCTAGGACACGTCAATGCAGACCTATCAAAATTATCTCGATTTGAAGAAGCGGCTCGATCACGAACTTGAGATTGAGAAATTGAAAATGATTGACGCCGTGATATCAGAGATCAGGATGTGCGTGAAATTGTTCAACTTGACCGCACGCGACGTATTCCCCCCTGAACATCAACGCCAGCGAAAAAGAAGGGCCAAATACTACGATCCGGTGTCCGGATGCACGTGGTCAGGAGTCGGTCGCGAGCCGCACTGGATTAAAGGGAAAAACCGGAAAGAATTTTTGCTGAGCCCGGTCGCGCACGATGAGACTCAGAGAAGCCTCCGCTCCGGTGAGCCATTGTCGCCCCTTCAAATGGGTCGCGATCACACGTTACTAGATTAGCATTTCAGAAATGCACTTGATCCTGAAACACATCAGATTAACTCAGAATCAGAACCACACCTCAACCGAAGGTGGTTGATTTTCACCACACAAAGGTGAAATATTCGCTTCACACGAACGATATATGAAGATTTTGTTTTTGGACGAGCGAGCAGTATATGGTGATCTCGCGCGCCTCCTCTGTCAGCAACGCGAAAATGATGTGGTCGCCGTCAAGAACGGCGCCCAGGCTGTGCGCGCCCTTCAACAAGCGATGTTCGATCTCGTTATCTTGGAATTGACTGTGCCGGCCATGCCGGGGCTCGACCTCATCCGCTGGGTTCGGCATAACCTCGGCAAGCAAATTCCCGTCTTGGCTTTGTCCGGCGTATTGTCGGACTGTTCCACCGCGGATGTACTCAACGCTGGCGCAGATGACTGGATCCGCATGCCGATGAGCAAAGAAGATTTTATCGCCAGAGTGAATGCTGTAATCCGACGCACGAACATCTCTGAAGAATCAGATGACTCCGTCTTGGTCGGAAATTACCTGGTTCCACGCGGCGGTCGAAATATCTTCGTCAACAACGAGCCAGTTAAAGTGACAAGGAAGGAGTTCGAGATCGCCGCCACGCTTTTCAGAAATGTCGGGCGGGTCGTTCCCCGCGACCACCTGATAACGTTTGTCTGGGGAGACGCAGGCGACACGTCCTCGCGATCTCTTGACACCCATATCTATCGCGTGAAAAACAAGCTGCGACTCAATGGGGAGCATGGCCTCCGGCTGCAGTCGGTATACACCTTCGGATATAGACTCGAGAAGGTTTAAGCAGCACGCCCAGTCATAAGCCCGCTGCATCGTCTACTTTCCGGGCTGTGCATGGCGGAATGCGGCGCTCGTTGGCGGACGGAGCCGCCGGACACTGCGATCGATGCAACTATTGGAAGGTCCTGTCTTCCGTGGCGACCTGAGCCCGGCGTGTCACGTCACGCAAAAGGATGAAGAGTATCGTCGCCCCAATAAGATCGAAGGCTCCAAATGCTCCAAAGAAAAGCCCATATCCAAACCGGTCGGCAGTCGAACCCAACAGCAACGAAAATCCAAGACCTCCAATCGAGGCCACCATACCGGCCAGTCCCGCTGCAGTACCTACCTCATCCGGTTCGAAGACGTCTGCACACAGCGTATTGAGAAGTACGGAGATCATCTGATGTGCAAAACCACCCATGCAGAACAGAACGATTGCTTGAAGCGGCGTAGCGACTAGCCCAATACACGCGGGCCCGAACATCAAAACGGCTCCGAGCGCTACGCCGGCGACGCGCGATCCGATTAGCCGCACGTGAAAGCGGTTGATCAGGAAAGGCGACAAGTATCCGCCGAAAAGGCCACCCAGGTCGGCTGCGAGAAAGGGTAGCCATGCAAACAGTGCAATCTGCTTCAGGTCCATGTGCCGTTCCGTTGCCAGATACAGCGGCACCCAGAAAATCAGGGTCTGCCAGACGGGCTCGGCAAAGAAGCGCGCCTGGGCTATTGCCCAAAAACGGCGCATTCCAAGCACCTTCCATATGCGCCGGATTCCTTCATGCCACTCGGTGCGGACTGACATTCGCTTACCGGGAGGCTCGACGTGTTTCGTCTTGGCCAGCCCCTGGTATTGCCCTGGCGAGCGGTAGACAAAATACCAAATTGCCGACCATACGAAACCCAGCGCGCCGGTAATGGTGAACGCGCTTTGCCAGCCATACTCGCGAGACAGGAACACGACGACCAGCGGTGCAAAAAGTGAGCCGAGTGATGTGCCAGCGTTGAAATAACCGACCGCAACCGATTTTTCGTGATCTGGAAACCATTCGGCAACGATTTTCATCCCGGCGGGAATCGCGACAGCATCGGCGGCGCCTTTTACCGCACGCAGTGCAGCCAGCGATAGCCATCCACCGGCCACGCCGTGCAAGATACCCGCAAATGACGAGATGCCTACGAATATGGCAACGCCAATCCGCAAGCCGATCAAGTCTATGACCAGCCCGCATATCGGTTGCATGACTAAATAGCCCGCCTGAAATGCACCGACCACGTATGCGTATTGCTGCGTACTCATGTTCAAAATGAACTTGAGTTCCGGCGCCATCACCCCAAGCGCGTTGCGGGACAGATAATCGATGATGGTACCGAGGCAGCCGAGCGCCACGACCCACCAGCGCAGGCTGTAGGCTTGTTTCATAAATTTTCCGTACAGGCGGCCTACGGGGCGGAAGGTGTGTCGTTCCCGACCGGGAGCAGGATTTCGACGTGATATCTCGCCGTGGCGATCATCGGCTTCCTTTGATCAACTGGGATGGTGACGCAGCCCATCGGCGTTTGAAAGCGGTCGAGAAATGGCTCATATTGTTGAATCCGCATGCCAGCGCTACGTCGGTTACGCTCCCGTGCCCCTGAAGCAACAGATTCTTCGCACGCTCGAGGCGAGCTTCCATCACATATTGATGTGGTGGTAAACCGGTGTACTTTCCGAACAGGCGCATGAAACCATACAAATTTGACTCGAAGCCCGCGGCACTAGCGATCTCTCGGACTCGAAGCGTTGAATCCAGCCCAGCGTGAATGAATTGCAATGCCCGGTCCATAATCGCATCTGCGAGCCCCATGTTGCACTCCCATGTGGTATTTCGGGCCAGCGCCGTGAAGCGGTAAAGCGCCGAGAGCGCCAACCACTCGGCATGTTCGACGCCAGTAGGCGTGCCCGATGACGCGTCCCGCACGATCTCGTCAATGAGTTGCACCAGTATGCGATCGTGGATACCCGCAAACCACCCATGGAGCGGGATCGGCATCCGGCCGGAGGTACCCTGAAGCCAATCGATATTGATAATGAGATGGCTTTGCTCGAGGTTGACGCCCCATCGATAATTCAACGCCGCATTAGGTGGACCATACGCCACACTGCTATCTGAAGCATCGGCGTGCTGCCAGCGGCCGAATCGATTGAGGCTTTCAACCCGCTCGTGGGGCTTTCGATACAAGCAAAGAAGCAGGTTCGATTCGAATCGCAAATCCCGTACTTCTCCCTCTTCGCGGATCTGATAGTTATGCACTTGAATCCCGTCCCACGGTGACACCACTGGTGCGGGTTTCCATGTATCTGGTAGCGCTGTCAGGATGCGACCCTCTGAGGGAGAGGCGTTGGAACACGGAAACTGCGTGGCCGGATTGGCGTCCATGATCGGATCAAAAGTGGCATGCAATGTTGTAATAATTGGAACATGTTTCGACCGCAAAGGCGAGTATCGATTCGCAGTGCGAAGGCCTGGCCTCGAGGGAAGCGAGGATCGACAGGGATTCGCAGTAGTTTGGTCAGCAGCAACGCATGAAATGCATCCCGGACTGCAGCCTCTTGCCAGTCCCGCGGCAGCAGCCAGCAACTCACGCACGAGCCACATCCCATTTTGGCAGGAAGATCGCGCCAGCGAATGCAGGTCTTCAGCACGAACAGAATGCCCGTCGGCGCCGCGCGATTCAGCACGGGCTTGCGACGCGGATACTTGAACCGACGGGGGCTTGGCCGGTGCTAGAAGTGGCTCGATCAGTTTCCACAACGCGTCGTCAATGATCCGTCTGCCCATCTCCTTGATCCGGCTGTCGCGACGGCTCAGGGCTAACAGGTCGAGAGAAACGTTGACAGTAGCTACGCGTCGACGTTGCAGCCAAGGCAACACCGTGGTTCGCGAATGCGCCTTCCGGCGCGAATCGCCACAAGATACCGTGGATACCGTTGTACTGAACTCTCACCCTTCAACGGAGCAACGTCATGCGACCGAGGATTTTTTTGTCCGCGATTCTATTCACCTCAACGGCATTGGCGTTCATCCCGGCGACAGCCAGCGCGGAGCCGTTCACGATCACGGTCGATGGCCTCCATCGCGGGCACTTTACGAACGAACACGTGTACGGAGGGTTTGGCTGTCACGGTCAGAACGTTTCGCCGCGCATTTCGTGGGCTCACGTTCCGCGCGGCACGAAGAGCATCGTCGTGACGATCTTCGACCCCGATGCGCCGACCGGGGGGCTTGGCTGGACCCACTGGGAGATCGTCAATATTCCACCTTCGGAGTCGTCGATCGAAAAAGGCGCGTCCGGCAATCCGAAGCTCATGCCGAGCGGCGCTGTCGAGACATTGACGGATTTTGGCGAATCCAGATACGGTGGGCCCTGCCCGCCTCAGGGTGCATCGCATCGATATGTCGTGACGGCATCCGCCCTGAACGTGGAAAAAATCGACGTGGCACCGGCGGCAAGTCCCGCCGTCGTCGCTTATCAGATGCACGGGAAAATCATCGCTCAGGCAAAGTACGTCGCCCGATATCATCGCGCCTCCACTACCGATTGACGGTTGCGATTACGCCAACGACATTCCACCACGTTGAGGTTGCCGCCGCACCCGACGGCACCACGTAACACCATGCGGCATCAACCAACGCCCCGGACCGACGACTCCCTCCGCCCAGCGCATTCGTGCCGATAGGCCGCTATTCGTCACTCGACATCCCATTCCCGCCGTCGAACCGCGTGACGCCCGGCAGTGCGCGCAGCTTGTCGCAGATCGCCTTGTATTCGCCTTCCGACACCCGCGCGAGCGCGATGCGCACCTCGTCCTGCTCGCCCGTGTCGTCGACACGCTGCACGATGAACTGCTTCACGCGCGCACTGTCGGGGCCGAGCGCCGCGTGCAGCGAATCGAACGTCAGCGTGCCGCTCGCCACCGTCAACGCGAGCTGGCGCCGCTGCCGCACCGTGAAATAGCGCCGCTCCAGCGGCTTGATGCCGGCCAGGATGATCAAAATGATGATCGTCGCGGAAATCGCCGCGACATAGAGCCCGCCGCCCACGGCGAGCCCGATCGCGGCGACCGACCACAGGCTCGCGGCCGTCGTCAGCCCGCGTACGATCTCGCCGCGCAGCAGGATCGAGCCCGCGCCGAGGAAGCCGATGCCCGACACGACCTGCGCGGCGATCCGCGACGGATCGAGCACGATGTGGTCGCTGGTGCCGAGCACGTCGGCGAAACCGAACGCCGACACGATCATGATCAGCGTCGAGCCGACACACACCAGCATGTGCGTGCGCAGGCCGGCGGCCCACGACAGGCGCTCGCGCTCGACGCCGATGACGCTGCCGAGCGCCGCCGCGAGAACGAGCCGCATCACGAGTTCCAGGTTGCTGAGCATTCGATTTATCTCCTTTTTTTGGTGCCGCCCGCGCGGAATGTTTTATCCTTGGCCCCGGCCGCGCCGATTCTCCGGGCCGCGCCGACACGTTTCGATCCAAGCGCTCAAAACCCCGCCATGTCCGTTTCCGACTTCGCTTCCGCCCAGGCCGCCCAACTGCGCCACCATTTCGCGCACGTCGTCTTGCCGATCTGGCGGGGTTCAGGGTTCGACCCGGCATTGCAACTGCCGTTCGAGGCCATCGATCCCGCCACCCATGCGCCGCTGCCCGCGACCCGTTATCGCGCAATGGCGTGCGCGAGGCAACTGTTCGTGTTCGCGCAAGCCGGCGATACCGCACACGCGGCCACGCTGTTCGACGCGCTGTGCCGGCACTTTCGCGACCCGCGGCACGGCGGCTGGATCTACAGCGTCGATGCGCGCGGCGCGCCGCTCGATACGACCAAGGACCTCTATACGCACGCATTCATCGTATTTGCGTGCGCCGCGTGGCATGCGGCGTCGGGCGACGCCGCCGCGCGTACGGTCGCAGAAGAAACGGCCGCACTGATCCAGGACCGCTTCGCGCCGCGCCACGGCGACGCGTTGCTCGATGCCGCACGGCACGCCGATTTCTCGTCATCCGGCAGCGGCGCGCTGCAGAATCCGCTGATGCACCTGACCGAAGCGTGGCTTGCTGCCGCCGATGCGTTCGGCGACACCGCGTTCGACGATGCGCTCGCGCGCACCGCGCAGGCCGTCGAGCGCACGTTCGTCGATCCGGCAACGGGCTGCGTGGCCGAGCTGCCGCTCGGGGCGGCCGACAACCGTTTCGAGCCCGGCCATCAGTTCGAGTGGTTCTATCTGGTCGACGCGGCCGGTGCGCGGCTCGCGCAGACCGGGCTCCGCGCCGCGCTGTCGCGCGCGTTCGCGTTCGCCGAGCAATACGGCGTCGATCCGCAGACGGGCGGCGTGTGCGCGGCGCTCGACGCGCAAGGCGCGTGCATCGACGGCACGCAGCGGATCTGGGCGCAGACCGAATACCTGCGCGCGCTCGCGACGCACGGCGGCACGCCGGCCTCCGCGCCGCTCGCGCGTCAGATCGAACGGTTCGCCGCGCGCTTCCTGCATCCGCGCGGCTGGTTCGAGTGCAAGACGGCGGACGGTCAGGTATCGCGCGCGGACATGCCGTCGACGACGCCCTACCACCTCGCGACCGCCTACGCGGCGCTGCCGGCCGGTTCGTAACCCGTCGCGGCAAACGACGGCGCCGCACGATCGCCGCGTGCGGCGCGTCCGTCGCCCAGTTCGAACACCGACACCGCCTGCATCAGGTGCGCGGTCTGGTCGTTCAGCGACGCGGCCGCCGCCGCGACTTGCTCGACCAGCGCGGCGTTCTGCTGCGTGAGCTGATCCATCTGCGTGACGGCCTGGTTCACCTGCTCGATCCCGACGCTCTGCTCGACCGACGCCGCCGTGATCTCCGACATCGTCTGCACGACCCGCGTGATCGACGCCGACACCGTGCGCATCGCGTCACCGGCGCGCTCGACGAGCTCCGCGCCGCCGTTGATCTGCGCGACCGAATCCTCGATCAGCGCCTTGATTTCCTTCGCCGATTGCGCGCTGCGCTGCGCGAGCGAGCGCACTTCGCCCGCGACCACCGCGAAGCCGCGCCCCTGTTCGCCGGCCCGCGCGGCCTCGACCGCCGCGTTCAGCGCAAGGATGTTGGTCTGGAACGCGATGCCGTCGATCACCGAGATGATCTCCGCGATCCGCCCCGAGCTCTGCGCGATGCCGCGCATCCGGTCGATCACGCTGTCGACCACGCCGCCGCCGTGGCTCGTCGCTTCGAGCGCCGCGTCGGCCAGCGCGCTCGCCGCGCGGGCGCTGTCGGTGTTCTGCCGGACGGTCGCGGTCAGTTCCTCCATGCTCGCGGCGGTTTCCTCGAGCGACGCGGCCTGCGTGCCCGTGCGCGCCGACAGGTCGGCGTTGCCGCCGGCGATTTCGCCCGCGCCGAGATGGATCGCGTCGGACGCTTGGCGCACCGTGCGCACGGTGCCCGCGATGCTCGTCTGCATCGCGGCGAGGCCGCGCAGCATCCGGTCGATCTCGAATACGCCGCCCGCCTGCACGGCTTCGTCGAGACGGCCCTGCGCGATCCGCTCGAAATGGCGGCCGGCCTGCTCCAGCGGCGCGACGACCGCGCGCCGCGCGGCCGCGTAAATCGCCGCGCTCGCCGCGAGCATCGCCACCAGCAGCACGATGCCGACCGACTTGAACCACAGCATGCCGCCGTCGATGGTGTCGAGCGCCGCGCGGCTCGACGTGCCGCCATAGTCGGTGAAGCGATGCAGTTCGGCGATGTACGCGTCCTGGAAGCCCTGGGTCGGCTGGTCGAGGAACGCCTGGATGTTGTCGGCGTCGAGGAACTGCACGAGTTCGCCCAACGCGCCGCGCAGCGCGCGATAACGCTCGGTGAGCGCCGCGACGCGCGTGCGGTTGGTCTCGTCGACCGGCTGCGCGGCCGTCAGCACCGCGAACGCCTTGTCTGCTTCCGCGAGCGATGCGCCGGCGTGGCGGATGATGTCTTCGGGCTTCGGGCCGCCGCGCACCATCCGCGTGCCGGCGCGCGACAGGTTGATGCGCGCGTCGAGCAGCTGCTCGGTCGCCCGGCTGGCCGCGTCGACCTGCGCGATCGCGACGTTCGACAGATCGTCGACGCCGCTGCGCGTCGACGCGAGCGTCCAGAAACCGAGCGCTTCGATCGCGAACAGGAAGAGACAGAACACGGTCAACACGCCGAGCAGACCCGACGCGAGCTTGATTTTTCCGAACATGGGGGGATTCCTGGAAAGCGGACGATGAGGCAATGCCCCGGCATTAGCGGCATTTCTTCGTCGGACTTTAGGCGGAACGGCCGGAAACGCGGGCCAATCGCGCGCTTCGCTCGCGCATTCGCGTCGAATCGCCCGCAAACGCGGAGATCTTCGGTATTCGACGCAATAATCGCGTCGCATCGCACCGGGATTTGCACGAAATGCGGACGAATTTCCTTGCTTATCCGGAACCCCCTTCCTAGAGTTCAGCGCAAGCGGGCACTCATTTCGAAGGAAATTCGATGACCGACATCACGGACCACGCGCGCGGCGCATTGCGCGCGCAGCCGTTCAGCATGCTGCTGGGCACGGAGCTGATGCATATCGGCGACAACGAAGTGTCGCTGTGTCTGCCCGTGCGCGAGGAATTGCGGCAGCAGCACGGTTTCGTGCACGGCGGCGTCATCAGCTATCTCGCGGACAACGCGCTGACCTTCGCCGGCGCGCTCGTGCTCGGCCCGCGCGTGATCACCGCCGAATACAAGATCAACTACCTGCGGCCGGCCGTGAACGGTACGCTCGTCGCCCGCGCGAAGCTCGTCTACGCGGGCCGGCACCAGGCGACCTGCCAGTGCCACGTGTTCGTCATCGACGGCGATCACGAGCGGCTCGTCGCGATCGCGCAAGGCACGATCAATCGGGTCGGCGACGGCAAGATGCCGGATGCGCCGGTGGAAACGGCGTGAGAACGGCCTGAGCAACCGGCGGGCAATATCGCGGCCGGCTGGCCCCTGAGTCGCGCCGCTAGGCCGCGTCATCCCCCGCCAACGGCGAAAACCGCGGCGCCACCTTCGCCCACACGTTCCCGTGCTCATCCGTCCGATAGATCCCGCGCGCCGCGTTGTGCGGATGCACGGCCGCGTCGGCCACGCTCAGCACCGGCGCGAAACACGCGTCGGTGCCTTCGAGCAGCGCGCGCCAGTGCGCGGACGGCCGCTGCGCGAACACCTCCGCGAAACGCGCCTTCAGCGCGGGCCAGCGCGCCCGGTCGTACTGCGACGCGGGATCGACGTCGGTCAGCCCGAGCCGTTCGACCAGCAGCGCATAGAACGGCGGCTCGAGCGCGCCGATCGTCACGCATTCGCCGTCCGCGCAGCGATACACGTCGTAGAACGGCGCGTCGTGGAACAGGCTCGGCTGCGCGCCGTCGAGTTGCCCGTTCGCGCGTGCCCACAGCGCGAGCGAACCAAGCATCGACACGATGTCGACGATCGCGCCGTCGACCACGCGGCCCGGCCCGCCGCCGCGCACGTCGAGCAATGCGCAGACGATCCCGAAAGCAAGCCCGAGCGCGCCGCCCGCATCGCCGACGACGGTGGGCGGCACGCCCGGCCGGCCGTCGCGCGGTGCGGACAGCGACAGCAGCCCGGTCAGCGCGACGTAGTTCAGGTCGTGCCCGGCCGCGGCCGCGAGCGGTCCATCCTGGCCCCAGCCGGTCATGCGCCCGTAGACCAACTTCGGATGGCGGCGCGCGCAAGCGTCGGGCCCGAGGCCGAGCCGCTCCATCACGCCGGGCCGCAAGCCCTCGATCAGCGCATCGGCCTGCGCGATCAGGTCGAGCGCGGCGTCACGCCCGGCCGGCGCCTTCAGGTCGAGTTCGACGATCGTCTTGCCTTCGCGCAGCAGGTCGCCGTCGCGGGCGCGTAGCGCGTCCGGCGCGCTGGTGCGACCAGACGGGCGCGCGACCAGCGTGATGCGCGCGCCCATGCCGGCGAGCATCCAGCCCGCGAGCGGGCCGGGGCCGAGACCTTCGAATTCGACGATGTGGATGCCGGCAAGCGGTGCGTGCAATGACATGGCGACCTCGTGGGAATGCGATCGAAGCGGGGATAGGCGAGCCTTCACCGCAGGCAGGCATGTGCGCCGGATACACGTATTCTGACGTGCTTTCGCGCATCGACGACGTCCGGTTCGAATCCGTGAGGCGGCAGGCAGAACGGCAAACGAAAAGGCCGGCGAAACGTCGCCGGCCTCTGCAGTCAGGGGATGATCCAGGACCGCCCCCGATACACGCGGGCCGCCGTCGAAACGCCGGAGAGATCGATCTCGACGTAACGGCCGACAACCCGGTCGGTCACGGCAGGATCACGGCGTTTTCCATTGCCCGCCTTCGTACACTCGCCCCGTCGAATTCGTATTCGTGAGGTCGATCTCGATGCTCCGCGACCGCGCCTTCGAGAAGATCGTCGACGTCTCGATGTTCTGCTCGAACCACACGAGCACTTTCTCGATCGGCGTGAACGATGCCTCCCCGGACACCATCACGTCGGGGGCTGCGTAGATCGGCGTGCTGATGGCCTCGCCGTCCACACCCGTGCTCAGTTGGCAGATGCCCGGGTGGATGTCGCCGTAGTCGTTCTCCATGTTGATCGCGGTCGGGTCGCCGCCCGTCGACGGCGCCCCGAACTGGCCGTACTTGTCGAGGGTAACGATCTCCCCAAGGCCGATCGAGACCTTCTTGGTCGACGCCTTGACCGAAATGCCGTCCTGATAGCGGTTCGTTCCGAAGATCTGGTAGATCGGCGTCCACGAGAACTCGTTGTCCTCGAGATACTCGAACGATGCGCGCCAGACCACGTTGTACGCCGCGTCTCCGACCTTCTTGGCGAAGCACAGGTTGTAGCGGGCCTGCTTGAGCGTCGCGAAGTCCTTCTTGCCGATTCCGATATCGACCGTCTTCGTCGCGGCCGCCAGCGCGTTCTGGAACGACTGGACGAGCACGCCGTATTCCTCCGCCTGGAACAGCTGCGCCTGAACCTGGAACTCCGCCACGTTCCCGGTCGGACTGAGGCTCTTGCACACGACCTTCTGGCCCTGGTCGGCATGCGAGCCCTGATACACGTAGTACGTGCTTTCGGTTCTCAGCTGGTCCTTGTTCACCCCGGTCACGGAGAACTTCTCGCCGGCCTTTTTCTTCAGCTCCCCGGTCCCCTCGGTAATGACGTCCCAGGTAACACCGACCTTCGGCCAACGGCATACTTTCAGAATGCTCATTTTCTGATCCCCTCGGATAAGCTCGCTGAAAATAAATCTCTTGCACGCGGCGAGCATCGCGCACAAAAACCAAAAGGCACCTCTTTATTGGTGAATTGAACAATTTCAAATTCGAAAATTATCGACGACTCAATTCATCGAATCGAATGTGCAGCGCATGGACCCAGATTAGGATTCGCCGGACAAATTGGCCATGCCACACTTCGCGTATTGACTGGCGATCCAGGCGACCAGTTGACGCGTCGATTTGCAGCCGCATTTATCGAGTAAATGCTCGCGATGCTTGTCGACGGTACGGGGACTGACTTGAAGCACGCGTGCGATCTGCTTGCTGCCGTGCCCCTGGCACAGCAGCCGCAGCACCCGGGATTCGGCCGGGCTCAGGCGGATACCGCCCAGGTCGAGTCGCTCGAGCCATCCGGGCTCGTCCGGCAGGTCGCCGGCAGGCAATGCGATGACGGATCGGACACCCGTCTTTCGCTTGATGCGGCTTACGTGGCGTCGCGCGGTATCGAGTCCGATTCCGAGGTGAACGGCAATGGCCTTGTTGCTGAATCCGAGACGCAGCAGATCCACGACTTCTTTCTCTCGCGGCGTGAGAGCAGGATCCGAATCCATCGGCCCGGTCGTCTTGTTTTCGCCGCCGGGTAGGTGTGGTCAGTTGAATGCGATGCTGTCGGCTGCGGGTGTTTATGATCGAAATTTCCGGCAGGAGCGTCGCTTATATCACGTTTCAATACGTGCAATTTCACTGGACATCGACCCGGGTCAATCGATATCCAAAAGAAAGAAAATTACGCCGCACATGCGGTACGTAAATTGAAATCGTTTTCCACGGTCAGGATATTTTTATCATCCAGCCGTCAACGACCGGATTTTTCTTTCGAATCGAAACATCGTGGAATATCGCGATTGCGGAGGCCGCATCGCGCGATGGCCCACCCATGGCGGACAGGCCGCCCGCTTCGCCGGCCGCGAAGCCGGCGAAGCGGGAAAATCGCTTGTCGCACGCCCCTTCCAGGGCGATGCGGTACCGATCAGAACGCATCCCCCGGCACGCGCACCCAGCCTTCCATCAATACGCGCGCGCTGCGGCTCATGATCGCCTTCGTGACGGTCCACTCGCCGTTCTCGCGCTGCGCTTCCGCGCCGACCCGCAGCGTGCCCGACGGATGGCCGAAGCGCACCGCATTGCGTTCGCCGCCGCCCGCCGCGAGATTGACGAGCGTGCCCGGGATCGCCGCGGCCGTGCCGATCGCGACCGCCGCCGTGCCCATCATCGCGTGGTGCAGCTTGCCCATCGACATCGCACGCACGAGCAGGTCGACATCGCCCGCGTTCACCCGCTTGCCGCTCGACGCGACGTAGTCGGCCGGCTTCGCGACGAACGCGATCTTCGGCGTGTGCTGGCGGGTCGCGATTTCGTCGAGCGTGTCGATCAGGCCCATCCGCAACGCGCCGTGTGCACGGATCGTCTCGAACTTCTCGAGCGCCTTCGCGTCGCCGTTGATCGCGTCCTGCAACTCGGTGCCCGTATAGCCGATCGCTTCCGCCTCGACGAAGATCGTCGGAATCCCGGCGTTGATCATCGTCGCCTTCAGCGTGCCGATGCCCGGCACGGCCAGATCGTCGACGAGGTTGCCGGTCGGGAACATCGAGCCGCCCGCGCCTTCTTCCTCGGCGGCCGGGTCCATGAACTCGAGCTGCACTTCGGCGGCCGGGAACGTGACGCCGTCCAGTTCGAAATCGCCCGTCTCCTGCACCGCGCCGTTCACGATCGGCACGTGCGCGACGATCGTCTTGCCGATGTTCGCCTGCCAGATCCGCACGGTCGCGACGCCGTCGCGCGGCACGCGCGCCGGATCGACCAGCCCGCCGGCGATCGCAAACGGGCCGACCGCCGCCGACAGGTTGCCGCAGTTGCCGGTCCAGTCGACGAATGCACGGTCGATCGCGACCTGACCGAACAGGTAGTCGACGTCGTGGCCCGGCCGCGTGCTCTTCGACACGATCACCGTCTTGCTGGTGGACGACGTCGCGCCGCCCATCCCGTCGATCTGCTTGCCGTACGGATCGGGGCTGCCGATCACGCGCAGCAGTAGCGCGTCGCGCGCGGCGCCCGGCGCCTGCGCGGCGTCCGGCAGATCCTGCAGCCGGAAGAACACGCCCTTGCTGGTGCCGCCGCGCATGTACGTGGCGGGAATCCTGATTTGAGGAATGTGAGCCATGTCTGTGTTCCCAATGTGCGCCGGTCAGGCGGCCTGCGACGATTCGAGGAAGTCCTGCGCGAAACGCTGCAGCACGCCGCCCGCTTCGTAGATCGACACCTCCTCGGCCGTATCGAGCCGGCACGTCATCGGCACCTCGACGCGCTCGCCGTTCCTGCGGTGAATCACGAGCGTCAGGTCGGCGCGCGGCGTGCGCTCGCCGATCACGTCGAAGGTCTCGGTGCCGTCGATGCCGAGCGTCGTCCGGTCGGTGCCCGGCTTGAACTCGAGCGGCAGCACGCCCATCCCGATCAGGTTCGTGCGGTGGATCCGCTCGAAGCCTTCGGCGGCGATCGCCTCGACGCCCGCGAGCCGCACGCCTTTCGCGGCCCAGTCGCGCGACGAGCCCTGGCCGTAGTCGGCGCCAGCGATCACGATCAGCGGCTGCTTGCGATTCATGTACGTCTCGATCGCTTCCCACATCCGCATGACCTTGCCGTCCGGCTCGACGCGCGCGAGCGAGCCCTTCTTCACCACGCCGTCGACGACGGCCATCTCGTTGACGAGCGTCGGGTTCGCGAAGGTCGCGCGCTGCGCGGTCAGGTGGTCGCCGCGATGCGTCGCGTACGAGTTGAAGTCTTCTTCCGGCAGGCCCATCTTCGCGAGATATTCGCCGGCCGCGCTGTCCGGCAGGATCGCGTTCGACGGCGACAGGTGGTCGGTCGTGATGTTGTCGCCGAGCACCGCGAGCGGGCGCATGCCCTTCAACGTGCGCTCGCCGGCCAGCGCGCCTTCCCAGTACGGCGGGCGGCGGATGTACGTGCTCTGCGCGCGCCAGTCGTACAGCGGCGCCGCGCGCTCGCCGGCGTCGGCGCTGCGCGCGAACATCGGCTCGTAGACCTTGCGGAACTGCTCGGGCTTCACGCTCGACGCGACGATCGCATCGATCTCCTCGTCGGTCGGCCAGATGTCCTTCAGCGTGACGGGGTGGCCGTCCCGGTCGTGACCGAGCACGTCCTTCTCGATGTCGAAGCGGATCGTGCCGGCGATCGCGTACGCGACGACGAGCGGCGGCGACGCGAGGAACGCCTGCTTCGCATACGGGTGGATACGGCCGTCGAAGTTGCGGTTGCCGGACAGCACGGCGGTCGCGTAAAGATCGCGATCGACGATCTCCTGCTGGATCTTCGGATCGAGCGCGCCCGACATCCCGTTGCAGGTCGTGCACGCAAACGCGACGATGCCGAAGCCGAGCTTTTCGAGTTCGGGCAGCAGGTTCGCTTCCCGCAGATACAGCTCGACCGCCTTCGAGCCGGGCGCGAGTGAGCTCTTGACCCACGGCTTGCGCGTGAGGCCCTTCGCGTTCGCATTGCGCGCGAGCAAGGCCGCCGCGATCACGTTGCGCGGGTTGCTGGTGTTCGTGCAGCTCGTGATCGCGGCGATGATCACCGCGCCGTCGGGCATCTCGCCCGGCTTCTCTTCCCACTGGCCGGCAATGCCGCGCGCGGCGAGATCGGACGTCGGCAGCCGCTTGTGCGGGTTCGACGGGCCGGCCATGTTGCGCACGACGCTCGACAGGTCGAACGTCAGCGTGCGCTCGTATTGCGCGTTCGCGAGCGTATCGGCCCACAGGCCCGCCGTCTTCGCATACGTCTCGACCAGCTTCACCTGCTCGTCGCTGCGACCGGTGAGGCGCAGGTAGTCGATCGTCTGGCCGTCGATGAAGAACATCGCGGCCGTCGCGCCGTATTCGGGCGCCATGTTGGAGATCGTCGCGCGATCGCCGAGCGTGAGGCTCGCGGCGCCTTCGCCGCGGAATTCCAGATACGCGCCGACCACCTTCTCCTTGCGCAGGAACTCGGTCAGCGCGAGCACGACGTCGGTCGCGGTGATGCCGGGCTGGCGCTTGCCGGTCAGCTCGACGCCGACGATGTCGGGCAGGCGCATCCACGACGCGCGGCCGAGCATCACGTTCTCGGCCTCCAGCCCGCCGACGCCGATCGCGATCACGCCGAGCGCATCGACGTGCGGCGTGTGGCTGTCGGTGCCGACGCAGGTGTCCGGGAACGCCACGCCGTCCTGCGCCTGGATCACCGGCGACATCTTCTCGAGGTTGATCTGATGCATGATGCCGTTGCCCGGCGGGATCACGTCGACGTTCTCGAACGCCTTCTTCGTCCACTCGATGAAGTGGAAGCGATCCTCGTTGCGGCGATCCTCGATCGCGCGGTTCTTCGCGAACGCGTCCGGATCGAAGCCGCCGCATTCGACGGCGAGCGAGTGGTCGACGATCAGCTGCACAGGCACGACCGGGTTCACCTTCGCCGGATCGCCGCCGCCGTCCGCGATCGCGTCGCGCAGGCCGGCGAGATCGACGAGCGCGGTCTGCCCGAGGATGTCGTGGCACACCACGCGCGCCGGGAACCACGGGAAATCGCGTTCGCGCTTGCGCTCGACGATCTGCTTCAGCGAATCGGCGAGGATCGCCGGATCGCAGCGGCGCACGAGGTTTTCGGCGAGCACGCGCGACGTGTACGGCAGCGTGTCGTAGGCGCCGGGCGCGATCGCATCGACCGCGGCACGCGCGTCGAAATAGTCCAGCGACGTGCCGGGCAGGGGTTTGCGGTTGGCGGTATTCATGATGTGGGGCGGAATTCGGGGAATGACGCGCCGCACGCGCGGGCCGCCCGCATCACGGGCGCCGGCGCGCGCGGCGGGCGTTTCAGCGCTTCTCGATCGGCACGAACTGCAGGTCTTCCGGGCCCGTGTAATTCGCGCTCGGGCGGATGATCTTGTTGTCGATGCGCTGCTCGATGATGTGCGCGCTCCAGCCCGACGTGCGCGAGATCACGAACAGCGGCGTGAACATCGCGGTCGGCACGCCCATCATGTGATACGACACCGCGCTGAACCAGTCGAGGTTCGGGAACATCTTCTTCGCGTCCCACATCACCGATTCGAGGCGCTCGGCGATGTCGTACAGCTTCAGGTCGCCCGCTTCCTTCGACAGCTTGTGCGCGACGCCCTTGATCACCTTGTTGCGCGGATCGGAGATCGTGTAGACGGGGTGGCCGAAGCCGATCACGACTTCCTTGTTCTCGACGCGGCGGCGGATGTCGGCTTCGGCGTCGTCCGGCGAGCTGTAGCGGCTCTGGATCTCGTACGCGACTTCGTTCGCGCCGCCGTGCTTCGGCCCGCGCAGCGCGCCGATCGCGCCGGTGATCGCCGAGTAGATGTCCGAGCCCGTGCCCGCGATCACGCGGCCCGTGAACGTCGACGCGTTGAATTCGTGCTCCGCGTACAGGATCAGCGACGTGTGCATCGCCTCGACCCACGACTTCGACGGGGTCTTGCCGTGCAGCAGGTGCAGGAAGTGGCCGCCGATCGAGTCGTCGTCGGTTTCCGTCTCGATGCGCTTGCCGTTGTGCGAGAAGTGATACCAGTACAGCAGCATCGAGCCGAGCGACGCCATCAGGCGATCGGCGATGTCGCGCGCGCCCGGCAGGTTGTGGTCGTCCTTCTCGGGCAGCACGGTGCCGAGCACCGATACGCCGGTGCGCATCACGTCCATCGGGTGAGCCGACGCCGGGATCTGTTCGAGCGCGGCCTTCAGTGCGCTCGGCAGACCGCGCAGCGCGCGCAGCTTGGTCTTGTACGCGGCCAGTTCGGTCAAATTCGGCAGCGTGCCGTGCACGAGCAGGTGCGCGATTTCCTCGAATTCGCACGATTCGGCGACGTCGAGAATGTCGTAGCCGCGGTAGTGCAGATCGTTGCCGGTCTTGCCGACCGTGCACAGCGCGGTGTTGCCGGCCGTCACGCCCGACAGCGCCACCGACTTCTTCGGCTTGAATGCGCCTGCGGCGGCCGGTGCTGCTGCGTCTTTCGTCTCGCTCATGTTTTCCTTCTCCAATGGGTATCGGGGGTGCGGGCCGCGTTACTTCCTGCCCTGCGCGAACAGTTCGTCGAGCTTGCGTTCGTATTCGTGATAGCCGAGGAAGTCGTACAGCTCGGCGCGCGTCTGCATCGTCGGCACGACCGCCTTCTGCGTGCCGTCGCGGCGCAGCGTTTCGTAGAAGTTCAGCGCGGCCTTGTTCATCGCGCGATACGCGCCGCAGCAGTACAGCGCGATGTCGACGTTCGCCTCGCGCAGCTCGTCCAGCGTGAACAGCGGCGTCGAGCCGAATTCGGTCAGGTTCGCGAGGATCGGCACCTTCACCGCGGCCTTGAAACGGCGGTAGTCGTCGAGCGTCTTCATCGCTTCCGGGAAGATCATGTCCGCACCGGCTTCGACGTACGCGACCGCGCGCTCGATCGCCGAGTCGATCCCTTCCGCGGCGGCCGCGTCGGTGCGGGCCATGATCACGAACTGGTCGTCGGTACGCGCATCGACCGCGGCCTTCACGCGATCGACCATTTCCTCGGTCGGCACGACTTCCTTGCCCGGGCGATGGCCGCAACGCTTCTGGCCGACCTGGTCCTCGAGGTGCACGGCCGCGACGCCGGCGTTGATGAACGAGCGGACCGTGCGCGCGATGTTGAATGCGCCGCCCCAGCCCGTGTCGATGTCGACCAGCAGCGGCAGGTCGGTCGCGTTGGTGATCCGGGTCGCGTCGATCAGCACGTCTTCCATCGTGCTGATGCCGAGGTCGGGGATGCCGAGCGAGTTCGCGGCGACGCCGCCGCCCGACAGGTACACGGCCTTGAAGCCGACGGCCTGCGCCATCTTGGCCGCGTACGCGGTGATCGCGCCGACCACCTGCAGCGGCTGCTCGGCCGCGACTGCCGCGCGGAACTTCGCGCCGGCGCTCTGAAGATGCGTATTGCTCATGAACGGCCTCCTGATGGAATGCCTGATAACAGCAAGGACCGGGCCAGCTTGCGGAATGTCGCTAACCCACTGATTCTTAAGCAAGGGCCGTGGGCGTTGCATCGGCCGTCGATTTCAATTCGGCAATTTGGTGTTTCAAAAATGAAATCGCACGCGCATAATCGACCGTCATGGACCTCTCTTCGACCAAGCCCGTCGGCCCGGCCGACCGCACGGTGCGCCCGCGCATCTGGGCGATGGGCATCAGCCGGCTGCGCGAGCTGTTTCGCGAGATCGCCGGCGAATTCGACGAACGTGCCGACGTGCGCATCGTCACGCGTGCCTATGAAGATGCGCTGAGCGCCATCGCGGAAGCCGGCACCGCGCGGCCCGACGTGATCGTCGCGGCCGGCTCGAACGGCGGCTTCCTGAAAACGCGCGCGCAGGTGCCGGTGGTGGTCGTGTCGCCGACCGGCTTCGACGTGATGCAGGCGCTCGCCCGCGCGCGGCGCGACGCCGCGCGGATCGCGCTCGTCAGCGCCGGCGAAACGCCGCCCGAAGTGCGCCGCTTCGTCGCCGCGTACGGCCTCGACGTGCAGTTTGCGTCATATCAGTCCGCGCAGGAAGCGGAAGCCTGCGTGCACGACCTGCGCGACCGCGGCATCGAGACGATCGTCGGCCCCGGCCTCGTCACCGATCTCGCGGCCAGCGCCGGCATGGGCGCGGTGTTCCTGTATTCGCATGCGTCGGTGCGCAAGGCCGTCGAGACGGCGCTCGAGGTCGCGTACGCGACGCACGCCGAGGCATTCCGCCGCCAGCGGCTCGATACGCTGCTGCAGCATCTGCGCGACGGCGTGGTCGCGCTCGACGCGCACGGCCGCGTCGAGGCGATCAACGAGCGGCTCGCGTCGGCGCTCGGGGTCGAACCGGCGGCGGCCGTCGGCCGCGCGCTCGTCGACCTGCGGCCCGAGCTGCGCACGCTGCGCGGCGAGGACGGCGACGCGCTCGCGACCGTGCGCGGCGTGCGCTACGTCGTGCATCGCGGGCCGCTCGTCGATCGCGGCGTCACGTCGGGCAGCGTGCTGACGTTCCAGGAATCGCGCGCGGTCGAACGGCTCGATCGCGCGTTGCGCTCGCAACCGACCACGCAGCAGTTCGCCGCACGCTATGCGCTCGACGACGTGGTCGGCGCCTCGGCGCCGATGACGCGCGTGCGCGACCTCGTGCGCCGCTACGCGAAATCCGACGCGACCGTGCTCGTGCTCGGCGAAAGCGGCACCGGCAAGGAAATGATCGCGCAGAGCCTGCATGCGCTGTCCGCGCGGCGCAGCTACCCGTTCGTCGCGGTCAACTGCGGCGCGTTTCCGGAAGCGCTGCTCGAGAGCGAGCTGTTCGGCTATGAGGAGGGCGCGTTCACCGGCGCGCGGCGCGGCGGCAAGACCGGCCTGTTCGAGGCCGCGCACCGCGGCACGCTGTTTCTCGACGAGATCGGCGAGATGCCGCCGTCGTTGCAGAGCCGGCTGCTGCGCGTGCTGCAGGAGCGCGAGGTGATCCGCCTCGGCTCGACCGAGCCGATCCGCATCGACGTGCGCGTGATCGCCGCGACGCACCGGCCGCTGCTCGCGGCCGTCGAGGCCGGCACGTTCCGCGCGGATCTCTATTACCGGCTCAACATCCTGAACATCGGCCTGCCGCCGCTGCGCGAGCGCGCGGCCGACATTCCCGCGCTCGCGGCGACGCTGCTCGTGCAGGCCGCGCGGCGCGAGCCGCGTCTCGCCGAACGCGTGCGCGACACCGACGACGCGCTGCGCGTGCTCGACGCGACGCAGGCGACGCTCGCGCGCTACCGCTGGCCGGGCAACGTGCGCGAACTGCAGAACGTGGTCGAGCGGATCGCGGTCGAGCTGGCCGAGGAAGTCGACGAAAGCGATCCGGCCGCCCCGTGCGCGGCGCTCGCACCCGGCGCGCTGCAAGTGATCGCGCCCGAGCTGTTCGCCTCGCGGCCCGATGCGGCCGACGCCGACGACGCGCAAACCCTGCAAGCGCGCCGCCGTCGAGCGGAAGCCGACGAGATCCGCGCGGTGCTCGACGCGTGCGGCGGCGACCGCGACCGCGCCTGCGCGATGCTCGGCATCAGCAAGACGACGCTGTGGCGCAAGTTGTCGGCGAAATAGGTTCGGGCGGCGCCAGCCGCGCCGTCATTCGGCCTTGTGGTAGTGGCGATACGCCTTCGCGCGATTGCCGCACGACGACATCGAGCACCAGCGGCGGCTGCCGTTCTTGCTGTCGTCGATGAACAGCCACTGGCATGTATCGTTCGCGCAGCGCTTGACCTTCGCGAGCCGCGCGCCGCCGAGCAGGTCGATCGCCGACCACAGCACCGGGCTCAACAACCCCGCGAGCGTCGCGCTCGACGCGTCGACCCGCCACGCATAGCGGCCATCGACGCGCGCCAGCGCAACGCGCGGCGACGCTTGCGCCAGAAAGCCGCCGAGCAGCGCGAGATCGTCGGGCTGCGGCTCGCGTTGCTCCGCCTGTGCAAGAAACAGCCGGTACAGCGCCTCGCGCAATGCGAGCGCCCGCGCAAGCATCGGCGGCGCGTCGCTCTTGTCTTTCTCCTTGTCGGGCACGCGGCATGCGTCGGTCAGGCAGGCCGGCACGCCGGCACGCTCGCGGCACCACACCAGCAGGTCGTCCATCGTGGCGAAGGTTTCCGTCGGCGGATCGCTGCCGCGCCAGTACAGCGTGTTCGCGAAATCGACGCTCAGCGTATCGGGCGGCGCCGGGACCAGGCAGTCGGTCGTGACGGAAGGTTGCATTTTGTTCATGACGCGATCGTATCTAACCACCATGCCGGTTGACAAGCGCTCGAGCGATTTCTAACATAACCGGCATGGTGGTTAAAAACAGGTTGATTGCACTGACGCCTCTTCAATTCAAGGAGACACAGATGATCGATTGCCTTTCGTTCAGCGTTATCCACACCGCGGCCGGCCGCGCGTACGACGACAGCACGCTCGGCGCGCTTCGCTACAAGCGGCTGGCATGGTGCCTTTGAGCAGGTTTGCCGCACTGACGTCCCCTTCAGTTCAAGGAGCCACAGATGATCGATCACCTTTCATTCGGCGTTGCCCACATCGACCGCAGCCGCACCTTCTACGACAACGCGCTCGGCGCACTCGGCTACAAGCGTCTGTATAGCGACGACAGCGCCATCGGGTACGGCGCGACCGAGCCCGAGCTGTGGTTGCAGCACGCGGCTCGCCCTGTCGCCGCCGATCCCGAGTCGGGGATGCACCTGTCGTTCAAGGCCGCGTCGCCGGCCGAGGTCGATGCGTTCTACCGCGCCGCGCTCGAGCACGGCGGCCAGGACAACGGCGGGCCCGGCAAGCGCGAGCACTACGGCCCCGGCTATTACGCGGCGTTCGTCGTCGATCCCGACGGATATCGGCTCGAAGCGCATTGCGAGCTGGACAACGTCGTGTGATCCGCTTCGTGCGGACGCCGACGAGCGACAACGGCCCGATTCCGCATCACGCGGAATCGGGCCGTTGGTTTAGGGCTCTTCACGCTAATAACGGGCTTGCGCTGGCTGCATCGTCGTTCGGTTCGCGGCCGCCACCGACGGCGGCCGGGCCGACATGTCGGAGCGACTGACCGGCACGCGCGGGCGGGTTGCGCCCTCCGGCCAGCGCCCGCCGCGCACGCGCTTATTGCGCGTTGCGTGTGCGCTGCAACTGTTCGCCGAGCCCTTCGATCCCGAGGCGCACCGTCTGGCCGGCCTTCAGGAACACCGGCGACGGCTTGACGCCCATGCCGACGCCCGGCGGCGTACCGGTCGTGATCACGTCGCCCGGCAGCAGTGTCATGCACGCCGACAGATAGGCGACCAGTTGCGCGACGGTGAATACCATCGTGCGCGTGTTGCCGTTCTGATAACGATGGCCGTCGACGTCGAGCCACAGGTCGAGACGCTGCGGATCGGGCACTTCGTCGCGCGTGACGAGCCACGGGCCGATCGGGCCGAACGTGTCGAAGCCCTTGCCCTTGTCCCACTGACCGCCGCGTTCGATCTGCCATTCGCGCTCGGACACGTCGTTGACGACGCAGTAGCCCGCGACGTAATCGAGCGCGCGCGCTTCGTCGACGTCCTTGCATGTCGCGCCGATCACGACGCCGAGTTCGACTTCCCAGTCGGTCTTCACCGAGCCCTTCGGGATATCGATGCCGTCGTTCGGGCCGCAGATCGAACTCGTCCATTTGCCGAACACGACCGGCTCCTTCGGCACCGGCATGCCGGCTTCGGCCGCGTGATCGGCATAGTTCAGGCCGATGCCGATGAACTTGCCGACGCGCCCGACGCACGCGCCGATGCGCGGCTCGCCGGACACGAGCGGCAGGGTGGCCGGATCGATCGCGCGCAGCCTCGCGAGGCCGGCGTCGGACAGCACGTCGCCGGCAAGATCCGGTACATGTGCGGACAGGTCGCGAATCCGGCCGGCCGCGTCGAGGAGGCCGGGCTTTTCCTGGCCGGACGGGCCATAGCGAAGCAGTTTCATCGTGCTTAACCTCTGTTGTCGAATGGGACAGCATACCGGCCGGCGCGGCCTTCCGCAGCCGCGCACCGGACTGATGGTCGATCGTCGATTGCGCGCGTCGGCGCCGCATGCGGCATGCCGTCGACGCGCGGGGGGCGCGCGGGCGCAGCGATCGGGGCGCCATACGGAAGGACGGCGCGCATCGAACGGGCAGCCGCCGGTCCGTGCATCGGCGACGACGGCCCGGCACGCGCGACGCGTGCCGCCCCATGCGGCCGCGCCGTCGCCGGCCCGCAACTCTTTGTACCATCGGCCGCGCGCCGTGAAATGACGCGCGACGGATACCGACTATTGGTGCGCCCGCGGACGCTGCGACGCAGCACGCGCTGCACCGGCGTCGGTGGCTCGGCCGCCGTTTGCAATGGCGCCTGCCATCGGTGCATGAATACTGGCTATTCGGGGTGCCCCTGTCATCGGAAACGTTTGCCCATCCGTTCTTTTCCGGTAATGATCAGTAAAAAGACGCTGCATTGCACACTGTATGTTTATTGCTAAGCTCGTACGGATGGCTTTCATCGCCATCCGCGGGGCCGCCCTCTACGCGTGCAGAACCGGCCAGCGTGCGTCGCCAATCGATCGAGTAATCCCCCAACCTCACACCGACAATGCAGACAACCAACGACCCGCTTCCCGGCTGCGACGCACGGGAATCGATGGCCGCTATCGACCGCTATCGCGCACCCGCGCTCGACAAGGGCCTCGACATTCTCGAGCTCCTGTCCGAGCAGAAGGAAGGACTCACCCGCACCGAAATCACGAAGGAACTCGGCCGTAACGCGAGCGAAATCTACCGGATGCTCGAACGCCTCGTCGCGCGCCGCTACGTGATGCGTTCGACCGGCGGCGATCGTTACACGCTCAGCCTCAAGCTGTTCGCGCTTGCACACCGGCATCCGCCGATGAACCGGCTGATCGCCGAGGCGCTGCCGCCGATGCAGCGCTTCGCCGATGCCGCCGAGCAGTCGTGCCACCTGTCCGTCTACGATCGCGGCAACCTGCTCGTGATCGCCCAGGTGGACGGGCCCGGGCCGTGGGGCGTGTCGGTCCGGCTCGGCTCGCGCGTCGGGCTCGCCGATACGGCGTCGGGGCGCATGATGCTGGCGTTCCAGGGCTCCGAGCAACGCGCGCACATGCTGGCCGAGCACCGCAAGGTCAAGGGCGAGGCGCCGCTGAACGAACAGGAGCTCGCGACTGCGTGCCAGTCGATCCGGCAGTCCGGCTATCTGCGCCAGGACAGCCGCCAGGCGTACGGCGTGACCGACCTGACCGTGCCGATCCTCGGGCCGGCCGGCCATGCAATCGCGGTGCTGACCTGCCCGTACATGCGCCGGATCGATGCGCACATGGCGCCGTCCGTCGACGTGGTCATCGGCGCACTGCGCGACACGGCCGCCCATCTGTCGATGTGCCGCACCGAGACCTGCTGACACGCGGGATAGCCGGCAACGCGAAGCGGCGCCGGCTCCGGATACGCGCGACGCCCGTGCGGCGGCCGATGCGCGATGTCGCATCGGCCGCCCGCGGCGCTACGCTAGAATAGCGGCCCTCTCAAAAACTACGGCGGCCGGTTGTCGCGGCCGTCGTGTCCGATGGATGTCATGGCCAAACTTCTGAACGATCAAGAATTCCAGCGTTTCTCCGAACTTCAGCAGAAGCAGGCAAGCTTCACGATCACGCCCGAGGAAGCGGACGAGCTGCGCGATATCGTCGCGCGCGCACAGAAGAAGCGCGACGATCGCGCCGCCGCGATGCAGGCGATCGAGAACTACATCGAGCAGTTCGACATCACGCCTGACGAACTCTTCTCGCCGGAGCAGATCGGCGACGCCGCCCGCACGTACGGGCTCATCACGGCGACCAAGAAGGAACGCACGCTACCGCCGTCGATCACCTTCAACGGCAAGCCGTACCAGTGGACCAAGACGCTTCCGGACGACGTGCGCGGCGCACTCTTCGACGCGTTCACGTCCGGCGAATCGGTCAAGCGCTTCATCGCGATGCCGAAAGACACCGCGCGCTGTGCGCTGACGATCGCCCGCCTCGAGCGCGAAACCGGCGCCGTCTATGCCGATCCGCACCTCGAGGAACTCGCGATTTCGCGCGATCAGGTGAACGACGCGGCGTCGAAACTCACCGCGTGAATGTCATCACGGGCACGCTTCCTGCGTGCCTGCACCCGCGCATGGCGCCGGCATTGGCCGGCGCCGCGCCCGCGGGAGCCGCGCATTCGCATGCTCCCGAAAAAGCTCACCTCGACATCCCGCAAGCCTCACCGCCGCCTCCCGGAAAACCTCACCCAAGGCGCCCGGAAACGCCCACTGACGTCTCCCGAACGTCCTCACCGATTGCTCCCGCACGTGCTCACCGAGGCGTCCCGGAAAGGCTCACCGGCACCTCCCGCAGGTGCTCACCGGCCGTTCCCGGGAAAGCTCACCGAATGCTCCCGTATCGGCTCACCACGCTGTCCCGGAAAAGCTCCCTCACTGCTCCCGAAAAATCTCACCTGTCTCACCTTCGTGATGGCTATGAATCCGCGAGGCCGGCATGTGGCCGCGAATATTTGCGAGCACATCGCTTGAAACGGCGGCGCAAGACGAATATCGCAGCACGCTGGTGCGCATCTCCCGACCTCATCCGTGCCTCGCGATATCGCCGCGATCGACAGGCTCGACACGTTGGCAAGCGCTTCATCCGGGATGATTTTTCGACTTCTTTGCATTCCTGATCGAAATTCCGGCATGGCGAAACATTGCTGCCTCGACGCCATGCGCTCACCCTTCAGCGTCGGGGCGCGGGCTGCTGCCTACGGCTGCAACTTCATCCTGAAACCCACGACACCGGGCTCCTCCGTCGTCGACACCTCGAAACCGCACGATTTCGCGAGCGAGATCATCGCCGAATTCTCGCGCAGCGCCTCGCCGACCATCCAGGCGGTGCCGCGCGAGCGTGCGTAGTCGATGATGCGGGTCATCATCAGCCGGCCGAGCCCCTTGCCCTTCTGGTCGGGCCGCACCGCGATCGCGAACTCCGCCGTCTCGTTGTCGGGATCGGCCACCGCGCGCACCACCGCGAGCGTGTGGTCGCGCCCGGACACATCGGTAAACGACACGATGAAAGCCATCTCGCGGTCGTAGTCGATCTGCGTCATGCGCGCCACCTGCGAATGATCGAAGCTGCGCACCGCGCCGAAGAAACGCATCCGCAGATCTTCCGGCGTCATCGCACCGAGCAGTTCGTTGTGCGCGGCTTCGTCCTCCGGACGGATCGGGCGGATCGTCACCGTCTCGCCGTGCCACTCGAGCGTCTGCTCGAGGTGCCGCGGATACGGCATGATCGCGAGCCGGCTGCGCCCCGAAGCCAGCGTGATGCGCGGCGCGACTACCCATGCGCGGTCGGACAGCACGCGCAGCGTGACCGACATCGCCACGACTTCACGCACGTCGCAAACGGCCTGCGACAGCGCGGTCAGCGCATCGAGCGTGGGCTCGACGGGCGTGCTGCGCGCATACGGCGAGCGCTCCATCACCGCGCGGGCGAGCACGGTGTTCAGCGGCGGCAGGCCGTAGACGACGAACGGCGCCGATACGCCATCGGCCGGCGGCACGGCATAGCGAAACACCGGACCGAAGTTCGAATCGTCGTACATGTCGACCGTGATATCGACGATTTTCTTGCCGGCCGGCTCGTCGGGCTGCTCGCCCTGCAGACCGAAACGGGACAGCCAGCGCAGCGCGGCTTCGCCGGCCAGTTCATGCTGACCGGCTTCGACCATGCGGCGCGCATCGGCCTGGGCCGATGCCACGCACTCGGCCGGCTGCAGCGGCGTGCCCTCCGGCGTCTGCATCAGCAACTGGCGCCCGAGGTTGTAGTCGACGAGACGCGCATACGCGCGGGCAAGCCGCTGCGGCGTCGTATGCACCGGAATGCCGTTCGCGTGCAGCGCGTCGCGCGTCGCCGCGTCGACCGCGCCGAAGAAACACGCGAGGATGCCGCGATGCGCGTATTGCCGCGAGTCGATCAGCGTGCGCGCGACCCGATCGGCCGGCGCGCTGTGCGAAGTCGAATGAACGACGAACAGCGTGCCCGTCTGCGGAAACGGGGCGAGCGCCTTGATCGCCTCGGCAAAATGCTCGGGGCGCGCATCGTCGCCCAACGTGAGCGGGTTGCCGGGTGCCGCGAGATGCGGCAGCGCGGCCGCGACGGCCGACGTTGCCGCGGGCGACCAGTTTGTCAGCACGTCGCGCACCTCGGCCACCGCATCGACCGCGAGTTTCGCCACGCCCGCGTCGCTCGTCACGAGCGTCGCCGCCCCACGCGCGGTGACACGGCCAACGCCGAGCGTCTCGATTTCGTCGAGCAGATCGTCGAGCGCATCGACGCGCACCATGCCCGCGCGCTGGAACGCCGCCGTGTACAGCGCGTCGCCGGGGTCGGCCCGGCCGGTGCGCAACGCGAGCACCGGCTTGTTGCGTGCGGCCGCGCGCGCGGCCGACATGAACTTGCGCGCCGCGCGCACGGTATCGAGTTCGAGCAGGATCGCGCGCGTGCCGGGGTCGCTTGCCAGATAGTCGAGTACGTCGCCCGCATCGACGTCGGATTCGCTGCCGAGCGCGACGACATGCGAAAAGCCGAGGCCGCGCGCATCGGCCCAGCCAAGCACCGCGTTCGTCAACGCATTCGATTGCGACACCCACGCGACGCCGCCCGATCGCGCCGTATACGCAGGCGCGCCGAAATGCGCATGCCGCGCGGGCGACAACACGCCCAGGCTGCCGGGCCCGACGATACGGAGCACGAACGGCTTCGCCGCCTTCAGCGTACGATCGACCGCGGCGCGATCGGCATCGGTGCGCGCCTCGCCGACGATCACCGCGACGCGCGTGCCGAGCTCGCCGAGCTTGCGCACGATGCCGGCCCAGGTCGCGGGCGGCGTGCAGATCACGGCAACCGACGGCGGCGCGGGCAACCGGTCGACATCGGAGACGACCGCATGCCCGTCCAGCTCGCGATATTTCGGGTTGACCGGCCACACGGGCCCCTGGAACGCGCCGTCGAGCACGCGCGACCACACCATCGCGCCGATACTGCCCGCGCGCGATGACGCGCCGACGACCGCAACGGACCTGGGCTGGAACAATGCATCGAGATGGCGAACGGTCACATCGGCTCCCTGCGGTGACGAAAGACGACACGATCGGCATGCGGCCCGGCAGGCCATGCGCCGATCGACGCGAACTCCAAGCATAGGCGAAGCGCCCGCGACTGCCTATATGCCGAACGGCCGACTATTCGACGGACGTCAATGCCCGCACCATGGGCCTGCACCACATGCGGCCCGGCATCGCAGCGCCGCTCGCACGATGCACGCAACGCGGCACGACGCTGCAGCCGCTTTCTCAAAGGTGAGGATTTACAGGAGGCATGGTGAGTATCTTCGGGAATCGCACGACATACCGCGCCACCACGCGAACGGTGATGAAAATCCGCGTCATGCATGCACCGCGAAAATGGCGAATGCCAATGCGCGTGCGTTGCGCCATTACGCGGTTGTTTACGGAAATTCCCCGCGATATGCAGTCGGATCGCGGCAAATTCGCAAAACGGTATCCGTTAATTGCGCGGCGGCGCACCTCAATCCGTCGGGGAAAATCGCATGACGCGCGCGCAAAAACAAAACGGTGCGAAGGCCGCATGGCCATTCGCACCGTCGGTCGACACGCGAAAGGTGAGGATTTTCGGGAGTCAGTCCTTGATCAGGAAACGTCCGCGATTCTTGCCGAGCCATGCCGGCGCCCGCCCGCGGCCACTCCAGGTTTCGCCCGTCTTCGGGTTCAGGTACTTCGGCGGCAAGGTGCGCCTGGGCTTCGCGGCGGCAGCGGCGGCCGCCGCTCCTGCCGGGCGAAAACCGAGCTCTTCCGGCGTGATGTCGTATTCGTCGATTTTCGCGCGGATCGTCGCGATCGCGTCGGCGATCGCCTTTTCGCGTTCCTTGTCGATCTTTTGCTGAAGCCGTTCGAGCTGCGCGGTCAATTGCCTGTAGGTCGCCATATGGATGGGACTCCGTGAGTGTTATTCGTGAAAAACAAGTGACTCAAGCAAACAGAAAAGCGCTTCGCCCGATCGTGGTCTCCTCAGCCGGTCATTTCGGGATCAATAACCGCTTTTCTTCTTGCATGCGAAGAGAAGATTTCGTACGGCGTCATCCGTCGATTGCTGGATCACGTCGAAATCTCCATTGCACATGGCCCGGGCATTGTCCGTGCAATTGCTCCAGTCGCTGCCGGTGCATTGCACCTGCGTGGTCGGACGCCCGTCCGAAGTGAACAGCGGAGCACCGCCACCGCACCCGCCGAGCCCGGCAACCAGAACCAGCATCACGGCCGCCCGAGGCCACCGACAGACCGACGCAAGCATGTGTTTCATTGTTGTTCCCGTCAACCTTTTTTTGAATGTCGCGAGTATGCCATGGGCAGCCGTTCGGCCGTCAGTCCGGCGTGCGGTCGGGTTGCCCGCGCGCCTTGTACGGCAAGCGCTTGCGCGGATCGTCGGTGATGCGAATGAAAACCTGCTCGACGTCCGGAAGCGCCTCGAATTCGCGTTGCAGCGCCTGGCGATCGAGTGCCGTATCCGCGCATCCTTCGACGTAGATGAAACGTCGCTGCACGGTGATCCACAGGCTCGTGCCGCGCAGACGATCGGAGCCGGCAAAGTGCGCCTTCGCCGCATCGGCGATCGACGCGTCATACATATACGAGTTCGGCTTCGTGCAGCGATGGGCGAGCCAGCAGGTCGTGCCGCGTTCGGCGCGGTAGTGCGCATCGTCCGCCATCTCGGCGCGCGTCATCCACGGGCCGAGCGGCAACGGGCATTCGGCCACGTCCCGCGACAGCGCGACGAACGGATCGTTGTACCAGTTGCGCCGCGCGTCGGGCGCGTCGGGCGTGTCGGTGTTGCCGGCCTGCGCGAGTGCGGCGCCCGCCAGCAACATGGTCAGCCACCCCGCGATGCCGATCTGCTTCATCGTGACTCCTGTTCGATGCGTTACATCGGGCCGGCTCGGCGTCGCCGATCGGCCTACCGGGCGATACCGAGCGCCGCCAGTTTCTTGTACAGCGTCGCGCGGCCGATGCCGATGCGCGCGGCCGCTTCAACGACCTTCCCGTCACAAGCCGCCAGCGCATCGGTCAGGAACTGGCGCTCCCACGCCGCCAGTGCATCGGCATACGAAGCGGCCGGCGCACCGGATGTCGTCAACGCGTCGCCCGCGCGCTGCTCGGCCGGCACCGCGGCAATCCGCTGCGCCGGCGCCGCAGCGTCCGGCGAGATGCGCACCGGCCCGAGAAACGGCGCGAGCGCGCGCGCATCGATCACCGAACGGTCCGACAGCATCAGCGCGCGTTCGAGCGTATTGCGCAACTCGCGCACGTTGCCCGGCCACGGATACGCGCACAGCATCCGCAATGCATCGTCGGTCAGCTCGCAGTGCGCGGCGCGCCCGTGCTGGGCCGCCAGTTCCTCGAGCGTCGCATAGACGAGCGCCGCGATGTCGGATGCGCGTTCGCGCAGCGGCGGCGCATGGATCGTCAGCACGTTCAGCCGGTAATAGAGATCCGCGCGAAAACGCCCGGCTGCCACGAGCGCCGGCAGGTCGGCCGACGTGGCGGCGATGATGCGCACGTCCGCCCGCACGATCCGGTTCGAGCCGACCGGCTCGAACTCCTTGTCCTGCAGCACGCGCAGCAGCTTGCCCTGCAACGGCAGCGGCATGTCGCCGATCTCGTCGAGAAAGAGCGTGCCGCGATCGGCCAGCTCGAACTTGCCGACGCGCCCCTTGCGATCGGCGCCGGTGTACGCGCCGGGCGCCGCACCGAAGAATTCGGTTTCGAGCAGCGTGTCGGGAATCGCCGCGACGTTGACGGTCACGAGCGGCTGGAGCGCACGCGCCGACGCCGCGTGAATCGCGTGGGCGAGCAGTTCCTTGCCGGTGCCCGTCTCGCCGAGCAGCAGCACCGGCGAATCGACTTGCGCCGCGCGACGCGCCTGGCGCTTGGTCTCGAGGCTCGCGGCGCTCGTGCCGACGAAGCTCGCGAACGTGTATTTCGCGCGGCGCGCCTGCGCGAGCGAGCGCTGCGTCGCGATCAGTTGCTGCTGAAGCTGCGCGTAGCGGGAAAAAATCGGCGTGAGTGTCTTCAACTGGTCGAACAGCGCGAAGCCGATCGCGCCCACCGTCTCGCCGGCCTCGTTCTTCAACGGCAGGCGCGTGACGACGAGCGGCTCGCGGCCCGTCTCCATGATGTCGAGCAGGATCGGCTGCCCGGTCGACACGACCTCGCGCATCAGGCTGTTCGGAATCACGGCCTCGCAGTCGAGGCCGACGGCCTGCTGCGGATCGGCGAAACCGAAGCGTGCGGCGTAACGCTCGTTCATCCACACGACGCGCGCCTCGCGATCGACGACCACCGTGCCCGCACTCGAATCCTCGAAAGTCCGGAACAGCGACTCGGCGGCGCGCCGCAGCACGTCGCCGTAGTTGACGGGCAGGCGGGCCCAGTCGTTCATCATCGTGTCGTCGTCTCCATGTATCGTCGGCCAGATTGTCTCTGGAACGAGACGGATTATCTCACTCTGGAGACACCCCGCAATGCGTTGTCCGGGAAAGCCCTGCATGATTTCGAGGGTCGGCCGGATGGCCGAAACGTCTCCCGATGGAGACGTTTTATGTAGAATCGTCAGACTTACGCCGGCGCGGGCCCGCCGGCCGTCGGCGGGCCCATGTCCGGCGGCGCAATGCGCCCGATGGCACGAAACCTGCACCAACCCGAGTTGGTCCGCGGTGCACCGCGCGATCGAACAACAACCAAAGCCATTCCAAGCTTTTAGGAGACTCCCTTGTCTTTCGTGATCGTCCTCGCCGCGCTGGCGTTCCTGATGTTCGCCGCGTATCGCGGCTACAGCGTGATCCTGTTCGCGCCGATCGCCGCGCTCGGCGCGGTGCTCCTGACCGAACCCGCCGCCGTCGCACCCGTTTTCTCGGGCATCTTCATGGAGAAGATGGTCGGCTTCGTCAAACTGTATTTCCCGGTCTTCATGCTCGGCGCCGTGTTCGGCAAGGTGATCGAGCTGTCCGGGTTCTCCGAGTCGATCGTTCACGCGGCGATCCGCTACATCGGCCGCTCGCGCGCGAATGCGGTGATCGTCGCGGTGTGCGCGCTGCTCACCTATGGCGGCGTCTCGCTGTTCGTCGTGGTGTTCGCGGTTTATCCGTTCGCGGCCGAACTCTATCGCCAGAGCAACATCCCGAAACGGCTGATGCCCGGCGCGATCGCCCTCGGCGCGTTCTCGTTCACGATGGATTCGCTGCCCGGCACGCCGCAGATCCAGAACATCATCCCGACCACGTTCTTCAAGACGACCGCCTGGGCCGCGCCCGCGCTCGGCACGATCGGCTCGCTGTTCATCATCGTCGTCGGCCTCGCGTATCTCGAATGGCGGCGCCGTTCGGCAATGGCGAAGGGCGAAGGCTACGGCACGTCGCTCGTCAACGAACCGGAACGCGTCGAGGCGAAGGCGCTGCCGCACCCCGCGCTGGCGATCCTGCCGCTGATCCTCGTCGGCGTGTCGAACTTCGCGTTCACGAAGCTGATCCCGCAGTGGTACGGCGCCGCGTCGTACACGGTCGCGCCGGAAGTGCTGCCGGGCGTGCACGCGCCGGTCACGACGTCGATCAAGACCGTCGTCGCGATCTGGTCGGTCGAGGCCGCGCTGCTGCTCGGTATCGTGCTGGTGGTGCTGACGGCATTCAAGCGCGTCAGCGACCGCTTCGCGGCCGGCTCGAAGGCCGCCGTCGCCGGCGCGCTGCTCGCCGCGATGAACACCGCGTCGGAATACGGCTTCGGCGGCGTGATCGCCGCGCTGCCGGGCTTCCTCGTCGTCAGCGATGCGCTGAAGAGCATCCCGAACCCGCTCGTCAACGCAGCCGTGTCGGTCAGTTCGCTCGCCGGCATCACGGGCTCGGCCTCGGGCGGCATGAGCATCGCGCTCGCCGCGATGTCGGACTTGTTCATCAAGGGCGCGCAGGCCGCCAACATCCCGATGGACGTGCTGCACCGGGTCGTCGCGATGGCGAGCGGCGGCATGGACACGCTGCCGCACAACGGCGCGGTCATCACGCTGCTCGCGGTCACGGGCCTCACGCACCGCGAGTCGTATCGCGACATCTTCGCGGTCACCGTCATCAAGACGCTCGCCGTGTTCTTCGTGATCGCCGTGTACTACGCGACGGGGCTCGTGTAAGCGTTGGCATCAGGGCGGCACTTCGTGCGCCGCCTTCCCGTCTTTCAAGATCGGACCGCATGCGCGCCGGAATCAATTCCGGAATGCGCATCCGGTCCGACTTCATTTCCCTGCCCGCCGAATCAGGTCAAATTCACGCCGCCGCGCCTGCACACGCGTGGCGGCTACCCGGGGCCATTGCACGACCTCGCCCCTTACGCGCCCATTGTTACCCGCAGCAAAACACTGCGTTGGGCGCGATCGCATTTTTCCCGGGCCCGCCGCGGCCTACACTGATTCCAACGTCGCGCGGCGCTTCGACGAACGAAGCGCCGCGAATTACCGGAATCGCGGAGGTCCCGATCATGAAGCGCCTGTTCCAAGCCGTTGCCATCGCCCTGGCCGTCTCGGCCCCGTTCGCCGCACAGGCCCAGTCGAACCAGCCGCTCACGCGCGCGCAGGTCCACGCCGAAGTCAAGGCGCTCAAGCAGGCCGGCTTCCAGTCGAGCGACTGGTTCTATCCGGCCAGCATCGTATCGGCCGAAGCAAAAATTGCCCGCGAGCACGACGCCGGATACGGCAGCGACCGCGGCGCATCGTCGGAGTCGGGCCGGTAATCGTTCGCCCCGCCCGCTCGACGATCCGTCGACGCGTCGTTACGCCTTCACGGGCTGGATCAGCTTCGCGCACGCCGCTGCCTGCGGATCGCCCGCCGGCAACTTCCCGCACACGCCGTCGAACTGCTTGACGACCGATCTGACCGACGCATCGTGCGCGCCGCTGCCGCGCCAGCGGTTCAACTGCGTGACGACCTTGGTCAGCGCGCGCAGGTTCGCGCCGTAGAACGCGTCCCGCGTCTTGTCGGCCTGTGCGAGCACGCTGGCGGCAATTCCTTCGATGCGCGCCGAATCGTTCGGCGCCAGTTCCACCGCATTCGCAAAGTAAGTTGCGCCCCAGCGCAGCTTCGTCGCCGGCCCGCTCGCCGCGTCGTACGCCTTGCGATACCAGTCGAGCGCGGCCGCCTTGTCGCCGCGCGCCTTCGCGTTCGCGGCCAGCCCCGACATGAAGTAGTACGGCGTGGACGAACGCGGCAGCTCGGCCTTCAGCAACGCATCCGATTCGTCGTACAGGCCGGCGTCGGTCAGCGTGTCCGCGCCTTCGCTGACGAGCGCCTGCCGCTCGTACGCGTTCGCCGCGCCCTGCACCGACGCGGCGATCTGCTTGCGTGCGGTGTCGGCCAGCGCCGCCGGTGCGGCGGGCGCCGTGCCGCTGCGCGCGCCACCGCGCGCGAGCAGCACGCGGCCGTGCAGCGCCATCAGCCGGTCGATCGACGATAGCGTGGTGTCGGTCGACAGGCGCGCCAGCGCCGCGTCGTATGCGCCGCGCAACTTGGTGCGCTGCGCGTCGTCGCCACCGAGATACGCGACCACGCGCGCGGGCGCCGCGACCAGCACGTCCGAATCGGCGCGCGACAGCGCGGCATCGTGCAGCACCGTGCGCAGCGAATCGGCCAGCGCAGCCTTGTCGAGCGCACCGGCCTGCGTCGGGTCGTCCGACGCGGCGACCACCGCCGACTTCAACGCGAAGCGCGCCGATTCGGCTTTCGCGCCAGCCGCCCGTGCGCGTTGCGCGAGCGACTGCAGCGTCTCGGCGACACGATCGGCCGGCACCGGCAGCGCACCGTCGGTATCCCACGAATAGTCGGCCAGCAGGCGCCATTCGTCCGGCGTCAGCGACGCGCCGTTCTTCAGCGCCGTCGCGAGCGTCTGCCGCACCGGATGCGCGGCCGTCATCCCGAGCGACAGCGCCTGCATGTAGCGGTCGAGATCGGCCTCGCCCGGCAGCCGCGTCACTTCGGTGCCGTCGGGACGGAACAGGATCATCGTCGGATAGCCGTGCACCTTGAAACGCTCGCCGAGCTTCTGCGCGCTTTCGGTATCGCCGTCGAGATACACGGGCACGAAGAACGACGAGCGCGTCTTGAATGCCTGCTGGCTGAAGATCGTCGACTTCACCTGGTTGCACGACGGGCACCATACCGCGCCCCAGTACAGCAGCAGCGGCTTGCCCTCGCGCTTCGCGAGCGCGAATGCGGCATCGACGTCGCCGTGTTGCCACGCGATACCGGGCGGCAGATGCGCACCGTCGGGCGATGCGCTCGCCACCGGCGCGGCCGCGGGCGTGGCAGCGGCAAGCGCCGCACCGGCGGCGGCGAACAGGCAGGCAGCGGTGAGATTGCGGAGAACGGTTTTCATCGAAGCGGATTCCGTTGAAAAAGACGGTTTCAGGGCGATGCCGCGCACGCAACGAGGGCCGTGAAGCGATGACGATGAAGCCGGCCGACATGCCGCGCCGCGCAGGCATCGATACGGAGAAGCGAAGCCGGCCGAATCGGCCGGCAAATCGTTCGACGATACGACGGATACAGCCGAAGGAAAACGAACGAATTCTCGATTGAATATGACGCGCGGCAGCGCGGCTGCACGGCCGCGCGTGCCGTCACGTCCGCGACGGCCGGCCCTTCATTGCCGCGCCCTGATCCGGGCCATGTGATACACGGACGCATGCACGCCGTCGCGCAATGCGTAATCCGGCGATTCGCCCTCGATGCGGAAACCGTGTTTCTCGTAGAGCGCGATCGCCGCGCGGTTGTCGGTGAACACGGTCAGCTCGACGCGCGTGATGTTCAGCCAGTTCTCCGCGAGATCGATCGCGGCCGCGAGCAGCCGGCCGCCGATGCCATGCCCGTGACGGGCCGCGTCGACCATCATGCCGAGCGCCGCCGCGTGCCGCCTGCGGGGATTCGGCTCGGGACGCAGGCCGAGATGGCCGACCACCGTGCCGTCGATTTCGGCGACGAGGCTCACGCCGTGCGCACGTATGTCGTCGAGCCGCTTCTGCCATTTTTCGAGCGACGGAAACGGCTGCAGCAACGTATTCATGTACACCGCGGGGTGCGCGGCGATCTGCCGGATCGCGTCGACGTCGTGCGTCTCGCTGTGCCGGATCCTGATATCGGTCATGGGTGGGCCGGGTCCGAAAAGTCGCGCCGATGGCGCGGACCGCGCACGCGCGCGGCAATGCATCGAGCTTAGCCGATTTCACGCATTTGAAACACGGGGTCACGCCATCTCCGTCAGGTTGCATCCGCAACGAAACCCGTTCACGCCAAGCTCGCGGAATCCGGAAAATTCTGACCAGCCTCACCCTCGGCGATCGGTAATTTATTACCGTTTTCAAGCTCGCAAAGCGCTCGAACGAATCGTTGTAGATGCAACGTCACGTTCGCGACATGCGATGTCATTTCTTCATCACGTCGACGTCATTCGGCCTCCCTAGACTGAGCGCCGCGCCGGCCGCGATGCGCGCACCGCCGCGACACGCGGCCGACGCCCCGAACGCGCATGCATCGCGGACCGTCCCGTGGCGGGACGACACCCGGGCACCGCCAGACGAACTCACGAACGCTCCCACCTTCACAGGATCCGAACGCCATGACGTCACGCCGCAAATTCCTTCAGCAGACCGCCGGTTCCGGCCTCGCCGCCGCCGCGCTGTCCGCGTTTCCGCCGAGCATTCGCCGCGCGCTCGCCATTCCCGCCTTCCACGAAACGGGAACCATCCAGGACGTGAAGCACGTCGTGCTGCTGATGATGGAGAACCGCGCGTTCGACAGCTACTTCGGCACGTTCAAGGGCGTGCGCGGCTATGGCGACCGCTTCGCGGTGCCGTCGCCGAACGGCCGCGACGTGTTCTATCAGGCGTACACGAAAGCGACGCCCGCCACGACCGTGACGCCGTATCACCTCGACGCGCGCCAGGGCAACGCGCAGCGCGCGGGCGGCACGCCGCACACGTGGGCCGATGCGCAGGCCGCGTGGGATCACGGCCGGATGAACCGCTGGCCCGACACGAAAACGCCGCTGTCGATGGGCTACTACGACGCGGCCGAAGTGCCGTTCCAGCGCGCGCTCGCCGATGCGTTCACGCTGTGCGACCACTACCACTGCGGGATGCACACGGGCACGATCGCGAACCGCCTGTTCTACTGGAGCGGCACCAACGGCCCGAACGGCATCAGCCCGGCCGACGGCAGCCGCGTGAAGATCGCCGCGCTGAACAACCAGTTCAACGGCGGCAACGACATCGGCCCGTCGAGCCAGGGCTGGACTTGGACGACCTATGCCGACCGGCTGCAACAGGCCGGCGTGAGCTGGAAGGTCTACCAGAGCCTGATCGACAACTTCGGCTGCAACGAGATGATGAGCTTCCGCCACTGGCGCGCGGCGATCGAGCAGATGCCGGCCGCGCGCCGGCCCACGTACGTCGCGTCGACCGACATCACGCAGCCGGTGACGGCGGCCGGCGCGTTCTACGATCCGGCGATCGACGATCCGCTGAGCCCGCTCGCGAAGGGCTTCGGCAACACGATGCCATACGGCTTTCTCGAAACGTTGCGCGACGACATCCGCGACGGCAAGCTGCCCGAAGTGTCGTGGATCATCCCGCCGTCCGCGTACAGCGAGCACCCGGGGCCGTCGAGCCCCGCGCAGGGCGGCTGGTACGTGCAGGCCGTGCTCGATGCGCTGACGGCGAACCCGGAGGTCTGGAGCAAGACCGTGCTGCTGGTCAACTACGACGAGAACGACGGCTTCTTCGATCACATGCCGTCGCCGGCCGTGCCGTCGCGCAACGCCGACGGCACGCTGGCGGGCGGCCATACGCTGTCGGCCGCCGACGTCGCGGTCGAGTACCACGACTTCACGCCGGCCACGTCGAGCCAGCCGGCCAGCGACGGTCGTCCGTACGGCCCGGGCCCGCGCGTGCCGATGTGGATCGTGTCGCCGTGGAGCCGCGGCGGCTGGGTCAACTCGCAGGTGTTCGACCATACGTCGACGCTGCGCTTCCTCGAGAAGCGCTTCGGCGTCGCGGAGCCGCAGATCAGCGCGTACCGCCGCGCGGTGTGCGGCGACCTGACGAGCGCGTTCAATTTCCGCACGCCGAACGACGAGCCGCTGCCGACGCTCGCGGGCCGCACGACGAAAAGCCAGGCCGACGCGCTGAGCGCCGCGCAGCAAACCGCGCCGAAGATCGTGCCGCCCACCACGCCCGCGCTACCCGCGCAGGCGACCGGCGTGCGCCCGTCGCGCGCGTTGCCGTACGAGCTGCACGCGAGCGCGCGCGCCGATGCCGCCGCCGGCACGGTCACGCTGAAGTTCGCGAACACCGGCCGCGCGGCCGCCGTGTTTCACGTCTACGACAAGCTGCACCTCGACCGGCTGCCGCGGCGCTACGTCGTCGAGCCGGGCAAGACGCTGCATGGCGACTGGTCCGCGCGCGCGGACGACGGCGGTAAATATGACCTGTGGGTGCTCGGCCCGAACGGCTATCACCGCCGCTTCACCGGCGATCTGAGCCGCCTGGCGGGGGCGCGCGCGCCGCACCCGGAAGTGCGCGTCGGCTATGCGGGCGCGAGCGGCAATCTCCACCTGCGGCTGCGCAACGACGGCGGCGGCACGGTGCGCTTCACGGTGAAGTCGAACCAGGTCTACGGGCCGCTGTCCGGTCGCGGCGCAAGCGCCGACCATGGTCATGGTCACGGCGACGAAAACGGTCACGGTCAGGGCACCGGCCATGACACCGGCACCACGTGGACCGTCACCGTGCGCGCCGGCGATCAGTCCGAACTGCACTGGAAGCTCGATTCGACCGGCTACTGGTACGACTTCATCGTCACCGCCGACAGCGACGCGAGCTTCTCGCGCCGCGTGGCCGGGCGCGTCGAAACCGGCCGCCACTCGGTCAGCGACCCGGCGATGGGGCTCGCAGACCGCTTCTGACGCCACCGCGGCGACGCGCGGCGCGGCGCGCGCCGCCCGCGCCGGGGCGGCCGCGAACGCCGTTCGGGTACCGGTTCCGGCCGGGGCCGATCCGGCGCAGACGCCCGCCCGGCGCGGCTCAAACATCAGAAGGATCGGTGGTGTAGCCCTCATTTCCGGCCCACGAAAATGCTCCGTGTCGCGGCCCGTTCGCGTTAAACTGCGTCAAGCCGTATTCAACAAAGACATCCTTGCCGCTCCGGCATCCACGACACGATACGAGGATAGGTTCGATGCGCACTACCGGCTCATCCGGGGCAATGACCCTGCTCACCGAACACGACGCGGCCGACGGCCGCGAACTGCGCTCGCTCCGGCTCGAAGCGACCGGCGACGGCAAGAGCGTGCTGCTGATCGAGGTCGACGAACGCAAGCCCGGCATCCACCGCGAGGTTCGCTACGAGATCACCCCGGCCGAACTGATCGCGGCGATCCGCTCGCACGGCGCCGAGCTGCCCGGCGAAAACCACGGCGCCGCGTCGCTCGCCCGTACGCCCTCCTGATTCCGAACGGTGAGCCGCGTGCAACGCGCCGGCTCACCCACATTCCCCTGCCGCCGTCAGGCGCTTTGCATCATTCCCGCCGCTGCGTTGAAAAAGGCCGATAATCGGCCCATCCGCCTTTCCTGCCCACGCGTTTCCTTTTCGGCCAGCCGTCATGCTCCGTGACCTCGTCGCCCAGTACGGGCCGCTTCTCGTGTTCGCCAACGTGCTCGCGGCGGCCATCGGCCTGCCGGTGCCCGCGATGCCGACGCTCGTGCTGTTCGGCGCGATGTCCGCGATACATCCGGCGATGATCGGCTCGCAACTCGTGACGGTCGTGGCGCTGTCGGTGCTCGGCGCGCTGGTCGGCGACACGGTCTGGTACGTCGCCGGGCGGCGTTACGGCGGCACGACGCTGAAGACGATCTGCCGGCTGTCGCTGTCGCGCGATACCTGCGTGAAAAAGACCGAGCGCTTCTTCGGCCGCTACGGCGTGCGCGTGCTCGCGGTCGCGCGCTTCATTCCGGGGTTGTCGCTCGTGTCGGTGCCGATGGCCGGCGCGCTCGGCACGCGCTACCGCACGTTCGCCGGCTACGACGCGCTCGGCGCCGCGCTGTGGACGATCGTCGGGCTGGGCGCCGGCCTCGTGTTCTACCGGCAGATCGACTGGCTGTTCGCCGGCGCGAGCCAACTCGGCCGCGCGGTGCTGCTGGTCATCGTCGCGCTGCTCGCGGTCTATGCGGCCGTGCGCTGGATGCGCCGCCGTGCGCTGATCCGCCAGCTCGCGAACGCGCGGATCGGCGTCGACGAGCTCGACATGCTGCTGCGCGACGCCGCCGCGCCGGTGGTGCTCGACGTCCGCTCGCCCGAGCACCGCAAGCTCGACCCGTTCACGATTCCCGGTGCGCAGTTCGCCGACGAGCGCCAGATCGGCGACATCGTCGCGCGCTATCCGCTCACGCAGAAATTCGTCGTGTATTGTTCGTGCCCGAACGAAGTGACGGCCGCGCTGATGGCCAAGCGCCTGCTCGATGCAGGCTTCACCGATGCGCTCGCATTGCGCGGCGGCCTCGACGCGTGGCGCGATACGGGCCGCCAGCTTACGTCGCTCGTGGAAGAGGTGCCCGCCGCGAACGATTCCGTAGCGGGATGGCACAAGCCGGCCTGATCGCATCGATCGCCGGCCGGCCGTGCGAGACAGGGGGCCTCGCGCCCCCTTCGGTCAGAACGCGTGCAGCGGCAGGTTCACGACCAGACGGTACTCGGTGTTCGTCGCGTCCGAGTAGTGGGCCGAACCGTTGTGCCACATCGCGATGAACGTGACCTTCGTGTTCTTCAGCTTGCCGCTCTGGAACGTGTACGACGGGATGAAGCCGAACTCGTGGTGACGGCCCTGCACCGGCGCGCCGTTGCTCCAGTAGATGCTCGACTTGCTCGGGTCGTTCGCCGCGCCCGCGCTGCCGTCCGCGCCCCAGCCGGTCACACCCCACACCATCGCCTTGAAGCCCGGCAGGCCCGCTTCCTTGCCGTAGAACGTGTAACGCAGCTGCAGCGATTTTTCGTGCGGCGCGTTGTAGTCGACGTCCATCGAGTTGGTCAGGAAGATGCCGTTCGTTTCGTTCAGGTAGTCGAAGAACTGGTCGCCGAGCACCTGCTGGAAGCCGACCAGCAGCTCGTGTGGGCCGTGCTGCGCGGCCAGCGACAGGCTGTACGCGTTGTTGTTGATCTTGCCTTGCAGCGCGTCGCCCGTGTCGTGCGTCGAGTAGACGTTGCCGAAGCCGGTCCACTTGATCGTCTGCGGGCTGCCGATGCTGTGCTTCACCGACGCGTAGTACTGGTGCCACACGTCGTCGGCCTGGTTCGCGTACAGCGCGACCTCGCCGTTCGGCGAGTAGTCCCACGTGCCGCCGACGTAGGTCAGGCGGTTCACGCGCGTGCCGCCGTATTGCGTCGTCAGGTTGGTGAGCGTCGTATGGCCGCGTGCGTCGGTCTTCGTGAAGCTGCCGGCCTCGAGCATCACGTTCTTGAATTCATTGCTGACGATCGTCGCACCGAGGAACGTCGGCGGCAGCGCGCGGTTGTCGTGCTGCTCCATGAACGGGTTGTCGACGGCCTGCAGACCGTACTTGACCACCGTGTTCGAGATGCGCGCCTTCACGTCGTAGATGCCCGGGTACGCCCATGCAAGCTGGTTCGACCCGCCGCCGCCCTTCGCCACGTGCACCATGTTGCCCGCGCCGGCGCCGCCGTCGAGCTTCAGGCCCGCGTACAGCGATGCGTCGACGCCGAAGCCGATCAGGCCCGCCGTATAGCCGGACTCGAAGTTCGCCATCACGCCCTGGACCCACGCATGGCGATGCGGCCCGCCCTTGTTGTCGAGGATGTCCGAATAGTTGCGGAACAGGAAGTCGAGATGGCTGTCGGCGATGAAGCCGTTCGATTTCGACTGCGCCGACGGCTCGTCGGGCGGCGTGACGGCCTGGGTGGCCTCGGCATTGACAATGGCGTTCGGGGTCGTTGCCTGCGCAACGGCCGCGCCCGAGCCGGCGGCCGGTGCGGCCTGCGCGACCGTCAGCGGCGCGGGGGCCGCGTCGTCGGCGTGCGCGACGCCCGTCAGCGAGACGCCGGCGAGCGCCGGCAGTCCCCATGCAAGCAGCATCTTCGATGCCGTCCCGATCCTCTTCTGCTTTTTCATCGTAATAATTCTCGTCTTGTGTTGATATCGTCCACGCCGGTCGCGATCCGCTCCCAGCCCCCCGGCGAGCCCGGCTAAGGACGCGCCTGTACCCGCGGCGCGAAGATCGTTCGCGCCGCACCTACCCCTGTTGACCTGCCTTGGTTTTGTTTGCTGCGTTACTTCACATCACGCCGCGCCCGCGCGGATGCACGCGACGCGCGCCGCCGACCCCTGCCGCACTTCCGGCAGCGGCACGTCCCGCGCGCATGCGTCGATCGCGACCGGACAGCGCGTGCGGAACGCGCAGCCGGATGGCGGGTTGAGCGGCGAGGGCATCTCGCCCGCCAGCAGCATCGGACGGCGAGCACGCTCGCGCGCCGGCTCCGGCGTCGGCGCCGCATCGAGCAGCGCCTTCGTGTACGGGTGCTGCGGCACGCCGTACACGTCATGCCGCGTGCCGAACTCCATCACGCGGCCGAGATACATCACGAGCACGCGCTGGCTGATGGCCTTCACCACCGCCAGGTCGTGCGCGACGAACAGATAGGACAACGACAGTTCGCGTTGGAGATCGCGCAGCAGGTTCACGATCTGCGCCTGGATCGACACGTCGAGCGCCGATACGGGCTCGTCGCAGATCACGAGCTTCGGCTCGCTGATCAGCGCGCGCGCGATACCGACGCGCTGGCACTGCCCGCCGGAAAATTCATGCGGATAACGCAGCAGGTGATGCGCGTTCAGGCCGACGCGTTCGAGCATCGAGATCACGCGGCGGCGCACTTCGGTACGGCCGAGGCCCGCGTGATGCGTGACGAGCGGCTCCGCGACGACCTGCTCGATCGTCATGCGCGGGTCGAGCGACGCGAGCGGATCCTGAAAGATCATCTGCACTTCGCGCCGCATCGCGGTGCCGCGCAAGTGATCGGGCGCGACGGCCTGGTCGCGCCATTTCACGGTGCCGGCCGTCATCGGCACGAGGCCGATCAACGCGCGCGCGAGCGTCGACTTGCCGCAGCCCGATTCGCCGACGAGCCCGACCGTCTCGCCGCGCTTGACGTCGAACGACACGCCGTCGACCGCGCGCAGCGTGCCCTTCGGCGACCACGGATAGCCGCCGAGCGGCACGCGGAAATGCACTTTCAGATTGTCGACGGACAGCAGCGTGTCGTCCGTCGCGCCGGCTTGGCGGCGTTCATCGGCGCTCATCGCAGACCTCCGATCAAATCGGCCACGGGCCGGTGGCACGCGCGCACCGCGCCCGCGGCGCCATAGGTTTCGAGCGCCGGGCGCTCGGCGCCGCAGCGTTCCTCCGCATACGTGCAGCGCTTCGCGAACGCGCAGCCGGCCGGCGCGGTGCCGGGCATCGGCGGGTTGCCGGGGATCGCGACGAGCGGCGCATCGTCCGCGTCGGTCAGGCGCGGCAGCGCGTTGAGCAGGCCGATCGTGTACGGATGCGACGGCGCCGCGAAGATCGAGTCGGCCGGCGCGTATTCGACCGTGCGGCCCGCGTACATGACCATCACGTCGTCGGCAAGGCCGGCGACCACGCCCATGTCGTGCGTGATCAGCACGATCGCGGTGCCGCGCTCGCGGTTCAGCTCGCGCAGCAGGTCGATGATCTGCGCCTGCACGGTCACGTCGAGCGCGGTGGTCGGCTCGTCGGCGATCAGGATTTCCGGCTCGGACAAGAGCGCCATCGCGATCATCACGCGCTGCCGCATGCCGCCCGAGAACTCGTGCGGATACATGCGGATGCGGCGCGCCGCGTCGGGAATGCGCACCGATTCGAGCGCCTCGATCGCGCGCTTGATCGCTTCCTTGCGCGACAGCTTGCGATGCAGCTGCAGCGTCTCGGTCATCTGCCGCTCGATCGTCAGGAACGGATTGAGCGACGTCATCGGATCCTGGAAGATCATCGCGATGCGGTCGCCGCGCACCGCGTTCAGCGCGCGCGTATCCATGTCGAGCAGGTTGTCGCCGCGGTAGCGCGCGGCGCCCGTCGTCGTGCCGTTGCCGGCCAGCAGGCCGAGCAGCGCCATCACGGTCTGGCTCTTGCCCGAGCCCGATTCGCCGACGATGCCGAGCGTCTTGCCGGCTTCGAGCGAGAACGACACGCCGTTCACGGCGTCGATCGGCGGCGCATCCTTGCGCGTGAAGCGCACGCCGAGGTTTTCAACTTCCAATAGAGCGGCCATCTTCAGCGATCCTTCGGGTCGAGCGCGTCACGCAGGCCATCGCCGACGAAGTTCACGCAGTAGAGCGTCACGCACAGCATGACGGCCGGGGCCAGCAGCAGCCACGGCATCGATTCCAGTTTCTGCGCGCCGTCCTGGATCAGCACGCCCCAGCTCGTCATCGGCTCCTGCACGCCGAGGCCGAGGAACGACAGCACCGATTCGGTGAGCACGATGTTCGGCACCGAGACCGTCGCGTACACGACGACCACGCCGAGCAGGTTCGGCACGACGTGGCGCAGCACGATCGACGCCGGCGACACGCCGATCGCGCGCGCCGCATCGACGAACTCGCGGTTGCGCAGCGACAGCGTCTGGCCGCGCACGACGCGCGCCATGTCGATCCACGAGAACGCGCTGATGGTCAGCACGACCAGCATGAACGAGCGGCCGAACAGGGTCATCATCAGGATCGCGATCAGCAGGTACGGGATCGCGTACATCATGTCGACGACGCGCATCATCACGGCGTCGACGCGGCCGCCCGCGAAGCCGGCGGTCGCGCCCCACGCGACGCCGAACAGGCCCGACACGAGCGTGCCGAGCAGGCCGACCTCGATCGATACGCGTCCGCCGATCAGCGTGCGCACGAGCAGGTCGCGGCCGAGCTCGTCGGTGCCGAACCAGTGCTGGTTCGCCCAGGTCGGCGGCAGGCTGATCGAGGCCCAGTCGCTCGCGGCGGGATCGGCCGCGAGCAGCCACGGGCCGACGAAGCACGCGAGCGTGATCAGCGCGAGCAGCACGAGGCTGAGCACGGCCGCACGGTTGTGAAGGAAGCGCGCGAACGCCAGCTCGAGCGGCGAGCGCGAACGCGGCGGCGAATCGGTCTGCACGGGCAGGCCGACGACGGGAGTGGTCGGGGTCATCGCTGTGCCTCGCTCAATAACGGATGCGCGGATCGAGCCACGCGTACGCGAGGTCGACCAGCAGGTTGAACAGCACCGCGAAGACGGTCGTCAGCACGACGAGGCCGAGCACCAGCGTGTAGTCGCGGTTGATGGCGCCGTTCACGACGAGCTGCCCGAGGCCCGGCAGCGCGAACACCGATTCGGTGACGACGGCCGCCGTGATCGACGTGATGCAGACCGTGCCGAACAGCGACACGACCGGCATCAGCGCGGGCTTGAGCGCGTGGCGCAGCACGATGGTCGAGCCCGGCAGGCCCTTCGCGCGCGCGGTGCGGATGTAGTTGCTCGACAGCGTCTCGATCATCGAGCCGCGCATCACGCGCGCGAGCAGCGACACGTTGATGAGTGTCAGCAGCGCGATCGGCAGCAGCCGGTACCGCCAGCCGCCGTCGCCCCAGCCGCCGGCCGGCAGCCAGCCGTTGCCTTCCGACGTCTTCAGCAGGATCGCGAAGATCCACACCATCACGGGGCCGAGCACGAACGGCGGCACGACGTTGCCGAAGTTGCCGATCAGCATCACGAAGCGGTCGATCACGCTGTCGCGGCGCACGGCCGCGACGGTGCCGAGCAGCACGCCGAGCACGATCGAGATCGGGATCGACACGCCGCCGACGCCGAGGCTCACGGGCAGCGCCTTCTTCACGAGATCGTTGACCGACCAGTCGACGTAACGGAACGACGGGCCGAGATCGCCGTGCAGCAGCGAGCCGAGATACAGCAGGTACTGCTTCCACAGCGGCTCGTCGAGGTGGTACTTCGCGTTCAGGTTCGCGAGCGTCGCGGCGGACAACTGCTTCTCCGTATCGAACGGGCCGCCGGGCGTGAAGTGCAGCAGCAGGTAGCAGACGGTGATGACCGCGAGGATCGTCGGCACCGCCCACAACGTGCGCCTCAATGCGTAGGCCAGCATGATCGCTCCGCTCAGTGCTTGATCAGGTACATGTCCTGCGAGGCGCGCATGTCGATCACGTTCTTCAGCGAATAGCCGCCCACGTACGACTTCACGAGACGGTCGGCCGAATACTGGAACAGCGGCACCATCGGCGTGTCCTTCATCGCCATGTCGTGCGCCTGCGTGAGCAGCGCGGCGCGCGCCTGGTCGTCGAGCTTCTGGTTGCCTTCCTCGACGAGCGCGTCCACCTGCTTGTTGCAGTAGCCGACGGTGTTCTGCGCGCTGCCGCAGCGGATCAGGTCGAAGAAGGTCATCGCGTCGTTGTAGTCGGCGAACCAGCCGTCACGCGCGATCTGCACCTTGCCGTCGTGCCGCTGCTTCATCAGCACCTTGAACTCGACGTTCTCGAGCTTCGTGTTGATGCCGAGCTTCGTGCGCCACTCCGACGCGGCGAACAGCGCGACCTTCTTGTGCAGGTCGTTGGTGTTGTACGTGAGCGTGAACGACAGCGGCTTCGCGTCCGAGTAGCCGGCCTGCTTCAGCAGGTCCTTCGCGGCCGCGACGCGCCTGGCCATCGGCCACGACGCCCATTCCGGCGTGAACGGCTGCTGCACGCCCTTCGTGCCGTTCGGCATCAGCCCGTACATCGGCTTCTCGCCGGCCTGCGTGAGCTTCGACGTGAGCACGTCGCGATCGATCACCATCGACAGCGCCTGGCGCACGCGCTTGTCCTTCAGCGCCGCGTCGCTGTTGTTCAGGTAGTAGTAGTAGGTCGCGAGCTGCAGGCCCTGGCGCAGCTCGCCGCCGAACTGCTTGCTGACCTGCTGGAAGATGCCCGACGGGATCGAGTAGCTGTAGTCGATCTGGCCGGCCTGGTACATGCGCATCGCGGTTTCGTCGCTTTCGATCGGCAGGTACGTGACCTTGTTGATCACGACCTTCGACGCGTTCCAGTACTTCGCGTCCTTCGTCGCCACGATGCGGTTGTTCGGCTGCCAGTCGGCGAGCTGGTACGCGCCGTTGCTGACGATGTTGCCCGGGCGCGTCCACGCGTCGCCGAACTTCGCGACCACGTCCTTGTTCACCGGCGCGAGCGGCGCCATCGCGGTCAGTTCGGGGAAGAACGCGACGGGCACGTCGGTCGTCACTTCCAGCGTGTACGGATCGACCGCACGCACGCCGAGCGTCGACGGCGCGGCCTTGCCGGCGATGATGTCCTTCGAGTTCTTGATGAACTCGACGAGGATCGTGTACTTCGAGCCCGTCTTCGGATCGACGAGACGCTGCCACGAGTAGACGAAATCGGCGGCCGTCACCGGCTGGCCGTTGCTCCACTTCGCGTCGTGGCGAAGCTTGAAGATCCAGGTCTGCGGCGTCTTGCGTTCCCACGACAGCGCCACGCCGGGCACGATCTGGCCGGCCGCGTCGATGCGCGCGAGCCCTTCGAACAGGTCGAGGCCGATCGTGTTGCCGGTCCACGATTCGATGTGCGCCGGGTCGAGCGACTCGACTTCGGCCGGCACCTGGCGCGTGAGGTCCTGTTGGGGAGCGAGCGCGACGTTGGACGGAACGGTCACGGCGTGGGCGGCGGGCGTCGTCAGGGCGAGCGCGGCCAGCACGGCCGACATGGCATGCAAGGATTTCATCGTGGCGGTCTTGAGAAGGTGGTTCGGTGGGCGTCGCGCGGCGGATGCCGCGGCTTACGCGTGAGACGCTGACGGGTGCAGCGATCGGGGAGGCCCGTGGTTCTCGTATTGCATGTTAGTATTCCTTACATTTCTTTCGACGGGCATCCCGTCGAAGAAACGAAGGAATACCCGTGCGTTAGAACAGCCGCGGCGTACCGACCCAGACCACCACCGACTCGATCTTCGCGGTGTTGACCCAGCTGTGCGGGACCGTCGACTGATAGTGCGAACTGTCCCCGGCCTGCAGGACGAACGTCTTGCCTTCCAGCGTCAGCGACACTTCCCCTTCAATCACGTACAGGAACTCCTCTCCTGCATGTGTCGTCACCTCCGACCGCTTCTGCCCCGGCGGCATCCTCACGAGGATCGCCTCCAGCTGGCGCCCTTCGGACACGTTCGTCAGTCGCGCGAACAGGTTCGCCGAATCGGCAAACCCGAAGAAGCGCAACTGATCGCCTCGGCACACCGAGCGTTCCTCGCTCGGCGTATCCACGAAGTACTGCACCGTCACGCCGAGCGCGTGGGCGATACCGGCCAGCGACGTCAGTGACGGCGACGCGAGCCCGCGCTCGACTTGAGACAGAAACGGCTTCGAAATCCCCGCGGCGGTAGCGGTGTCGTCGAGCGTGCGCTTCAGACGTTGGCGCAACGCGCGAATCTTGCTGCCCAGTGCGACAGCGTCTGCCGATCGCGAGTTTTCAGTGGGGGGAACCATAGCAGGCCGAAAAGTGGTCGTCAAAAAATGTTTGATGGAAAGTAACTAAGTTAATTAGAGATAGCTTAATCTTCGGTTTCGTACACGCTTTCGGCGTTGAGCCCGGTGCACTAAACAGGGGCCGAAGCGAGCGAAACGACGCGCTATCTTGCCAGACTCGCCGGCTTCACAGGCAAGCTGCAAGCGGCTCTCCGGGAATTTGCGGAGAACGGTCGCGAAGCTTACAAGTAGATGATGAGACAAATGTTCCTGAAAGCTGCTGCCATATCGGGAGTTTCCCTAAGTGGCGCGGACCCGACGCACCGGACCGGCAAACGTTACCATTCGCGCGCCGGTCGGGGGCTTGCTCCGCCTTCCAACGCGGAGTTCGACCCCGGCCCGGGCTAACCGCCCGACTGCTCCATCGCCGACGCCAAGCCTACCCGGCCACCGTGCTCCGGCGCCAGTTCGACCCCAAGGCGACGCGCGATCCGCGCCGTCCGTTTCAAACGAGATTGATGATGCAAGCACCTGTTTCACAGACCCGATCGTTTACGACGGTCTTCCTCATCGAAATGTGGGAGCGCTTCGGCTACTACGGCATGGCCGCGCTCCTGGTCCTCTTCATGGTCGACCGGCTCGGCTTCACCGACAGCCACGCGAACCTGACGTGGGGGGCGTTCACCGCGCTCGTCTACGCCGCGCCGTCGATCGGCGGCTGGATCGGCGACAAGGTGCTCGGCGCGCGCCGCACGATGATCATCGGCGCGTCCGTGCTGTGCGCCGGCTACCTGATGCTCGCGGTGCCGAACGATCACCTGGCGTACATGTACGCGTCGCTCGGCGTGATCGTCGTCGGCAACGGCCTGTTCAAGGCCAACGCGGCGAACCTCGTGCGCCGCATCTACGAAGGCGACGACGCGCGCATCGACAGCGCGTTCACGATCTACTACATGGCGGTCAACATCGGCTCGACGGTGTCGATGCTCGCGACGCCGTGGATCAAGGATCACTGGGGCTGGCACACCGCGTTCGCGGTCTGCTGCGGCGGCATGCTGCTCGCGATCCTCAACTTCATGCTGATGCACCGCACGCTCGCGCACGTCGGCTCGCAGCCGGACGACGAGCCGATCCGCTGGAAGCGCCTCGGCGCGGTCGCGGCCGGCGGCGTCGCGCTCGCGCTGATCACGCTGTACGTGCTGCAGCACAAGCAACTCGCGGTCGCGAGCGTGTGGACGGCCGCATTCGCGATCCTCGCGATCTTCGCGTACATGATCGCGAAGTCGGAGCGTTCGGAACGCGCCGGCCTGATCGCGGCGCTCGTGCTGATCGGGCAGGTGATCCTGTTCTTCATTTTCTACGTGCAGATGTCGACGTCGCTGACGCTGTTCGCGCTGCGCAACGTCGATCCGCGCTTCATGCTGTTCGGCACGACGCTGTTCACGTGGAGCGCCGCGCAGTTCCAGGCGCTGAATCCGATCTGGATCATGCTGCTGAGCCCGGTGCTCGTGTGGGTCTACAACGCCGTCGCGAAGGGCGGCCGCGACCTGCCGGTCGCCGCGAAGTACGCGCTCGGTTTCGGTGCGGTCGCCGCGGGCTACCTGGTGTTCACGATCAGCGGCCGCTATGCGGTCGACGGCCGCGTGTCGTCGTGGTTCATGGTGTGGGGCTACGGCCTGTACTCGCTCGGCGAGCTGCTCGTGAGCGGCCTCGGCCTCGCGATGATCGCCCGCTACGTGCCGGCGCGCATGAGCGGCTTCATGATGGGCGCGTATTTCGTCGCGACGGGCGTGTCGCAGTATCTGGGCAGCGTCGTCGCGAACTTCGCGCAGATGCCGTCGCACGAACTGCCGGCCACCGAATCGCTGCCGCTCTACCTGTCGCTGTTCGAGAAGCTCGGCTGGCTCGCCGCGATCGGCATGCTGCTCGCGCTGCTGCTGCTGCCGCTGATGAACCGCCTGTCGCGCCAGCATCAGCGCTGCACGGACGAGCGCCGCGAAGAAGCGCTGCAGGCGCAGGCCGCCGCCGCGCAGTAAGGACTATCCCTCGGCGTGCGGCGTGCACGCCACATTCTCCCGCCAGAAACGCGAACGCGTCCTACACTGGTTGCAGGCAACGCATCCGCTTCGCGAGATGCGCACTGGCGGGAGAACACGATGAAAAGCAAGACGACGCGGCTTTTGAGGATCCTGTCGGACATCCGGCACGCGCAGCGCTGCACCGCGATGCGCGCCGCCCGGGCCGCGGCCGAAGCCGACACGGTGCTCGCGGAGCGCGACGAGCCGGCGCAGGACGAACGCGACGACGCCGAACCCGACGACGCCACCGCCACGCCCCGCTCCCGTATCGGCTCACCTCACTAACGCCGCGCGGCGCCTGCCGCGCCGCATACGCCGCTTCCGCGCGCCTACGCCGCCGCGCCGCGCCATCGCGCGATCCACGTTCCCGAACCGGCCACCACCATCATCAGCCCGAGCGCGCACGCGTCGGCCACGAGGCCCACGCCGACATGCCGCAGATCGGCGCCGCGCACGACCGGATGCAGCAGCGAATCGATCACGAGCGAGATCGCCGCGCCCGCGACGAAGCAGACCAGCCCGCGCTGGCCGACCGCCACGACGGGCCGCACGCCCTGCGCGATCCGCGCGATCCAGCCGAAGCGCACGCAATCGGCCATCAGCCACGCGACGGCCGCGAAGCTCACGACGCGCGGCAGCGCGAGATCGCGCTTGAACACGCCTTCCGGCACCGGCAGCCCCGAGAACAGCTTGTAGCTCGCGCAACCGAGCACGATCGCGCACGCGAGCCCGGTCGCCGCGGCGCCCCAGCGGCCGAGCGCGATGCGCCGGTAGAACGGCTGGCAGCGCGCGAGCACGCCGGCGACGAACATCAGTTGCCACGCGAACGGGTTGAAGCTCCAGCGGAAGCCGTCGGTGTCCAGCAGCTCCGGGCCGAGCCAGGCCGCCGCGAGCCACGACGCGACGCTGAGCGCGACGAGCGGCCACGGATGGCGCCGCGCGAACGGCACCAGCACCGGCGACGCGAGCGCGAATAGCACGTACATCGGCAGCACCGACGCGAGATACGGCTGGCGCTGGAACGTCAGCAGCTCGGCGAGCCCCGTGAGCGGCGACGCGAGCATCACGCTGACGTCGTCGAGCGCGAGGTTCGGCGCATCAATCCCGTAGTGGTCGAGCACCGCCGACACGACGAGCATCAGCGTCGACGTCGCGAGAAACGCGCGGTAGATCTGCATCGCGCGCCGCACGAACCGCTGCTGCGCGGCGCGCGCGCCGTGCCGCTCGGCGATCGCGCCGTACGCGCTCGCGGTCGCGAAGCCGCCGAGGAACACGAACACCTCGGCCGCATCGCACAGCGCGAACGCGTGCAGCGTCACGCGCGACAGCACGCTCGCGCCGATGTGATCGACGACGATCATCAACAGCACGAGCCCGCGGAAGAAATCGATTTCGATCAGGCGGCCGCTGCGCGGCGGCTGCACCGTAGTGGAATGCAGCGGGCTCAACGACATGAGCGCACCTGTACGGCGGCGGTGCAACGCGCACCGGGGAAGGGATCGGGAACAAGCAGGCGAACGCGATCGGCGGCGATACGCGTATGCCCGTATCGCGCCAACCCGGCTGGCCAGGCACGGAGATGACCGTTCATCGAAAATCTGCATACGAAGGGAAGTCGGTCAGGTCAGTCTAATGGCCGATCAGCGGAGACCCTAAGTAACAAAATGCAACTGAATCTTCTCTTCGATTACACGCGCGAGCGTGGCGCAACGAAGCTGGCGGCGTCGCCAGATTCGCGTCAGCGCGGCGTCGGTTGCCGGTCGGTACCGATTGGATTCGACGGGATTCGGCAGCGATACGGGCGCCGTTCGACGGTCGATGGAGCACGCGATGCGCGGCACGTTCCGCACGGCCCGCGCATCGCGACGAGGCCGTTACCCGCGCGCGGGCAGGCGCCGCATCAGCATCGCGCCGTGCCACGCGGTGAGCGCGACGGCAGCCCAGATCGGCCCGTACGTCGCGAGCTGCGCGACGCTCAGCGTTTCGCCGAGCAGCAGCAGCGACACCACGACGAGCAGCACCGGCTCGACGTAGCCGAGAATCCCGAACAGCGCCATCGGCAGCATGCGGCTCGCCTTCAGGTAGCTCGCGAGCGCGAGCGTGCTGAGAATGCCGAGCCCCGGCAGCAGCGCAGCCCACAGCAGCGGATGGCCGGCGACACGCGTCGTGCTCGCCGCGACCATCGCGAACGCGACCGGGCACAGCAGCACGATCTCGATCGCGAACGCGGCCAGCGAATCGGCGCTGATGCGCCGGCGCAGCACGAAATACGGCGGATAGCCGAGCGCGACGACCAGCGTCGGCCACGCGAACGCGCGCGTCGCCCACACCTCGTGCGCGACACCGAGCGCCGCACAGGCGACCGCCGCCCATTGCAGCGGGTCGAGCCGTTCGCGATAGTAGAAGCGGCCGACGAGCACCATCGTCAGCGGCAGCAGGAAATAGCCGAGCGACACCTCGAGCATGCGGCCGTGCAGCGGCGCCCACAGGAACAGCCACAGCTGCACGCCGAGCAGCGCCGCGCTCGCTGGCAGCGCGATCAGCAGGCGCCAGTCGCGCGCACCGCGCGCGGCGAGGGCGACGAGCGCCGGCCAGCGGCCGCGCAGCGCGATCAGCGCGAGCGCGCCCGGCGCGGTCCAGAGGATGCGCCACGCGAAGATGTCGAGCCCCGTGAGCGGCGCGAGCAGTTTCGCGTAAGCCGACATCAGCGCGAACAGCGTCGACGCCATCACCGACAGCATGAGGCCGCGCCCCGCCTCCGGATACCCCGTCATGATCGTCGTCTGCCCCTTACTGCTGCTGGAAACGTTCGAAGCGCTTCTCGGTGCGGCGTTCCTCGAACGTCACCTCGGTCACGCGCGCGGCGGGCGGCCCGTGACGCAGCCACGCGAGCATCCGGTCGATCTGTGCGCCGGGCCCCTGGATCATCGCCTCGACGGTGCCGTCCTCGAGATTCGCGACCCAGCCGCGCAGCTTCAGCGCATGCGCTTCGCGCACCGTCGCATGACGGAAGCCGACGCCCTGCACGACGCCGCGCACCCGCACGTAGTAGGTCTCGATCCGTTCGTCCAGTTCATTGCGGCTCATCGCGTCGCCCTCCCGTTGCATTCAAGCCCGGCATTGTAGTCGCGTCGGCCGCTTCGCACACGCGCCGGCCGGGCGTCGCCGCGCCCGCCGACCACGTACAATCTCGCCGATGCCCAACCGCCGCGCCGCCCGCGCGGCCCAGAAGGAAACGCATGACTGATACTTCCCGCGATCTCGTTCTCGTCACCGGCGCGTCCGGTTTCGTCGGCTCGGCCGTCGCGCGCATCGCGCAGCAGAAAGGCTATGCGGTGCGCGTGCTCGTGCGCCCGACCAGCCCGCGCACGAACGTCGCGGATCTCGATGCCGAGATCGTCACCGGCGACATGCGCGACGAGGCGTCGATGCGCGCCGCGCTGCGCGGCGTGCGCTACCTGCTGCACGTGGCGGCCGACTACCGGCTGTGGGCGCCCGACCCCGACGAGATCGAGCGCGCGAACCTCGAAGGCGCGGTCGCGACGATGCGCGCGGCCCGCGCGGAAGGCGTCGAGCGGATCGTCTACACGAGCAGCGTCGCGACGCTGAAGGTGACGAGCGCCGGCGACCCGTCCGACGAGAACCGGCCGCTCACGGCCGAGCAGGCGATCGGCGTCTACAAGCGCAGCAAGGTGCTCGCGGAGCGCGCGGTCGAACGGATGATCGCCGACGAAGGGCTGCCGGCCGTGATCGTCAATCCGTCGACGCCGATCGGCCCGCGCGACGTGAAACCGACGCCGACCGGCCGCATCATCGTCGAGGCCGCGCTCGGCAAGATTCCCGCGTTCGTCGATACGGGGCTGAACCTCGTGCACGTCGACGACGTCGCGCACGGCCACTTCCTCGCGCTCGAGCGCGGCCGGATCGGCGAGCGCTACATCCTCGGCGGCGAGAACCTGCCGCTGCAGCAGATGCTCGCGGACATCGCGCAGATGACGGGCCGCAAGGCGCCGACGATCGCGCTGCCGCGCTGGCCGCTGTATCCGCTCGCGGTGGGCGCCGAAGCGGTCGCGAAGTTCACGAAGAAGGAGCCGTTCGTCACCGTGGACGGGCTGCGGATGTCGAAGAACAAGATGTATTTCACGTCCGCGAAGGCCGAGCGCGAGCTCGGCTACCGGGCGCGCCAGTATCGCGAAGGGCTGCGCGATGCGCTCGACTGGTTCGGCTCGGCGGGCTACCTGAAGTAACACAAAGCGGCGCACCTCGCGCCGCTTTGCGCACTTTGTTACACGTCGCGCACGGACCGGCATCGGCGCAGCGGTTAAAATCGCGGGTCTTACGCAGAGAAGACACGCATGAACCTCAACGATCAGATCGCTTCGCTCGCCACGGGCGTCGATCAGCTCCTCCACGATCACCACGCCGCACAGCAGGCGGCACGCAGCGCGGAAGCCTTCGCGCGCGCCGCCGCGGCGGAAGCCCGGGCTGCCGCCGAGCGCCACGCGGCGGCGGAAGCCGAAGCGAAGGCCGCCGCGCAGCGCCACACGGCCGCCGCCGCCGATGCCGAAGCCGCGCAGCGGCGCCATGCCGATGCCACCGCCGTCGCCGAGGCGGCCGCCCAACGTCATACCGATGCCGCCGCGCAAGCCGAAGCCGCTTCGCAGCGCCATGCGGAAGCCACCGCGCTGACCGAAGCGCTCGCGCAACGTCACGCGGATGCCGAGGCCGCATCGCAGCGGCACGCGGCGGCGATCGCCGAAGCCGAGGCCGCCGCGCAGCGTCATCACGCTGCCGCGACCGAAGCCGAAGCGGCCGCGCAACGTCATGCGGCGGCGACCGCCGAAGCCGAAGCCGCCGCGAAGCGCCACGCGGAAGCGACCGCCGAAGCCGAGGCCGCCGCACAGCGCCACCGGGCCGCGATCGCCGAGGCCGAGGCGCTCGCCCAGCGTCACACGCAGGCGCTCGCCGACACGCAGGCCGCCGCCCGGCGTCACGCCGAAGCGACCGCCGAGGCCGAAGCCGTCACGCAGCGCCACGCCGAGGCGATCGCCCAGGCCGAAGCCGCCGCGCAACGCCACGCCGAGGCCACCGCCGAAGCCGAAGCCATCACGCAGCGCCATACCGAGGCGATCGCCCAGGCCGAAGCGGCCGCGCAGCACCACGCGAAGGCCATCGCCGACGCCGAGGCGCTGGTCGAGGCCGTGGTCCAGGAAGCCGCGACGAGCGCAGCGGCAACCGCCGTGGCGGCTGAAGTCGTCGAGCCGGCGGTGGCGCCGCCAGCGTCCGTGAACGCGGCCGCGTCGGCCGTGGCTGAAACGGTCGGGACGGTCGAAGTGGTCGAAGCAGCCGGCGCGCCGGCCGATGCCGAGACGGCACCGATTCCGACCACACAAGCCGAAACCGCGGTTGAAGCCGAAGCCGCCGCGCCGGCCGACAAGGCGACGCTGCACGTGTCGCGCCCGTCCCAGAACGAACTCACGCTATCCATCAACGGCCAGTCGATCACGCTGCATCCCGAGCAACTGGGCCAGTTGATCGAGGAGCTCGCGCATGCACGCGCGTCGATGCAGCCGGAGCCGCCGCCCGGCATTCCGGCCGGCTGGCGTTTCGTGACGACGAAGAACCCGATGATGGCCGTGCAGAAGCAGGCGAACGGCGACCGCCTGCTGGTCGCGCGCCACACGGGCTACGGCTGGGTGCCGTTCACGTTCTCGCCGGACGTCGTGATCCAGATGTACATGATGCTGACGCAGCGGTAAGCGCCGGCATCGGCCGGCAACCGGCCGGAAAACACACAGCCCGAATCGGCTTGCGTCGATCCGGGCTGTGTGTTTTCAGGGGGCCGGTTTATCGGTACGGCGGCGGCATCCGCCGGCGTGGGTCAGCGCTCCACCGGCGCCTGCACGCGCGCTTTCCACTGGCCGCCCTTGCCGCGCCAGTAACGCCACGCGGACGCGAACGTCGCGCCGACGTAGAACAGCGCGACGAGCGGCAGCGCGGGCGCCCACAGCGGCGAGCGCCGGTAGTAGCGCAGCATCGGCGCATACGCGGCGCACATCGACGCCCACGCGAGCCAGGCCGGCCATGCGCGCGCGCCGTAGGCCAGCGCGGCGACGGGCGGCACCAGATAGATGATCGTCATCCCGAGCAGCGTGCCGGCCAGCAGCAGCGGCGAATAGTGCAACTGCGTGAACGCGGTGCGCGCGATCATGTTCCAGATGTCGCGCCAGCTGTCGTACGGGCGCAGCGACACGCTGCGATCGGCGAGATCGAGCCGGATCGGATGGCGGCCGCCGCCGCGATGCTTGATCTGCGCGGCAAGGCTGCAGTCGTCGATCAGCGCGCCGCGAATCGATTCGATGCCGCCCGCTTCCTCGAGCGCCGTGCGCTTCACGAGCATGCAGCCGCCCGCGGCGCCGGCCGTCCGGTTGCGCGGGTTGTTGATCCACGAGAACGGGTACAGCTTCGCAAAGAAGAACACGAACGCCGGAATCAACGCCTTTTCCCAGAACGAGTCGCAGCGCAGCCGCACCATCAGCGACACGAGATCGCGATTTTCGGCCTGCGCGCGCGTGACGAGCTGCGCGACGGCGTCGGGCGGATGACCGATGTCGGCATCCGTCAGCAACAGGTAGTCGGCCGGCAGGCCAAGCGTCTGCACGGCCGCGATCCCCTGCGATTGCGCCCACACCTTGCCCGACCAGCCGGCCGGCAGCGGCTTCGCGCTCAACACCGTCAGCCGGTCGGCGCGGTTGATCGCGAGCGCGGCCGCGCGGGCCGCGTCGGCGGTGCCGTCGTCGCTGTGGTCGTCGACGATGATCAGATGAAAGTCGCCCGGATAGTCCTGCTCGAGCAGCGAAGTCGCCGCGCGGGCGATCACGTCGGCTTCGTTGCGCGCCGGCACGACGGCCACGACGGCCGGCCAGCCGGCCTCGGCCGCCGCGCCGCGGGCGTCGGGCGGCAGCGGCCGCGCGGGCTGCGCGCGCCAGAAGCCGCCGCGCGCGACGAGCAGCACGATCCAGATCACCAGCGACAGGCCGGACACCAGGAAGGCGATCGCGAGCATCATCGGCCTGCCCCCTGCCGGGCACCGGCGCGTGCGACATCAATAAGGGTCTGGAACAAAACACCCGGCACCGCAGGGGCGGACGGGCAATACGCGTAAGAATCGACGGTCATCGAATGGCCTTGAAATGAGCGCGATGGCGGGCAGCCGGAGCGGCCGCCCGCGAAACCGCGCAGTTTACCGGGTTCCGCGCGCGCCAGCGCCGACGCGGCTCTCCCGCAATTGCAACGGTGTCGATACGGCACCGAAGCAAGGACGGCCCGATAGGGTTAAAATGCGCGATTAATTCGGGGTTCCGGGGCCTGGCCGGCCGGTTCGTTCCTGCCTTCATAACATCAAGCCGGGGCGAGCAAGCGCGTGCCAGCGCCTCGAACCCCGGCGTCTGTCGTCGGAGTTCGCTCACCTATGCGAGTCATCCTTGCCCAGCCCCGCGGCTTTTGTGCGGGGGTTGTCCGTGCGATCGAGATCGTCGATCGCGCGCTGCAACAGCACGGTGCGCCGGTCTATGTGCGTCACGAGATCGTGCATAACCGGCATGTCGTCGAAAATCTGCGTAATAAAGGGGCACGATTCGTTGAGGAGCTCGACGAGGTGCCGCACGGCGCTGTCGCGATCTTCAGCGCGCACGGTGTCGCCCAGACGGTCGAGCGCGACGCGCAAACGCGCGGGCTCGACGTGCTCGACGCGACCTGCCCGCTCGTCACGAAAGTGCACGTGCAGGGCCGCCAGTACGTCGCGGCGGGCCGCCGGCTGATCCTGATCGGCCACGCGGGCCACCCGGAAGTCGAGGGCACGATCGGCCAGATTCCGGCCGAGGTGATCCTCGTGCAGAGCGAGGCCGAAGTCGATACGCTGACGTTGCCCGTCGACACGCCGGTCGCGTACATCACGCAGACCACGCTGTCGGTGGACGACACGCGCGGCATCATCGAAGCGCTGCAGCGCCGGTTCACCGACCTCGTCGGCCCGGACACGCGCGACATCTGCTATGCCACGCAGAATCGCCAGGCCGCCGTGCGCGAGCTGAGCGAACAGGTTGACGTGCTGCTCGTCGTCGGTGCGACGAACAGCTCGAACTCGAACCGCCTGCGCGAGATCGGCACCGAAAGCGGTGTGCCGAGCTATCTCGTCGCCGACGGCTCGGAAGTGAAGGCCGAATGGTTCGCGGGCGTGCAGACGGTCGGCCTGACCGCCGGCGCGTCGGCGCCCGAGGAAATGGTCGAGGATGTAATCGGCGCGCTGCGCGCGCTGGGGCCCGTCGAGGTCGCGACGATGGCGGGCCGTGAAGAAAAAGTCGAATTCAAGTTGCCGGCGAAGCTCACGCAAGCTGTCGCCCGCGAAGTTTAAGGAGGACATCCCTTGTCTATTCCGCTGCTCCAGCAAGTCCGTGTCGGCGCCTACATCGTGCGCCAGCACCTGTCCGGCAACAAACGCTATCCGCTCGCGCTGATGCTCGAGCCGCTGTTCCGCTGCAACCTCGCGTGCAACGGCTGCGGCAAGATCGATTATCCGGATCCGATCCTGAACCAGCGTCTTTCCGTCGAGGAATGCCTGCAGGCCGTCGACGAGTGCGGCGCGCCCGTCGTGTCGATCGCCGGCGGCGAGCCGCTGCTCCACAAGGAGATGCCGGAAATCGTCAAGGGCATCATGAAGCGCAAGAAGTTCGTGTACCTGTGCACGAACGCGCTGCTGATGGAAAAGAAGATGGACGACTACCAGCCGAGCCCGTATTTCGTCTGGTCGGTCCACCTCGACGGCGACAAGGACATGCACGACCATTCCGTGTCGCAGGAAGGCGTGTACGACAAGGCGGTCGCGGCGATCAAGGAAGCGAAGCGCCGCGGCTTCCGCGTGAACATCAACTGCACGCTGTTCAACGATGCGATCCCCGAGCGCGTCGCGAAGTTCTTCGACACGCTGGGCCCGATCGGCGTCGACGGCATCACCGTGTCGCCGGGCTACGCGTACGAGCGCGCGCCGGATCAGCAGCACTTCCTGAACCGCGACAAGACGAAGAACCTGTTCCGCGAAATCCTGAAGCGCGGCGAAGGCGGCAAGCGCTGGTCGTTCAGCCAGTCGTCGCTGTTCCTCGACTTCCTGGCCGGCAACCAGACGTACAAGTGCACGCCGTGGGGCAACCCGGCGCGTACGGTGTTCGGCTGGCAGAAGCCGTGCTACCTGGTCGGCGAAGGTTACGTGAAGACCTTCAAGGAGCTGATGGAAACGACGGAGTGGGACAACTACGGCGTCGGCAACTACGAGAAGTGCGCGGACTGCATGGTCCACTGTGGCTTCGAGGCCACGGCCGTGATGGACACGATCTCGAACCCGCTGAAGGCGCTGCGCGTGAGCCGCAAGGGCATCAAGACCGACGGCCCGTTCGCACCGGACATCTCGATCGCGAAGCAGCGTCCGGCCGAGTACGTGTTCTCGCGCCACGTCGAGATCAAGCTCGAGGAAATCCAGCGCGCCGGCAAGGGCAAGCTGCAGAAGCCGGCGAAGTCGGCAACGGCCGCTTAAGCGCGTTTCGCCGCGCGGCGGTTCGCGCCGTCGCAGCGGCCACGCATCGAAGCAGCGCCACGGAGTTCGCTCCGTGGCGCTTTTGTTTTGTCGGACGCCGTGTGACGCGTGGCGCTTGCACGTGTACGTGCGGGGGCGAACGTCCGTTGCCTAGCTTCGCGACTCCGCCGCGGCGATCAGTTGCCACGCGGTCGGCCCCGGATCGAGCAGCGGATCGGACGGCGGGTCGAGATCGTGCCGATGCGCTTCCTCCGACGGCAATCTCTGTGATTTCGCGATGCCGATTTCGTCGCCGCAGACGGTGCATCGGTAGATGCCCGCCACCGTCACCTCGCTGCCCGGCGGCAGATTCTCGCTGAATGCGCGGCCACTTCCGCACGTGAAGTAGCCGCCGCTCCTGTATAGCGCCATCGCTCCTCCTGACCGAAAACGAATGCGTTCGCGTCGACACGCATGATCGCGGCGTTCGCCGCGAACGTCGCGAACGTCGCGAACGTCGCGAACATGGATCGTCGTCGCCCGGCCACACCGGGTTCCAGTCATGTCATTAGACGGCGCGCGGCCGCGCGATGGAATCGGACACGTATGAAACGCGGCCGTCGGCCAGCCGTTCAATGCAGAATGGCCGGCTCCCGCATCTTCGTCGCGGCCTGCGCGACCAACCCCGGCTGTTCGGCGGAAGCGAACGTGCAGACATAACGCCACAGCTCCGCCAGCCGATGCCGCGTGAGCGTCGCGACGCACGCGTCGTTCGCGGCGAGCACGCGTTCGAGCACCGCGCATTCGTCGGCGTGGAGCGTCCATGCACCGCCTTGCGCGGCGCGCGCCGCGCTTGCGTCCAGCACGCGCTCCGCGTCGACGCACAGGGCGATGGTCGCATCGGGGGAGACCGCATCGTCGAGCGCGAGGAAGACCAGATACACGCTCGTGCGCAGCCGCATCAGCAGCGCTTCGCTACCGTGCTCGCCGCGCAGCGCGACCAGCGCCATGTGGCATTTCAGCGAGATGTCGCGTGCATGCGCGAGCGGCAGCGGCAGCAGCCATTCGCGCGTCAACGGCGGATGGCGCCGGCCTTTTCGGGCAGCCTTCATGATTCGCCCTCGCTCGCGCATGCGTCGTTCGCCGCCGCCCCCGGCCACGCGCTGCGGCACGCGCGCGCGCAGCGGCCCGCGTCGCGCAGGGCGTGCGCCCGACGTCGCACGCCGCGCACATCGGCGCGCCGCCGCGTCGCGCACGCTTGCGGCAGCCTGCGTATCGCCAGCTCACGCAACACGCCGAACAATCGGTTCGGGCACGCCATGTCCGTCTCCCGCATCAAAACGTGTTGTCGCCCTTCAGGTAGTACGCGGTTTTCACGAAGAACGCCTTCACCGGATGGCCGCTCTGCGCGTCGCGGGCCGCCCGCGCTTCCATCGCGGCCTTCTCGTCGCGCCACCGGTCGGGCATCGGGTTGTTCACGCGCTCGAGCGCACGCTGCATCGCGAGCGGATAGTTCTGGTTGCCGGCCGTCGTCGCGCGATAGCCGGCGCGCGTCATCTGCATGAGCTGCGCATCGGTTTCGGCACGCGCCGCCGACCAGGTCAACGGCGCGGCATGCGGCATGTCGCCAGCGCCGATCGACTGCGCGAAGCTCACGGCGGGCAGCGCAACGAGTGCGCAGGAAAGAACGGCAACGGGAACGAGGGATCGCATAATGGCCTCCAGATGGTTGTCCCCGCATCGATCCAGCATCGATGCGTTGAAATCATCGTATGTCGGGCCGCATCCCGGTTGAATAGCCGAATCCGCAATTGTTATTTTCAGCCGCGCATTCGGCGCATGAGCCGCGTCATTCGCGAATCCATTCGAAACGGAATTTCTTTATTTCATTCAACGATCTGATCGGATTCTTACCGGCGATCCGGCTCGGCGCACATTCCGCTCTTTCAATTTCCGAAATGACGTGTTGCCGGCGCGATGCCGGCCGGCGCGCCTGCAGACAAGGCTTTGGCGTGATGTCGCGCACGCGGATACCGCCGAAACGATTTCATCCGATCAGCCGATTCTTCTGATGCAGGACAAATCGTCCGCGTCGGCCTGCCGGATCGGGACACGACGCATGCCGCAAGGACGCGCGATAATCACGCATCGGCCGTTTCGCACGGCATGTCAGGTGTTTTCATTTTTTATCGAATCTCTCCATGGTCGCTCTCGACATTACCGCCATCGACAGTTGGCACGCGCACGTCTATTTCGATGCGGCGAGCCGCGACGCGGCCTGGGCGTTTCGCCAGGTCGTCGACGCGCGGTTCGGCGCGGTCATCGAACTCGGCCGCTTTCACGAACGCCTCGTCGGCCCGCATCCGGCGTGGTCGTACCAGATCGCGTTCGGCGCCGCGCGATTCGACGACATCGTGCCGTGGCTCGTGCTGAACCACGGCGCGCTCGACATCTTCGTGCATCCGAATACCGGCGACGACCTGCGCGACCATCGCGATTGCGCGATGTGGATCGGCAAGTCGTATACGCTGAATCTCGACGCGCTGGCCGGCTAACGGCCGGCGCGCCCTGCCGCCTTCGCCGCGGCGAGGCATTCACGTTTCGGGTCGTCGTGAAACGTCTGGCGGCGGCGCGCCTCTACAGTGGTTTCCGTGATCGACTTCCGGAAACCCGCGATGACACCCGCAGACGCCCACGCCGACGCCCGGCGCATCCATGAAGACTGGCACGCCGCCGTCGTCGCCCGCGACCTCGACGCGCTGATGTCGCTGTATGCCGACGACGCGGTGCTCGAAACGCCGCTCGTCGTCGCCACGCGGCCCGCGCACAGCTCGGGCGTGCTGCACGGCAAGGCCGCGATCGGCGCCTTCCTCGCGGCCGGCCTGCGCGATCCGGACAACCGGCTCGGGCGCTGGTACCGGACCGGGCTGTTCTTCTCGAACGGCCGCCAGCTCGTCTGGGAGTACCCGCGCGCAACGCCGGACGGCGACCAGGTGGATCTGGTCGAAGTGATGGATCTGCGCGACGGGCTGATCGCGCATCATCGTGTGTATTGGGGATGGGCCGGGTTCAACGCGCTGCGGGCCGCCTCGCGCCCGTAACGCATGCTCGGGCCGGCTCGCCACGCGCGGGCATCACCTGCCCGACGCTCCATGCCGCTCACGCGACATACATCGCGACACTGACGAACTGGCACAGGCTGCCGGCCAGCACGAAAAGGTGCCAGATACCGTGCCCGTGGCGGATGCGTTCGTCGTTGATGAAGAAGTAGATTCCCGCGCTGTAGATCACGCCGCCGGCCACGAGCCACGCGGTGCCCACGGGCGGCAGCGCATGAATCAGCGGACGCACGGCGACGAGCGCGAGCCAGCCCATCAGCACGTACAGGATCATCGACAGCAGGCGCGTGCGGCGCCCGAGCGTCAGCTCCTGCACGATGCCGAACACGGCGAGCCCCCAGCTCACGCCGAACAGCGACCAGCCCCACGGGCCGCGCAGCGTGACCAGCGTGAACGGCGTGTAGCTGCCGGCGATCAGCAGGTAGATCGCGGCATGGTCGCATTTCTGCAGGATCGCCTTCAGGCGCGGGTTGCGCACGCTGTGATACGCCGTCGAGATTGCGTAGAGCAGGATCAGCATCGCGCCGTACACGCTGAAGCTCACCACCTTGTACGGGTCCCCTTCGAGCGCGCCCATCGTCACGAGCGCCACGAGGCCGGCTACCGACAGCACCGCGCCGACGAGATGGGAAATGCTGTTGAAACGCTCACCGACATGCACGACGTGTTCTCCTGCGGTCCATCGGGAAAAGAGGGAGCCCTATGATACCGGCGGCCGGATAGCCCGTGCTGCGCCCGGGCAAACGGCGTGCAAGCGCCATGCGCCGCGCGCCGCCGGCCGGCGCAAAAAAAAACGCCGCGACATCCATCGCGGCGCTTCCGTTTCGATACCGAACCGATTCGTCAGGTCATTGCAACGGCCGGTTCAGCAACACTTCCCTGCTCCCGACCCGTACCGCGCATTCTGACGCTCGCGAAAGAATTCCTCGTACGTCATCGGCTCGCGGTCCGGATGGGTTTCGCGCATGTGCGCGACGTAGGTGTCGTAGTCGGGCAGGCCGACCATCAGCCGCAACGCCTGCCCGAGGTAACGCCCCGCGCTGCGCAGGTCGCTGCCGAGATCGGTAAACATCGCGGCCTCCCGTTATCGTCCGCTGCCGAGCGCCTGCGCGGCCGGCATTGCTTCGTACGGCGTCTCGCGCACGGTCGGCTTCGATTCGCGGCGCGCGCGCAGCACGGCGAGCAGGCCGTACACCGCGATGCTCACGACGACGAAGATGAACAGCCCGGCCAGCGCCGCATCGATGTAGTCGTTGAAGATGATCCGCTTCATCTGCGCGATCGACTTCGCCGGCGCGAGCACCTTGCCTTCGTCCACAGCGGCCTGCAGCTTCGCGGCGTGCGCGAGGAAGCTGACCTTCGGGTTCGCGTCGAAAATCTTCTGCCAGCCGGCCGTCAGCGTGCAGATCAGGAGCCACGCGGTCGGTACGATCGTCACCCACGCATAGCGCTCGCGCTTCATCTTGAACAGCACGACGGTGCCGAGCACCAGCGCGATCGCGGCGAGCATCTGGTTGGAGATGCCGAACAGCGGCCACAGCGTGTTGATGCCGCCGAGCGGATCGACCACGCCCTGGTACAGGAAGTAGCCCCATGCGGCCACGCACAGCCCGGTGGCGACCAGGTTCGCGGGCAGCGACTCGGTGCGCTTGAGCGCCGGGTGGAACGTGCCGAGCAGATCCTGCAGCATGAAGCGGCCCGCACGCGTGCCCGCGTCGACGGCCGTCAGGATGAACAGCGCCTCGAACAGGATCGCGAAGTGATACCAGAACGCCATCATCGCTTCGCCGCCGATCACCTGGTGCAGGATGTGCGCCATGCCGACGGCCAGCGTCGGCGCGCCGCCCGCGCGCGCGATGATCGTCGTTTCGCCGACGGCCTTCGCGGTTTGCGTGAGCATGTCGGGCGTCAGCACGAAGCCCCATTGCGTGACGGTGTTCGCGACCGCTTCCGGCGTCGAACCGAGCACGGCCGCCGGCGCGTTCATCGCGAAGTAGATGCCCGGCTCGATCACGCACGCGGCGACCAGCGCCATGATCGCGACGAACGATTCCATCAGCATCGCGCCGTAACCGATGAAGCGCGCGTTGGTTTCGTTGTCGATCAGCTTCGGCGTCGTGCCCGACGAGATCAGCGCGTGGAAGCCCGATACGGCGCCGCACGCGATCGTGATGAACAGGAACGGGAACAGGTTGCCCGACCACACCGGGCCCGTGCCGTCGACGAACTTCGTCAGCGCGGGCATCTTCAGTTCCGGTGCGACGACCAGGATGCCGATCGCGAGGCCGAGGATCGTGCCGATCTTCAGGAACGTCGACAGGTAGTCGCGCGGCGCGAGCAGCAGCCACACCGGCAGCACCGATGCGACGAAGCCGTAGCCGATGAGAATCCACGTGAGCTGCGTGCCGCTGAACGTGAACCATGCGGCAACCGTGGGCGAGGCGGCCACGTTCTGGCCGAACGCGATCGCCGCCATCAGCCCGATGAAGCCGATGATCGACACTTCGCCGATGCGGCCCGGGCGGATGTAGCGCGTGTAGACGCCCATGAACAGCGCGATCGGAATCGTCGCGGCGACGGTGAACGTGCCCCACGGCGAATTCGTCAGCGCCTTCACGACGATCAGCGCGAGCACCGCGAGGATGATCACCATGATCAGGAACGCGCCGAACAGCGCGATCACGCCGGGCACCGTGCCGAGTTCCATCTTGACGAGGTCGCCGAGCGAGCGGCCGTCGCGGCGCGTCGAGATGAACAGCACGATGAAGTCCTGCACGGCGCCCGCGAACACGACGCCGGCCAGGATCCACAGCATGCCGGGCGTATAGCCCATCTGCGCGGCGAGCACGGGGCCGACCAGCGGCCCGGCGCCGGCGATCGCGGCGAAGTGATGGCCGAACAGCACGTACTTGTTGGTCGGCACGTAGTCGAGGCCGTCGTTGTACTTGACCGCCGGCGTCATGCGCAGCCCGTCGAGCTGCATGACCTTGCTGGCGATGAAACGGCTGTAGAAGCGATACGCGATCAGATACACGCAGACTGCGGCGATCACGATCCAGAGGGCACTGACGCGCTCGCCGTGTGCGAGTGCGATCGTGCCGAATGCGAACGCGCCGAGCAGCGCGACCGCGATCCAGAGCAGGGTACTGGAAGCCCGATTCATGGCGTCTCCTGGTCTCCAATGTGTTTTTGAGTGGATGCGGCCCGAAAGCCGAACCCGCGTGACGTCGATGCGTCGTGCCGCAGCCTCGCAGAGGCCGCGGCGATGGGCCGTAGTATTCCGCGCGACGGGGGCCGCTTACAAGCGGATAACTACGTATGAGGATCTACGTAGAATTACGTAGTCGCTGTCACATACCCGCCGTCAGGCCACGATTGCTCACGACCGGCGAGCCACGTACAGTATTCGCCTGCCCCCATTCCGGAACCGCCATGCCGATTGCATTTCAGAAGATGAACGCGAATGATGATGACTTCGTCATCGTCGACCTGCGTGGTCAAGGGCACGATCCCGCGCATCGCGTCGATCGCGATCTCGTGCGACGCATCGGCGGTCGGCATCGCGGCATCGGCTCCAACCCGCTCGCGGTTGGGTCGGATTGCGACGATGCGGCCGCCCGCGTCGCGTTCCGGAACCCCGACGGCTCGGCGCTCGATACCTGCGGCAGCGCGACGCGCGGTGTCGCGTGGAAAAAGCTGATGCGGGAAACCGGCGCGGCGTCGGTCGTGCTGCGCACGAATCGCGGGCGCCTGCACTGTTCCCACGATACAGACGGGTTGATCGAGGTCGAAATGGGCGCGCCGCGGCTCGGCTGGCAGGACGTGACGGTTCGATGGAACAGCGCCGGTGGCGTGTTCCTGAGCGGGCACGTGACGTTCGGGTTCAACGGGGCGTGGCTGTGATGACCGACGACGCACAAACCTTCCACGCGTTGCGCCCGCGCCTGCAGAAGATCGCGTACCGGATGCTCGGCTCGATCGCGGACGCCGAGGACATCGTGCAGGACGTGTGGCTGCGCTGGCACGACGCGGCGCGCGAGCGCATCGAGAACGCCGAGGCCTGGCTCGTCGCGGTCACGACGCGGACGTCGATCGACCGCCTGCGCGCGGCGAAGCTCCGGCGCGAGCACTACACGGGCATCTGGCTGCCCGAGCCGGAACTGGGCGAATCGCCTGCCACGCCGGAGGAAATGACCGAGCGCGCGAACGACGTATCGGTCGCGTACCTGCTGCTGCTCGAACGGCTGACGCCGGAAGCGCGCGCGGCGTTCCTGCTGCGCGAAGTGTTCGATGCCGACTACGACGAGATAGCCGATGCGATCGGCAAATCCGAAGCCGCGTGCCGGCAGCTCGTCAGCCGCGCGAAGGCCCAGTTGCGCGACGACGACAGGCCGCGCCACGTCGTGCCGCGCGAAAAGCACCGGCAATTGCTGCAGAGCTTTTCGCACGCGCTCGCGCAAGGCGATTTCCCGTCGATCCAGGCGCTCCTCGCCGAAGACGCGATGCTGATCGGCGATGGCGGCGGCAAGGTCCAGAGTTTCCCGAAACCGCTGGTCGGCGGTCGCCGTATCGCTCAACTGTTCTATGCGACGTGGTTGCGCTGCGGCAGCGGTGTCGAGATGCGGCCGGTCGTGCTGAACGGCGAATGGGCGATGCTGCGCTTCATCGCAGGGCAACTCGAAGCGGCGATGTCGTTCGAGACCGACGGCGCGCGCATCGGCCGGATTCTCGTGCAGCGCAACCCCGACAAGCTCGCGCGGATCGCGGCCGCCTGCGCGGCCGGCTGACGCGCGCGTCCCCGCGCCGGCGCCGGCCGCGCCCGCCGTCGAGCGCGGATTGATGCAGCGCGCGCAACACGATGCGTCCCTGTGCGTGGCTACCGCGTACCGGCGCACCCTCCTAAGATGATTTCGCGCGGCGCCCTGCCGCCCACGACACCCGCACCACGCGGGCCAGCCTCTTCGTCGCCAGGAGAAATCATGACGCAGCGTCTCAACTACATGCATCAATCGCCCGAGCTGTTCAAGCAGTTCCTCGAACTCAGCAATTTGCTGCGCGGCAGCGCGATCGAGGAATCGATCCGCGATCTCGTATCGGCCCGTGCGTCGCAGCTCAACGGCTGCGCGTTCTGCCTCGACATGCACGTGAAGGAAGCGCGCCTTCACGGCGAGCGCGAGCTGCGCCTGCACCATCTGGCGACGTGGCGCGAATCGACGCTGTTCTCGCCGCGCGAGCGGGCCGCGCTGGCCTGGACCGAAATACTGACGAAGCTCCCCGAGCACGGCGTGCCGGACGACGTCTACGATCGCGTGCGCGGCCAGTTCTCCGAAAAGGAATTGTCGGACCTGACGTTCGAAGTGATGGCGATCAACGGCTGGAACCGCGCGAATGTGGCGTTCCGCACCGCTCCGGGTTCGGCCGACAAGGCTTACGGCCTCGACAAGGCCAATCTCGCCTGACGCCCTCGCCCGGTCGCGGGCGCCCTTCTTCGCCGCCGGCGGCCTGCCGGCGGCGGTCACTGGAATACATCCGATGATTCGCTTGAAACATGCCGTCACATCCGCGCTCCTGGTCGCGGCCGCCACCGCCGGCGCCGCCCATGCGGCGCCCTCGGCCATCGTCACGACGCTGATGACGAAGCCGCTCGACGACTATCCGGGCAAGGAAGCCCAGATGATCTCGGTCGAATACCCGCCCGGCGCGGTCGACCCGGTTCACCGCCACCACGCCGACGCGTTCGTCTATGTCGTCGAAGGCTCGATCGTGATGCAGGTGAAGGGCGGCGAGCCCGTCACGCTGAAACCGGGCCAGACCTTCTACGAGGGCCCGAACGACCTGCACACGGTCGGACGCAACGCGAGCCAGACCCGGCCCGCGAAGTTCATCGTGCTGTTGTTGAAGGACAAGGGCGCGCCCGTGCTCGTGCCGGAAAAATAGCCGGCTCGCACGCCGCCGCGACCTTTTTGAAAAAATGCGGCGGGCGGTGTCACAGGCGGCAGCGCTGAAACGTCTAGTCGCATACGGACACCACGATTCCAGCGCCACCATGCCCGACACCTCCATCCGCCGCCCCGATGCCGACGACCCGTTCGCGCGCAGCTTCTCGACCTGCTACGCCGGTGTGGTCACGTTCCTGGCCGTCGTCACCGAGGGCAGCTTCGCGCGCGCCGCCGACCGCCTCGGCGTCGGCCGCTCGTCGGTCAGCCGCCACGTGCAGCGGCTCGAGGACCGGCTCGACGCACGCCTGTTCCAGCGCACCACCCGCAGCATGTCGCTGACGCGCGAAGGCGAGCTTTTCTACGAAAACTGCCGGCCCGGCATCGAGCATCTGGCGCAGGCGCTCGAGGACATGCGCGAGCTGCGCAGCGGGCCGCCCAGCGGGCACCTGCGCATCGGCGCGACGCCGGGCTTCGGCCGCAAGGTCATCGCGCCGCTGCTGCGCGACTTCCATGCGCAGTATCCGGACATCACGCTCGAACTGCTGCTGAACGACCGGCCCGTCGATTTCTCCGCCGACCGCATCGACGTCGCGTTTCGCGACGGCCGCATGGAGGACAGCGCGATCGTCGCGCGCCGGCTGATTCCGATGCAGATGATCGTCTGCGCGTCGCCGTCGTACGCGCATCAGCACGGCTTGCCGCGCCACGTCGACGATCTCGGGCGGCATCGCTGCATCAACCTGCGCACCGCATCGGGCCGCGTGACGGAATGGGAATTCAGGATCGACGGCGTGACGCAGCAGCGCCAGATCGCCGCGCATCACACGTTCAACGACATCGATCTCGTCGTGCAGGCGGCGCTCGACGGGCTCGGCATCGCGCAGTTGCCCGCGTACCAGGTGTGCGACCTGCTCGCCGACGGCCGGCTGGTGAGCTGTCTCGGCCAGCACGCGCCGGACGACGGCGGCCACTATCTCTGTTACCTGAGCCGCAAGCACCTGCCCACGCGGATCCGCGTGTTCATCGACTACATGATCGAACAGACGCGTGCGCGCGAACTGCACTGCCCGGCGACGATGACGACCATGACGACGACGGCGCCGCTGGAGGCGGTCGATTGATGCATTCGCGGCAACATGGTGAGGGCTTGCAGGACACTGGCGGATCGCGCGGCGCATGCCTACGATGCGGGCTGTTCGGCAGGCACGCGCATATGGCGCGGCGCCGCTCGGCAAGGCGGCGGCCCAATCGCGCGAACGCGATCGGCGCCGGTTTCGGCAGGTTCAAGCGGCGCGCATGTCGCGCGCCCGTTCAAGGAGAGCAATCGTGAAGATCGTCGTCATTGGTGGTACCGGCCTCATCGGCAGCAAGGTCGTCAGGAACCTGATCGCACGCGGCCACGACGCGGTGGCCGCAGCGCCGTCGACGGGCGTCGATACGATCACGGGTGCGGGGCTGGACGACGCGCTCGCCGGCGCGGAGGTCGTGGTCGATCTCGCGAATTCGCCGTCGTTCGAGGAAGCGGCCGTGAAGGCATTCTTCGAGGCGTCGGGACGCAACCTGTTCGCCGCGGAGCGTGCGGCCGGCGTGCGCCATCACGTCGCGTTGTCGGTCGTCGGCACCGACCGGTTGCAACAGAGCGCGTATTTCCGCGGCAAGATCGTTCAGGAAAACCTGATCCGCGAAGCGGGCGTGCCGTACACCATCGTGCGCTCGACGCAGTTCTTCGAATTCGTCGGCGCGATCGCGCAGGCTGGCGCGCAAGGCGACACGGTCCGCTTGACCACCGCGCACTTCCAGCCGATCGCATCGGACGACGTCGCGGCCGCCGTGACCGATTTCGCGCTCGATGCGCCGCGCAACGGCATCGTCGAGATCGGCGGCCCCGAGCGCGTGCGGATCGCCGATCTGGTCGAGCGTTTCCTGTCGGCCACGCACGACGCGCGCACGGTGACGCGGGATGCGGGCGCCGACTACTTCGGCGCGGTGCTGCAGGACGACACGCTCGTGCCGGCGCCCGGCGTGCGCCTCGGCGCGACGACCTTCGACGCGTGGTTCCGGCAGCATGCGCTCGCGCGCTGACCACCGCCGGATCGCACACCATGACGCCGCTGCGCCCGCCGCCGCTGTCGCTGCTCGACCGGTATCGCGGCCGAGAACCGCAGACGCTGTACTCGACGACGGTCACCGTCACGGGCGGCGAGGCCGAGCACGGCCGCGCATCGGGCGTCGCGCGTTCCGACGACGGGCGCCTGGAGGTCGCGCTGCGCCTGCCGTCCGCACTGGGCGGGCCCGGCGACGGCCCGAACCCGGAGCAACTGTTCGCCGCGAGCTATGCGGCGTGTTTTCACGGCGCGCTGAGCCTGCTGGCCGCACGGGCGGGCGTAGCGATCGCCGGCGCGTCGGTGTCCGCATCGATCGACTTCTGCCGCGATCCGATGGACGGGTTGTTCATGCTGAACGCGAACATTCGCGTGCGGCTGCCGGGCGTCGAACGCACGTTGGCGGAAGAACTCGTCCGCAATACGGAGCGTTTCTGTCCGTATACGAAGATGGCGCACGAGGGCATCAGCCACATCGTGGCGCTTGCGCCGGCGGACGACGCGCCCGAACGCTAGACGGCGCGAACGTTCCACCCATCGTTTTCACGAGGAAGTCATGCAGTCATTCGACAACAAGGTGGTCCTCATTACCGGCGGCGGCGCCGGCATCGGGCGGGCGGCGGCCGTCGCGTTCGCACGCGAAGGGGCGCGCGTCGTCATCACGGGCCGCCGCGAAGAGGCGCTTTCCGCCGCCGCGCGCAGCGCGCCGGGCATCGACTACGTGGTCGCGGACGCCGGCAATCCGGCCGACGCCACGCGCACGATCGACGAAACGGTCGCACTGGCGGGGCGGCTCGACGTGCTGGTCAACAATGCGGGCGCGGGGGCGATCCTGCCGCTCGAGTCGGCGACCTTCGACGCGATCAGCGCGATCTTCCGCGTCAATACGCTCGGGCCGTCGATGCTCGCGACCGCCGCGCTGCCGCATCTGAAAGCGGCGCGCGGCAGCATCGTCAACGTGTCGAGCACGTTCGGACACAAGGCAGCGGCGCTGTTGTCGCACTATGCGGCGAGCAAGGCCGCGCTCGAGCATCTGACGCGCTGCTGGGCGCTCGAGCTCGCATCGGCGGGCGTGCGCGTGAACGCCGTTGCGGCGGGCCCGACGGAAACGGACTTCCTATCGGAACGGATGAAGCTGTCGGAAACCGACATCGAAGCGATCAAGGCGCAGGAGCGCGCGCGCATTCCGCTCGGCCGGCGTGGCGAGCCCGCGGACGTCGCGAGCTGGATCGTGTCGCTCGCGTCGCCGCAGGCGGCATGGATGACGGGGCAGGTAATCACGGTCGACGGCGGGCTCGACGCAACCTGACCGTCGCCGGAACGCGCGTCACCCGTCGCGACGGGCGACGCGTGACGCGCGAGATGGCGGATCAGTGCTTTTCGTCGACCTTCTTCGGCTTCGGCGGCGACGGCACCTTCGCGTACTGGAACGCCGGCGTGGCCTTCAGCGCCTCCTTCGTCGCGCCGGGCAGGTAGATGTTGCCGTTGCGCACGTCGAGCGACGCGATCGGCACCGCGACGTCATGCGCGGCCACGCCGAGGAAGCCGCCGGCCGACACGATCGCGGCGGACACCGAGCCGTCCGGCGCGACGATCAGGTCGCGCACCTTGCCGACCTTCTGGTTGTCGTCGTTGTATACGGTCTTGCCAAGCACGCTCTTCTTCACGCTCCAGCCTTCGAGCAGCGCCTGCGACTGCTCGACGGTCACGCTGATCGGCTGCGCGCCCGCGATCTGCGCGTGCGCGCTGACGCTCGAGGCGAGGACGGTTGCTGCGATGAGGGTCTTGTAGAACTTCATGTTTCATGCACTCCGGTGCGGTTGTTGTGGATTCCGGGCGCGAAGCGGGCGCAACGGCTGATCGGTGGGCGCCCCGCGGATGGCCGCCCCGCGCTTCGTCGGTCGCGTGACGGCCGGCCGCACCGCCACTGCGCGTGTGCGTGGCGGACCGGCGTGGCCGGACTGCGGCGAGCAACACGTCTTTCATGGTAGCGGCATTCGCCGGATCGTGCGTTCACGATGCAACACGGCAGATGGGGCAAGCCGGATCCGGATCAACGATCGTGCGGACAAGTGGAGCGAGCGGCCCCGAAAAATGGCGCCGCGGCCTGCCGATCGGGACAACCTCACGGATGAATATCCAGCCTTCGCGGCGCATCGGACCACGCGGCGTCACGCATTGCGCGAATACACTCGCCGGTGCCGCACGGCGTCGGCCAGCACGTCGAGCACAGGCTCCGTCTGCGTCCAGCTCAGGCACGCATCGGTGATCGACACGCCGTACTTGAGCGGCACGCCGGGCTTCAGGTCCTGTCGGCCGGCTTCGAGATGGCTCTCCACCATCACGCCGACGATCCGATGCTCGCCCTGCCCCAACTGCCGCGCGAGATCCTGCGCCACCTCGATCTGCCGCTCGTGCGACTTGTTCGAGTTCGCATGCGAGCAATCGACCATCACCTGTTCGCGCAATCCGGCCTTGCGCAGCACCGCGCAGCTTGCTTCGACGTGCTCGGCGTCATAGTTCGGGCCGTTCTTGCCGCCGCGCAGGATCACGTGCGCATCGTCGTTGCCGCGCGTCTCGAAGATCGCGGCCATCCCCATCTTTGTCATCCCCATGAACGCATGGCTCGCGGCCGCGGCGACGATCGCGTCCGACGCGACCTGCACGCCGCCGTCGGTGCCGTTCTTGAAACCGATCGGGCAGCTCAGCCCCGACGCCAGCTGACGGTGGCTCTGGCTCTCGGTGGTGCGCGCGCCGATCGCGCCCCACGCGATCAGGTCGGCGATGTACTGCGGGCTCAGCAGGTCGAGGAATTCGGTCGACGCCGGCAGGCCGAGCGCGTTGATGTCGAGCAACAGTTGCCGCGCGGCGCGCAGCCCTTCGTTGATGCGGAAGCTGCCATCCAGGCGCGGATCGTTGATGTAGCCCTTCCAGCCGACCGTCGTGCGCGGCTTCTCGAAGTAGACGCGCATCGTGATCAGCAGGTCGTCCTTCAACGCGTCGGCGGCCGCCTTCAGCCGGCGTGCGTAATCGAGCGCCTGGTCGTGATCGTGGATCGAGCACGGGCCGACGACGAGCAGCAGGCGATCGTCGCGGCCGTGCAGGATGTCGCCGATCGCGCGGCGCGTGTCCTCGACGAGCGTCTGCGTGGCGGCCGGCACCGGCAGTTCGTCGAGCAGCAGCGCGGGCGAAATCAGCGGGCGCACCGCGCCGATGCGCACGTCGTCGATGCGCGTGGTGTCCTGCGTCGCGTCGGCGCTGCCTACCTCGCGATCGTGGGAAGGATTGTCGAGGTTCTGCATGGTGATTCTCCGGGGGACGTCTGTCTGGAATGATGGGCAGGCTCGATTATGGCACTCGCGCGAGACGGTAGCGGCTTGCGGCGGGGGAAGGCGGGCGGCCGCCGCGGGAAGGCGGCCGACGTCAAAACGGGGCAAAAAAGGCGTGTCGCAAGGGTTCGCCCGCCGTCCGCCGCGTTGCGCGGCGTGGTGACGAGCAAGGCGGCCTGGCCGTTCGGCCGAGTGTTCGCGTGCGGACGAAGTACCGTACGATCGCAACTGTCCGGTAGCGAAGCGGCCCGTCGGATGACGTCCGCCGCTTCGCGTACCGCTTGCCTGCGACCACGCGTTCCCTGCCCGACCGACACATCACGATGACCGTCTCCGAATTGCTCCGCGCCATCCGCCGACCCTATGCCGATCTGCTCGCGAAAGCGGCCACGCAACCGGCGGTCGTCGTCGAACCGGCCTACCGGCGGGACGACGGCACGCTGGCCACCGAAGGTCCGCTCGCGCTGCCGTGCCGCGCCGATACCATCGCCGCCGAAGGCGAATCGGTCGGCGAGCCCGCGATGGTCGACTCGGCCACGCAACTGGATTTCGAGCCGTTCGCGTTCGAGCTCGAAACGGCGGCCGTGTCGATCCGCCCGTTCGTCTGGGACTGGGCCGCGGTCGAAGCCAACGGTCTCGACGAAACCGCTGCCAACGACGCCTTCAAGACGTGGTTCCTCGCGTGGTTCGACGGGGACGACGAGAACACGCCAGCCGAGGATGGATTGCACGGCATCGTTCACTACCTGTCGGAACCGGTTCGCACGGAACAGGGCTGGCGCATCCACGCGGATCTCGGTTCCGCGCCGGAGACGGCCGTCGAGGATCTGCTGTTCCGGCTCGTCGATGCCGGCGCGACGCGGATCAGTGTCGGTTGACATGCATCTTCATCATTCACGCACCGTCATGAAAACCATCCTGTCGTCGCACGTGATGCGCCCGTTGATCCGAAGCGCGTGTGCGCTGATCGCGCTGCACGCGAGCTTTGCCCATGCCGCGCCGCGCACCGTCTATGAAGGAACGCTGCAAGGCGCCGGGCCCGTCGTGATGGAACTCGACGATCGCCCGGCCGCGGACGGCTCGATCACGGGCCGCTATTTCTATGCGCAGTTCGGCGTCGATATTCCGCTGCGAGGCAAGCCCGCGCAACTGGTCGAGCCGCTCGTGCGTTCGCAATTGCCGGACGATGTGCGCAGCGCGTCGAAATACAGCGGGCAGCCCGATTTCGATCACAGGGCGGCCACCTGGCAGGGCACGCGGGACAAAGATGGCTATCGCGGCCGTTGGATCGATGCGCGCTCGGGCAAGACGCGGCCCTTCGCGTTGCGCCGCGTGGCTGCATACGATCCCGACGCGGTTGCACCCGGCCCCGTCGAAGCGATTGGCGCGCTCGTGGCGGGCGGTATCGGCAGCGGCGTCGCGCGCAGTGAGGACATCGACATGCAGCACGCGCCTTATGCCACATTGAAGCTTGCCGGGCACGCGCAGCCGGTCGGCTCCGAAGTGGGCGACGGTACGGTTGCGTACCGAATGTGGCGCGACCCGCGCACGGTGCTCGCGTATCCGCGCCTGAGCCGCCATCCCGACCCGGCCGTGATGGCGCGGACCAATCGTCTGCTCGAACAGCGGCACTGGCAAATGAATCTCGCTGCGCTCGAATGCGCGTCGACGCGCTATACCGACGACGGGCCGGCCGCCGGAACGCTGGGCAGCTACGACGACGAGAGCGTGACGGTCACGTGGCTGTCGCGGGCGGCGCTGGGGATCGTGGAAGCCGGCAGCACGTACTGCGGCGGCGCGCACCCGGACAATCACTACGATCCGGTCACGTTCGACCTGCTGCGCGGCACGTATCTCGACTGGAATCGCGTGATCGACGCGGCTGCGCCGGCCGAAGACCATGAATCGGCAACGAGCGCCGCGCTGGCGAAGTTCATTGCGCGGCTGCGCGACGGAACCTCACCGGGCACACAATCGACGGACGGCGAAGGCGATTCGCTATCGTGCGCCGACGTGTTCCCGCAATATCTGGCATTCGAACTCGATGCGCCCGGGAAGCTGTCGTTCGTCGTATCCGGGATCGGTCACGCAATGGGCGCCTGCCTCGGGCCTCAGCTCGACGCGCCTTTTGCCGCGCTCGCGCCGATCCTGAGACCGGGCGGTGCGCGTTACCTCGTCCCGGGCGTCAAGCTGAAGTAACGCGGCGGTGCGCACGCTCCGCCGTCATGGCATCGGCAGACGATCAGCCCGCGTCGCCCGGCGCGTCTGCGTCGATGCCGAGTTCGCTCGCCATCCGCTGAACCAGCGCATTCAGTCGCGCCACTTCGTCCGCCAGGCGCTTCTGCTCGGCCTTCAGCGCTTCGAATTCGGAAGGCGGCACCGAATCCGCGCCGCCTGCATCCGCGCTCGCGAAGTCGGCCATGTTCACTTCGCCGCACATCAGGTGCATCCAGCGGTTCTCGCGCGCGCCCGGTGCACGCGGCAGGCGGACGACGAGCGGCTGCGCGCGCGCGGCGAGTTCGTCGAGGAACGCCTCGACCGACGAGATATCCGCGAAGCCGTGCAGGCGCGCGCTGTTCAGGCGCAACTCCGCGGCCGTCTGCGGGCCGCGCAGCAGCAGGATCGTCAGCAGCGCGATCGCCTGGCTCGGGATGCCGAGCACGCGGTTCATGTTGTGCTCGAAACGCGGCACGCGGCTGCTGCTGCCCTCCATCACGAGGCTCAGGTGCTTCAGCCCGTCGAGCGCGGTCGTGACTTCGTCCTCGCTCACGTTCATCACGGGCGAGCGCGCGGTTTTCTGGTTGCAGCCGGCGGTCAGCGCGTTCAGCGACAGCGGATAGGTATCCGGCACCGTGTGCTGTTTCTCGACGAGCACGCCGAGAATGCGGGCCTCGAGGGGCGTGAGTTCGCGAAGGGCGCGGGGCGTGGGCGTATCCGGCGTGGTGTTCATGGGTGGCGTCGCAGCGTGCAGCAGGTGAAGGGAACGGTCGCGGCCCGCGCGGCATCGCGCACGGGCGAGGCATATGATAGCTCGCGACGCGTGTCCCGGCGCCGCTCGCCGCCCCCGCGTGCGCGCGTGCCGCAGCGGGCTTTCGTCCGACGTGGCGGTGCGCCCGATGGCACGCGGCGCCACGCGGCGATGCATGCGCGCGCCGCACCGCCGATTCATCGTCCACGCGCGCCCGGGGCGTTTGCGCGATGCGCATGCCGGCGCTACGATATGCGTTCATCCCGATACTCGCGGCGCCGCGCGCGACCGTCTTCGCACGCCACACCACGCATGACTCGCCGAACGCGCCGCCGCCGTGCCGCGCGCCGCTCGTCACTCCTGCTCATCCCCTCACCGGTTCACCACCATGACTGCATCTTCTTCCGCACACGTGCGCGCCATCGTCACCGGACACACACGCGGCGTCGGCGCAGCGCTCGCCGAACAACTGCTGCAGGAAGGCATCGTCGTGCTCGGCGTGTCGCGCAGCCGTCATCCGTCGCTCGCGTCGCAAGCCGGCGACCGCTTCGCCGAAGTCGAACTCGATCTGTCGGACACGACGGCCGTCGCCACCTGGCTGGCCGGCGACACGCTGCGCGGCTTCGTCGACGGCGCGTCGCTCGTGCTGCTGTTCAACAACGCGGGCATCGTCGATCCGATCGGCCCGCTCGCCGCGCAGGACCCGACGATCGTCGCCCGCGCGGTCGGGCTGAACGTCGCCGCGCCGCTGATGCTGTCGGCCGCGCTCGTGCAAGCCGCAACGGCCTCGACCGAATGCCGGATCGTGCATCTGTCGAGCGGCGCGGCCCGCAACGCGTATGCGGGCTGGAGCGTCTACTGCGCGACCAAGGCCGCGCTCGATCACCATGCGCGCGCCGTCGCGCTCGATGCGAACGGCGCGCTGCGCATCTGCAGCGTCGCGCCGGGCGTCGTCGATACCGGCATGCAGGCCACGATCCGCGCGACCGGCGAAGATCGCTTCCCGATGCGCGGGAAATTCGACCAGTTGAAGTCGAGCGGTGCGCTCGCCACGCCCGAAGCGACCGCCCGACAACTGATCGGCTATGCGTTGAGCGACGCATTCGGTGCCGAGCCGACGGCCGACGTGCGCAACCTGCCGACGAAGTAAGCGCCGGACGCGGCCCATCATCCTTCGAGCCGCTTCGTCCAGTCTTCGACCTGCCGCTCCGTGCGGCGCCTGTCGAGCATCTTGCGCCAGCCGGGCGGCAGCAACGGCACGTCGCACAGCGCATCGAGCGCCGCCATGTCGAGCGTGCGCCGATACAGCACGTCGAGCACCGCCGACAGCGGCCATTGCGGGTAGCGGCGCTCATGCAGCGCCAGCACATCGCCCGGTGCGACCCAGCCTTCCTGCAGCACGCGGTAATACCAGCCGGTCCGGCCGCTTTGCTGCACGAGCGCCGCCATGCGCGGATGATCGAAGCGCGCGTTGAGCTTCCAGCACGGCTGTCGCGACTGCGAGACCTGAAGCACCGAGCCGCCCAGCGTGAACACGTCGCCGAGACACACGTCGTGCTCGGTGATGCCGCGCGTCGACAGGTTCTCGCCGAACGCACCCGGCCGGGCGAGCACGTCGCGCGCGCCAATCTGCGCGGCCCACCACGCATAGTGATCGTGCGCATAGTGGTGGACGGCCTTGTCGGGGCCGCCGTGATGCCGCGTATCGGCCTGCGCGTCGCCGGCAAACCCGAGCGCGCCCAGCCACAGACGCGCCTCCGTCGGCTGCTTGTCGATCGCGCTCGCGTACGGTGTGCCGGCAAGCGGCCGGCTCGCGCCGATCCGCACCGCGCCGATGGCGACCGCGATCGCCGGCCGTGCGTCGTCGCTCATCCCGCCACACCGTCCGGCAGCGTCGCGAGCAGGCGCTCGAGCTCGCGCGTGCGTGCCTCGCCGAGCGGCAGCAGCGGCCGTCTCGGTTCGCCCGCGTCGAAGCCGCGCAGCCTCAGCCCGGCCTTCACGGTCACCGGCAACCCGCCGTTGACGATGAACTGCAGCAACGGCAACTGCGCGTGAAAGACCGATCTGGCGCGCGCGAGATCGCCTGCGCGCATCGCATCGAACAACGCGAGCGGCAACGCGGCATTCAGGTTCGGCGCAGCCGTGCACCATCCGGCCGCGCCGGCGGCCAGCGCGGCAAGCGCCATCGGATTGCTGCCGTTGTAGAACGGGATCGTCCCGTCGCTCAATTGCGCGAGCCGATGCATCCGGCCGATGTCGCCGGTGCTTTCCTTGACCATCGTCACGTTGTCGACGGCCCGGCAGATCGTCACGATCAGGTCGGGCGACATGTCGACGCCGCTCGTCGCCGGGTTGTTGTACAGCATGACCGGGATGCCGATTGCGTCGCCGATCGCGCGATAGTGCGCGACGATCTCGTCGTTGCCGAGCTTCCAGTACGACACCGGCAGCACCATCACCGCATCGGCGCCGGCCTGTTCGGCGAAGCGGGCACGGCGCACCGCGCCCGCCGTGGTGAGATCGGAAATCCCGACGACGGTCGGCACGCGCCGGCGCACCGCGTCAATCGACGCGGCGGCGACGGCCTCCCATTCGGCGTCGGACAGGTACGCGCTTTCGCCGGTGCTGCCCAACGGCGCGATCGCGTGAACGCCGTCGGCGATCAGGCGTTCGATCAGCGCGTCGAGCGCTTTGAGATCGACGCCGCCGTCGGCGGAGAACGGCGTGACCGGGTAGGCAATGATGCCTTTCAGCAGGATGGACACGATAGGTATTCCTCAATGATGATCTGACGGAGTTGAAGCGATGCACCGATTCACGCGACGCAATCCCGATGCGTACGCAACGCGCGGCGCGCGTAGTAGTCGAACGTCACCGCATCGCGTTTCGGCTTCGAGATCCAGTCGTGCGCTTCACGCGCCAGCGCCGGCGGTACCGGCCTGATCTCGCCGGCCGACATCGCGAGCAGTTGCAGCTTCGCCGCGCGCTCGATCAGCAGCGCGAGGATGCAGGCCTCCTCGATCGTCTTGCCGACCACGAGCTGGCCGTGATGCGCGAGCAGGATCGCGCGCTTGTCGCCCAGCGCCTTCGAGATGATCTCGCCCTCCTCGTTGCCGACCGGCACGCCCGGCCAGTCCTTCAGGAACGCGCAATCGTCGTACAGCGGGCAGGTGTCCATGTGCGACACCACGAGCGGCTGCTCGAGCATCGACAGCGCCGCGACATGCGCCGGGTGCGTGTGGATGATGCAGTTCACGTCCGGGCGCTCGCGATAGATCCACGTATGGAACCGGTTGGCCGGGTTCGGAATGCCTTCGCCGTCGACGACGTCGAGATCCTCGTTGACGCGCAGCAGGTTCGCGGCCGAGATCTCGTCGAAGCCGAGCCCGAGCCGCTGCGTGTAGTACGTGCCGGCCGCGTCCGCGCGGCAGGTGATCTGCCCGGCCAGACCCGAGTCGTGGCCCGCGTCGAACAAGATCCGGCACGTGAGCGCGAGCTTTTGCCGCGCGGACCAGCCGCTGTCGCCCACCTCGTTTTCGAGCCGCCGCTCCGCCAGCGCGACCAGCGCTTCCTTCGTCAAATTCAGCGTTTCCGCCATGTTCGCCTCCTGAATGAACCGGGCCTGCCGCGCCGCTCGCGACCGTCTCCCGGGGTGTCCCACGCGATACGCATGACACACGATACACCGAATGACACATTGTGTCATGCGTTACAATCGGTTTTTCGAAGGACACCTGGCGCACCATGACGATTCGCCTGAAACTGCTGAGAAAACAGAAGGGCTGGACGCTCGACGTGCTGGCCGACGAAACCGGTCTCACGAAGAGCTACCTGTCGAAGGTCGAACGCGGCCTGAGCATGCCGTCGATCGCGGTCGCGCTGAAGCTGTCGAAGGCGCTGAACGTCGACGTCGAGCAACTGTTCTCGGAAAGCCGCAACCGCGAACTGATCACGGTCACGCGCGCCGGCGAGCGCACCGCGATGGGCGCGGCGGCCGACAGCCATGCGCACCGCTTCGAGAGCATCGCGGCCGGCGTCGCACCGAAGAAGATGCTGCCGTTCGTCGTGCATCCGCCGCACGAATTCCTCGCGTCGACGTTCCGCGAGCACGAAGGCGAGGAATTCCTGTTCGTGCACAAGGGCCGCGTCGAAATCGAATTTCCGAACGAGACGGTGCAACTCAGGGCCGGCGATTCAGTCTATTTCAACGCGCTCATCCCGCACCGCACGCGCAGCCTCGGCACCGCGCAGGCGGAGATCCTGGTCATCGTCAGCCACGACGACTAGCCTCGTCCCTTCTTCGCGCAAGGATCTTCCGATGGTCACCAAGGCCACCGCACCGTTCCAGCAGATCAAGACGCTCGTTCGCCAGAACGTCGAGTCCGGCGACTGGCGCCCCGGCGACCGCATTCCGTCCGAGCTCGATCTCGCCGCGCAGTTCGGCGTCGCGCGCATGACGGTCAACCGCGCGCTGCGCGAGCTGACCGAGGAAGGCGTGCTCAAGCGCATCGCGGGCGTCGGAACCTTCGTCGCCGAGGTGAAGCCGCAGTCGAACCTGCTGATGATCGCGCATATCCGCGACGAGATTCGCGCGCGCGGCCACGAGTACCGCTGCCGCGTGCTCAGCCAGTCGCGCGAGCCCGCGTCGTTCGACGTCGCGGCCGCGTTCGGCCTGCCGGTCAACACGCCGGTCTTTCACGTGGTGTGCGTGCACGAGGAAAACGGCCGCCCGATCCAGCTCGAGGACCGCTACGTGAACCCGGCCGCCGCGCCCGGCTTCATCGATCAGGATTTCCAGACCGAGCCGCCGTCCGAGTATCTGTACAACAACGTGTCGCACGACGAACTGGAAATCGAGCACGTCGTCGACGCATCGCTGCCGACCGGCGAACAGGCGCGGCTGCTCGACATGCGCGCCGACGAGCCGTGCCTCACGCTCACGCGCCGCACGTGGACGGACGGGCTGCCCGTCACGTTCGTGCACTTCCTGCATCCGGGCAACCGCTACCGGCTCGGGTCGCGCTTCAAGCCGGGCGCGGGGCGCCACCCGACCTGATCGCTTGTCGCACGCCCCAGACGCACGGCGGCCGTTTCGTCACGAAACGGCCGCCGCGTTCGTTATCTACACTGCTCCGATCGCACCCACCTGCCCCGCGTCGCGCGACCACACGACCGGAAACAACGGGTGATCGAGCGGCGCGCCGGCGGCCAGTTGCGCCGCGAGCCCCGGGAAATCGGGCGAGGTTTTCCAGCGGCGCGGCGCGTGACGGATGTCGTCGCCGACGAAGCGCAGTGAAAACGCGCGCCGGCGGTTCTGCGTGCCGCCCGACGCATGCAGCGTGAGCATCCGGAAGCACACCATGTCGCCGGGTTCGAGCGCCCAGCGGCGGATCGGAAAGGCGGCGCGATCGGCTTCGATGTCGGGCAGGTCGGCGAGGCTGCCTTCCGGGAACCACTTCGCCTCCTTGTCCATGAACGTGCGCGGCATCAGCCACGGGCCGCGGTGCGAGCCGGCGACGAATTCCAGCGTCGATTCGAGCGGCACCGGGTCGACCGGAATCCACATGCTGACGTTGTCGTCGCCTTCGATGTTGTAGTACGGCTGATCCTGATGCCACGGCGTGCGCTGCCGCGTGCCGGGCTCCTTCACGAGCAGGTGGTCGTGATGCAGCCGCACGGTGTCCGTGCCCATCAGCGCGGCGGCGACAGACGGGGCCGGCGAGCGCGCGATGAAGTCGCGATACGCGTCGTTGTGCTGCCAGTTGCAGAAATCCTCGAAGAACCAGCCCGGATCGTCGGGCCGGCTCGCGACTTTCGCGCGTTCGCTCGGCTGCGCGAGGTTCGCGTCGATGCCAGCCCGCAGCGCAGCCACTTCGTCGGGGGAAAAGATGCCTTTGATGCAGACCGCGCCTTCCTCGCGGAACGCGGCGATCAGTTCGGGCGTCACGGCTTGCGCGACGCGATCCGGGATACTCGTCATGGTGTGCCTGTCGGTCGAATGAGTGGCGGGGTCACTGTGCCGAAGTCAGTTGCCTTGCGCCGTAGGTGTCGACACGAGCGGCGCGAACGCCGGCGCGGTAACGAGGAGCGTTGCGGTGCGGGTCATGGCGTGTCCTTGAAAGTCTCGACGCGGCGGGCGACGCCGGCGTCCGGTGGAGGCGCTGCGACGGGATGCCGGCGCTGGGCGCGAAAGACGGGGGCTTCGATGAAACTGCGATGCAGTCTAGACTGCTAAATTTTCGAGCGCAAGCGGGGAAGAACGGGGCGAAGCGAACCGAGGGCAAGCAGCGACCGGAGTGGTAGGACGGCGCTCGATCCACAGCGCCAATGCCGGGATATTCGGGTGTTTACCCTGTACCGCGCACGCTCGTCACGGAGATGGCCTTTTCGGATATCCGTGGCGCGGCGATGTCGATACGAATGATCGGCGCGAAGGGGGTTCAGCGCGGTATTGACGCCGCGCCCTATACCGCCTGGCAGGCCGCTTGGTACGGCCGCAGCGTATTGCGCCTTTCGGCGTGGGCGACGACTACTTGATCAACTGCATTCCGGCGACCTTCGAGGCCGTCACGTCGAATGTAGCCGTATATTCGCACTCGGCTGCGAACCCCGAGCGCTCAATCAGACAATCCGAGAAGTCCGCCTTCGCGGACGCCGCGAAAACACGAAGCGCCTTTCGCACCGTATCGGCACCTTCCACCATGAGTTCCTTCGTGCCGATCATCGAGTCGATGATGTCCTTCATCTGCTCGCGCTCGACGCCGTAGCAGCGCCCGAGCACCCACACGACCTCGACCAAGGCGACCTGTGAAACATACCCCGGCCGCTCAGCCGACAGGGACTCCATCAGCGCCGTCGCCTTCTTCGATTGCACGACATCGTCCTGAGCGAAGTAGCGGACCAGCACGTTCGTATCCAGTCCGATCATCGCCCGGATGCTCCCTGCTCGGCGATGGCCCGATTCATGTCCTCGATCGATACCGGTTTCGCGGGCTTCTTCACGATTCCTTTGAGCGACGCAAGCGAGTGCGTGGCCGGAATGAGTTCATACCGGCCCGTTGCCTCGTTGAAGCTGAATTCAATCCGGTCTCCAGACTTCAAACCAAGCTGATTGCGCACGTCCACGGGAATCGTGACCTGCCCCTTTGAAGTGATCGTTGCTGCCGTCATGATGGCACCTCCTTGACTCCTTACTTTACGGTAAGGAAAGTCGCAAAGCAAGGGCCGTGCTGCCGCCTGTCCGCGCGCCGCGCTCGAGCAGCATCCGCCCTTCGCCCGCGTCGCCGCGGTCGGCCGCGCTGCGCATTCGGCCTTCCAGCGCGCCGCCGGCGGCGGCCACCGCCGACGTGAGCGCGGTCAATGCAAACGAGCCGATGATCGCGATCCGTTTGAACAACATCCGGTTTCCTCCTGGCGTGCCGGCGCTCGCCGACGCGCGGCCGATACGACGGGTCGAGCGCCCCGAGAACGCCGCGAAATACCGCGCCCAGGTCGGGCGAAACCGCGATTGCCCGCGCCGTCCGGTCATGTTAAAAGTCGTCGCACGCATTTGGAAATGAAATGCTCTTATCCATATAAGTGCAGAAATGAATAGACCCCTGTTCGACATCGATCTGCTGCGCGCGCTCGTGATGGTCGCCGATTGCGGCAGTTTCACGACGGCGTCCGCACGGCTGCATTCGACGCAGTCGACGGTCAGCCAGAAGGTGCGCCGGCTCGAGGAAATTGCCGGCCACCGCCTGCTCGACCGCGGCACGCGCGACGTGCGGCCGACCGACGCGGGCGTGACGGTGCTCAGCTACGCGCGGCGCATGCTCGCGCTGAACGACGAGATGCTGGAAGCGCTGTCGGGCGCGACGGTCGCGCTGACGATCCGGCTCGGCGTGCCCGACGATTTCGCGGCGGGCCGCACGACGCACGCGCTCGCGGCGTTCAGGCGCGAGCATCCGCAGGTCAAGCTCGAAGTGACGTGCGGGCTGAGCCGCGACATCAGCGCCGCGTACGATCGCGGGGAACTCGACCTCGTGCTGATCAAGCAGCGGCGCGACAGCCGCGAGGCCGTCGTGCGCTGGCCGGAGAAGCTGCGCTGGATCGACAGCGCGAAGCATCCGTCGATCGATCTCGACCCGGTACCGCTCGTCGTGTTCCCGCCGCGCGGGCTCTATCGCGACGACATGATCAAGGCGATCGAGGAGCGCGGCCGCCGCTGGCGGATCAGCTTCACGACGTCGAGCCTGAGCGGCATCCAGGCGGCCGTCGCGGACGGGCTCGGCATCAGCGTGCTGCCCGCGCGCGTCGTGACGGACGAGCATGTGGTGCTGACCGCGAAGCAGGGCTTCGCGCCGATCGAGCACATGGACATCGCGATCCTGCACCGGCCGACGGCCGACCCGATGGTCGGCGCGCTGACGAAGACGCTCGCGAAGATGCTGGAACTCGAAGGACGCTAGGGTCTGTTTACATCCGGAACGCCCATGCGAATGCCCGAAATCGCTCGTCCCCAAGGGGACTTCCTTGCGGGGCGCAGGCAAGGAGGAAGGAGCGCCGTTTGGCCGAGCCAAACAAGTGACGCGCGACGCCGCCATGCGGGCGATTTCGGGCATTCCCCTGGAATGATTTTTGAATTTGGGGTGGCCACGAGAATGGCCCCTGGGCAACGCGGATCGCGTCAGAACATCGTGTTGCCGTTCGCTGCCTGCTCGGGCACCGGCTGGTTGACGTCCCAGTGTTCGACGATCTTGCCGTGCTCGAGCCGGAAGATGTCGATGATCGCGCTGCCGCGCGTGCCGGGTTCGCGCACCGCGTGCACGTGCAGGATCACGTAATCGCCGTCGACGAACGCGCGCTTGATCTCGCTGTGCGACTGCGGATATGTGTCGCGCAGAAAGGCGACGAACTTGCGGAAACCGTCGCGGCCGTCGGCCGCGTTCGGATTGTGCTGCACGTAGCAATCGCCGACGTACGCGAGCGCGGCGTCCGCGTCCTTCTCGTTCAGCCCTTTCTCGTAGAACGCGAGCACCGCGCGCCGGTTGGCTTCCTGCTGCGCGTCGGCCGGGCCGGCCGCCACCGCATGCGCGGCGCTCACGGCGAACAGGGCCGCCGCCATCCATCGTGCGGCCCGTGCCGCGGTCGTGCGTCGCATCGTCATCTCCCGAAATCCGGCCGAAAGCCCGATCATACCGGCGCGACGCGGCGCTCAGACCAGCGCGCCGTCGCGCGCGACGACCTTCCCGGACGATACGACGAGGCGCCGCACCGGCCGCGCGACGACGGCCTGGGCGAACGTCAGCGCATCGACGAGCACGACGTCCGCGCGATTGCCCGGCTGCAGCCCGTAATCCGCGAAGCCGCAGCCGCGTGCCGCGCCGTGTGTCACGCAGTCGAGCGCGACTTCGAGCGCATCGTCGCGGCGGAAATCGTTGCGCATGCCGATCAGCATCGCGCGTTCGAGCATGTCGGGCGAACCGTACGGCGTCCACGTATCGCGCACGCCGTCGTTGCCGCCGATCACGGTCACGCCCGCCGCACGGCACGCGGCCACCGGCGGCACCGGCACCGCCGCCGGCGCGGTCGTGACGATCGCGACGCCGAGCGCCGCCATCCGCGCGAGCAGCGCATCGCGCTCGCGTTCGGCGATATCGCCAAGGCAAAAGCCATGGCTGATCACGACCTTCCCGTGCATCCCGTGCGCGGCCGTGCGCTGCAGGATCAGGTCGAGCGAGTACGCGCCCATCGAGCCGCGCTCGTGCAGATGGATATCGAGCCCGCGGCCGTGGCGCGCGGCGATCGCGAACAGCACGTCCACCGCCTCCACCGGATCGCCTTCGATCGCGCACGGATCGAGCCCGCCGAGCAGGTCCGCGCCGGCGTCGAGTGCGTCGGACAGCAGCGCATCGGTGCCCGGCCGCTGGAGCACGCCCGATTGCGGAAACGCGACGATCTGGATCTCGACCTGCCCGCGCAGCGTCTCGCGCGTCGCGAGCACGCCGTGCAGATGGCGCAGCCCGGCTTCGGTATCGACGTCGACGTGCGTGCGGATGCGCGTCGTGCCGGCCGCGAGAAACGCGCGCGCCAGCGCCAGCGAGGCGGCGCCCGCGTCGTGGCCGCTCGTCGCGCGATAGTGGCGCTCGTTCTCGATGCGATCGACGAGGCGCGGCCCGACCTGGTTGCGATACCACGGCATCCCCCAGTGGGTCTTGTCGAGGTGCGTGTGGCCTTCGACGAGGCCGGGCAGCGCCAACGCGAGCGCGCCGTCCTCGATCGCGCAGCCGGCGGGCGCGTCGAGCGACGGACCGACGCGCGCGATACGATCGCCTTCGATCAGGATATCGACCGCGGCGTCGGCGCGCGTGCGCACATTGCGGATCAGCAGGTTCGTCATGTCGGCTCCGGTCGGGTCGGTCGGTGCAAGGCGGACACGGCGGGTGCCGCGCCGCCGGTCGGGCCGGTCAATGCGCGAAGCGCAGCGACGGCGTGAGCGGTGCGCCCGTATCGCTTTCGCCGCGGCGGAATACCCAGCGTTCGGCCGGCACGCCCGCGACGGCCGCCGCCGCATTCGGCGCGCGCACCGCGACGAAGCTCGCGTCGCAGCCGACCGCGATTCCGTAGTTCTCCTTGCCGATCACGCGAGCGCCGGCGTGTGTCGCCATGTCGAGCGCGATGCCGAGCGCTTCGTCGGTGTAGAAACCGGAGCGGTAGCCGACCATCATCGCGCGCTGCAGCATGTCGCCGTTGCCGTACGGCCACCACGCGTCGCGGATGTTGTCGTTGCCTGCGAACACGTGCACGCCCGCGTCGCGCAGCCGTCGCACCGGCGGGAACGCGCAGTCGCCCGGCGCATTCGTCAGGATCGACACGCCGGCTTCGGCCAGTGCCGCGGCGGTGCGCTGCACGTCGTCGTCGCTCACCTGGCCGAGCGCGTACGCATGGCTCACGTTCACGCGCCCGCCGAGCCCGGCTGCGCGCGTGCGCGCCGCGATCCGCAGCAGTTGCGCGATGCCCGTTTCGCCCGGCTCGTGCAGATGGATGTCGATCTTCGCGCCGCGCTTCTCGGCGATGCCGAACACGATGTCGAGCTGGCCGTCCGCGTCGCCGTCGAGCGTCGTCGGGTCGATCCCGCCGACCACGTCCGCGCCTTCGCGCACGGCTGCGTCGAGTATCTCGGCAGTGCCCGGGCACGTGATCACGCCGGCCTGCGGAAACGCGACCAGTTCGATGTCGACGACGCCGCGCCATCGTTCGCGCGCGGCCATCACGGCGTGCAGGTTCGACAGGCCGGTCGTCGCATCGACGTCAACGTGGCTGCGCATCGCGATCGTGCCGAACGCGGCGGCCTGCGCGATCAGCGCGTTCGCACGCTCGACGATCGGCGGCGCGGCCGCGAGCTGGCGCTTCTCGACCGCGAGCCGCTCGCGCAGCGAGCCGACCGGTTCGTGCGGCACCCAGCGATCGCCGACGAAGCTCTTGTCGAGATGGATATGGCCGTCGACGAAACCGGGCAGCACGACGCGGCCGTCGAGGTCGATCGTCTGCGCGCCGGGCGCGGCGGCGCAATCGGCGCCGATCGCGGCGAAGCGGCCGTCACGGACGACGAAGTTGACGGGCTGGCCGCCGGCGTCGACGGCGTTGAGGAAGAGTCGTTCGGTCATGGCTTGATAGGTGGAGCGGTCGCGGCGCGACACCGGCGCGGACAGGGGGAGGAACCGCGGCCGGCGCGGCGCGACCGTTGGCAAGGAATCCGGCCACGATATCGGACGCCGCTGCGCGAGGCCAATTAAATGTCGCGATGCCGCGCATTCGATTTCCCGATGCGCGGCGCGCAGGGCCGCCGGGCCGAGCGCGGGACAGGTTACGCCGGCCGTGGAAACGGCTGGAATGTCGGCGGCCGCGCATGGGCCGCATCGCCCACCCGCGGGTGCCGGGAAGCCGCGTCGCGCCGTTGCGCGCGGGGGCTTCGACGCGCCGCCCAGCCGGCGATTTACGCGGCAACAGACTTTACACGTTGTTACCCGGCCGCACCGGACGCGCATCCGCCCATTCCTTATACTCACGCCGAGTTCGCCACCCATGACGGGAATCCATCGGCGGACACGTTGCCGATGCAGGAAACATCATGATGCGCATGCCTTCCACGAAGACCGTTCTGTTCGCCTCGCTCGTCGCCGTGGCGGCGCTTCCGCTCACCGCCTGTGTCGCGCCGGGCTACTACGGCGCGCAGCCCGGCTATCCGCAGCAGCAATACGCGACGCCCGGCTATGCGCAGCCCGCGTATTCGCAACCGGGTTACGTGCAGCAGCAACCGGCGTATCCGAATCAGGCGCCGCAACCGTACGATCAATACGGCAACCCGTCGCAGTACGGATCGCAGCCTTACGACCAGTACGTCAATCAGCAACAGCAATACGCGAACCCGTACGGCACGCAGTACGGCACCGTGTCGAACATCCAGCCGGTCAGCAGCTCGGTCGGCCCGTCGGGCGTGGCCGGCACCGTCGTCGGTGCGCTGGTCGGCGGCCTCGTGGGCAACCAGTTCGGCCGTGGTCACGGCCGCGATGCGGCAACCGTGATCGGCGCGCTCGGCGGGGCGGTGGCCGGCAACCAGATCGGCCAGCAGATGGGCGCCGCGCAAGGCCCGAGCAGCTACCGGATCGACGTGCGGGTCAGCGACGGCTCGATGCGCTCGTTCGACGTGCAGTCGCCGGGCAACCTGCGTCCGGGCGACCGCGTGCAGATCAACGGCAATCAGCTGTCGCGCTATTGATGCCGCCGGCGGGCGCGTGAGCCGATCGCGCGCACGTCGTTTGTTTGACGTCGTGCGCCAGACCGGCGCGACGGCGCATGCGCTTGACGCGCTCCCGCCTTGATGGCGGTACGACGTACCGCCATCACTGTCTTGTCCGTTCACGATCGTGCGCGCCACGCGCGCGACGCACCGCACATCGCCACGCGGCATCCGGATTCCTATTAGGATAAGCACGATGCATCCCGCGACCGCGGCAGCGGCGCGCCGGCATGCGCGCCCTCGACCGGAATACCCCCCGATGACGATCACGATCCGCCTGCTTGACGCCGCCGACGCGGCGCAGTTCCAGACCGTCCGCCTGCGTGCGGTCGACACCGCGCCCACGTCCTTCCTGCCGACGCTCGACGAAGAATCGCAGGTGCCGGTCGACGAATTCGCGAAGCGCCTCACGCCGACGCAGGTTCAGGCCGTGTTCGGTGCGTTCGACGGCGACACGCTCGTCGGCATCACCGGCGTACGCCGCGACGCACGCACGAAGATCGCGCACAAGGCGACGATCTGGGGCGTGTACGTCGACGCCGCGTATCGCGGGCAACGCATCGCGCACGCGCTGCTCGACAGCGCGACCGCGCATGCGGCTCAGGCGTGGGGATGCAGCCAGTTGATGCTGTGCGTGAACGAGGTCAACCGTACCGCGGAGCGACTGTATGCGTCGCAGGGGTTCGTGCGGTTCGGCACGGAGCCGCGCTCGATGTTCGTCGATGGACGCTTCTACGACGAGCACTACATGATCAAGACGCTGGCGTAACCTGATGGCGTTCGCGTGCGGGCACCGGCCGGTTGCACGCGAACGCCGCGGCGCGTTGCCTTTCTCACCGCTTGTCGGTGATCGTCGTGTCGACGACTTGCCCGGCGATCGTCACGTTCGTCAGCGCCATGGCGCTCACGTTGAACGCGTAGATCGGCCCCGGCGACGTGACCGTCGGCGTGCCTGACGCCACCGGCGTGCCGAAGTCGCAGTTGCTGATCGTCACGCCGGAGATCGGCTGCACGGCCGGCGCCGGCGGCGTACCGTTGTAGTCGAACGCGACCGGCCCCTGCGCGACGATCGCCTGGAAGCACGATGCGGTCACGCCGTTCAGCGTCACGTTGCTCGCCGTCACGTCGGCGATCGTCACGTTCTGTACGACCGGCGGCCGCGTGCGCACCGCGTCGTTCGCCGGCTGGTAGTCGCAGTCGAACGTGACGATGCCGCCCTGCGCGGCCGACGGGTTGCCGGCCGACGGCGTGACCACGCCGAGCGGCACGCTCGCGTTGATCGGACTGCCGGCGAGCAGCGCACTGCCGTAGCCGCCGCCCTTCAGCGTCACGCCGTTCGGCAGCGTGACGCCCTTCACGTGGAAATCCTTCACGTAGCCGCCGCGGTTCATGTTGGTCTTCACGCGAATCGCGATGTTCAGCGGATTGGTCTGCCAGTTTGCGTTCAGCATCGACAGGTTGGTCGCATAGATCTGCTCGACGCCGCCGCCCATCTCGCTGCCGAGCGTGATCCCGCCGTGTCCGCTGTTCATCGTGCAGTTGCGGATCAGGTGCCGCTTCGCGGGCCCGTATTCGGTGTCGCGGTCCTTGCCCGACTTGATCGCGATGCAGTCGTCGCCGGTGTTGAACGTGCAGTCCTCGCAGAGCACGTCGGTGCATGCATCCGGATCGAAGCCGTCGTTGTTCGGGCCGATGCTGTTGGTCGTCACGCCGCGGATCACGACGTTGCGGCTCGCGGTCGGATGATGCTGCCAGAACGGCGTGTTCTGCGTCTGGTAGTTCGCCATCAGCACGTTCGTGCAGCCGATGAATTCGACCATGCACGGCCGCAGGTAGTGGCCCAGTCCGAAAATCCGCTTCTCCACCGGCACGCCGGCCTCGGACAGCGCGGGCAGGTAGTTCTGGTCCTGCTGCCACGGCGTGACGGGCGACGTCAGCATCGCATAGAGCGCGTCGGGAATCGCGGGCGCGACGATCCGCAGGTCGACGTTGTTCGGGTTCGCGCCATTCTGGGCCGGCACCGCCGCGCTCGCGCCGTATGCGCCGGACGTACCCTTGTAGGTCCACCAGCAGACGCTGTTCGCGCCGCTGCCGGAGAACGGCGTCATTGCCTGCCCGTTGAGCACCGACGTCGGACCTTCGCCGGTCAGCGCGATGTTCGTCGCGTTGCGTGCGTAGACGGGCGCGCCGTAGTTCAGGCAATCGTTCGCCTGCCAGCGGCTGTAATACAGCCGGCCGTTCGCGCCGCAATCGACCGGGCCGTCCTTCGCGTAGTCGGCCGGGTTCGGGCTGAAATAGATCGTGCAATTCGCGCTCAGATGGAACGTGACGTTGCTCTGCAGCACGATCGGCCCCGCGCAATACCAGGTGCCCGCCGGCACGACGACCCGGCCGCCGCCTTCGCGCCGGCACGCGTCGATCGCCGCGAGAAACGCCGGGCGCGAATCGAATGCGCCGGGCGCGGTCGTCAGTTCGGAACCGGGGCTGACGGGCGATTTCGCGACCGGCCACGGCGACGTCTGCGCGACCGTCGCGCACCGGCGCGCGCCGTAGTGCGTCACGTCGAAGTCGCGACCGTGCCGCGCGAGCCGCGACACGTGCGCGAGCGACGCGGCGATGCGCGCCGCCGCGCCGTGCTCGCCCCATACGAGATCGACCGCCGACGCATGGGGCGTCGTGCCCGCCGCCAGCGCCCGGGTGGCCGTCAACGGCCCACCGAACATCGCGCCGCTGGCGAGTGCGCCGGTCCAGCCGATGAAGGCGCGGCGCGATACCCGTTTCGGGGTGGATGATCGGACGGGCGAAGACGAACGGCGGCGAGGGGCGGCCATGGGCACTCCTTCAGGGTAAGGGTATCGATGCGCCGGGCGGCGGATCATGATTTATACGTCGTCGTACTACATCACGCAGTCTAGACGCGATCGATGGAAGACACGTATTTGTCGTTTACCCTGTTTTCTCCGACATCGTGTGCGGTATGTGTGCGCACACTCACCTCGCCCAACTAGCCTTTAGAGATATGTTGTCGTATGTTTATGCGCAACAACTCTAACTGAATCGCCGGGCCGACGATGTGCTCCGAGGCGATTTTCCTACTCGCCCGCTATCGCAGTCGGCGCCGTCGCCGGCTCGCGTCCCGCCGACGCAGCCGGCTCGAACACCAGCATCAGATCGCCGCGATAACTTCCGTGGGCCGGCGGCGCCGCGCTCGCGGCCGGCGCTTGCGCGCTGACCTTCAGCATGCGGGTTTCGTCGTAGCCGTCAAAGCCGTCGCGCCCCCGCGTCGTCGCCACGAGCGCGTGGGCGGCGCCGGGCGCGATTTCCGCGCTGCTCGCCTTGCCCGTCAGCACGACCTTCGCATGGGCCATGTCGTCGCGACCGTTCGAGAACCGCAGCGGCTGCAACAACGTGACGTTGATATCGGGATTGGTCGTGCGTACGCGGATCGGCAGCGCCGCGGCGAACGTCTGCTGCTTGCCGTCCGTGTCGTTCAATTCGACCAGGCCGTATGCGGCATCGTCCGGCTGCGAAACGAACAGGATGTCGCCGATGTGCGCGGTCAGGCGGATCGTCTTGACGACCGCTTGCGGCGACGTCTGGCCCGCATGGGCGACCTCGATCAATGCAATGCTCACGGCGAGTGCGACGAGATGTCTGGAGGTCTTCATGGTGTGGTTTCGCATCCTGATGGTTAAAATCCGATCGTCGAAAAACGGCTCACTTCACGCACCCAACTCCCACCATTACGGAAAAAATCCGGAATTCCTTTATCTCGAAATTAGCCGGCAAGATTGCCGCGGAATTCAATGCACCAATCGTCCGTGCAATCGAACGGGCCGGCCGGTGCCGATCCCGACCGTGCCGAGGCCGCGTCGCCAGGCCCCACGCCTGAATGACGTCGATGCCGCACTCGGCCTGCAGCAACGATAGGTCGGGCGCGGGAGGATAAAAATCCATGCAAACCTTCACAACCCGCATCCGTTTCCGTTCACCAGTGCTATCTCAAAATCAAATGGAAATCGCCCGAAAATCGCGCTACCGCGCGGGCCGCGTCGCGCCCGTCGCCCACCCGCCTCGGTAATTCCGCCTCTGTTCAGCCCCCCGCTGCCCGCGCTATCGTTTCCCATTCCCACAGCCCAGGAGCTGCCTTTGCCTACCCGCCACGGAGTCGACCTCATCCGCGCCCGCGCGCTGTTCGATCGCGAGCGCCGCGCGTTCACCGAAGCCATGCCGGTTTCCCGCGCGCTGTCCGCGGAAGCGTCCGAGCATCTGCTGTTCGGCGTGCCGTTGCACTGGATGCAGGACTGGTCGACCCCGTTCTCGCTATACGTGAAGGAAGCGCGCGGCGCGACGTTCACCGACGTCGACGGCCATCGCTACGTCGATTTCTGCCTCGGCGATACGGGCGCGATGTTCGGCCATGCGCCCGAACCCGTCGCCCGCGCGCTCGTCGAGCAGGCCACGCGCGGCTACACGACGATGCTGCCGAGCGAGGACGCCGCCTGGGTATCGCGCGAACTCGCGCGCCGCTTCAAGCTGCCGATCTGGCAATTCGCGCTGAGCGCGAGCGACGCGAACCGCTTCGTGCTGCGCTGGGCGCGCGCGGCGACCGGCCGAAACACGATCGTCGTGTTCAACGGCTGCTATCACGGCACGGTCGACGACGTGTTCGTCGATCTCCTCGACGGCCGCCCGGTGCAGCGCGACAGCCTGCTCGGGCAGTCGTACGATCTGCTGGCGAACACGCGCGTCGTCGAATTCAACGATCTGGCCGCGCTCGAAGCGGCGCTTAAGGACGGCGACGTCGCATGCGTGCTCGCCGAGCCCGCGATGACGAACATCGGCATGGTGCTGCCCGACGCGGGCTTCTGGGAGGCCGCGCGCGAACTGACGCGCCGCCACGGCACGCTGCTCGTGATCGACGAGACGCACACGATCAGCAGCGGCCCCGGCGGCTACGCGGTCGCGCACGGTCTCGAACCCGACATGCTGGTGGTCGGCAAGCCGATCGCGGGCGGCGTGCCGTGCGCGGTGTACGGGTTCAGCGCCGAATTCGCGGAGCGCGCGAAAGCGGCGAAGCTGAACGCGCCGCCCGGCCATTCGGGCATCGGCACGACGCTCACCGCGAACATGCTCGCGATGCACGCGATGCGCGCGACGCTCGCCGAAGTGGCGACCGACGCCGCGTATGCGCACATGTTCGCACTCGCCGCGCGGCTCGCGACGGGCCTCGAACAGGCGATCGCGAAACACGGGCTGCCGTGGTGCGTGACGCGCATCGGCGCGCGCACCGAGTTTCAGTTCGCGCCCGTGCCGCCGCGCAACGGCACGCTGGCCGGCGCGCAGCTCGACAGCGAACTCGAGCACATCGTGCATCTGTACCTGCTGAATCGCGGCGTGCTGATCACGCCGTTCCACAACATGATGCTCGTGTGCCCGCAAACGACGGCGGACGATGTCGACCGGCTCGTCGCGCAATTCGATGCGTGCCTGGGCGAACTGGCCGGTTGATCGAATACGACGACGGAGGATTCTCGGCGCGCCGGCAAGCCGGTGCGCTCGCGCATCGATGCGGCGTCGATGACGAAGTGGCGCCGCGCACGCAGCGAACCGAATACGCAGCGACCCGCACCCGCCCCGCTACGCGGCCCGCAACGCGCGCCGCGCCACCTCCGCGAAATACCGCGCGCCAACCGGCAGGATCTCGTCGTTGAAATCGTACGCCGCGTTGTGCAGCGGCACGCCGCCCTGCCCGGCCGCCTCGCCGTTGCCGATGAACACGAAGTTGCCCGGCACCGCCTGCAGGAACGCGCCGAAATCCTCCGAGATCATCATCGGCTGCACGTTGGCGTTCACCGCGTCGGCGCCCGCGACGTGCGCGGCGGCCTGCACGGCCGTATCGACCCATTCCGGCGAGTTCACCGTCGGCGCGAACTCGTGCGTGTACTCGAACGTGCAGGTCGCGCCGTGCGTGCGGCAGACCCCTTCGGCAATCTCGGCCATCCGCGTCTCCAGCAGCGCCTGCACATCGCGCGAATAGCTGCGCGTGTCGCCCTTGATCGTCACGGTCGACGGCAGCACGTTGCGCAGCCCGTCGGTGATGAATTCCGTGCACGACACCACCGCCTGCTGGCCCGGGTCGAGATTGCGCGACACGATCGTCTGCAGCGCGAGCACGATCTGCGCGCCGATCACGATCGGATCGATGCCCATGTGCGGCCGCGCCGCATGCGTGCCGCGCCCGTCGATCCGGATCACGAAATTGTCTTCGCTCGCCATGATGCCGCCCGCACGTGTCGAGAACGTGCCCGCGCGCATGCCCGGCATGTTGTGTGCGCCGAAGATCGCGTCGACCGGAAAGCGTTCGAACAGCCCGTCGGCCATCATCGCCTTCGCGCCGCGGCCATGCTCTTCCGCCGGCTGGAAAATGAAGCGCACCGTGCCGTCGAAATCCTTGCGCTCGGCCAGCAGCCGCGCGGCGCCGAGCACCATCGACATGTGGCCGTCGTGACCGCACGCATGCATCTTGCCCGGCGTGCGCGATACGTGTTCGCGGCCCGGCGCGTGCTCGGCGATGTTCAGTGCGTCCATGTCCGCGCGGATGCCGATCGCGCGCCGGCCCGTGCCGGCCGTCAGGTTCGCGACGAGCCCCGTGCCGCCGATTCCGCGATGCACGTCGAGCCCGAGCGTCGTCAGGATCCGCGCGACGTAGTCCGACGTGTTCACTTCCTCGAATCCCGTCTCGGGATACTGGTGCAGATGGCGGCGCCACGTCTTCAATTGGCCCTGCAGCGTGCTTTCGTCGATTGTGTCGATCGTGTCCATTGCGTTCGCCTCGTCGGTCGTCATGTCGTTCAGGCCGCCACCGCCGCGCGGCTCAGCCAGTCGCGCTGGCGCGCGAGCACCGCATCGGCCGTCTCGCCGACGCAATGCCGGTACACGGACGGCGCGGTCGCCCCTTCCGTGTTGATCGCCAGCACGCGCGCGCTCGCATCGAGCCCGACCTGCCGCGCGCGCGCCGGGTCGCGCATCAGCACGGCCAGCCCCGCGATGCCGGCCGCGCCCGACTCGCCGGCGACGAGCGGCACGTCGCGTTCGCTGCCGGCCGCGAGGCCGCGCATTGCCTGCACCGCGTCTTCGTCGTCGATCAGCATGAAGTGGTCGATGCACATCTCGAGGAAATCCCACGCGAGCGGCGATGCCTCGCCGCACGCGAGCCCCGCCATCACCGAATCGACGCTGCCGGTCGCCTTCGTCGCGCGCCCGGCCAGCGCGCTCTGGTACAGGCAATCGGCCTGGCGCGGCTCGACGACGACGAAGCGCGGCCGCTGCACGCCGTCGCGCTCCCACAGGTAGCTCGCGACGCCCGCGGCGAGGCCGCCCACGCCGCCCTGCAGGAACACGTGCGTGAACGGCCGCCCGTCGTCCTCCGCCGCCTGCGCGGCGGCTTCGGCTGCGATCACGCCGTAGCCCTGCATCACGTCGCGCGGAATCGCTTCGTAGCCGTCGTACGACGTATCCGACACGACGTACCAGCCGTTCGCCTGCGCGAGCTGCGCCGCGCAGACGACCGATTCGTCGTAGTTCCCCGCGATGCGCACGATCCGCGCGCCGTAGGCCGAGATCGCGCGTTCGCGCTCGGCGTCGACGTTCGCGTGCAGCACGATCACGCAGCCGCAGCCGATCGCGCGCGCGGCGGCGGCCAGCGCGCGGCCGTGATTGCCGTCGGTCGCGCTGATCACCGTCAGGTCGGCCAGCTCGGACGCGTAGCGGCCCGTGACGAGCCCCTGCGGATCGAGCGCCTGCGTGCGCCGCAGCCGCTTCACGAGCCGCACCAGCGCGATCGGCGCACCGAGCGCCTTGAAGCTGCCGAGCGGCGAACGGCACGACTCGTCCTTCACGCTGACGCTCGCGACGCCGAGCCGCGCGGCGAGATCGGGCAGCGCACGCAACGGCGTGCGCGCATTGCCGACGAGCGGCCAGTGCGCGAGCCACGCACCGCTTTCGTCGGCCGACGCGATGTTCATCACGCGGCGCAGCGCGTTCGGGTAGGCGGTGCGCGACGCGCGCGGGTTGGCGATGAGCATGACGGAAGGCTCCGGATCGGGACCGCGCGGGCGGCGGTCGGGTGGGTCGGATCGGGCAGGCGCGAGTTGCGCTTGCGGTCGGTTGGGAAAATAATATTGCGTACGCTGGTCAAAAAAATCGCCAAACTTACGACCTGAACGCAAAAATTTCTCATTCTTTCGAAGCTTCACGCGCCATCATGACGACCTCTCTCGATCCGTTCGATCGCAAGCTGCTGATGGAAGTCCAGCGCGACGCGCAGACGCCGCAGGCCGAGCTCGGCGCGCGCGTCAACCTGTCGACCGCCGCCGTGAACCGGCGGCTGCGGCGCCTCGCGGAAGCCGGCGTGATCGAGCGCTATACGGCCGTCGTCGCGCCGGACAAGGTCGATCATCCGCTGACGATCGTCGTGAACGTGGAGGTCGAAAGCGAGCAGATCGACCAGCTCGACGCGATGAAGCGCGCGTTCGAGCGCTGCCCGCAGATCCAGCAGTGCTACTACGTGACGGGGGAATGGGATTTCGTGCTGATCCTCGCGGTGCGCAACATGGATCAGTACAACGCGCTCACGCGCGAGCTGTTCTTCGCGAACAACAACGTGAAGCGGTTCAAGACGCTCGTGAGCATGAGCCGCGTGAAGGTCGGGCTCGACGTGCCGGTCGATGCCGGCGAGTGAACGCAACGACGAAACGGCCGGCGCGCGACTGCATGCGCCGGCCGCTTCCCGTCGACGGCTACGTCAACGACAACTGAAGCTCGCCGCCGAATTCACGTCGCCCGCGCCGTTGTAGCGCGCGACCTGCGGATACGGACACAGCGGCCGCGTGCGCCCCGCGCCCCACGATGCGGGCACTTCCGCGTTCGGCACCGCGTTCGTCGCGTCGCGCGCGGTCGCCACGATCGCCGCCGGCGCCTGCCCTTGCTCGACCCATGCGACGAGCGGGGTCAGCATGTCGAACTGGTCGGCCGCCGGCCCGCCCGAGCAGTGGTTCATCCCCGGCACCGGATAGAAGCGTGCAAAGCTCGACGCATCGCCGCCGTTCGCCTGCGCGACCTGTGCGTACCAGTCGCGCGTGTCGTTGAACGAGAACACCGGGTCGCCCGTGCCGTGATAGACGAGCAGCTTCGCGCCGCGCGCCTTCAGCGCGGCGAGGTTCGTCTCGTCGGGCGGCGTCATGAACGACCATGATGATTGCGTGTACGTGCCGTTCGTCGCGAAGATCGCCGGCGCGTCGTTGTCCATGTCGAAACCGAGCGCGAAGCCGGCGAGGTTCGCGAGCGTCGCGGCGGTTTTCGGCGGCGTCATGAACGTGAACGCCATCGCCGCCGGATCGAGCGCGATCGAATTCGACTGCTTCCACGCGGCCCAGCCGCTGCCGGCCACGCCCGGATCGTACGGAAAGCTCGCGTACAGCGCCGTGCCCGCGCTGTTGCGCGCGCCGGCGAACACGTTCGCCAGCGCGGCTTTCTGCGCGGGCGTCAGGCAGGCGCCCGTGCGCGTGCCGTTCGCGCAGGTCGGGATATCGGCATCGATGCTGAAGTGCGCCTGGCACGCGGCGACGTCCTGCACCATCCCGTCGGCCGCGCCGTCGAGCGCATCGCATTTGTCGAGGATCTTCGCGCCGACGAACTGGCGCTCCGCATCGTTGAAACCACTGCGGATATCCGGCAGCCCGTTCGCCCCGGTGGCCGACGCGATCTTCGCGAACTGCTGCGCGCCGTACATCTCGCCGATCGCCGCCTTCGGCAGATGGAAGCCCGGGTCGCCCGCGATGATGCCGTCGTAGTCGGCTGGGTTGCGCACCGCCGTGACCATCGCGTGGCGGCCGCCGTTCGAGCAGCCACCGAAATAGCTGCGATCGGGCGCCTTGCCGTACGCGAGCCGGATCACCTGCTTCGCCATCGGCGTGAGCGCATCGACGGCGCCGTAGCCGTAGTCGATCCGCGCCTGCGGATCGAGGCCGAACAGCGGATTCTGCGCGGCGCTGTGCCCGGAATCCGAGCTGATCACCGCGAAACCCTGGTTCAGTGCATTGGTCAGCGGCCCGCCGCCGCCGATCTCGCCGGTCGCGGTCACGACGTTGCCGTCGAGCCCGCCGTTCGCCTGGTAGAAGAAGCGGCCGTTCCATGCTTTCGGCAGACGCATCTCGAAGCCGATCGCATAGGTGTTGCCGTCCACCGCGCTCACGCGCTGATTCATCTTGCCGGCGATCACGCAGTGCTCGGCGACCGGCTTGCCGGCCACCGTCAGCGCGCCGGCCGCCGCAGTCGTCACCGACGTAAACGACGTGTTCGCATACGCGAGCTTCGCGGCCAGCGCGTCGCACGTTTGCGTCATCGCGGCCGGCGTCGCGGCGCTCAGGTGCGTGGGCGCGGCGCCGATCGAATCGTCGCCGCCGCACCCGGCGAGCATCGCGGCGGCGGACAGCGGCGCAATACAGAGGAATGCAGATTTCGTGTTCAAGATAACTCCCGTTCGGTTCGTCACGCCGGTGAATCAGAACATGTGCCGCACGCCGACCATCGCGCCGAGCTGCCCCATCCCCGCGCCGGGCGTCGTGCCGGGCCCGCCGCCGCTGACCGAGTAGCGCGCATGCGCGCTGTTCCACAGATACGACGACTGCGCGTAGACGGCCGTGCGCTTGGTGAGCAGATAAGTCGCGCGCAGCGTGGCCATCGTCGCGCGCGTGTCGTGCGCGGTGTTGACGATCCGGTAGCCTTCGCCGTCGACGATGAAATCGGGCTTCACCGCATACGACGCGCCGACGAAGAACAGGTCCGAATGCGCGCCGGGCGCGGCCGGCGAACCGGTCGACACGCGCCGCCCGATCCAGCCCGCGCCGATCTTCGCGCCGGCCGCCTGCGCATACGCGCTCACGTGCGTGCGCGCATCCTTGCCGCCGCTGCTCGTGAACGGGACGGGCGCCACGCCGTCGAAGAAGTTGGCGGCCGCGCCGGTGCCGCCGCGCTGTTCCTCGTACGATGCCGCCGCGCCGAAATACGCGCTGTCGTACTTGAGCATCACCGACCAGTTGCGGCACTGCACCGCGTCGCCGGGCACCTGCCCCGCGCACGTGCCCTGCCCCGGCGAATTGCCGGTGCCCGCGCCGTCGCGGCCGAACGAATACGCGGCGCCGAGCGTCACGCCGCGATACGTGCCGACGTAAGTCACCGCATTGTCGGCGCGGCCGTTCGGCACGTATGCGTCGAACGAGCCGAGCCCGTAGATGTCGGGGCCGATGATGTCCGCACCCTGCAGCGCGAGATAGGTCATCGTGTACTGGCGGCCGAACGCGAGCGTGCCGAAGCCGCTCTTCAGCCCGACGAACGCCTGCCGCCCGAACAGCCGGCCGCCCTGCCCGAGATCGCCGCCGCGCACGTTGAAGCCGCTTTCGAGCGTGAACACCGCCTGGTAGCCGCCGCCGAGATCCTCGGTGCCGCGCAGCCCCCAGCGCGACGGCAGTTCGCCCGTCACGCCCGGCATCCGCACGACGTGATCGCCGGCCGCGTTCGCGTGCGACACGAACTCGACGCCCGTGTCGATGATCCCGTACAGCGTCACGCTCGACTGGGCGTGCGCGCCGGTCGCGGCCAGCGCGCATGCGCTGGCCGCCAGCAAGGCTTTGGTGTGCTTCATGATGAATGTCTCCAGACCTGTGTCGATATCGCGCTCTGTCGGCGCTGGTGGGTTGAAAGCAACGGAATTCAGTCGTGTGCCTGCGGCCGCCGGATCAGCACCAGCGCGGCGACGGCGGCGACCAGCGTGACGGGGATGCTCGCGCCGATCACGACGGGCGCGCTGCGGCCCGCGGCCAGCAGCGTCGCGGCCGCGAGCGGCCCGACGACGGAGCCGAGCCGGCCGACGGCGACCGCGGAGCCGACGCCGGTACCGCGCATCGCGGTCGGGTAGTACATCGCGGCAAGCGCGTACAGCACCGACTGGCCGCCGACGACGAACATCCCGGCGGCGAACGCGGCCGCCGCGAGCGACGCGAAGCCGGGCGCGGCCGCGAGCGCGGCGAGCGACAGCACGATCCCGACGTACATGCCGCCGACCACGCGCGATGCGCGCATCCGGTCGAGCGCCGCGCCGATGCCGAGCGCGCCGAGCCCCGCGCCGACGTTGAACGCGATCTGCACGAGGCCGACGTGCGCGCGATCGAGCCCGCGCGACGCCATCAGCGACGGCAGCCAGTTCAGCAGGAAGTACAGGACGATCAGCGTGCAGAAGTAGCTGACCCACAGCGCGACCGTCGACGTCGTGCGGCCGTCGCCGAACAGCGTGCGTGCGACGCTGATGCGCGCGGCCTGCGTGCCGGCGACGTCGAGATACGCGCGCGATTCCGGCAGGCACCACACGAGCAGCGGCACGAGCAGCAGCGGCCCCACCCCGCCGACGTAGAAGATGTGCCGCCATTCGGTGTCGCCGGCGAGCAGCACGCCGATCAGCGATGCGATCACGCCGCCGAACGGAATCCCGCAGTACATCGTCGCGACCGCGCTGCTGCGCGAGCGCGGCTCGACCGCTTCGGACGACAGCGCGATCAGGTTCGGCATCGCGCCGCCGAGGCCGATGCCGGTCAGCACGCGCACGACGACGAGCATCGCGAACGTCGAGACCTGCGCGGTCGCGATCGACAGCAGTCCGAACAGCACGACCGATGCGATCAGCACGCGCTTGCGGCCGATCCGGTCGGCGAGCCGCCCGCCGAGCATCGCGCCCGGCAGCAGCCCGAAGGTGCCCGCGCTGAACGCGATGCCCATCTGCGACACGCTCAATCCGAATTCGCGCGCCATCCGCGGCGCGGCGACGCCGACCGACTGCAGGTCGAGCCCTTCGAGAAGGGCGATCGCGAAACACAGCGCGAGCGTGGTCGCGACCGTGGATTTTTCGGCAACGTAAGTGTTCATGTCTCCATTCCCATGTCTTTGTGGTCGGTCGGCCCTGCAACGGCCGCCGCGCGCCGCCGCCGGCCAGTGGCGGTTCGGCGCGCGAGGTGTCGTATGAACGGCCGCCTTTATCAGGCAGCCTGATTCACTGGCCGCGAAAGTGCCTGCCGGTGTCGTGGCCGGCCGGTCGTTGTGCCTGCGTGCTGCTTACCGCTGTAACTGCTCGCGCGTGCTGCTCACGCGTAAATCACGTCGGGATCGCGCCGCGCCGGGTCGTACAGCGCGTCGATCGTCGCCGCGCGATGCTTCTGCACGGCCGCCTGGTTCAGCGATCCCTTGTCGGTCACTTCGCCGAGATCGAGCGACGGCGGCGTGTCGATCAACCGAATCCTCGCGACGAACGTCGAACCGCCGCTCGCGTTCCGGTTCAGCGCGGCCAGCCACGCCGCGAACGCCGCACGCACGGCCGGCGCGCGCAGCACGTCGGTCACGGACGCATCGGCGGCGAGCCCCGCCAGCGCACGGCATGCATCGACGCGCGGAAACACCAGCAAGCCGATGTCGTCGCGATTGATCCCGGTGACGACCACGTCCTGCACGTACGGCGCGCCGCTCGACACCGCGTTCGCGCGCAACGGCCCGACGCTGACGAACGTGCCGCTGCTCAGCTTGAAATCCTCGGTCAGCCGCCCGTCGAACATCAGCCCGAGCTCCGGCCGCTCCGGATCGGCAAACACGCCCGCGTCGCCGCTGCGGTAGTAGCCTTCTTCGTCGAACACGTCGCGCGGATCGACATCGGCATGCCAGTAGCCGCGCATCACGTTCGGCCCCTTGAAGCGCAGTTCGTGCTTGCCGCCGCACGGCACGAGCTTCGCGTCGCAGCCGGGCGCGGGCAGCCCGATATAGCCCGCGCGCATCAGCGGCCCGGTCGTGAACAGGCACGACGGCGACGCCTCCGTCATCCCGAGGCCGGCCATGATCCGGATGCGCTCGCCGCAATGCGCTTCGGTCACGCGGTCGAGCCGGTCCCACGCGGCCTGCGACAGCCCCGCGCCGCCGAAGAAATACAGCTTCACGCGCGAGAAGAACGTGTCGCGCAGTTCGGCGTCGCGTTCGAGCGCGGCGGTCAGCTCCTCCCAGCCCTTCGGCACGTTGAAGTAGATCGTCGGCGCGATCTCGCGCAGGTTGCGCACGGTTTCGTCGAAGCGGCCGGGCATCGGGCGGCCATCGTCGATGTAGAGCGTGCCGCCGTTGTACAGCGCGATGCCGAGGTTGTGACTGCCGCCGAACGTGTGATTCCACGGCAGCCAGTCGACCAGCACCGGCGGCTCGCGCGTGAGCTCGGGCATCGTCTGGCGCAGCATCTGCTGGTTGCTGCACAGCATCCGGTGCGTGGTCGGCACGGCCTTCGGCAGCTTCGTCGAGCCGGACGTGAACAGGATCTTCGCGAGATGATCGGGGCCGACCGCCTCGTGGATCGCGTCGATCGTGCGCGGGACGGTGGCGAGCAGGCGCGACAGCGGCACCGCGCGGGCCTTTCCGTCCTCATCGGCATCGGCATCGCGCGCGACGATCAGCACCGCATCGGCCGGCAACGTCGCGTCGAGCGCACGCGCGAACGGCGCGCGTTCGGCGACGAACACGGCGCCCGGCTTCAGCACGCCGAGCGTGTGACGCAGCTTGCCGTAATCGGTCGACACCAGCGAATACGCGGGCGAGATCGGCGAGTACGGCACGCCGGCCAGCATCGCCGCGAACATCAGTTGCAGATGCTCGAGATCGTTGCCGGACAGCACCGCGAGCGGACGCTCGGCCGACAGCCCGAGATCGACGAGGCCCTGGCCGAGCGCGCGCGCGCGTTCGAGCATCCGCGCGTAGGTGATCTCGATCCAGTGCCCGTCGGCGCCGCGCCGCGCGGCCAGCACGCGGTCGGGGTGCGCTTGCGCGCCGCGCACGAGGCAGTCGGTGATGCGCGTCGGGTAATCGCCGAGCGGCTCGCGCGAGCGCAGGTACCAGGTGCCGTCGTCGGCGCGGCGAATCTCGGCCGCGCCGACCGCGACGGCGGCCGCGCGATAGCGTACGCCGCCGGCGTGTTGGCCAGCCTGAAGCGGCGCCTTCTCTGCATTCATCGTCGGCTCGCTCATATCGGATAGTGGCGCGGCGTGGTCTGCACGGTGATCCAGCGCAGCTCGGTGAATTCGGCGATCGACGCGCGGCTGCCGAAGCGGCCGTAGCCGCTCGCCTTCGTGCCGCCGAACGGCATCTGCGCCTCGTCGTGCACGGTCGGCCCGTTGACGTGGCAGATCCCCGATTCGATCCGGCGCGCGACCGCCATCGCGCGGGCGATATCGCGGCTGAACACGCTCGCCGACAAGCCGAACTCGCTGTCGTTCGCGAGCTCGACCGCTTCGTCGTCGCTGTCCGCGCGCAGGATCGCCACCACCGGCGCGAACGATTCCTCGCGATACAGGCGCATGTCGCGCGTGACGCCGTCGACGATCGCGGGCTGCATCGTCGCGCCTTCCACGCGGCAGCCGAGCGGCAATTGCGCGCCCAGTGCGCGCGCATCCTCGACCAGCGACGCCGCGCGCGCGGCGGCCGACGCATCGACCATCGTGCCGAGCGGATGGCCGGCCAGCGGATCGCCGGCAACCAGCGTGCGCGCCTTCGCGGCGAGCCGCTCGACGAGTGCATCGGCGATCGGCCGCGCCGCGATCACGCGCTCCGTCGACATGCAGATCTGCCCCTGGTTGAAGAATGCGCCGAATGCGATCGCGTCGACCGCCGCATCGAGATCGGCATCGTCGAGCACCAGTACCGGCGCCTTGCCGCCGAGTTCGAGCAGCACCGGTTTCAGGTGCGCGGCCGCGTGGCGCGCGATGATCCGGCCGACGTGCGTCGATCCGGTGAAGTTGATCCGCTTCACATGCGGATGCGCGATCATCCGCTCGACGAGCTCGGGCGCGTCGGCCGCCGCGTGCGTGATCACGTTCACCACGCCCGCGCCGAGCCCCGCCTCGTCCAGCACCGCGCCGATCAGCGCGTGCACGCCCGGGCACGCCTCGGACGCTTTCAGCACGACCGTGTTGCCGCATGCGAGCGGCATCGCGAGCGCTCGCGTGCCGAGGATCACCGGCGCGTTCCACGGCGCGATGCCGAGCACCACGCCGCACGGCACGCGCATCGCGAGCGCGAGATTGCCCGGTACGTCGGACGGGATCACGTCGCCGGCGATCTGCGTCGTCATCGACGCGGCCTCGCGCAGCATGTTCGCCGCGAGCGTCACGTTGAAGCCGAGCCAGCCCGGCGTCGCGCCGGTTTCGGCCACGCCCGTCGCGACGAACGCGTCGATGCGCGCGTCCATCAGGTCGGCCGCCTTCAGCAGCAGCCGGCGGCGCTCGGTCGGCGCGAGCGCCGCCCATGCGGGGAACGCGCGGTGCGCGGCGTCGATCGCCGCGTCGGCATCGGCCAGGCCGGCCGCCGGTGCGCGCGATGCGAGCGCGCCCGTCGCGGGGTTGAAGCGGTCGAAGGTGCGGCCGTCGCGAGCGTTGCACCACTCGCCGCCGATCAGCATCCGTCTGTCGGTCATGTCGTCTCCTGCCCTGCCTGTCTCTTGCGGTTACGTCCGCGGTTATATCGGCGGCTGCGTTCGCGCCGTATCAGCGCTTGTATGCCTGCAGGCCCGGCTTGATCGTCTTGTCGTCGAGGAACTGCTTCAGCCCCTGTTCACGGCCGCGTTCCGGATCGCGCAGCTGCGCCTGGTCGAGCTTCGCATACAGGTAATCCTCGCACTGCTCCCACGTGAGCTCGCGCGAACGCTTGAAGCCGTGTTTCGCCGCGCGCAGCACGACCGGGTTCTTGTCCATCAGCCGCGCGGCGAGCGCGATCGTCGCGTCGCGCAGGCCGGCGAGCGGCACGCTGCTGTTCACGAGGCCCATCTCGGCCGCTTCCGCGCCGGTGAACGTGTCGCCGGTCATGATGTAGTGCAGCGCGCGGCGATGCCCGACGGTGTCCGCCATCGCCTTGCTGACGAGGTTGCCCGGCGGGATGCCCCAGTTGATCTCCGACAGCCCGAACACCGCTTCGTCGGCCGCGATCGCGAGATCGCACGCGACGAGCGGCGAGAATCCGCCGCCGAAACACCAGCCGTTCACCATCGCGATCGTCGGCTTGTTGTACATCCGCAGGCGGCGCCACTGCCATTCCGACGCGTCGCGGCGCACCTTTTCCTGCAGCGCGTCGGAGCCGCCGTCGATCTCGCGGAAGTATTCCTTCAGATCCATGCCGGCCGTCCACGCGGCGCCCGCGCCGGTCAGCACCAGCACCTTCGCTTCGTCGTCGAACTCGACCGCGTCGAGGACTTCCAGCATCTCCCGGTTCAACGTCGGGCTCATGGCGTTGCGCTTCTCCGGGCGGTTCAGCGTCACCCACGCGATGCCGGCCTCCACTTTCAGTTCAACGGTCTGCCAGCGGTTGTCGTACTTGCTCATGTCTGTTCCTGTCGTTCGTTCCTGTGCGATTCGGTGCGCAGCATCCCTGCTGCGGACGACTTCATTTAATATCAGGCTACCTGATATTGCAAGCGGCATGAGCGCCGGTGTAAACCCGGAGCGGAAAGCGGGAAAACGGAGGAATCGGGGAACGGTCAGCCGCCGGGAGGCGGGGAAGCGAAGCAGACGCGCGCCGCCCGGGCCGCGCGTCGTGAAGGGTCGGAGCCGATCAGCCGCGCAGGTTGCGCGAGAACAGTTCGAGCGCGCGCTGCACGTGCGCGGCGTCGTCGGCCGAGATGTCGCCGAGCATACGCATTTCGAGCGGGCGCAGCACGGCTTCGCATTCACGCAGCATCGCCGCGCCGGCGTCGGTCAGCTTCAGCAGGATGATGCGGCCGTGCGACGGGTCGGCTTCGCGCGTGACGAAACCGCGCGCGGCCATCACGCTCATCACCTCGTTCGCCGATTGCGGCGTGATCCACGAACGTTCGGCCAGTTGCGCGTTCGACGATGCGCCGCGCGCCTCGAGCACCGACAGCGCCGTGTATTGCGCGAGCGTGATGCCGAGCGGTGCGAGCGCGTCGGTCATGTGACGGCGCAGCAGCCGGTCGAGGCCGCCGATCACGTAGGTCAGGCGCTGCTGCACGCGCGGCTTCGGCTTGTCGCCCGGGGCGCGGGCGGCGCTTTTCGCGGCGTTCTTTACGGCGCCTGCCGTGGCGCTCGTCGCGGCGTTTTTCGGATTCGCGGGCTTGGTCGAGGTGGGACTCATGGCGCGTGCTGGATGGAATTGCGGGCCATCTTACCAGCAGGTCGGGGGCGAACGCATAGTAGCGATCTCACTCTCAGCGTACCTCCATGTTCTCAGTTTCCTCGTATAAGTACGAAATTATCGATCAACACACCAATTAAATTACCAAAAATAATCGATTGGCATATTTAAAATGGTTCGTCATTTCGCGATAAGGTATAAGAAGAGCATCATTTCAATCTTCACTGGGCGAAGTGCCCGTGATACTGGATCCAACAATGGCTAATATAGGACGAGATATTCAGATTTGCACCCCTCGAATCATTGCGCTAGCCATTCTCGTGTTTTTGGTGACTGGCCTTTCCATTCACATGACCAGGCCAAATTATGGCCAATGCGATTTTTTTTGAAAAAGAACTAAATGGGGGCAAGAAGGAATTTGGAGGCGTGGAATATTATGCAAAATTGTGCGGCGCGAATATTCGGAACGGACATGAAGTGAGACTTCAGCTTTTCGATGGGAGTGGAGAATTGCGCGCTCAACGCTATTTTTCATACTACGTAAATTCGGCAACCGAGCGAGAATTGGTAGATGGGGTGGGCGGGATCGTATATTACGATAGCTCAAGCAGTGATGTGATGCAGTTGCTTGCGATTCCGCCCACCAAATGGGATTGGATTCGCGCCCGATTACCTTTATTTTAATTGTGGTGATTGTGCGTGAAAGAAAAGCCCCCGAACCTTCACAAGCCAGGGGCTTTCATTTTTCTGCGTCACTTCATCCGGTACGCGTGCCCGCAAACCGCGCCGTCGGCAACCCCGCATAGCGCGTCTGCGCGACGAACACACCACCCGCGTGCGCATCGCCGGCCAGCGCGTCATCGCTCAGGTCAACACGCGCACTCGTCACATACAGCCTGCCTTCGCCATCGATCGCCACGCAGCTCGGCTGCGCGGTCGGCACCGCCACGCGGTCCGTCTCGACACCGTCGGCCCCATAACGCACCACCCTTCGCCCGCCCCACTGCGCGTTCCAAAGCCCGCCGTCGCGATCGACGATCGACCCGTCCGGATCGCCATCGGCATCGGTCAGCCGCGCGAACGGTCTCACGTTCGCGACATCGCCGCCCGCCCGGTAATCGCACACGAAAATCTCGCGCACCAGCGAATCGCAGAAATACATCTTCGTGCCGTCCGGCGAGAACCCGATGCTGTTCGCGATCGCGGCCGGCGGCAGCGCAAGCCGCTCCAGCGTGAGATCGGCATTGAGCCGATAAAACCCGCCGACCGCGCGCGGCGGATCGCCCCCCTCATCCTTCATCCCGAACACGAACGCGCCGAACGGATCGCAGCGTCCGTCGTTCAGCCGCGTCGGCAACTCGGGTTCGACGTCGACGATCCGCGTGAACGCGCCGCTGCGCAGATCGAAGAACGCAAGATGCGTCGCGAGCCCGACGAGCAGCACATCCGGATCGTCGGTCAGCGCGAAGCACGCGAGCCGTTCGGGCATCGCCCATTGCACGAGGTCCGAACCGTCCGCGCGGCAGCGCCACAGCTGCGCGCCTTCGATATCCACCCAGTACAGCGCGTGCGTCCTGTCGCACCACGTCGCGCCTTCGCCGAGCGTGTTGCGGCTGTCGGCCAGCAGCGTCGCCGACGCGGCCGGATGAGTCTGTTGCATGCCGTCTCCCGATATTCGTCGTATTTGCAGGCGGCCGCGCGTGGTCGACATCAGATCTTCATCGCGCGCCGCTGGTTGCGACGATACTGGTCGAACAGCACCGCGAGCAACAGAATTCCGCCGCGTATCAGATATTGGTAAAAGGTCGGCACGTTCAACAGGCTCATCGCGTCCTGCACCGAGCCCATGATCAGCACGCCGACCAGCACGCCGGAGATCGTCGCGACGCCGCCCGTCAGCGACACGCCGCCGAGCACGCACGCGGAGATCACGCCAAGTTCGAGGCCGACCGACGTCTTCGGATCGCCGAGGCTCATCCGCGACGCAAGCATCACGCCCGCGAAGCCGGTCACGAGCCCCTGCAGCACGAACACCGTGATCTTGATGCGCATCACCGGCAGCCCCGCGAGCAGCGCGGCCTCGCCGTTGCCGCCGACGGCCAGCACGTTCTTGCCGAACACCGTCTTGCGCAGCAGGAAGCCGAACACGACGAAGCCGACGATGTTGCTCCAGATCGGAAACGAGATGCCGAGGAACGACCCGCCGCCGAGATCGAAGAAGCGCTCCTCGGAGATCATCACCGCGTCGCCGTTCGACGTGATGAATGCGAGGCCGCGCACGACTTCCATCATCGCGAGCGTGACGATCAGCGAGTTGATCCGCCAGCGCGCGATCAGCACGCCGTTCACGAGCCCGACCGCACCGCCGGCGAGCACGCCGGCCGCGATGCCGAGCACGACGCTGTGCGTCGCGGTGATCAGCGTCGACGCGACGACGCCGGAAAACGCGACGATCGACGCGACCGACAGGTCGACCTCGCCTAACGCGAGCACGAACATCATCGTCACCGCGATCGAGCCGATCAGCGTGACCGACAGCAGCAGGCCCTGGATGTTGCGCGGCGTGAGAAAGTCCGGCACGGTCAGCGACAGCACCGCGAACAGCACGAGAAACACCATCACGATGCCGGAACGGTTGATCAGCTGCCACACGCCGCCGCGCGGACGCGCGGGCGTGGCCGCGGCGGCGGCATCCGGGGATGGGGAGGTACGTTGGGGTTGCATTGCCTGGCTCATATCAGTTGCTTTCCGGTTGACTGCTCGCCGCTAGCGCGGCAGCGCGAGCTTGATCAGCGCGTCGGGCGTCGCGTGCGCCTTGTCGACCTCGCCCGCGATCCGTCCTTCCTTCATCACGATGATGCGGTCCGACACGCCGATCACCTCGGCCAGATCGCTCGACACGAGGATCACCGTGCGGCCCGCTTCCGCGAGCTCGTAGAACAGGTTGTAGATTTCCGCGCGCGCGCCGACGTCGATGCCGCGCGTCGGCTCGTCCATCAGGAACACGTCGATGCGCTCGGCCAGCCAGCGCGCGATCACGACCTTCTGCTGGTTGCCGCCCGACAGCGCGCCGATCGGCGTGTCGCCGTCGCGGGTCTTGATCGCGAGGCGCTCGATGTATTTCTGCGCGAGCTCGCGTTCCCGCCGCCCGTCGAGCAGCACGCGCGCCGGGCTGAAATGACGGCGCACGCTGATGTTCAGGTTGTCGGCCACCGACGCGATCGCGACGATGCCCTCCTGTTTCCGGTCTTCCGGGCACAGCGCGATGCCGGCGCGCACGGCGTCGCGCGGGCTGCCGAACGCGACCCGCTTGCCGTTCAGCTCGACGTGCCCCGCGCTCGGGCGCGCGGCGCCGTACAGCAGCTTCATCAGTTCCGAGCGGCCCGCGCCGACAAGCCCGAAGAAGCCGACGATCTCGCCGCGCCGCGCGGTGAACGACACGGGCTCGGCGAGCCCCGGCCCCGTCAACCCTTTCGCCTCGATCAGCACGTCGCCGGCCGTGCGCGGCCGGTAGCCGTACACGTCCTCGATCGAGCGGCCGACCATGCAGCCGATCAACCGGTCGCGGTCGAGATCGGCGACGGAATCGAACGTGTCGATGCGGCGGCCGTCGCGAAACACGGTCACGCGGTCGCACAGTTCGTACACTTCCTCCATCCGGTGCGTGACGTAGATGATCGCGCGGCCTTCCGCGCGCAGCGCGCGGATGATCCGGAACAGTTGCGTGGTCTCGCGCGCGGACAGCGAGCTCGTCGGCTCGTCGAATGCGATCACGCGTGCGTCGCGCATCAGCGCCTTGCCGATCTCGATCATCTGGCGCTGGCCGATCGACAGATACTTCACCGGAATACCCGGATCGATATGCTCGCCCAGCCGCTCCAGCGCATCGAGCGCGCGCGCGGCGAGCGCGCGCTCGTCGACCACGCCGGCCCGGCTCGGCAATTGTCCGAGCATCAGGTTCTCCGCGACCGTCAGTTCGGGCACCAGATGCAGCTCCTGGTAGATGATCGCGATGCCGGCCTCGAGCGCCGCGCGGGTCGACGCGAAGCGCTGCACCGTGCCGTTCAGCGTCAGCGTGCCGGCCTGCGGCTGGTTCACGCCGGACAGCACCTTCAGCAGCGTCGATTTCCCCGCGCCGTTCTCGCCCATCAGCCCGTGCACTTCGCCCGCGCGCACCGACAGCGACACCGTGTCGAGCGCACGCACGCCCGGAAACGTCACGGTGATGCCGTCGAGCGCGAGCAGCGCGCCGCTCGGCGGCGTGCCCGCTTCGGCGCCGTGGCCGGCGGACGCGGCCGTCATCGTCTGCATCGTCATCGCGTTCTCGCCTCGCCCGCTCAGATGCCGAGCTCGGCGCGCACGGCCTGCCAGTTCGTGCGCGTCATCAGCTTGCCGCTCGTCTGCGTGTCGGCCGGCGGCACCTTGCCGTTGCGGATCCAGTCGACGAGGTTCTGCGTGCTGTCCTTGCCGTGGTTCGTCGAGCTGACCGCGATCGTCCCGTAGAAGCCGGTCGGCTCCTTCTTCTGGAATTCGGCGAACGCCTCGCCCGCACCGTTGATGCCGACGCCGATCACGTCGGCCGCCGGGATGTGCAGCTGTTCCGTCGCGCGCACCGCGCCGAGCACGGTTTCCTCGTTCAGCGCGTAGATCACCCATTTCTTCACGTTCGGATGGCGGGCGAGCACGGGTGCCGCCGCGCTGAAGCCGCCTTCGTCGTCGGTCGTCTTCTGCGGCGCGTCGAAGATGTTCTCCTTGCGGAAGCCGTTCGCGAGCAGCGCCTGCGTCGCGCCGTCGGTGCGCAGCTTCGCGGTCGGCAACTCGTAATTGGTGATCCGCAGCGCGCCGACTTCTTCGGGCTTCCAGCCGCGCCGCTTCATTTCGTCGGAGATCGCCTGGCCGACCTGGTTGCCGATCTTGGTCGCCGACATCCCGAGGTGCGGCACGTTCGGCAGCGGCTTGCCACTCGAATCGACGAGCTGGTCGTCGACGGTCACGAACTTCATGTTGTAGCGCTTCGCGCGCGACGCGATCGCCGGCCCGAGGCGCACGTCCGGCGCGCAGATCACGAAGCCCTGGGCGCCTTGCGAACCGAGGTTGTCGATCGCGGCCAGCACCTTCTCGCCGTCCGGCGTGCCGATCTTCACGACCGAGAAGTTCTCCTTCTGGCCGAGCGCGGACGCCGCGTTCTGCTCGTTGATGAACCACGCCTGCTCGGGCATCTTCACGAGGAAGCCGATCTTCAGCGGCGCGTCGGCGTGCGCGGCGCCCTGCATGCCGAGCGGCGCGATGCACAGCGCGGCCAGCAGCGCGCGCAGGGTATGTCGACGGATCGTGTGAGTCGTGCGGTTCATGTGGTGTCTCCTTTGTGTCGGCCGATGCCGTGATGTGTGTCCGTAATCAATCGTTCGTCGTGCGCGCCCGAGGCGGTGCGCGCACGCAGGTTCAGCGGCCGAACGCGTCGGTCTGCACGCGTCGGCCGAACAGGAAGGCGTCGGCGACGAGCCGCAGCGGCCGCACGTCGACGTCGCTTTCGCCACGCGCGATCAGCGCACGAAAGTGCGCATACAGCGCCGGATACTCGCGTTCGGGCCCGATCTCGACCGGCTCGCCCGCGATCGACAATTGCGCGCCGCCGCGGCTGATCGCGAGCACGCCGTCGGCCGTGTCGACCGCGATTTCCCATTGCTCGACCGGGCCGTGCCGCCAGTCGAATTCCGCGCGCACCGGCACGCCGTCGGTATCCGCGCAATCGAGTTCGGCCGCGATCGGCGTCTGCACGTCGCTCGGCACGATGAGCGTCGCCTCGCGCAGCACGAGCTCGCGCGGCAGGATCCGCGTGACGATCGACAGCGCGTTGATGCCCGGATCGAACACGCCGAGGCCGCCCGGTTCCCAGATCCACTGCTGCCCCGGATGCCAGCGCCGCACGTCTTCCTTCCAGCGCACCTGCACCGCGCGGATCGTGCGCGTTGCGAGCCACGCGCGCGCCGGTTCCACCGCGCTCGCGCAGCGCGAATGCCAGGTCGCGAACAGCGTGAGGCCGCGCTCGCGCGCCAGCGCGTCCAGCGCGGCCACTTCGCCGAGCGTCGCACCCGGCGGCTTCTCGAGCATCACGTGCTTGCCGGCCTCGAGCGCGGCGCGCGCCTGCGCGTAGCGCACCTGCGGCGGCGCGCACAGCGACACGGCGTCGAGCTCGGGCTCGGCGGCGAGCAGCGCGTTCAGATCCGGATAATTGCGCACGCCGTTGACTTCCGCGTGACGGCTCGCGCAGGCAGTCAACGCGAAGCCCGGTTCGGCGGCGATCGCCGGCAAATGCTGGTCGCGGGCGATCTTGCCGATCCCGATCACGCCCAGCGAAATTGGATTGCTCATCGTGCGTCTCTCCTTCGCGAATCGCTCAGCGCGCCCAGCGCAGCACGAGCGGATCGAGCCGGCGCGCGATCGCGAGCAGTTCCGCGCGCGTGTCCGGGTGCAGTTCCGGCATCGGATGCCGCGGCCGCTCGCACGCGATCACGCCGCCGGCGCGCATCAGCGCCTTCGCGGTGAGGATCCCGGACTGGCGGTTCTCGTGATTGATCAGCGGCAGCCACGTCTGGTAATGCGCGAACGCATCGTCGTGCCGGCCTTCGCGGAACGCTTCGAGGATCGGCCGGATGCCGTCCGGAAAGCCGCCGCCCGTCATCGCGCCGGTCGCGCCCGCATGGAGATCGGCGAGCAGCGTGATCGCTTCCTCGCCGTCCCACGGCCCCTCGATCGCGTCGCCGCCGAGCCGGATCAGCTCGCGCAGCTTGTTCGCGGCGCCGGGCGTCTCGATCTTGAAGTACGCGACCTGTTCGATCTCGCGCGCCATCCGCGCGAGGAACGGCGCGGACAGCGGCGTGCCGCTCGCGGGCGCGTCCTGGATCATGATCGGGATGTCGATCGCATCCGACACGCGCGCATAGAACTCGAAGATCTGCGCCTCCGGCACGCGGAACGTCGCGCCGTGATACGGCGGCATCGCCATCACCATCGCCGCGCCGAGCTGCTGCGCGCGCAGGCTGCGCGCCGCGCACACCTGCGTGCCGTAGTGCGACGTCGTGACGATCACCGGCACGCGGCCGGCGACGTGTTCGAGGATCGTGCGCGTGAGCACGTCGCGTTCGTCGTCGGTGATCGCGAACTGCTCGGAGAAATTCGCGAGGATGCACAGGCCGTCCGACCCCGCATCGATCATGAAGTCGACCGCGCGCTTCTGGCTCGCGAGGTCGAGCTCGCCGGTGTCGGTAAACGTCGTCGGGACGACGGGAAAGATGCCGCGATAGCGCGGCGTGCTGCTCGATGTCATGGTTCGCGTCCTGCTTCGGCCCGGTTGTCGCCGGCCGTCATGCGTTCATGGTTTCATGAAGCGCGGGCCGGGAAGGCCCACCATCGGCGGCGGCGCACGTCGCGCCGCCCGCCGCTCAATGCGAATGGCTCGGCACGTCCGCGCCGCGCGTGCCGACCAGGAAGTCGAGGTCGCACCCCTCGTCGGCCTGCAGCACGTGATCGATATACAGCCGCGCATAGCCGCCCTTGCCGAGCTGGCCGGCCACGCCCGGCGCCGCGGTCGGATCGACGTCCGACAGGCGGCGCTGCAGTTCTTCATCCGTGATGTCGAGATGCAGCGTGCCGGCCTCGCAGTCGAGTTCGATCCAGTCGCCGTTGCGCACGGCCGCGAGCGGGCCGCCCGCGGCCGCTTCCGGTGCGACGTGCAGCACGACCGTGCCGTACGCGGTGCCGCTCATCCGCGCATCGGAAATCCGCACCATGTCCTTCACGCCCTGGCGCAGCAGCTTCGGCGGCAGCCCCATGTTGCCGACCTCGGCCATGCCCGGATACCCGCGCGGCCCGCAGTTCTTCAGCACCATCACCGAGCTCGCGTCGATGTCGAGCGCTTCGTCGTTGATCGTCGCCTTGTAGTGGTCGAGGTTCTCGAACACCACCGCGCGGCCGCGATGCTTGAGCAGTTCGGGGCTCGCCGCCGACGGCTTCAGCACCGCGCCGCGCGGCGCGAGATTGCCGCGCAGGATGCGGATGCCGCCGTCCTCGATCAGCGGCCGGTCGAGCGGGCGGATCACTTCTTCGTCGTAGTTCGGCGCTTCGCGCACGTTGTCCCACAGCGACTTGCCGTTGACCGTCAGCGCGTCCGGGTGCGGCAGCAGCCCGCCTTCGCCGAGCCGGCGCAGCACGGCCGGCAGCCCGCCCGCGTAATAGAACTCCTCCATCAGGAAGCGCCCCGACGGCATCAGGTCGACGATCGTCGGCGTGTCGCGGCCGATGCGCATCCAGTCTTCCAGCTCGAGCGGCACGCCGATGCGACCGGCGATCGCCTTCAGGTGGATCACGGCGTTGGTCGAGCCGCCGATCGCCGCGTTCGTGCGGATCGCGTTCTCGAACGCCGCGCGCGTCAGGATCTTCGACAGCACGAGCCCTTCGAGCGCCATCTCGACGATCCGGATGCCCGACATGTGCGCGAGCACGTAGCGGCGCGAATCGACGGCCGGAATCGCCGCGTTGTGCGGCAGCGCGACGCCGAGCGCCTCGGCCATGCACGCCATCGTCGACGCGGTGCCCATCGTGTTGCAGGTGCCGGCCGAGCGCGACATGCCGGCTTCGGCCGACAGGAAGTGATGCACGTCGATCTCGCCGGCCTTCAGCGCTTCGTGCAACTGCCACACGGCCGTGCCCGAACCGATGTTCTTGCCTTCGAGCTTGCCGTTCAGCATCGGGCCGCCCGACACGACGATCGCCGGCACGTCGCAGCTCGCCGCGCCCATCAGCAGCGCGGGCGTCGTCTTGTCGCAGCCGGCGAGCAGCACGACCGCGTCGATCGGGTTGCCGCGGATCGCTTCCTCGACGTCCATCGATGCAAGATTGCGCGTGAGCATCGCCGACGGCCGCAGGTTCGATTCACCGTTCGAGAACACCGGGAACTCGACCGGGAAGCCGCCTGCTTCCGAGATCCCGCGCTTCACGTGCTCGGCGAGCTTGCGGAAGTGCGCGTTGCATGGCGTCAGTTCGGACCACGTGTTGCAGATGCCGATGATCGGCCGGCCGTCGAATTCGTGATCGGGAATGCCCTGGTTCTTCATCCAGCTTCGGTACATGAAGCCGTTCTTGTCGTTCGTGCCGAACCATTGAGCGGAGCGCAGCCTGGGTTTTGTTGCCGACATCGTCAGTCCTGTGGTGACGGGATACCGGCGCAGTCTAGGCAGAATTTTGATAACTGGCTAATGACGATTTAGGCGATTACGATATCGATTCCGATATCGATATAAACCCGTACGATGACCGAAGCCAGCCCGTGGGGCAACCGCGCCCGCCTGAAGACGCGCCAGTTGCTGCTGCTCGTCGCGCTCGCCGACGAAGGCAGCATTCACCGCGCGGCGGCCGCGCTGAACATGACCCAGCCGGCCGCGTCGAAGCTGCTGCGCGAGCTCGAGGAATCGATCGGCGCGGTGCTGTTCGAGCGCCTGCCGCGCGGGATGCGGCCGACCCTGTACGGCGACGCGCTGATCCGCCACGCGCGCGCGGCGCTCGGCAGCCTCGACCAGGCGCGCGAGGAACTGGCCGCGCTGAAGGCCGGCCATCTCGGCCACGTGGCGGTGGGCGCGATCACGTCGCCGGGCCTGCGGCTCGTGCCGCCGGCCGTGGCGGCGGTAAAGGGTACGCATGCGGGCCTACACGTGTCGGTCGAGATCGATACCAGCAACGTGCTGCTCGAACACCTCGCGCAGGAAAAGATCGACATCGTGCTCGGCCGGCTGTCCGCCGAACACGACAAGCTGCGCCTGCGCTACGAGCCGCTGACCGGCGAGTCGGTGGCCGCCGTCGTGCGGCCCGGCCACCCGCTGCTCGCGCACGCGCCGCTGGCGCTCGCCGACGTGCAACGCGCCGCGTGGGTCGTGCCGCCGGCCGGCAGCGTGCTGCGCCACCGCTTCGAGCTCGTGTTCCAGCGCGCGAGCCTCGCGCCGCCGGCGAACCTCGTCGAAACCTCGGCGCTGCTGTTCATCACGCAACTGCTCGAACAGAGCGACATGATCGCGGTGCTCGCCGAGGACGTCGCGCACTACTACGCGCGGCACGGGATCGTCACGGTGCTGCCGCTGGAGATGGATTGCCGGATGGACGATTTCGGGATCATCACGCGCACCGACCGGCTGCATTCGCCGGCGGTGGCGGTGATGGTCGAGGCGATTCGGGCGGCGGCGGGGGAGGTTTACGGCGCCGTGCTGTGACGGCGCACCCGCGGTTTCCTACTCCGCGGCAAACTCGATCACCGGCTCGCAACGAATCGGAAAATTGACCGAATTCGCGATATAGCACTTCGCATGCGCATCGTGATGCAGCCGCTCGGCGAGCGCGCGATCGTCGCCCGCCCGGATCGTCACCCGCGGGCGCAGCACGATTTCAGTGAAGCGCCCGGCTTCAGCGCTGTCGACCATCGTGCCTTCCGCGTGGTCGACGTAGGCCAGCACGCGGATGCCGGCCTCGGCGCACAGATGCAGATACCAGAGCTTGTGGCATGCCGATGCCGACGCGAGCAGCAGGTCTTCGGGGTTCCAGCGCGCGGCATCGCCGCGGAACGCCGGGTCCGACGAACCGGGGATATCCGGCTTCGAACCGGCCCGGATCACATGATCGCGGCCGTACTCGCGATAGCCGGACGTGCCGGTGCCGCGATTGCCCGTCCACTCCACCGCGACGCGATACCGGTGTTCGCCAGATGCCATTTCGCTCTCCATTGATGTTGGTTGCCCCACCGGGCCGAACGCCGTTGCGTGCAGCCCGTCGATGGTCGCCATTGTGGCACTGGATGGTCGTTTGGTATACCATTATACCAAAATTAGCGAACAGGCACGCATGGAAGCCAAACTCGACTCCACGGCGGACGCGATCGCCGCGTCGCTGCGCGACATGATCATCAACGGCGAGCTGGCGGCCGGCGAGCGGCTCGTCGAGCGCGACCTGGCCGAGCGGTTCGGCATCAGCCGGATCCCGATGCGCGAGGCAATCCAGCGGCTGGAGCGCGAAGGTTTGCTCGATATCTTCCGGAATCGCGGCGCGGTCGTGCGCATGCTGAGCGCATCGGACGTGCAGGAAATCTACGATCTGCGCGTGCTGCTCGAAGGCGATGCGATCTACCGCAGCGTGAAGCGGCTCGACGACGAAACGCTCGCGCGCGCCGAGCTCGTGCATCGGCTGCTCGGCGATGCAACCGCGCCGCGCCGGCAGGGCGAGCTGAACCGTGAATTCCACGCATTGCTGTATTCGTGCTGCGGCAACGCGCGGCAGTTGAAGTCGATCGCCGAACTGCGCGGCCAGGTCGAACGTTACGAGCGCCTGCAGGCCACGCTGCTCGCGGACACGCCGTCGTTCCAGGTCGAGCACGAAGCAATTCTGCAGGCATGTCGCGAACGCAATGCACGCGCGGCACGCGTGATGACGGTCGCGCATCTCGAGTCGGCAAGAAACATCGTGCTGCGGCTCGTCGAAGGCGGCTGAGGCGGCGCACGACCGCCCGCGCCTCGCTATGCCGCGTGCGGTACCGGCCCGGTCGTCCCGCGCACCGCCAGCGTCGGCGGTGACGCGACCCGCACGCGCGATGCGTCTCCGCCCTGCCCGCCCGCCTCGCGCAGCGTATTGAGCAATTCGACCGCGAGGCCGGCCGCCTCGGCGGTCGGGATCGCGACGGTCGTCAGCGTGGGCCGCGTGTCGCGGGCGAGATGGATGTCGGTGATGCCGACGATCGACAGATCGTCGGGCACGCGCCGGCCGCGATCGGCGGCCGCATGCATCGCGCCGATCGCCGGCAGGTCGTTGGTCGCGACGAGCGCGGTCAACCGCGGGTGCGCATCGAGCAGCCGGCCCGCCGCACGCAGCCCGCCTTCGATCGAATCGCGCTCGGCCGCGACGATCGACGCGTCGAGCCCCGCGTCGCGCATCACGTCGACGAAGCCGTCGTAGCGCGCCGCCTGCACGCCGCTCGCCGCGCCGCCGACGATCACGCCGATCTTCTCGTGACCGAGCTCGAGCAGATGCCGCGTCGCGATCCGTCCGGCCTCGCGGAACTCGATCGCCACGCACGGCAGACCGTCGGGCGGCGCGTCGGGCCGCTCCCACAGGCACAGCACGACCGGCACGCCGCGCCGCGCGACGTCGAGCAGATCCGGCAGGTGCAGGTTCGCATTGGTCACGAGAATCCCCTCGGAGATCGTGCCGGCGATCTGGTCGAGATACGCGCGCCCCTGCAACGGGTCTTCATTCGTATTGCAGACGATCAGGAACTGCCCGTTGCGGCGCACCGCGCGCTCGACCGCCAGCGCGAACTCCGGATAGAACGGGTTCGCGATACTCGATACCATCAACGCGACCGTCGGCGCACGGCCTTCCGCCAGCGCCCGCGCAGCGAGATGCGGCCGGTAGCCGAGCGCGTCGACCGCTTCGAGCACGCGCGCCCGCGTCGCGTCGCCGACCCGGCCGCGGCCGCGCAGCACGTTCGACACCGTCGCGGCCGTCACGCCGGCGCGGCGCGCCACTTCTTCCAGTGTTGCCATCGTTTGCCCACTATATGAGACGTCGATCCAGTATTTGCTTCGCTCGCCGAAGCGGCGCACTATCGCCGCACACCTTGCCGCCCGACCGACGGGCGCGACTCGGCCGCGATCGCATCGCCTCTTTTTTTGATCGCGATGATTAAGCGCTTAATCAAGCAGGATGGCGCATTAAAACATGGAGCGGAGACAATGGCGAGCATCTCGATGCGGCGCGTGCAGAAAGCCTTCGGCGAGCACGCGCCGGTCATTCGCGACGTCGATCTGGAGATCGGCGCGCACGAGTTCTGCGTGTTTCTCGGGCCGTCCGGGTGCGGGAAATCGACACTGCTGCGCATGATCGCCGGGCTCGAGGATCTGAGCGCGGGCGAGCTGTCGATCGACGGCCGCCGCGTCGACGACGTGCCGGCCGCCGAGCGCGGCGTCGCGATGGTGTTCCAGAGCTACGCGCTGTTTCCGCACATGACGGTGTACGAGAACATGGCGTTCGGGCTGAAGCTCGCGCGCGTGCCGAAGGCCGAGATCGACCGGAAGGTGCGCGACGCCGCGCGCATCCTGCAGCTCGACGCGCTGCTCGAGCGCAAGCCGAAGGCGCTGTCGGGCGGCCAGCGGCAACGCGTCGCGATCGGCCGCGCGATCGTGCGCGAGCCCGGCGTGTTCCTGTTCGACGAGCCGCTGTCGAACCTCGACGCGGCGCTGCGCGGCCAGACCCGCGTCGAAATCGCGAAGCTGCATCGGCAGTTCGAGCGCGCGAGCGTCGTCTACGTGACGCACGACCAGACCGAGGCGATGACGCTCGCCGACAAGATCGTGCTGCTGCACGCCGGCGCGGATACCGCGCGGCACGGCAGCATCGCGCAAGTGGGCGCGCCGCTCGACCTCTATCACCACCCTGCCAGCCGCTTCGTCGCCGGCTTCATCGGCTCGCCGCGCATGAATTTCCTGCCGGCCGTCGTGACCGCGTGCGACGCGCGGCGCACGAGCGTCACGCTCGTGCCGTCCGGCGAAACCTTCGTGCTGCCGCGCGACGGCTCGGCGCTCGGCGCCGGCACGGCCGTGACGCTCGGCATCCGCCCCGAACACCTGACGCTCGGCGCCGCGCCCGACGCGACGACGCTCGCGCGCGACGTCGTGCTCGTCGAACGCCTGGGCGAACAGACCTACGTGCATCTCGATCCGCCCGGCGGCGCACCGCTGATCGCGAAGGTGCCCGGCGACGCGCAGGTGTGCACCGGCGAACGCGTGCACGTGCACGCGCCGGCCGCGGCCTGCCACCTGTTCACCGAAGACGGCCGCGCGGTGCCCGCGCGCGCCGACGTTCACGTTCACCACTACGCATAAGGATCGGGCATGCGCCTCGGAGTCTGTTACTACCCGGAACACTGGCCGGAATCGATGTGGGCCGACGATGCCCGCCGGATGAAAGCGCTCGGCATCGAGCAGGTGCGGATCGCCGAATTCGCGTGGAGCCGCATCGAGCCGTCTCCCGGCGAATACGACTGGGGCTGGCTCGACCGTGCGGTCGACGTGCTCGGCGCGGCCGGCCTCGAGATCGTGATGTGCACGCCGACCGCCACGCCGCCGAAATGGCTGGTCGACCGCCATCCCGACATTCTCGCGATCGGCGCCGACGGCCGGCCGCGCGCGTTCGGCTCACGCCGCCACTACGATTTCTCGTCGCCGACCTATCTCGAAGCGTCGCGCCAGATCTGCACGGCGGTTGCCGAACGCTACGGCCGCCACCCGGCCGTGCGCTACTGGCAGACCGACAACGAGCTGGGCTGCCACCAGACGGTCGTCAGCTATTCGCCGGCCGCGCTCGTGCGCTTCCGTGCATGGCTGAAGGCGCGCTACGGCACGATCGATGCGCTGAACCGCGCGTGGGGCACCGTGTTCTGGAGCATGGAGTATCGCCATTTCGACGAAGTGGACGCGCCCGTGGGCACCGTGACCGAAGCCCATCCGTCGCATCGCCTCGACTACCGGCGCTTCGCGTCCGACGAGCTCGCGCGCTATCACCGGATGCAGGTCGACGTGATCCGCGCGCACTCGCCGGGCCGGCCGGTCGCGCACAACTTCATGCAGCTGTTCACCGAGTTCGATCACTACGAGGTCGCGCGCGACCTCGACGTCGCGACGTGGGACAGCTACCCGCTCGGCGCGCTCGAGGAGCTGTGGTTCGCGCCCGACGTGAAGGCGCGCTGGCTGCGCACCGGCCATCCTGATTTCGCGTCGTTCAATCACGATCTCTATCGCGGCATGTCGAAGCTGCCGTTCTGGGTGATGGAGCAGCAGCCGGGCCCTGTGAACTGGGCGCACTGGAATCCCGCGCCGCTGCCGGGCATGGTGCGGCTGTGGAGCTGGGAAGCGTTCGCGCACGGCGCGGGCTGCGTGTCGTACTTCCGCTGGCGGCAGGCGCCGTTCGCGCAGGAGCAGATGCACGCGGGCCTGAACACACCCGACAATCAGCTCGACGAAGGCGGCCGCGAAGCGCGGCGCGTCGCGCAGGAAATCGCCGCCGTGCTCGACGCCGGCGCGGATGCCGACGCGAACGGCGCGGTGCGCGCGCCCGTTGCGCTGGTCTTCGACTACGAGGCGAAGTGGCTGTTCGAAGTGCAGCCGCAGGGCGCCGATTTCCACTACCCGCGGTTCGCGTTCGAGTACTACTCGGCGCTGCGCTCGCTCGGCCTCGACGTCGACATCGTGTCCGCGCATGCACCGCTCGACGGCTATCGGCTCGTCGTCGTGCCGCCGCTGCCGATCGTGCCGGACGATTTCGCGTCGCGGCTCGCCGCATCGGGTGCGCACGCGGTGTTCGGCCCGCGCACCGGCTCGAAAACCGCCGACCTGCAGATTCCGCCGGCGCTGCCGCCCGGCCCGCTCGCGTCGATCCTGCCGGTGCGTGTGTGGCGCGTCGAATCGCTGCGGCCGAACCTGACCGAACGGATCGACGGCACGCTGCGCGACGGGTCGCCGCTCACGGGCGCGGCGCGCCACTGGCGCGACTTCGTCGAGTTGCACGACGACACGCGCAGCGTCGTGCACGCGCGCTTCGCCGACGGCCATCCGGCCTGCCTATCGCACGGTACGCTGCATTACTGGGCCGCGCTGTTCGACGATGCGACCACCGTGCGCCTGTTCGCCGATATCGCGGCCGAGGCCGGCCTGGCCCCGACGCCGCTCGGCGACGCCGTGCGCGTGAGCCGCCGCGGCGGCCTGACCTACGTCTTCAACTACGGCGACACACCGCACGCGATCGACGCGGTACCGCCGTCGGCGTTCGTGCTCGGCGCCGGGCAGGTCGAGCCGCAAGGCATCGCCGTGTATCGAAGCCGTTCGTAGCAACCGCCCCGGCGCGAAGACGCGCCGGTCACGCACAAACAACGACACACAGGACTGGAGACACTCATGACCCATCGCCCCCTTCGCGTCGCTGCCCGCCTGGCGACCGCCGCCGCCATCGCATCCGCATCGTTCGGCGCCGCGGCGCCCGCCGGTGCCGGCACGCTGACGATCAACATCGCGTTCAAGGGCGCGAGCCAGCGCGCCGTGTGGCAGTCGACGATCGAAGCGTTCCACAAGGCCCATCCCGACATCGACGTGAAGCCGACCTTCGTCGACGAGGAAGCGTACAAGGTGCAGCTCCCCGCGTGGCTCACGACCGTCGCGCCGGACGTCGTGAACTGGCACGCGGGCGAGCGGATGGCGTACTACGCGAAGCGCGGGCTGTTCGAGGATTTGAGCGGCGACTGGACGAAGAACGGCTGGGACGCGATGTACGCGTCGACGCGCAGCGCCTCGTCGTACAACGGCAAGCAGTACGCGGCGCCGACCGTCTACTACTCGTGGGGGCTGTTCTACCGCAAGGACCTGTTCCGCAAGGTCGGCATCGCCGACGAGCCGAAGACGTGGGACCAGTTTCTCGATGCGTGCAGGAAGCTGAAGGCGGCCGGCATCACGCCGATCGCGATCGGCGGCCGCGACGCGTGGACGCTCGCCGGCTGGTTCGACTATCTCGACCTACGCCTGAACGGCAACGCGTTCCACCAGCAGCTGATGGCCGGCGACGTGCCGTACACCGACCCGCGCGTGAAGAAGGTCTACACGACGTGGAAATCGCTGATCGATGCCGGCTACTTCATCGACAACGCGCTGTCCTACGATCTCGACGGCGCGCAGCCGTTCCTGTTCCAGGGCAAGGCCGCGATGATGCTGATGGGCACCTTCATCGCGGCGGGTTTCCCGCCCAACGTGAAACCGGAAATGGGCTACTACCGCTTCCCGATCATCGACCCGAAGGTGCCGACCGCCGAGGACGGCCCGGTCGAATCGCTGCACATCCCGACCAAGGCGAAGAACAAGGCCGACGCGCACACGTTCCTCGCATTCGTCGAAACGCCCGAGATCGGCGCGAAGCTCGCCGAAGGGCTCGGCTCGCTGTCGGCCAACAGCAAGTCGCCCGAGCCGGCCGATCCGATCTCGCGCATCGGCTTCCGGATCCTCGCCGACACGAAGGGCGGCGTCGCGCAGTTCTACGACCGCGACATGACCAAGGAAATGGCCGACGAGGGGATGAAGGGCATGCAGCAGTTCGTCGCGAATCCCGCGCAGCTCGATACGGTGCTCGCGCAACTCGAACAGACCCGCAAGCGGATCTACAAGAAGTGATCGCGTGACCCAACCGGCGGCCGCGCGCCGCCGTGTCCGTTCAGGAGGCTTGCCGTGTCCAGTCCGACCACGTCCACCCCGCGCGACGGCACCGCGCCGCCGTCGCGCGGCTCGTCCGCCAGTGCATGGCGCGCCCGCCGCCCGTCGCCCGCCGTGCGGCGGCAACGGCGCGCCGCGTGGCTCTTTCTCGCGCCGGCCTGCGCGATGGTTGCCGTCTATGTGATCTGGCCGATCCTGTCGACGCTGTCGCTGAGCCTGTACAACTGGGACGGGATGACCGAGCGCACCTTCGTCGGCCTCGCGAACTACGCGGAGCTGCTGCATGCGCCGACGTTCTACACGGCGCTGCGCAACAACGTGATCTGGCTCCTGCTGTTCATGCTCGCGCCGCCGCTCGGCCTCGCGCTCGCGCTGTACCTGAACCAGGCGGTCGGCGGCATCCGGCTCGTGAAGTCGCTGTTCTTCGCGCCGTTCGTGCTGTCGGGCGTGGTGGTCGGCCTGATCTTCTCGTGGTTCTACGATCCGACCTTCGGCCTGCTCGCGCTGCTCGCCGGGCACGGGATCCCGGTGCTCGGCGACGCGCGCTACGCGACGTTCGGCATCGTGTTCGCCGCGCTGTGGCCGCAAACGGCGTACTGCATGATCCTGTACCTGACCGGCCTCACGTCGGTCAACCCGGAACAGATCGAGGCCGCGCGGATGGAAGGCGCGCACGGCTTCGCGCTGTTGTGGCACGTCGTGCTGCCGCAACTGCGGCCGACCACGTTCATGGCGATCGTCGTCACCGTGATCGGCGCGCTGCGCAGCTTCGACCTGATCTCGGTGATGACGGGCGGCGGCCCGTTCGAAAGCTCGACCGTGCTCGCGTATTACATGTACGACCAGGCGATCAAGTACTACCGGCTCGGCTATTCCGCGTCGATCGCCGTCGTGCTGTTCGCGATCATGCTCGTCTACATCGTGTTCCAGTTGCGCCGCATGCTGCGCAACGAACAGTGACCTTTCGGGAGTTCACTCATCATGTTTCCGACACCCGTTGCCCACTGGAAGCCGGTATCGCGCCGGCTGTACAAGCTGTCGCTGCCCGTCGCGCTCGTGATCTGGCTGCTGCCGATGATCGCGGTGTTCGTCACGTCGGTGCGCTCGACCGAGGAACTCGTCGAAGGTCACTACTGGGGCTGGCCGCGCCGCTTCGCGATGATCGAGAACTATCGCGACGCGCTGACCACGTCGCCGATGCTCCATTATTTCTGGAACAGCGTGCAGATCACCGTGCCGTCGGTCATCGGCTCGATCGCGCTCGCGGCGATGGCCGGCTTCGCGCTCGCGACCTACCGGTTTCGCGGCAATACCGCGCTGTTCGGCACGTTCGTCGCCGGCAACTTCGTGCCGGTGCAGGTGCTGATGATTCCGGTGCGCGACCTGTCGCTGCGGCTCGGCGTATTCAATACCGTCGAAGCGCTGATCCTGTTTCACGTCGCGTTTCAGACGGGGTTCTGCACGCTGTTCCTGCGCAACTTCATCAAGCAGTTGCCGTTCGAGCTGATCGAGGCGGCGCGCATCGAGGGCGCGGGCGAATGGACGGTGTTCTGGCGCATCGTGCTGCCGCTGATCCGGCCGGCACTGGCCGCGCTCGCGATTCTGGTGTTCACGTTCGTGTGGAACGATTACTTCTGGGCGCTGTGTCTCACCCAGGGCGACGAGGCGGCGCCGATCACGGCGGGCGTCGCGGCGCTGAAGGGGCAATGGACGACGTCGTGGAATCTCGTATCGGCCGGGTCGATTCTCGCCGCGCTGCCGTCGGTCGCGATGTTCTTCGCGATGCAGAAGCACTTCGTCGCGGGGCTCACGTTCGGCGCGACGAAAGGCTGAGCGCGCGCCGATCGCGTTTTCGGATCTCCCCCTCCGCATCGTGAGGTTGCCCGCTTCGGCGGGCTTTTTTCATGCGTCGCGGGTTCGGTGGATCTCGTTTGGCAACCCTGGCCCGCCGTTCAGCTTCAACACCGTCCACGAATCGGATGAGCGAGAAGACTGATATGAACGGCGAGCGTCCGATACGTGGTGCGGAGCCGACCTTCACAACGGCGCGCCCAACGTACCGGCGAATGACAGGCCCGGTCAGAGATCTCCGCGCACTTCACCCGTTCCCAGCGCGTTCCGCTGCCGGTTGACTTCCGCCCACAGTTCATCGCTGTCGTCGTCGCGCAGCACGACCATCCAGTCCAGTTGATCGTCGGTCACGCCGAAGTACTCCAGAATTTCCCGCCGAACCCCATCGATGAACTGCGCGTATTCCGGCGTGGCCTGCGCTCGCGCGTGCAGGGCGTCGTATTCCGCATCGTCCACGCCGCCGCCGTGCTCGTCGATATAGCGCGAGATCCACTGGTCTCGTTCGTGGTCGTAATCGGCTTCGGCGCGCATCGCTTGCACGGCCGTGTAGAAATCCAGTTGGGCAAACGCGGCGATCGCCGCCGTTGTCGCCTCGTCGAATGTCGTCGTCATTCCATCTCTCACTTCAGTCATCGCACATCATCGGTCATGCCGCGAAGCTTCTATCGCGGGCGGTTTCGGGTCGCTCACGAGAAACCCGGCAGCGCTGTTCCGAACCACCCGTATGCGTTCACGGCATCGGACGGCTCCATCGTATCGGGCACGTCGAAAGCGAAGGATCGGGCTATCTGGACGGTTTGCCAGGTTTGCCGCGACCACCCGCGGCCTTTCCCGCCGCCGGTTTGCCGCGCGGCTTGCGCACGCTGAACGGGCTGCCGACGGTGTAGTCCGTTCCCGTGCCGACGGCTGGTTTCGCCTGCTGCGCCGCGGGCTTGCGCTTGCCTTCGCTCCGTTGCGCGGGCGGCTTCTTGCCCGGCGCCTGCCTGGCGACCGGCACGGCTTGCGGCACTTTGGGCTTCTTCGGCTTTTTGGGTTTCTTGATGATCTGACCCGTCGCGCTGGTTTCCGGCACGCGGTGTTCGGCTTCGAAACCCGGCTCTTCTTCCCGACGCAGCGTCTGCCGGATCAGCGCTTCGATCGCGGCCAGTTGCGGCGCTTCATCGGCGCACACGAGGGACACGGCCACGCCGCTCGCGCCCGCTCGGCCGGTACGGCCGATACGGTGCACGTAGTCTTGCGCGACGATCGGCAGATCGACGTTGATCACCAGCGGCAGATCGTCGATATCCAGCCCGCGCGCCGCCACATCGGTGGCGACCAGCATCTGCACTTCACCCGTCTTGAAGCGCTCCAGCGCACGCAAACGCGCGGGTTGCGGCTTGTCGCCGTGGATCGTATCGACCGCATAGCCGGCTTTCTCCAGCATGAGCGCCAGATAGTCGACGCCATTGCGGGTCTTGACGAACACCAGCGCGTGTTCCCACTTGTTTTGGGCCACCAGGTGCATGAAGAGCTCTGGCTTGTTCCGCTTGTCGACCGTCACCACCCACTGCTTGATCTTGCTGGCCGTGGCGTTGGGCGGGCTGACGCTGATATCGACCGGGCTGCGCAGAATGCTCGCGGCCATCTTGCGGATTTCGTCCGAAAACGTGGCCGAGAACAGCAGCGTCTGGCGCCTGGCGGGCAACGCGGCAAAGACCGCGTCGAGTTCGCGCGCGAAGCCGAGATCGAACATGCGGTCGGCTTCATCGAGCACGAGCGTCTGCACCTGATCGAACTGCACGGCGTTCTGGCGATTGAGGTCGAGCAAACGGCCGGGCGTCGCCACGAGCACGTCGACGCCCTTGCGCAGCTTCATCATCTGCGGATTGATGCTCACGCCGCCGTAGGCGGCCAGAAATCGCAGATCGAGGCCTTTGCCGTACTCGACGAAGCTTTGCAGCACCTGCTCGGCCAGTTCACGCGTCGGCACCAGCACCAGCACGCGCGCACGGTTGCTGGATACCGCCGGGCCGTGTTGCGCCAGCCGTTGCAACAGCGGCAGCGCGAAACCGGCCGTCTTGCCGGTGCCGGTCTGTGCGGCGGCCATGACGTCCTTGCCGCCGAGCACGGCGGGAATCGCCTTGGCCTGCACCGGCGTGGGTGTCTGGTAATTGAGGCCCTGCAGATTACGCAGCAACGGCTCGATCAGGCCAAGCGAGGCAAAAGACATGGACGTGTTCCGGGCTAAAACCGCAATTCTAGCGGTTACCGCGCCGGCCAAGCCCCGCCCGCTCACGTCCGGCCGTCGAGCCACAACGTCGACGCGTGGTGGCCCGCGATCGAAGCCGGCGCGGCAGCGATCGCCACCGACCGCAAGCGGCGGCGGCAAGTTCATGAAGGAATACGGCGGCCTGTCGCGCTCCGACCCCGCCCATGCGGAGAAGGCGCGCGGGCGTCGGCGCGCTCGCGGCCGGACCTGATTGTCACCGCCAACGTCGGCTGCCAGACTCATCGGAATGGCGCGAGCCGCACACCCGTGCGCCACTGGATCGAGCGCGTCGACAACCGGCTGGTGGACCGGCCGCCTATTCCGGAGGGAAGCCATGCAAACGAAGCCCGAACTCGAACTGGCCGATGCCGAGCGCATGCTCGCCGCGGCCCGCGCGGAAGCGGAACGCCACGGCTGGGCCGTGTCGATCGCCGTCGTCGACGACGGCGGCCACCTGCTCGCGTTCGCGCGGCTGAACGGCGCATCGCCGGCCAGCAGCTGCATCGCGCAGGACAAGGCGCGCGCGGCGGCGCTCGGCCGTCGCGAGACGAAGGCGTATGAGGATATGATCAACGGTGGCCGCACCGCGTTTCTGAGCGCGCCGCTGACGGGGTTGCTCGAAGGCGGCGTGCCGGTCACGGTCGGCGGCCGGATCGCGGGCGCGATCGGCGTGTCTGGCGTAAAGTCCGAACAGGACGCGCAGATCGCCCGCGCCGGCACACAGAGCGTCGCGGAATAACCAGCCAAACCGCGCGCATTTTCCCCGGGAAGATTCACGATGATCGACCAAGCAGGACTGCAAGTCGCGCCAGCGCTGAGCCAGTTCATTGAAAACGAAGCGCTGCCGGGCACCGGCATCGACAAGGCCGCGTTCTGGAGCGGTTTCTCGGCCCTGGTGCACGACCTCGCGCCGCGCAACCGCGAGCTGCTCGCCGAACGCGACCGCCTGCAGCAGGAACTCGACGCGTGGCATCGCGCGCACCCCGGCCCGGTACGCGACCATGCCGCGTATCGTGCATTCCTCGAACAAATCGGCTACCTCGTGCCGGTCCCGTCGAACGTCGCCGCCGCCACCGCGAACGTCGACAGCGAGATCGCCACGCAGGCCGGCCCGCAGCTCGTCGTGCCGCTGTCGAACGCGCGCTATGCGCTGAACGCCGCGAACGCGCGCTGGGGCAGCCTGTACGACGCGCTGTACGGCACCGACGCGCTGCCGGAAGACGGCGGCGCCGAACGCACCGCGGCCTACAACCCGACGCGCGGCCAGCGCGTGATCGACTACGCGCGCGACGTGCTCGACAACGCCGCGCCGCTCGCGAGCGGCTCGCACCGCGACGCGCTGCGCTACCGCGTGCAGGACGGCCAGCTCGCGGTGGAAACCGCGAAGGGCGACGTCGGGCTCGCGCAGCCTGCGCAGTTCGTCGGCTACCAGGGCGCGGCCGATGCGCCGTCCGCGATCCTGCTCAAGCACAACGGCCTGCACCTCGAGATCCAGATCGATGCATCCACGCCGATCGGCCGCGCCGATCTCGCCAACGTGAAGGACGTCGTGCTCGAAGCCGCGGTCAGCACGATCATCGACTGCGAGGATTCGGTCGCGGCGGTCGACGCGGACGACAAGGTCCAGCTCTACCGCAACTGGCTCGGCCTGATGCAGGGCACGCTGGTCGAGGAAGTCGCGAAGGGCGGCAAGACCTTCACGCGCCGGCTGAACGCCGATCGCGAGTACACGACGCCCGCCGGCGGCACGCTGTCGCTGCACGGCCGCTCGCTGCTGTTCGTGCGCAACGTCGGCCACCTGATGACCAACGGCGCGGTGCTCGACCGCGACGGCAACGAGATTCCGGAAGGCATCCTCGACGGCGTCGTCACGACGCTGTGCGCGCTGCACGACCTGAAGGCGAAGCGCAACTCGCGCACGGGCTCGATCTACATCGTGAAGCCGAAGATGCACGGCCCGGCCGAAGTCGCGTTCGCCGACACGCTGTTCGCGCGCATCGAGGATCTGTACGGCCTGCCGCGCAACACGCTGAAGATGGGCATCATGGACGAGGAGCGCCGCACCAGCGTGAACCTCGCCGCGTGTATCGCCGCCGCCGCCGCGCGCGTCGCGTTCATCAACACCGGCTTCCTCGATCGCACCGGCGACGAGATGCACACCGCGATGGAAGCGGGCCCGATGATCCGCAAGGGCGACATGAAATCGTCGGCGTGGATCCAGTCGTACGAGCGCAACAACGTGCTCGCGGGCCTGTCGGCCGGCCTGCGCGGCCGCGCGCAGATCGGCAAGGGCATGTGGGCGATGCCGGACCTGATGCACGCGATGCTCGAGCAGAAGATCGCGCATCCGCGCGCCGGCGCGAACACCGCATGGGTGCCGTCGCCGACCGCGGCGACGCTGCACGCGCTGCACTACCACCTCGTCGACGTGCAGGCCGTCCAGCAGGCACTCGAGAAAACGCCGTACGCGAGCGAGCGCGACGCGCTGCTCGAAGGGCTGCTGACCGTGCCGGTCGTCGAGCGCGCCGCGTGGAGCGAGGCCGAGATCCTGAGCGAGGTCGAGAATAACGCGCAGGGCATCCTCGGCTACGTCGTGCGCTGGGTCGAACAGGGCGTGGGTTGCTCGAAGGTGCCGGACATCCACGATGTCGGCCTGATGGAAGATCGCGCGACGCTGCGCATCTCGAGCCAGCACATCGCGAACTGGCTGCGCCACGGCGTGATCACCGAGGCGTTCGTACTCGACGTGTTCAAGCGGATGGCCCGCGTCGTCGACCAGCAGAATGCCGGGGATCCGAACTATCGCCCGATGGCGCCCGATTACGACCGGTCGACCGCGTTCAAGGCCGCGTGCGCGCTCGCGCTGCAAGGCACGTCGCAGCCGAGCGGCTATACCGAGCCGCTGCTGCACCGGTTCCGGCTCGCGTTCAAGGCGCAGCAGCACGGCGCATGAACCTGCGCATGCGGGCTCGTCCCGCATGCCGGGCGCCGCATGCCGGTGGTACACCGGCCTTGCGAAACGGGCGGCCCTCGCGGCTGCCCGTTTTCACATGGGTATTCACCCGACCGTTGAAACCGATAATCAGCGCATATCGCGCGCTTTCGCGTGCGACGCCCGCCCGCCGTTAATCCGCCGATCCGCCGGTATCCGCGGCCGGAAGCCGCGCGAACTTTCCCGCCGCACCGCAATGCCTTGCTCAGCAACGATCCGCCCGATATTTGCAAGCGCGGGATTACCCCATAATTTGACCCCGATCAACCGGTCGCAACATTTTCCGCGCACGCAAACACGCGCGTTATACTCCGTGGCATTCGCATCGCGCGATTTGTCAGATCGTCGAATTGCAGCCGATGTTACCTGTGAATATCGGGTTTATCTGGCCGCGGTTGTCGATAATCGGTGCCCGTTTTCTCCGCTGGACGGAAGGTATGCACGGGCAGGGCTGCGCACCGGGTCGCCACCGGTAGCCATACGAACAATCGCATCGGCACGCCGCCCGGCGACGATGCCCCCCATCCACGGACCATGGCCGAAACCAACTACGCAATGCCCAGCGAATCCGGCGTGACGAGCCGTATCGCCGCTCATCTGCGCCGGTTGTTGCTGCCGCACCTGATCTTCTACACGGGGCTGCTGATCGCGCTGATCCTGCTGCTCCTGTGCGCGATCGTGCTGTACGAAGGCCGTATCGACGCGCGCGACCGCTCGCGCAGCATGCAGCAGAACCTCGCGCTGATGGCGGCGTGGGACATCGAACGCAACATCGAGATCTATTCGCTGTCGCTGCAGGCGGTCGTCGACGGCGCGAACGACCCCGAGGTCGCCAGGCTGCCGATGCCGCTGCGCCGCCAGGTGCTGTTCGACCGCTCGACGACGGCCAAGTACCTCGGCGGCATCTACGTGCTCGACGCGAAAGGCGACATCGCGGTCGACGGCATGAGCGACGTGCCGCGCAAGGCCAACTTCGGCAACGAGCCGTACTTCGCCGTGCACCGCGACCGCCCCGACGTCGGCCTGTACGTCAGCCCCCCGTATCATTCGCGGCTGCGCGGCGGCTCGCCGAGCATCGCGCTCAGCCGGCGGATCACGCGGCCCGACGGGTCGTTCGGCGGCGTCGCGGTGATGTCGATCCGGCTCGAATATTTCCAGAACCTGTTCTCGCGCCTGTCGCTCGGCGATCGCGGCTCGGTCGCGCTGATCAACACGGACGGCAGGATGGTCGCGCGCGAGCCGTACGACCCCAGGATCGTCGGCCGCGACATCAGCCGCGCGAGTACGTTCCGGCAATTCATGACCGCCAGCGAAGGCAGCTTCGCCGACACCGCGTCGATCGACGGCGTGCGGCGCCTGTACGTGTTCCGGCACCTCGATCACCTGCCGCTCATCGTCATGGTCGCGCGCTCGGAAGCGGACACCTACGCCGCGTGGTACGACCGTGCGATCCCGATCGGCTCCGCGATGGTGGCGCTTGCGATCGGCTTCGTCGGCCTGTCGCTGCTGCTCGACGTGCAACTGCGCAAACGCCATCGCGCCGAAACCGAGCTGCAGGCGCTCGCGCGCACCGATGGCCTGACGGGCCTCGACAACCGCCGGATGCTCGACGTCACGCTCGCGCGCGAATGGCGGCGCGCCGCGCGCTCGCAACATCCGCTGTCGCTACTGTTCATCGACGTCGATTACTTCAAGCACTACAACGACACGCAGGGCCACCAGGCCGGCGACGACGCGCTCGCCGCGGTCGGCCACTGCATCGCCGGCTGCCTGCGCCGCCCGGCCGACTATGCGGCGCGCTACGGCGGCGAGGAATTCGTCGTGGTGCTGCCGGACATCGATAGCGACGGCGCGGCGACGATCGCCGAAACGATCCGCACCGGCATCCTCGATCTCGGCATCCGGCACGACGCCGGCACGGTCGGCCGGCTGACCGTGAGCATCGGCGTGACGACCAGTTATCCCGAACGCGACGACAACATCCAGGCCGCGCTGAAGCTCGCCGACGATGCGCTGTATCGGGCGAAGGAAGGCGGGCGCAACCGCGTCGTCGTGCAGACGGCGGCCACGCCGCCCGTCGATCTCGAATCGCGGCGGGCCTGAGCGTACGGGCAGCGGCGGGGCAGCCGCCGTCCGCCTGCAAAATCGCCGACAATATCGGCTCGATACGCGGCCGCGCGGCCGATGCGCCCGGCCGGCCCGCGCCTGTCGGCAGCGCCCCGGCCGCGCCTGGCCGGCCGCGCCTGGCCGGCCGCGCCTGGCCGGCCGCACCTAGCCGGCCGCGCCGCTTCACGGCCGCTTCGCACCACCATGAGACTCAAGGCAAAGATCTTCCTTCTGGCCATCGTGCCGTTCCTGCTCACGATCGCCGGCATCGGCTTCGGCGTGCGCCACCAGGCGACGTCACTCGCGCGCACGCAGCACGCGACGATCCAGGCCGCGTACCTGTCGAGCAAGGAAGTCGAGCTGAAACACTACGTCGAGCTCGCGACGAGCGCGATCATGCCGCTCTACGACGCGAGCGGCCGCAATGCGCGCGACGACGCGCTGCTGCACACGCAGGCGCTCGCGATGCTGCAGAAGATGGATTTCGGCCCCGACGGCTATTTCTTCGTCTACGACCTGCACGGCAATTCGCTGATGCATCCGCGCGAGCCCGAGCGCGTCGGCCACAACTTCTGGTCGATGCGCGACCCGCAGGGCGCGCTCACCATCCAGAAGCTGATCGGCGCGGCGTCGCAGGGCGGCGGCTACGTGCGCTACGCATGGCAGCGGCCGTCGACGGGCCGCGTCGCGCCGAAGCTCGGCTACGTCGTCGCGCTCGAGCGCTGGGGCTGGATGGTCGGCACCGGCATCTATCTCGACGACGTCGACACCGCGCTGCAGCGCATCGACGCGCGCGCGTCCGCGAACATCGAGCGCACGATGAGCTGGCTGACCGCGATCGCGCTCACCGGCGCGGCGGCGATCGCCGTGTGCGCGCTGGTGCTGAACGTCAGCGAGTCGCGCAGCGCCGACGCGAAGCTGAAGCTGCTCGCGCAGCGCGTCGTCGAATCGCAGGAGCAGGAACGCGCGCGGCTGTCGCGCGAGCTGCACGACGGGATCAGCCAGATGATGGTGTCCGCGAAGCTGATGCTCGAATCCGCGCTCGCGCGCTTCGAGCGCGGCGCGTCGCGCGTGCCGGAAGCCGAGCAGGCGCTCGCGTCGGGCGTCGGGCGGCTCGGCGACACGCTGCGCGAAGTCCGGCGCATCTCGCATGCGCTGCGGCCGTCGATGCTCGACGATCTCGGCCTCGCGGCCGCGCTCGAACAACTCGTGCGCGAGCTCGGCGCCGAAAGCGGCATCGACATCGGCTATACGCAGGTCGCGCACAGCGGCACGCGGCCGCTGCCCGAAGCCGTCAATACCGCGCTGTTCCGGATCGCGCAGGAAGCGCTGAGCAACATCGTGCATCATGCGCGGGCGTCGCGCGCGGCCGTCACGCTGGACGTCGGCGCGCAATCCGTCACGCTGACCATCGCCGACAACGGCTGCGGCTTCGACGCCGAACGCTCGCAGGCCGACGCGAGCCGCGGCATCGGCCTGCGCAACATGCGCGAACGCCTCGACGCGCTCGGCGGCACGCTGACGATCACGTCGCAGGTCGGCCACACCGTCGTGGCCGCGCGCGTGCCGCTGCGGCGTGCCGCCGCCTGAGCACGCGCACCCTAACCGGAGACTTTTGCCCATGAGCGCCCCCGATACCGCCCGGCCCGCCGCGCGACTGCTGCTCGTCGACGATCACCCGCTCGTGCGCGACGGCTTGCGGATGCGGCTCGAAGCCGCCGACCTGTCGGTAGTCGGCGAGGCCGGCAACGCGGACGAGGCGCTCGCGCTCGCCGCGTCGCTCGAACCCGATCTCGCGCTGATGGACGTCGGCATGAACGGAATGAACGGCATCACGCTCGCGGGCGTGTTCCACGAGCGCTTTCCGGGCATTCGCGTGCTGATGCTGTCGATGCACGACAACATCGAATACGTGACGCAGGCGGTGCGCGCCGGTGCGAGCGGCTATCTGCTTAAGGATTCGCCCGCGAGCGAGATCGTGCGCGCGATCGGTGCGGTGCTGGCCGGGCAGACCTTCTTCAGCGAAGGGCTCGCCGCACGGATGATCCAGGCCAGCGCGACGGCGTCGCCGCTGGACAGGTTGACGCCGCGCGAACGCGACATCCTCGACATGTTGGCCGAAGGGCTGTCGAGCAAGCAGATCGCGCAGCAGACGGGGCTGTCGGTACGCACGGTCGAGACGCATCGGCTCAACCTGAAGCGCAAGCTGGAGATCGAAGGGCAGGCCGAGCTGATCAAGTTCGCGGTCGAGCATCGGCGGCGGTAGGGTGACACCGGGGCGGCTTGCACCCCCGCGCCAAGACCGTCGCGCGAACGGCCACAAACCCGCAGCGCGCAATACGCCAGCGCGTCTGCCTTGCGCCACGCGCAATTCGCTCGTCCGATTTCATACTTGTCCAATCGCCCCCTCGCTGGATAGATGACACTATTCCGGTGGCCACGACATTCGAATCGAATGCCGGTGGCACGCGAACGGCCATCTACGTGCCCTACCGCCTTCAATTGCATTTGAAAATGCATCCCGAAATATTCGACGCGGAAAATCCGGCGCGTGCAATGTATGCGCGCAAAGGGCTCGCGTGTACTCGCCGCCGATATAGCTGAGGTCGCAACGTGAAACTGGGTTCGTACGCGTGGTGGAAGGACCGGTTACTGCTTTTGCTGGTTGCGTTTTTGTGCGCCGGGCTGGCGAGCGCGTTTGCCCGAATGTCGGGAAAGAATGCACCGACGATCATCCTGGCAATTACCGTCTTCGCGCTGCTTATCGATAACCGCAGGCTTCCCAAGGCGCTGCGGCAAGTCACCGACGAAAATCGACGACGCGAGCCGTGAGGGGGGCATGCCGCACGGCGGCCATTCATGCCATGGCAAGGCAGCCTGCTGGATGACGGAACCTGCCGTCCGGCACTTTGCCGAACGGATTGTCACCGCAGACTCGCAGCGTCCGGCCCGGCATCGATCGGCTTGCGCCGAGGCGGGCGGGTATTGCCCGGCCACGGCGCAATGTGAAACGCCCCGGCAGCATCCGCGTCCGGGGCGTCATGGTTTGCGAGCCGCATTTCAGTCGCGCATCGCTCGGCAGCCGTCAATTCGTCCGCGAGTTGTGCTTCTGCAGATACGCGATCAGGCCGTCGATCCCGCCCGCCGCGAGCTGGCTCTTGAACTGGCCCTGGTAGACCTGGATCAGCCACGCACCCGACATGTCGATGTCGTAGATCTTCCAGTCGTTGCCGACCTTGCCGAGACGATAGCCGACCGACTGGCTGTCGCCCGGCGTCGTCACCGTCGACTGCACGAGCGCGTCGGCGCCCGATGCGCCGCCCGGCTTGAACGAGAACTTCGCGTCCTGGTTGCCGAGCTGCGCGAGCGACGCGGCGTAGGTGCGCGTCATCAGCAGCCTGAACTGCTTGTACAGCTCCTGCTGCTGTTGCGGCGTGGCCTGCTTCCATGCGTCGCCGACCGCGATGCGGGTCGTGCGCTCGAAGTTCGTCACGGGCAGGAAGCGCTGCTCGACGACTTGCGTGATTTTCGCCATGTCACCGCCGCGCGCGGCCGGATCGGCCTTCATCGCATTGACGGTGCCCTCGACCGCCGTGCGGACGACATCGACCGGCGCGCTCTGCGCGAAAGCGGAAACCGACACGGCGGCCGCCGCGACGAAAGCAAACAGATGACGTTTCATACGAATTTCGCACTCGATGGAAAAAAACGGCCGGCTCTTTGCATCGGCCGGTGGAGCAAAGTATACCGGGCCCGACGCCCCGGTGCCGCCCGGTGACCGACTGTTACCTTTCAGCGCCGTTTGTCACAGGCGCTTGGCCGCATGTCGGCGCGTCGCCGCGCCCCATTATGTAAATATCCCCATACAAATGAACCGACCGCGCACTCCGATTGCCACGCCGGAAGCAAATATCCTTCCCGCCCCGAATCTCCCCACCGTCACGACCGTCGCCGCGCCGCGCCGGTATACTTGGCTACTTTGCCCTAGCCAGCCGCTCCCCACCGCCACATGGTGACATCTCTCATCGTCCGACTCGTTGCGTGGTCGGTGCGCCGCCCCGTCTGGGTCGTCGTCCTGTCGCTCGTCATCGCCGCCTTCAGCGGCGTCTACGTCGCGCAGCATTTCAAGATCAACACCGACATCAGCAAGCTCGTCGATGCGGAACCGCAATGGGCCGCGCTCAGCCAGGCCGTCGACAAGGCGTTCCCGCAACGCAACGGCACGATCCTCGCGGTCGTCGAGGCGCCCGCGCCGGAGTTCGCGACCGCCGCCGCGCATGCGCTGGCCGAAGCGCTGCAGAAGGATGCCGCCGCCGGCCGCATCGGCCCGGTCGCGGAACCGGGCGGCGGGCCGTTCTTCGAGCACAACGGGCTGCTGTTCCTGTCGCCGCAGGAAGTCTCCGATACGACCGCCCAGCTCGCGAGCGCGCGCCCGCTCGTCAACGAACTCGCGAAGAACCCGAGCCTCACGGGGCTCGCCACCACGCTGTCCACCACGCTCGGCCAGCCGCTCCTGACCGGCCAGGTGAAGCTGCCCGCGATGGCGAAGCTGCTCGCGCGCAGCGCCGCGACGGTCGACGACGTGCTGGCCGGCAAGCCGGCCGCGTTCTCGTGGCGCGCGCTGGTCGACAACGATGCCGCGCGGCAGCCCGCGCGCGCGTTCGTCACCGTGCAGCCGGTGGTCAACTACGGCGCGCTGAAGGCCGGCGCGGCAACGAGCCAGGTGATCCGCGACGCGGCCCGGTCGCTCGATCTCGACAAGCGCTACGGCGCGGCCGTGCGCCTGACCGGCGAACAGCCGCTCGCCGACGACGAATTCGCGTCGGTCGAAGACGGCGCCGCGCTCAACGGCGTGCTCACGCTGCTCGCCGTACTCGTGATCCTGTGGCTCGCGCTGCGCTCGAAGCGGATGATCGGCTCGGTGCTCGTCACGCTGTTCGTCGGCCTCGTCGTGACGGCCGCGCTCGGCCTCGCGATGGTTGGCTCGCTGAACATGATCTCGGTCGCGTTCATGGTGCTGTTCGTCGGCCTCGGCGTCGATTTCTCGATCCAGTACGGCGTGAAGTACCGCGAGGAACGCTTCCGCGATCAACGCATCGATCACGCGCTGATCGGCGCCGCGCACTCGATGGGCATGCCGCTCGCGCTGGCCACCACAGCGGTCGCGGCGAGCTTCTTCTCGTTCATTCCCACGGCCTATCGCGGCGTGTCCGAGCTCGGCCTGATCGCGGGCGTCGGGATGTTCGTCGCGCTGCTGACCACGCTCACGCTGCTGCCCGCGCTGCTGCGCCTGTTCGCGCCGCCGGGCGAATCGAAGACACCGGGCTTCCCGTGGCTCGCGCCGGTCGACGATTATCTCGATCGCCATCGCAAGCCGATCCTGATCGGCACGCTGGCGGTCGTGATCGGCGCGCTGCCGCTGCTCGCGTTCCTGCATTTCGACTTCAACCCGCTGCACCTGAAGGATCCGAACAGCGAATCGATGGCGACGCTGCTCGCGCTGAAGGATTCGCCGGAAGCCGCCGTCAACGACGTCACGCTGCTCGCACCGTCGCTTGCCGAAGCCGACGCGGCCGCGAAGCGCCTCGACGCGCTGCCCGAAGTGGGCCGCACGACCACGCTGTCGACCTTCATCCCCGCCGACCAGCCGGCCAAGCGCGCGGCGATCGCCGCGGCCGCAAGCGAGCTGCTGCCCGCACTGACGCAGCCGGCCGCGCCGCCCGCGACCGACGCGCAGCGCGTGGCCGCGCTCAAGCGCGTGTCGGACCTGTTGAGCTATGCGGCCGAAGATCACCCGGGCCCGGGCGCGGCCGCCGCGCAGCACCTGTCCGCGTCGCTCGCGAAGCTCGCAGCCGCCGACAGCGCGACGCGCGACCGTGCCGAACGCGCGTTCTCCGATACGCTGCGCATCGCGCTGAACCAGCTCGCCGCGCTGCTGCAGCCGGAGGACATCACGCGCGAATCGCTGCCGCCGCAGGTCGTGCGCGACTGGGTCGCGCCGGACGGCCATGCGCTCGTGCAGATCTCGCCGAAGGTGCCGAAGGGCGTCGACCCGAACGACGACACGATGCTGCGCCGTTTCGCGAAGGCCGTGAAGGCCGCGGAGCCGGGCGCGACCGGCGGGCCGATCTCGATCCTGCATTCGGCCGACACGATCATCAACGCGTTCCTGCATGCGGCGCTGTGGTCGATCATCTCGATCACGATCCTGCTGTGGGTCACGCTGCGCCGCTTCGGCGACGTGCTGCGCACGCTGGTGCCACTGCTCGTGTCGGGCATCGTGACACTCGAGATGTGCGTCGTGCTCGGCATGTCGCTGAACTTCGCGAACATCATCGCGCTGCCGCTGATGCTCGGCGTCGGCGTCGCGTTCAAGGTGTATTTCGTGATGGCGTGGCGCGCGGGGCAGACGGGGCTGCTGCATTCGAGCCTCACGCACGCCGTGCTGTTCAGCGCCGCGACGACGGCGACCGCCTTCGGCAGCCTGTGGCTGTCGCATCATCCGGGCACGTCGAGCATGGGCAAGCTGCTCGCGCTGGCCCTGACCTGCACGCTGATCGGTGCCGTGGTGTTCCAGCCCGTCCTGATGGGCAAACCGCGCGTCAAGCGCGCCAAGAACCAATCGCAAGGAATCAATGAATAAGGTGCGAATCATTGCGGCGACCGTCGCCGCCAGCGCGATGCTGACCGGCTGCGCGACGGGACCGAACCGCAATCCCAACGACCCGCTCGAGCCGATGAACCGGGCGATGTACAAGTTCAACGACACGGTCGACACGAACATCGCCCAGCCGATCGCGAAGGGTTACCAGAAAGTCACGCCGACGCCGGTGCGCACCGCGATCAGCAACTTCTTCTCGAACCTCGGCGATCTCGGCAACATGGCGAACAACCTGCTGCAGTTGCGCATCACCGATGCGACGCAGGATCTGATGCGCGTGGCGATGAACTCGCTGTTCGGCGTCGCCGGCCTGATCGACATCGCGACGCCGGCCGGGCTGCCGAAGCATCACCAGGATTTCGGGCTGACGATGGCGCGCTGGGGCATGCCGTCCGGCCCGTACCTCGTGCTGCCGGTGTTCGGGCCGAGCACGATCCGCGACGGCGTCGGCCGCGCGGTGGACGTGCGCTTCAACCTGCTGAACTACATCGAGCCGGCCGCGCGCAATCCGATGTACATCGCACAGTTCATCAGCGCGCGCTCGGACCTGCTCGGCGCGACCGACCTGCTGAAGCAGGCCGCGCTCGATCCGTATTCGTTCGTGCGCGACGCGTACCTGCAGCAGCGCAAGTCGCTCACGTATCGCGGCCAGTCGGCATCGGCCGCGGCGCCGAACTACAACGAGCCGGGCGAAGCGGGCGCCGTGCCGGCCGCGACGCCGGGCGTGCCGGGGCTGCCGAACTACGAGGATCCGGGCGATGCGGGCGGCACATCGGGCGCCACGCCGAACAACGCGCCGGCGGCACCTGGATTGCCGCAGTACGACGATCCGGGCGCGGACAGTGCGATGCCGGCGAGTACGTCTGCTGCGGCACCGGCGGCGGCATCGTCGGGCGCCACCACGGCGCCGGCCGCCAACGGCGCGCCGATCGCGCCGGCGATGCCGACGCTGCCCGCGAGCGCTCCGGCCGCGCAGTAACGCCGCAACGGCGGCCGCGCACAAACGAAGAGCGCTGCATGATGCAGCGCTCTTTTTTTTCACACCGGGCCTGGCAACCTAGCATTCCCCAACGTCGCCCAGCCCATAAGTACAAGCAAACGGGTCGTACCATTTATTGTTTTTATAAAAAAGCGTTACTGCATCGCCTCTCGTGAAGATAAATGTAGCAACGCCACTTGAAGATAGATCCCACTTCCCCGAACTGCCGTCATCGAATTTCAAAGTTCCCGCCGCATAACACGAAGAATACCGTTCGTGAGAAAACATATATCCCTCGACCGGATATGCCCTCGTGAAGAAATTCCTGATCTGCTTGACCGTGGGTCGAAATCTCTTACAGACCTCCAACGCATCAGCCTCTCTGCTCTTCCCGGATTCGAGAATCTCGATATCCCTCACCCCTCTCGCCTGCGACGAGGAACAGAACAAGAAAATACACACAAGAAAAAAATACCTACACATCAATCCCATTTTGCAGTTCCCGCTTCAGTTTCCCTCTTGTACGACACCTCAGGATGCCTGTATATCTCGGAAAAAGATATTCCCAATGTTTCGCAAAGCTCCTTTACGAGCCACCTCAATGAATCATTTTGCCTGTCATTTACCACTTCGTATATTTTCGTTTCTCTATCCATTCGACCGACGATTTCTATCCCAATAGAGTCCGCATTTCCCGGATACCTATCCGGAAAACCCTTCCCATACTCCACCCCCGATAATTTTGCATATTTCCCTGCCATGCCAGACACCCTTTTAAATTCGGATGGACTACACTTTCTTTCCATAAGACACCGAGATTTGAGCAACCCGACATGGTTGGTTCTCTTGTACACTGAAGCGGTTTGATATATGGTTCCACTCTTGTCTATCAGGAAGTGCGCTCCATTTGCCCCACTTACTGCATAGCTATTAAACGTACTATCAGCCGTGGTCCCGTCAGTTTGGTGAACAACGATTCCATTGACCTTAGCCATCGCGCTTCGCTCAATTGTCGAAAAAATCCTGACCTCGATGCGCTCCGCATCGACATGGCCTTGTTTTGAAATAAACAGCATTGCGCCCCCTTTCGTTAAATAGTCATGTTGGCCTTGATGTCGTAGCCCATGCTCACCGTTCCGCCATTTCCTCCCCGCGAGTTCTGAACCAGATATTCCTGTCTCACTTGGGAGAAGGATAGTCGAACCTCCTCGCGCGGAATTCTCATATTGGTGGTGCTAACCTGACTAACCTTGGTAACAAGTACGTCCTCCATCGTGACCCTGAGGTATTCGAGCGGCGTACCGCCAGCTTTGCGCATAACCAGCACCGCACGCTCAATATGCCTTCCTGTCAGGCAGCACTGGATAAGATTCGGTGTGGCACGGTCGATGTAGTGCTCGAAAGTCAGGTCGTCGACGATACTTCTGCCTGCTCCGCCACCACTTCCCATATGCATATTGGATTGCTGACTCACCGACCAATCCCACGTCAGCACTTCAATTTCATTCGAGTGATCTGCATCGAGCGATTCGCCCGCTATGTCCGTCAGCTTCAAGAAAATGTCCTGCGCCATTCGCCTCTCTCGCTCGGTAAATAAGAAAACCAAATCAACTCGAACGATGAAAGATGGGGCCCGACGCGTCAATCAGACAAAATCGAAAAGCAGGATCCAATTGCGTCGACGCACAGCCCACCGGAATGAGTCCGTGGGCACGCGCTTATACCGGGATGAACCTGGAGCAAAGGAAGCTCACCGGGGTATTGACTGCCGATGAGCGACGGGATATCGGATGGTTGAGCGCCGACGGGTTACACAATGGCAAATAGTGCCCACCATACCGACGCACAAGCGCGAACACACTCTGCGTACGATGCCCGCGCGATTCCCGTTCGAGATTCGGGAATCTCATACGGATGGCTGTTCCGGAGACACCCACTCCGCTGCGGCTGCCATGCCGGTGCAGGCGCGCGCCGACTTCATGCGCTCGCGGCTGCGGCGCGGCAACGACAGTGCGTCGGTTCCGCGCGATCGAATGGGGAAGAAAGAAGTGAAACGCGGCGAACGCCGCTCAGACGATCCGCATCGCGCCTGCCCGCTCGAACGCGTGGCGCGCCTGGATCAGCGTCGTGCGCGCCGCACGCGCGTCGCTGGCGACCTGCAGCAAGGGGCCGAGCTGCGACGGCTGCTTCAGCAGTTCGCGCAGGATCGGCAGGATCGCCGTGCTGCCGTCGTCGCGCAGGCCGGCCGTCGCCGCACGCGGCAGCGTGCGCCACGCCGGATCGACGATCGCGCGGCACACCGCGAACGGCACGCCGCGCGCGGCCGCGAACGCGGCGGCGATGTGCGACTCCATGTCGACGGCCAGTGCACCCTTCGCATGATGCAGCGACGCCTTGTCCTGTTCGCTGACGACCGGCGCACCGACGGCCGCGATCGTGCCGCGCGTGACGCGCGCCCACACCGGCGTGTCGTGCAGCGCGGCGACGAGCCGCGTGCTCCAGCCCGCATCGGTCTCCACGCGGCCGAACGGCCCGTCGATCGCGTTCGCGATCACGAGCGCGCCGGGCGTCAGGTCGGGCGCGAGCCCGCCCGCCGTGCCGAAGCTCACGATGCCCGCGCAACCGCGCGCGGTCGCTTCGGTCAGCGCGCGCTCGAGCCGGTCGGCCCGCGCGGCGAACACGGCCTCGACGCCTTCACCGCGCGCGATGCGCGCCTCGAACGCCATCCCGGTAACCGCGATGACGGACAACGTGCCATTGTGCTGCGTCGTCGGCACGCGTTACATCCCGACCGTCACGCGCGTCGCATTGGCGCGCTTCAGGTTGCGGTAGCGCGCGAGCGCCCACAGCGGGAAGAACTTGCGATAGCCGTGGTAGCGCAGGTAGAACACGCGCGGGAAGCCCGTCGCCGTGAAGCGCGTCTCGTCCCACAGGCCCTCTTCGTTCTGCTGAGCGACCAGGTAGTCGACGCCGCGCGCAACGGCCGGGTTGTTCACTTCGCCGGCCGCCATCAGGCCGAGCAGCGCCCAGGCCGTCTGCGACGCCGTGCTCGGCGCCTGCTCGTAGCCGCGGTAGTTCAGCTTGTAGCTGTCGCCGTCCTCGCCCCAGCCGCCATCCTTGTTCTGGATCGACAGCAGCCACTGCGCCCCGCGCTTCATGCGCGGATCGTCCGGCGTCAGGCCGGCCGCGTTCAGCGAGCACAGGGCCGTCCACGTGCCGTACACGTAGTTCATCCCCCAGCGGCCGTACCAGCTGCCGTCCGGCTCCTGCTCCTTGAGCATGTAGTCGAGCGCACGGCGCGCCGGCTCGCTGTTCAGCGGCGTCTCGCCGAGCTGCGACAGCATCGACAGGCAGCGGCCCGACACGTCGGCAGTCGGCGGATCGAGCAGCGCGCCGTGATCGGAGAACGGAATGTTGTTCAGGTAGTACTGCGTGTTTTCCGGTTCGAACGCGCCCCAGCCGCCGTCGCTGCTTTGCATGCCGACGACCCATTCGCGCGCACGCGCCATCGATTCGCGATACGTGTCCGACTGCGTGAGCTTCTGCGCGCGATCCATCGCCATCACGACCACGGCCGTATCGTCGACGTCCGGGTAGTGCGCGTTCGCGTACTGGAACGCCCAGCCGCCGGGCCGCACGTTCGGGCGGCGCGAGATCCAGTCGCCGCGCACGTCGAGGATCTGCAGCGGGCGCAGCCATTCGAGGCCGCGCAGCACGGCTGCCTGCGCACGCGCGTCGCCGGTCTCGAGCAACGCATGCGCGACGAGCGACGTATCCCATACGGGCGACAGGCACGGCTGGCAATACGCTTCGTCGTCGTGCACGACGAGCAGCTTCTCGACCGACTTGCGCGCGAGCGCGCGGTTCGGATGATCTTCCGCGTAACCGAGCACGTCGTACATCATCACCGCGTTGGCCATCGCCGGATAGATCGCGCCGAGGCCGTCCTCGCCGTTCAGGCGCTCGTCGACGAACGACACGGCCTGACGGATCGCGCGTTCGCGCGTATAGCTCGGGAACAGGCCGTCGACCGCGCGCAACGCATGGTCGACCACGCGGAAGAACGCGAACCAGCCCGGGCTCTGGTGGCCCTGGCGCGGCAGCAGCCCGGCGTTGACGGGCGGGTCGATGAACAGCTCGTCGATGCGCACGCCGCGCGGGTTCTTCGCGAGCGGACGCTTCGCGTTCAGCACGAGCAGCGGCACGATCACGGTGCGCGCCCAGTACGACACCTTCGACAGGTGGAACGGGAACCACTGCGGCAGCAGCATGATCTCGACCGGCATCATCGGCACCGCGCGCCACGGGATCGCACCGTACAGCGCGAGCTGGATGCGCGTGAACACGTTCGACATCTCGGCGCCGCCCATCGCATGGATCGCGCGGCGCGCGCGCTGCATGTGCTCGGCATTCTCGTCGTCGCCGATCACCTTCAGCGCGAAATACGCCTTCACGCTCGCGCTGATGTTCGGCGCGCCGTCGGTGAACAGCGGCCAGCCGCCGTCGGCCTGCTGGATGCGGCGCAGATACTTGCCGATCTTCTGTTCGAGCTCGAGGTTCGGCGTCTCGCCCAGATAGTGGACGAGCAGCACGTATTCGGCGGGAATCGTCGAATCCGCTTCGAGTTCGTAGACCCAGTGTCCGTCCGGTTGCTGCGCCGCGAGCAGCGCGTCGGTCGCACGCGCGACAGCCGCGTCGACGCCGGCCGGCACGGCGCCGGCGGACAGGGTAGCCATTTCGGTGAGATCGTTCATCGGTCCCTCTGTTTATTGCGTCTGGAGCACGTCCGCGGCCAGCTGGCCGGAACGGATCGCGCCCTCGATCGTGGCGGGCAAGCCGGTGGCAATCCAGTCGCCCGCGAGTACAAGATTGGTCCAGCGCGTACGCACGGCCGGACGTTTCATTTCCTGCGACGGCACCGCCGCAAAGCCCGCGCGCGGCTCGACGACGAGCTGCCACGCGGGAATGGCTTGCGGGTTCGCGCCGGTCACGCGCGCGACGTCTTCCCAGATGCGCCGCGCGAGCGTGTCGCGCGGCATGTCGAGCCAGCGCCCCGCATCGCGGATCGTCGCCACGAGCTGGCCGTCGCCGGTACGCACCGCGTCGACGACGCCGTTGACGACGGTCGTCTGCAACGGATTGCCGGCCGACGATTCGACCGCGAAATACGCGGTCACGACCGCGCTGAACGTGTCGGGCGCGGTGAGTTCGGGCACGAGCGGCTGCGCGACCTCGGGCGGCACGGCCAGCACGACCGCGTCGCCCGGCGCGAGATCGATGCGCTCGCCGCCGACCGACACCGCGTCGACCGCATTGCCGTGCGCGCCGAATTCGAACGCATCGAGCCGCGAATTCAGGCGGATCTGCGCGCCGCCGTACTGCAGCATCCGCAGCGCCGGTTCGACGAACGCGCTGCCGAGCCCGCGGCGCGCGACGAGCGGACGGCAGCCGGGGCCGCCCGCGGCGAACGTGCCGCACAGCGCGGCGCGCGCGAGCTCGGCGCTCGCGTGGCGCGGCTCGATATTCAGCACCGCGAGGAAAAACGGTCGCAGCCAGCGATCCCACAGCACGCCGTCGCATCGCATCGTCTGCGCAAGCGAGCGGCCCGTGCGGGCGAACGCGAGCGGAGCCAGCGCGAGGTAGTCGAGCGGCGTCGTGCCCGGCGCGCGCGACGCGGCATCGAACAGCCACGACGGCCAAGGGCCGTTGCCGAAGCGTAGCGTCCAGCGCTGCTGCGACGCGATGTCCATGACCGGGAATTCCGCCAGTGCGGGCCCCGCGAGCTGATCGGCCGCGCCGATCGCGCGCAGGTAGCGCTGCGTCGCGGGCTGCCCCGCGAAAACCGTGTGCAGCCCGCTGTCGAGCGTCGTGTTCAGCGTCCCGTCGAACCACGAGCGGCAGCGGCCGCCCGCGTGCGCATGCGCGTCGTGCAGCACGATGCGCCGCCCGCGACGTTGCAGCTCGACCGCGGCCGACAGGCCCGCGAGTCCTGCGCCGATCACGTGGACGGTTCTGGGCATCGCGTCGGTCGACTCAGAACAGCGCGTAGCGCGCGGCGATCATCAGCATGCGCGCCTTCGGCTTGCGCAGCGGTGCGCGTGGCGCGGCAAAGCCGCGTGCGATCGCGGCGTCGAGAATGCAGCGATACGCGCCCGACATGATGCGCGGCGCCTTCACCTGCGCGCGCGGACAGGTGTCCATCACCGCGTCGGCCTCGCGGAAGTGCTCGAGCGCGCGCTCGACGAGCGTTGCACACACGCGCGGCAACGCCGGATCGCGCACGATCGTCGCCGGATCGGTGATCGCGATGCCTTCGCGCGCGAGCAGCTCGCGCGGCAGGTAGCAGCGGTTGATCGCCGCGTCGTCGTCGATGTCGCGCAGGATGTTCGTCAGTTGCAGCGCACGGCCGAGGTGGTGCGACAGCGTGATCCCTTCGGCTTCCGGCATCCCGAAAATCCTCACCGACAGCCGGCCGGCCGCGCTCGCCACGCGATCGCAGAAGAGGTCGAGCGTCGGCTCGTCGGGCGCGCAGATGTCTTCCACCGCGTCCATCGCCATCCCGTCGATCATCGCGTGGAAATCGGCGCGCTGCAGGTTGAACGCGCGGATCTCGCGATCGAGCGCGGCCAGGTGGCGCGGCGGGCGGCCGGCGAAGCATGCGTCGATGTCCGCGCGCCAGCGATCGAGGCCCGCGTTGCGCTCGGCGCGCGGCAGGTCGCTGTCGGCGATATCGTCGACCGCGCGGCAAAACGCGTAGACCTGGAACATCGCATCGCGCTGCGCGGCCGGCAGGATGCGCATCGCCAGATAGAAAGAACTGCCCGATGTGACGGCAGCGGCGTCGGTTTCTTGTTCGTCCACGACGGAATGGGAAACGGCCAAGACGAGCTCCACGGAGACACCCACGCGGGGCGATTGAAGAAGCCATGCCCGGCTGGGATGGTCAGGGCGTCGAATGCGAGCGAGATATGCGAACGATCGACGCAGACAGGCACAAATTACCGGCCGGAAGCCGGAATTGGCCGAAAGTATAGCAATCTTTGAAGGTCGATGGCGGACACGCGCCGGGTCTGGCGGGGTGTCGAGCGCCGCCGCCAGGGCGGTGCGGCCGGCCTTCGCGAAGGGATGCCGCGCGGCGCGTCAGCCGTAGACGATGTCGCGCTGCAGGTCGAGCGCGATGAGCCCCATTTCACGCGTGAGCTGCAGCATCGACCGGCGCTCGAGGCGCGAGCCCATGAAGCTCGTCACGCGGCCGTCGGGCTCGGCGGTGAACTGGAACACCGCGCCGCCCGTGCCGAACCACGCGCCGGGCACGTCGGGCGATTCCTGCCAGTCGATCTGCTCGAACACGCGTGCGATGCCCGCGCGCACGAGTTCACCTGGGCCGATCGGCGGCGCGATGTCGCCCAGGTCGTCGAGCGAATAGGGGCCGGGTTTGTCCGGCTTCCGATAGAAGAGGTAGTCGACGTTCATGGGGTGCAATCGCAGGCAAACCGACAAATTAGCGCGCTTCGGCGCAAATTCAAATCAGATCAGGACGAAATGTGGCCTGTACGAGACAAATGGCCTGTATCGCGACGGCCGGTGCGAACCAGCGCTGGCTCGGGCCCGGCGTTCATGCCGGGCGGCGCGCGGCTTCGTCTAAGATGAACACCTTTCTCGAAAAAACACGGACACCATGGAGACGAACGACACCGCCACCCCGCAGTCCGATCATCCCGTTTTCGTGCTCGTGCACGGCGCATGGCATGGCGCGTGGTGCTATGCCCACGTGGCGGCCGCGCTCGCCGCGCGCGGCTACCAGTCGATCGCGCGCGACCTGCCCGCGCACGGCATCCATGCACGCTTTCCCGCGTCGTATCTCGCGCGGCCGCTCGACAAGGACGCGTTCGGCGCCGAGCCGTCGCCGGTCGCGAACACGACGCTCGACGACTACGCGACGCAGGTGATGCAGGCCGTCGACGACGCGTACGCGCTCGGCCGCGGCAAGGTCGTGCTGGTCGGGCACAGCATGGGCGGCCTCGCGATCACGGCGGCCGCCGAACGCGCGCCGGAGAAGATCGCGAAGATCGTCTATCTCGCCGCCTTCATGCCCGCGTCGGGCGTGCCGGGCCTCGACTACGTGCGCGCCCCGGAAAACAACGGCGAGCTGCTCGGCCCGCTGATGCTCGCGAGCCCGCGCGTGGCCGGCGCGCTGCGCATCGATCCGCACAGCGGCGATGCCGCGTATCGCGAATTGATGAAGCGCGCGCTGTACGAAGACGTGCCGCAGGCCGACTTCGATGCGGTCGCGAACCTGATGAGTTGCGACGTGCCGGCGGCGCCGTTCGCGACCGCGATCCCGACGACTGCCACACGCTGGGGCGCGATCGACCGTCACTACGTCAAGTGCCTCGCCGATCGCGTGATCCTGCCCGCGCTGCAGCAGCGCTTCATCGACGAAGCCGACGCGTTCGCGCCCGGCAACCCGACCCACGTGCACCAGCTCGACAGCAGCCACTCGCCGTTCGTGTCGCAGCCGGCCGTGCTGGCCGGCGTGCTCGCCGACATCGCGAAAAGCTGAGCGGGGCGGGCGCGGTCAGTCGGCGTACGCGACCGACCGATCGCGCCCGAGCCGCTTCGCGCGATAGAGCGCGGCGTCGGCCTCGTTCACGAGCACGTCGCAGGTCGACGCGCCGGCTTTCGCGCACGCGCCGCCGACGCTCGCCGTGACCGGCACGCTGACGCCCTCGGCGTCGACCGGCACGCTGCCGATCGCCTCGCGCACCTTGTCGGCCACCCGCATCGCCTCGTCGAGATTCGTGCACGGCAGCAGCAGCGCGAATTCCTCGCCGCCGAAGCGGCCGAACGTATCCTGCGCGCGCACGATCGACGCGACGCGGCGCGCCGTCTCGCGCAGCACGGCGTCGCCCACCGCATGCCCGAAGCGGTCGTTGATCGTCTTGAAGTGATCGAGGTCGAACAGCAGCACCGACAGGTCGCCGCCGTAGCGCTGCCAGCGCGCGAATTCGTCACCGAGCCGCACCTCGAAAAAGCGCCGGTTCGCGATGCCGGTCAGCCCGTCGAGATTCGCGTGTTCGCGCAGCTTCGCGACCGCTTCCTCGCGCTCCCGTTGCATCACGCTCACATGCGTGACGTCCGAGATCGTCACGCATACGGCCTCGACGTCACGGCCGCGCGTGAGCGGCATGAACGTGCAGTCCTGCTGCATGTAGTCGACGCCGCCCGTGATCGGCCGGTCGTGCTCGAAGCGGAACAGGTAGGGCCGCTGCTCCCACGAGCTGAACGCGAAGCTGCCGAGCTGGAACACGCTCTCGAGCTTGCGCGACAGCCATGCGCGCGGCAGATCCGGAAAGCGGTCGAACAGGTTGCGGCCGATCACGTCGGCGGCGGGAATGCCGCTGTGGTCCTGCATGAAGCGATTCCACATCAGGACGGTCATCGAACGGTCGAGCACGAACAGGCCGAAGCCGACCCGCTCGATCACGAGGTCGCTCAGCGACGGGGCGGCGGCCGTCATAGCGCGGACAGCAACGCGTCGAGCGCGTCGCCCATCAGCCGGATCGAATCCTCGGCCATCAGCATCACGAAATGCGCGCGGAACGTGTGGTCCTCGAGCCCGAAGTTCACCTCGAGCAGCAGCGCGACGCTCCACCCCAGTTCGTTCGGCTGGAAGACGTCGTCGAACGACACGTTCGCGCCGAGCAGCCCCGGCGGAAAGAACACGGGCTTGCGGCCGAGTTCGTCGAGGATCGACGCGACGCAGGCGCCCATCAGCACGTTCGCGACGTCGAACACGAGCTCGTCCGGCGTCGCCATCCCGCCATACACGCCGTCGCCGAACGTGCGGTCGACGACCGACATGAGCCGCGCGACACCCGCCGTGCGGCACAGCACGATCGCCTCGCCCTTGATGTCGGAACGGAAGCCCTGGCGCACGGCGGTCACGTTGTCGTGAATGCCTGTCATCTCGCGCAGCGCGTCGCTCGCGTCGGCCGCTTTCACGACGCGCACGCGCGGCACCGACAGCTCGATGAAATGTCCGAGCAGCAACGCCAGCCGCGCGGCGGCGCGGCCCATTGCAAGGTTGGCGATCTCCTGCAACGCGTCGCGTTGCTCCGCCGTGAACACCGATTCAGGCATACAACCCATACTCCTTGAGAATGGGCAGCAATGCCTCCGACGTCACGGGCTTGGCAACGAATGCGATCGCGCCCAATTCACGCACGCGTGCTTGCGCCTGCGGCTGGATATCGGCGGATACCACGATCACGAACGTGTTCAGATCTTCGTGGCGCAGTGTTTCCAGGACCTGATATCCGCTCATGTCGGGCATCGTCAGGTCCAGAAACATCACGGAAGCTTTGCCGTCACGATAGAGCGCCAAGGCCTCGCGACCATTCGCTGCATACGCGACGTCAACGTCCCAATCCCCCGGCAGCGCCTTTGTCAGCAGTTTGCGAGCGAGCAGCGAATCGTCGGCAATTACAATCGGCAAAGGCATGGGGCGATGCGGTATACGGAATGGTCTCTCTCGCGTTAACGACCGCGCGGCGCACTTCTTTAGGTGCCATGCGTTTCGGGCGCGGGCAACCGCCTTGCGGCCGCGCACGGGGCGCCGCGACGCAGGTGCGCGCGACGCACCGCGCGGCAATCGCCGGCGGGCGCATGTATCTGTCATAGGGAAAGCAAGGCGCGATTCTCGGAGTAAACCGGAGGCGATGCAACTCGCCATATTCACCATTTCGAACAGAATCGATCCGATCGCGCGCCATTCCGAAAACAGGCGCGACCATTTTCGAGATAAGCACGCAAAATTTTTCCTTGTGTACGTTTGCGCTGCCGGATTCGTCGCGTTTTCAATCTGACGGTTTACCTCTGTCACATACGACAGGATTGCGCCCGTACGGCGCCGCGCGGCGGGCCGCCGCAACTCGTTTATGATGGCAGACACCTCCGCTTCACCCGCTTTCCTCGATGACGTCCGAACGGCCTGCCGACTCTCGCGCTCCCGCCCCCGCTCCCGCCGATGACTGGCAGGACGACGGCAGCTACGCGTCCGGCGCGCCCGAGCACGATTTCGCGGTACGCCGCGTGACGCTGATCGTGCTGCTCGTCGCGGCGATCGTGCTGCCGTGCATCTACGTGGCAGTGATGGCGTACAACGACCTGAAGGCGCGCGAGGCCGCGGCGAGCGACGTGACGATGCGCACCGTGCGCGTCGCCGAGGAGCATGCGCTCAAGGTGTTCGACCTGAGCGAAACGCTCGATGCGCGCATCGTCGACCTCGTGCAGGACATGGACGACGCAGCCGTGCGCAGCAGGGAATCCGACATCCACGAAGCGCTGAACACGATCGGCGGCGGCTATCCGCAGGTGGCCGCCGTGTCGATCTTCGGCGCGAGCGGAATGCTGCTCGCCAACAGCCTCTACTATCCGGCGCCGTACGCGTCGATCGCGAACCGCGACGACTTCGCCGGCATCCGCGACGGCAAGGTCATCGAACACATCTCGCGGCTGATGATGGGGCCGCTCAAGCTCGAGAACATTCCCGTATTCAACACGGGCGTCGCGCGACGCCATAGCGACGGTTCGTTCGCCGGCATGGTGTCGATCGCGCTGAAGTCGTCGTATTTCAACGCGTTCTACCGCGACCTGCTCGGCGGCGCGAGCACGCCGATGACGATGGCGCTCGCGCGCTCGGACGGCGCGGTGATCGCGTCGTATCCGCCGCCGCCGTCGCTCGCGCATACCGATCGCTCGGTCACGTTCGGCAATGCGCACAACGATCCGCGCGCGGGCGTCGTGCGCGTGCGCCACGACGGTGCGAGCAGCGAGATCGTCGCGTATCGCCAGGTCGGCAGCTACCCGGTCTTCGTGACCTGCGCATACCGCACGTCGGCGATCTGGCATGAATGGTACGAACACCTGAGCGTGCTGTTCATCTCGATGTTCGCGCCGTCGGTCGCGCTGTGGTCCGTGATCTGGCTGTCGCTCAAGCGGCTGAAGGCGGAAGAGGAGGCGTGGGACCGCTGGCAGGCCGAAGCGTCGATGCGGCGCTCGATCGAATCGGCGTACCGGCAGTCGCGCAAGATGCAGGCGCTCGGCAATCTCGTCGGCAGCGTCGCGCACGACTTCAACAACCTGCTGATGATCATCTCCAGCAACGTGCAGATCGCGCGGCGGCGCGGCGTCCAGCATCTCGACAAGGAGCTCGGCGCGATCGAACGCGCGCTGAAGAACGGGCAGTCGCTCACGCGCCAGCTGCTCGGCGTCGCGCGCAAGCAGCCGCTGCACAACGAGACGATCGACATCGGGCAATGGCTCGGCACGTGCCGCGAACTGCTGAAGACGTCGCTCGGGTCGAAGTCGTCGCTGGTCGTCGCGATCGAGCCGGGCGTCTGGCCGATTCGCGTCGATGTCGCGGAGCTTGAGCTCGCGGTGATCAACCTCGCGGTCAACGCGCGCGATGCGATGACGACCGGCGGACGCTTCACGGTCGGCGCGCGCAACGTCACGCTGCGCCGCGAGGACGGCTTCCCGCTGACGGGCGAGTTCGTGCAGATCTCGCTCGACGACACGGGTTCGGGCATGGCGCCCGACGTGCTCGCCCGCGCATTCGAACCGCTGTTCACGACGAAGGCGCAGGGAATGGGGACGGGGCTCGGCCTGCCGCAGGTATTCGCGTTCTGCGAACGCTCGGGCGGCCTCGCGACGATCGACAGCGCGGTCGGCGCCGGCACGTCGGTGCGTCTGTACCTGCCGCGCGCGCGCGCCGAGGACGTCGTCGCACGGCCGGCGGCCGGCGCGCACGATGCGGGGAACGGCACGCTCGCCGGCCTGCACGTGCTGCTCGTCGAGGACAACGGCGAAGTCGCGGCCGGCACCGAAGCGCTGCTGTCGCTGCTCGGTCATCGCGTGACCTATGCGCCCACCGCCGACGACGCGTTGCGCCTGATCGAGGGCGCCGCGGCGAACGACGCGTTCGACCTCGTGATTTCGGACATCCACATGCCGGGCCGCATGAACGGCATCGACCTGGCCGAAGCGGTCGAGAAGCGGCCGGGGAAGCTGCCCGTGATTCTCGTCACGGGCTATGCGGAGGAGCTCGACCGCACGCGCACCGTCAACGTCCGCGTGCTGTCGAAGCCGTTCGATATCGCGCTGCTCGACGAGATCCTGCTGGGCATCCGCGAAGCGCGCGACGCACGACACGCCGGCGCGTGACCGGCCGCGTGCGGGCCGGCGCGACTGCGTGAACCGGCGCGGCGGCGATCAGGCCAACGACATCACGCCGATTTCAGCAGGCGCACCCAGCCCGCGTAGCGATCGACGAAGCCCTGCAGGAACTTGCGCGTGTCCTCGCTGACGATCTGCCCCTGGTCGTCGATGCGCGCCGGATCGTGCTTGATGAACATTTCGGGCTGACCGAGCGTCTTCACGTCGAGGTACGCGAGCACGTTGCGCAGGTGCTGCTGCGCGAGTGCGGTGCCCGTCGCGCCCGGCGACGTGCCGAGCACCGCGCCCGGCTTGCCCGACCACGAATTGGAACCCCACGGGCGCGAGCCCCAGTCGAGCGCATTCTTCAGCACGCCCGGAATCGACCGGTTGTACTCGGGCGTGACGAACAGCAACGCGTCGGCGGCTTCGATCGACTGCTTGAAGCGCTTCGCGACTTCCGGGAAATTCGCGTCGTAGTCCTGGCTGTACAGCGGCAGCTCGCCGATCTCGACGAACTCGAACGAAAAATCGGCGGGGGCGAGCGAGATCACGGCGTGCGCGAGCGCACGGTTCGTCGAAGCGCTGCGCAGGCTGCCGACGACGACCGCAATTCGATAGGACATGGCATTCTCCTTCCGGTAAGTGAGGAATCGGAGCGATTGCTTCCGAATGGGCGACAAAGGTCTGTTTATAGGCAAGCCAGCCCGCGAGCCGTCCGACGGGGCCGTCCGGCCGACTTTCCACAAGGTTTTCCACAGAAATTGTGGATAACTCGAGCGTTATGTTCCGACGTTACAGTTTGCCCGCCGCGCGGCGTCTTCGACATGCGAGACGAGAGGTTCGGCAAGCATAGCGCAGCGCGGCGGCCGGCTTCATGAAATCGCGACGGAACATGGCGTTGCAGGGCGGCACCGCAACCAGTAAGCTGCTCGCACCGCGATGCGCCCGTTCCGTGACGCATGCGCGATCGCTTCGAAACACGACAACCCACGCATGCCGTCCGCATACGACGACCCCGCCTATCTCGCACAACTGCGGCACGATCTGCTGCGCTTCGCACGACTCCAGCTTCGCGATGCCGACGCGGCCGAAGACGCCGTGCAGGAGGCGCTGGCCGCCGCGTGGTCGCATGCCGGCGAGTTCGCAGGGCTATCGGCCCACAAGACGTGGGTGTTCGCCATCCTGCGCAACAAGCTGATCGACGTGCTGCGCGCGCGGCAGCGGATGGTGAGCCTGACCGCGCTCGATGCGGAGCTCGACGGCGAATCCGTGCTCGATCGCGAACTGTTCAAGGACAACGGGCACTGGGCCGCGCATGCGAAACCGCGACCGTGGCCGAAACCCGAGACGCTGTTGCAGCAACAGCAGTTCTGGATGCTGTTCCAGGTGTGCCTCGACCATCTGCCGGAGCAGATCGGACGCGTGTTCATGATGCGCGAATTCCTCGACGTCGAGATTCCGGACATCTGCAGCGAATTGACGCTGACGACGAATCATTGCAGCGTGCTGCTGTACCGGGCACGCACGCGCCTGCGAACCTGCCTGAGCGAAAAAGGACTGACGACCGAAGATGCTGCCGGGGAAATGTACTGACGTGACGCGACTGCTGTCGGATGCGCTCGACCGGCCTCTGACACTGCACGAGCGCCTGCGGGTGCGTGTGCATCTGCCGACCTGCAGCGGATGCCGCGCCTATCGCGGGCAGATCGCGCTGTTGCGGACCGCCGCGAAAGCGGCGGCGGGGCGGGAGCCGGATGATGATGACGGGCCGGCCGGCGGCGGCTAGGGCGTGTTCACGCCCGAGGCGCCGCGATGTCGGCGTATCGTTCCGGTGACGGCTGGCGGGCGGCCTGGAGGTTGCGTCGGCCTGGATGCCGTTGCGCGTGCCGGGCCGGGCTGGGCCGCATCGATGCAATAAGAAAAATACGCCGGACAAGAATTATTCGAACAACGCCTTCACGGACTCGGGCGGTCGACCGATAGCCGCCTTGCCGCGATACACGACGATGGGGCGCTGCAGCAGGATCGGATGAGCGACGATCGCCGCGTAGGCTTCGGCGTCGGTCAGATCCGCGCGGGTCAGATTCAGCGTCTTGTACGGCTCCTCGCCGTCGCGCAGCATGTCGCGGACCGGCCGGCCGAGCTGCTGATGCAGCGTTTCCAGTTCCTCGACGGTCGGCGGCGTCTTCAGGTACTCGACGACGGTCAACGGCGTGCCGGCGGTATTCAGCGACTCGACCAACGCAAGCGTCTCGCGGGACTTCGAGCATCGGGGGTTGTGGTAGATCGTGATCATCATTCAAGCCTGGGTGGGGGAGCCCTGTATTGTAGCCACTCTGCATTGAGGGGCTTGGTGGTGTGGTTCAGCCGAGACCGGGTGGCGTTCCTTTCGACAAGTGGCTGAGACGGTTCGGTTTAGCGACGCGCTGTGATGGAAGAGCGTGTCTCCGGTGTTTGAAAACGCTTCAAAGAGCCGTTGTTTATGCGCATAAAGCTAGAACACCTGGTTCGCGGGATCCCGGACTGCGATTAGCCCAGCAATGGTCGCAGAGGCTGTCCGATGGTGGAAGGGGTGCGGGATTGCCCGGCGCGTCGAGTGGTTTATGCGCATAAAGCCCGCGATTTTCGGCCGAGGCGACGCGCGATTCCGGGCGTGGACGTATGCGACACAAGGCGGCAGAGGGCGATCGCTGTATCGATAAGACACCCCAGCGCGACATCATCGGCCGCCTGCCTCCGGGCAGGTTTATGCGCATAAGGCCGGCGATTGTCGGGCGAGGCGCGGCGTGACTCAGGCCGTGAGCGATACCGGCACGAGACGGCACCGGGCGATCGCTGCAAGCGACAGACCGTCCCGACGCGACATCATGGATCGCCTGATTCGGGCGAGGTACCGGCTGCGGCCCTTCATCGCGGGTCATCGTTGCGTCTGGTTTATGCGCATAAACGCTGCGGGCCGACAGAATGTCCCCCTGAATGCCCGTTCACGGACGCAACGCAGGGACGCGCATTCGTCTCGGAGCTCGCTCGCCGACGCCCGGCACGCTCCGAGCCGAGTTCATCGCTTCGTCCTCTGCGAAGTTTATGCGCACAAACTCCCCGACTCGCCGACAGTCCTATCCGCCCCGGAAAGGGCAGAGCACCCGCGATATCCCAGTGACGAACAGATGCCCGACGATGTAGCGCGTGAAGATCCCACCCACGCAGCCCATCCCCCTCTATCTCAGCTTCGCCACCTCCAACACACCGCCCCAATGAGCTACCCATCTTCACCACTTCGTTTATGCGCATAAACCGATCGTCCGAATGGCCAATGCGTCGTTGTCGACCGACAATTTCATTGAAATTCAAATATCGTCCTGTAGAATTCCAACGACCAAAACAGGAGTGAAAATTGGCCGCGGAAATTATTGCAGTCACTCAACAAAAAGGTGGCGTCGGCAAAAGCACGATTGCCATGCATCTCGGCGCCGCGTTCCATGAAAAAGGGAAGCGCGTCCTCGTCATCGATGCTGACCGTCAAAACACGCTGGTTCACTGGTCGAGCGCATCCGGCGACAGCGAAAACGGCATCCCGTTTCCGGTCGTCAATCTTGCCGAAGCCGACGGCCAGATCCATCGCGAGATCAAAAAGTTCATCAACGATTACGACATCATCGTCGTGGACTGCCCGCCGTCGATCACCGAGAAAGTCTCGGGTGTCGTCCTGCTGGCCGCATCAATTGCCGTGATCCCGACATCGTCGTCGCCGGCCGATTACTGGTCGAGCGTCGGGCTGGTCAAACTGATTCAGCAGGCGCAGGTGATGAACGAAGACCTCCGCGCGGTCTTCCTGCTGAACAAGACCGAAGAGAAACGCATGCTGACCCGCGAGCTCAAGCGTGCACTCGAGGAACTCGGCTTTCCGTTGCTGAAGACGCAGATCCCGACTCGGGAAGCGTACAAGCAGGCGATGGCGCTCGGTCAGACCGTGCTGCAAATGAACGATCGTGGCGGCAAGCTGGCCGCCTCCGAAATTCGCGCATGTGCCGACGAAATCGTCGCCATGCTGCCCTGACTTTATGCGCACAAAGGAGTCACATGAAACCCTCCCAATTTGCCAAAGGATTCCAAGCGCGCCCGGATATCACGACGAGCGAGAAGCGCACGGCGCTCGATCGGCTCAATGCGATCGACGGCATCGTCAAGTCCGAGACGCCGACCCCGGTGTCGACCAAATCCACGAAGAAGGACATCGCACCGCCGCCAGCTCCGGAATTCACGATCGACCCGTCGATCGACGAATCGCAGCAATATCGCGCGTGGCGTCTCGAGAATCGCTATGCCCCGGGGCAGGTGATCGAGTTGCCGTTGAAGGCGATCAAACATAGCCCGTTCAACCCGCGGCACTTCTATCTGAAATCGTCGATTGCCGAACTCGCGGTGAATCTTGCGAAGCAAGGGCAGCAGCAAGCGATCCACGTGATTCCGGATTACGACAACCCGGGCACGTATTTCGTCAGCGATGGTGGCCGCCGCGTGCGGGCGCTGAAGGAAGCGAACAAGGAGTCGGTCAAGGCGATCGTGATCGACGTGCCGATCGGCATCCAGAGCTACAAGCTCGGCTATGACCTCAACGTTCAGCGCGATTCGCAGACGGTGTTCGACAATGCCGTCGTGTGGCGCCGCTTCCTCGACGACAAGCATTTCCAGAGCCAGAAAGAACTCGCCGAGCATCTCGGCCTCGACGAGTCGACGGTGGCTGTCGCGCTGTCGATCGGCAAATTGCCGGAAGCGATCATGCAGGAAATGGTCGCGCGCCCCGATCGCTTCGGATCGAACATGGCGTATCAGGTCGGCCGCTATCACAACGCGCGCGGCACCGAGGCGACGCTGCGGCTGATCAACAAGATCGTGTCGGACGACCTCAGCACGCGCCAGGTGTCGGACATCGTCAAGGGCCGCGTCGCGGCACAGGAGACGCCGAAGGCCGCGGGCCGTCAGCGCTACGCGCAGCGTCTCGAGATCAAGCTCGGCGGCAAGTCGGTCGGCGATCTGAAATCGTATGGCGAAGACCGCATCGAACTGCGCCTGCGCGGCCTGCCGAAGGACAAGCGCGACGCGATCCTCGAGCAACTCGAGCGGATGCTGTTGTCGGAGTAATGGAAGCGGCCGGCAGAGCCTGACACGGGCGCCGGCCCCGCCCGACCAATGGATGGGACCGGCGGCGGCCCGTCAGCGGGCCTGAGCAGGCCTCAAGCGGCCCGCGACTGGTTCAGCGTGAACGACAGCAGATCGCCGTCCGTCGGCTCGCCCCAGGTCTTCTGGGCCAGCCAGTCGAAAAAGGCCGTCTCGGCCAGCTTGGAATCGAGGCCGCGCTTGCGCCAGTCGTCGCGCAGATGCGAGCCCATCGTCGGCAATGCCTCGGATTCGAACGACTCACGCGCCACTTCGCGCTCCGCGTCGCCCTGCTCCTCGTACAGCACCTTCGCTTCCTTGCGGCGGAACGCCGCGAACTCGCTCAGCAGGCGAGCCTTCAGATCGTCCGGCTGCGCAGCCGCAGCCTTCGCGGACGGCGTGCCGGCAGGCAGCGCGTCGACCGACTCGACCGGCGGCGCATAACCCTTCTTCAGCGCGTCCTTGAACAGCGCCGGCGCGCTGCGCACCGGCGGCAGCGTCGTGCTGCGCATCCGCTGCTCGGTCATCTGCAATGCGGCGCGAATCCGGTTTTCCTCGCTGTCCGCATAGAGTGTTTGTGCTTCCTTCAGCGGGATCCCGAGTTTCACCATCCGGTCGACCAGCGTGCTGTCGAACACGTTCGGGTGTTCGTCGAGCGCGAGCATCGGCTGCTTGCGTTCGGTCACGCGAAACTGGATCTCGGCCACCCGACGCCCTTCGCGGTGCTCGATCAGTTCGACGAAGATGTTGGTGACCGCATTGACTTCCGCGATCGCGGGACGCAGGTAGTCGCGCTTGAAGTACTTGTACTCGCGCTTCGCTTCGTCGCCGGCTTCCGTGTCGGGCGTGCCCGACAGAATCGGCCGCCACCATTCCCACGGCTCGCGCATCGTCAAATGGCTCGGGTTCGTCAGGTAGCGCACGCAGATCTCGTACAGCGCGAGCCCCGCGCTGCTGCGCAGCTGGCTCTGGAACTGCAGGCTCAGGCGCGCATACTGGACCGGGTCGAGCAGCTTCTTCTTGATCTTCGGCGCGAACGAGAATTCGACCCATACGCGGCGGGTGGTCGGATCCTCGAGAATTTCCGCATCGGCAATCAGCGTGGAGATCCCCCACTTGCGGCCCGGCTTCTGGCTCGACGTCCCCGTGCTCCATTCGACCTGCACCGACACCATGCGACGCAGGTGTTCCTTCACCAACGCGGTGTCGTTCGAATCGAAAGCGGAGTTGGCAACGATGTCCGACAGCAGCGCGCGATACGTATCGCCCGAATCGTCGGCCTGCTGCGCGACGGCCAGCAGGACATTGAACAGCTTGCGAGTGAGGAGCGTGATCTTGCCGCTCTTCGGCTGAATGGCGATCGCCTCGACGGCCTTTCGCAATTCGGCTGAACTGGCACTCACCACATCCACATCGGTTTTCTTGGCGCGCTTCGTCGTGGCCATACGTCGGGTCGGAGGAGAAGTTTCCCGGAAGGATAGCGCCTGCGGTGATGTGCGTCCAGAACGACATGCTCACCATAGCCGGTGAAGCGCGCCGGCAAAACGGCACTCACCCGAACCCCTCCCGAAAACGCTCACCGGTCGGCCAGGGCGGCGTTCCGGACTCTTCCAGACGTGCCGCGGCATGCGCCGATTCACAGAATTTCCCCTGTGCGCGACACGTGCGGAATTGGCTCCCGTATCGGCTCACCTTTCGATTTGTCGTAATTTTACGACTGCGCAGCCGTGAGTTCGACACAGGCTTGCGACTGCACCTCACCGCCCGTCCGCGACTGAGGCACACCGGCCTGTATGCATGTACAGGCACGGCTCGCGAGGAAGTCGATTCGGCTCCGACATAGGGGAAAGCACCGCGGAAACCGGCACGCGCGGCCCGAACAACGCGTGATTGGCTGGCCCGGGCGCGCATTGTACAGCGCGCAAATCGTATCGGGTCCCGAAAATACTCACCTCGAGCACAGCAGGTCGATTCGTCCGGATACCGATAAATGCCCGACGGACGCGGGACCGAGCGCCAACGACTCCCGAAAACGCTCACCTTACCAATCAAATGCGGCACTGCGGCGGGCACGGAAATGGCTCCCGAAAAACCTCACCGTAACCGGCGCGGTATCAAAAACTTCAATTTCTTCCGATACTTATGCACAGAAGGCATTTGGCTGTGCATCGACGCGATCTCCCGGAAAGCCTCACCTTTCGGCCGGAATCCTTCATAGGACGACCGTAGGCCCGCCCCCGAAAAATCTCACCTGTGCCAAAAAGTGGCACAGCAAAAACGAGATTTCTTCCAGTCCTGGCGGGCTTTTCGGCGAATTCGACCGGTTCCGGGTCCTGAAAAGCCTCACCTTTGCCCATTTTTCGAGCAGATATCTCTCCCGGAAAATCTCACCTTTCAGCCAAGCCACAGCCTGTGATCCATGCCCCGAAAAAGCTCACCTTGCGCGCAAAGGGGCAGGAAGGCCCGGATTTTCCTCCCGAAAAACCTCACCTTTGGGGCATCACAGGCACCGGAGAGCACTTTTGCTGTGCAAAATGGCGTCCGGTTCCCGGAAATCCTCACAGCAAATTCCCGCGAGGTCCCGTGAAATCTCACCTTTCACCCAATCTGCCCAAAAGATGGGCAGAATCGGGGCGCGAAACAGGTCCCGCAAATTCTCACCTATGTCTGCACAGGCAGAAAACTGTGCGGTCAGGCGCAGTGCGGGTTCCATGGCTGTACGGCCCCGAAAACCCTCACCTTTGGGAAAACTCGTGTTTTACTGTGATCCCGAATCCGCTCACGACCCTTCCTGCAACGGCTCACGCAGCTCCCCGAACCCCATCACGTCAGCTCCCGCAGAAGATCACCTTGGCTCCCGTAAAACTTCACCTTGTCGGCCGGAAAGCCTTGTGCCACAAGGCTTTGCCGTGGCGTTAACGTTTTTAACTAAGGGTTCAAGGGTGTTTACTTCTAATACTCTCAAGACATCGGTTGACGAGTTTTCCACAGATACCCCGACCCCTGAACACCCACGGGCCATCGGGTCCGATGTCATGTGAAACAAATACCAAAATTCGGGGTCCGCTGAAAAACGCTTGCCGAACAAAGACTTGGATGATTTTCTTCGCTTTGTTTCACGGAATCTGAGGCCACCTTCAGCCAAACGCGTTCGCAGCGCTGATTTCGGTGCAAAACGACGTAAATTCACAACGGACCGTCGAAATAAGTATCAAGAAATACGTGTTTCGTTATGATTGCAACACTTCATTGCCTGCGAGTGTTGTCATGACCCTGGACGAAATGCGTCAAGTCATTCGGGAAGAACTGGAATCGCTGCGCGCAAGCGGTGCACGGCGTCAGGAATTGTCGCTGCATGCGTGCAAGCGCCTGTTTTTCGATCTCGGCATCCGGCCGTCGGCGGCCAACGTGCGCGATCTCACCCAGACCGGCAGCGCCAGCGACATCCCGAAAGACATCGACCACTTTTGGGAGCGCATCCGTTCCGCCTCCAAGATCAGGCTCGACGGCGCGGCGATCCCGAAGGCCGTCGAGGAAAAGGCCGGCGCATTGCTGGGCGCACTTTATGAAGAGGCGTTGAAAGCGGCGCGCGACAGCCTCGATGGCGACCGCGAGCAGGTTCGCGCCGACGTGGCCGCGGCCGAACAGCGGTTGCGCGACGCAACCGTCCGCCAGGAAACGCTTGAAGAAGCGCTCGCGCGCGGCGAAGCGAGAAACGAGCAATTGCAGGCGCGGGTGACCGAACTTGAGGTCCAGCTTGCGTCGCAGACCACGCACGGTTCGGCAAGCGAAGCAACGTTGCTCACCACAGTCGCCCGACTGGAAAAGGAACTGGCCGCGGCTGCCGGCCGCCTCGATGCCGAACAGGCCCAGAATGCCGCGTTGCGCGACCGCATCGATGCGTTGCAAGCCGAATTGCAGCAGCGCACCGAGCACTATGCGCAGCAAATCAAGGATGCGGTGGCCGAAGCCGAACGCCGCGTCAAGCCGATGCTGGTCGAACTGGACGCGTTGCGCAGCATGGCGTCGACCTACCAGAGCGGGTTGCGCGACGTTCAGCGCAAGGAGTTCGATTTCCTGCAGCAATTGAGCTCGGCCAAGGCGCGCGCCGACCGGCTCGAAGAACAGTTGCGTACCCAGAGCGACGAACTGGACCGCGCGATGCGCGACGCGAACGCGTTGCGCGCGAACCGCGGGATGAATCCGGAAATCGCGGCGCTGCTCCGGCGCCTGGCCGATGCCGGACAACTCGATGCGAACGCGTATGCCGCGATCGGCACCTCGCTGGATCACGAGATTCCGGCGCCGGCCCGGTGCCCGCATTGCGACGGCGAGCCGGAACTGTCACACGGTGACGACGGCTTTGAAGTCGCGTGCCCCGAATGCGAGCACGCTTCGGGCCCATGGCCGTCCCGTTTTGAAGCCGCCGCGCGTTTCGCGCAGACTTGACCCGGAAGCCGGCGACACCGCACAGGTGAGAATATCCGGGAGACTTGAGGTGAGGTTTTTCGGGAGCTGTGAAATGGTGAGGCTGCGCCACGCAAGGCTGCTCACGGATCGTTTTGCGTGAGCAGCCGTTTCCCGATCAGTGAGTTTCGTCACGCTCGGACGCGTCACCGTTGTCGTCGGCCAGCCCGTCGCGCCAGTTCTTCCATGCGCGATGCAGGCGATTCGACGAGATCGGCCGCATGAAGCCCAGCCATTTGCCGACCCGCTCGGGCGGGACGTCGTGCTCGAACAGTTCGGCCGCGTACGTATTGCGCAATGTTTGCGGGCTTGCGCGCGCGGTGCGTGACGACGTGAGCCCGGCCGATTCGACGATCGCGTCGATCGCGCGCAGCATCGTTGCCTTGTGCATCGGCCGCCCGGCATGCGACGCGGGGAACACGAGTTCTCCCGGAATCTCCTGGCGTTTGCGTTCGGTGAGCCAGGCTTCGAGCAATGCGATCGCGAACGAGGCGAGATGGGTTTCGCGCGCGTAATCGGGATGCGTCGACTCGATCCGCAGCGACGTGCCGCTCGTATTGATGCAACTAATCGTAAGCGCGCGCGCTTCCCCGGTTTTGATGCCGGCGCCGAGAAACGCGGCAACGAGCGCGCGGTCGCGACGCTCCTTCCAGTACGCGGCGCCCGATACGCCGATCGGCGAGAACAGATACGCGAGCAACGTCGCGCGTTCCGCCGGCGTGAGGAAGCCGGTCGGTTCGTTGTCGCGGGCCTTGCGCCAGTTCGCTTCGCCATCCTGAGCAATGAACCGGGCGGGATTGGTCGATGCGTATTCGGTGCGGCGGATATGGTCGAGCACACGCTCGATCAGCCTTAAATAGCGCATCCGCTGTGTCTTCTTGATCGGCAACTCGCCGACGAAGTTCGCGATGGTCGGCGTATCGACCGTCGCCAGATTCTTTTGATGCGCACGCATCCACGCGAGAAACGCGCCCCATTGCGCGCGATAGACATCGGCCGACGAGCGGCGATAGTCCTGCATCGCGAGCCACGCGTCGAACGCGGCTTCGGGAGAGACGACCCAGTCGGATGCGTCGCGGTCGAACAGATCCTTTTCTTCCACACGCGCGGCGGTGTCGGGAGAGGCGGGAAGGGACATGGTGTTAATTCCGTTAGTTGCGTATATCGTAGCCCTTTTCGCAACGTATCGGGCAGCACGCGGGTGAACCGGCCGCCATGCATCGCGGCCGGGGCTCGGCCATCAGTCGCCCCACGCCTTGGACGGGCGGTGAGCGCGCACGGGCCGCGCGGTGTCGTGCGTGGTTGCTGCGGCTTCGTACGCGAGAACGGCGAATGAAAAGACCGCGGGCAGCGCGTTCGAACGCCCGAAGTCGATCGGATCGTCGGTTTCGGGAAACGTCATGTCGGACGGTCGTTCGAACAGTTGCCGCATGCCGGCGTCGTGCCGGCTCGCAAAGCCGAGATCGGCGAGCGCTTCGGCTTCGATCGCGTGCAGCAGGCGCCATGTCAGCGGTACGCGCTGACGGATGTAGCGCGCGGCGATATGGCGAACGATCAGTTCGAGGTCGTGCGCGGCAGCCTTGAAGCTGAGCGCGGCCAAATCTTGTTCTTCTGTCATTGCAGGCTCCTGTCGACCGGGGCGGGCGCCTCGGTGCGCCGGCTCCGGCCCATGCATGGCGGAATGTCCGTATACTGTACAAACATACAGTATTTTCCGCAACTGGCCTGCGATCTGCCTTTTGGCCGACTATACGCGCCGTCAGCGATGGATCACGATCAACAAGGCCCGCGCTTCGGTCTTGCCGGGGTTGCGGATCGCATGCGGCTCGTCGGCCGGGTAGCGCGCGGTGTCGCCCGCCTTCAGGCGTCGGCTGGCCGCGGCGGCCTCGATTTCCATCGCGCCCTGCAGCACGGTGAGGTGCTCGCGCGTGCCGGGTTCGTGCGCGTTCGATACCAGTGCGCCGCCGCTTGGCAGCGTCAGCTCGTACCACTCGAACTTGCCCGCGAGGTCGATCGGGCCCCATACGCGCAACTGGTACCGGCCGTCGTGGCCGGCGAGCGTCGGAATGTCGTGCGGGCCGTCCACGCGGATCGTCTCGGGCGCCTTCGGCTGCGAGAACAGTTCATCGAGCGTGATGCCGAGCGCGTTCGTCAGCCGCCACGCGACCGCGATCGTCGGGTTGGCCTTGTCGCGTTCGATCTCGGAGAGCATCGATTTCGATACGCCGGCTGCGCGCGAGAGGTCGTCGAGCGTCAGCTTGCGCTCGTTGCGCAGCCGCTGGATCTGCTCGCCCACGCGCGGCGGGGTCGCGGCCGGCGGTTGCGGGGCGGCGCCGGCAGGCGTGCGCCGCGATCCGGGGGAACTTGCCATTTGAATTCCGTTCGCTTAGAGTTGTTCGATATTTCGAATTCTAGTTCGGAATATCGGATAAATGCGGTCAACCGAACGACCGACTATAACAGTAGCAGGCCGTTGCGCCGCCACGAGCGGTGCGCTGCGGAATGCGAAACCCTGTCAGGAGCTTTGCGATGCGTGATGCCTTTCTCGCCCAGGTGCGCGGGACGCTCGACCAGATCCGCGCGGACGGTTTTTACAAGACCGAGCGCGAGATCGCGAGTCCCCAGGCGGCAGCCGTGCGGCTCGCCGGCGGTGCCGGCGTGCTCAATTTCTGCGCGAACAACTATCTGGGCCTGGCGAACGATCCGCGCCTGGTCGACGCGGCGAAGGCCGGCCTCGACCAGGACGGTTTCGGCATGGCATCGGTGCGCTTCATCTGCGGCACGCAAACCGTCCACAAGCAACTGGAAAGCGCGCTGGCCGCGTTTCTGGGCACCGAGGACAGCATCCTCTATTCGAGCTGCTTCGACGCGAATGGCGGGCTGTTCGAGACGCTGCTCGACGAGAACGACGCGGTGATCAGCGACGAGCTGAACCACGCGAGCATCATCGACGGTATCCGCCTCTGCAAGGCGAAGCGTTTTCGCTACAAGAACAACGATCTTTCCGACCTCGAGGCGAAGCTGAAGGAAGCCGACGCCGCGGGCGCCCGCCACAAGCTGATCGCGACCGACGGCGTGTTCTCGATGGACGGCATCATCGCCGACCTGAAGGGCATCTGCGATCTCGCCGATCGCTACGGCGCGCTCGTGATGGTCGACGATTCGCATGCGGTGGGCTTCATCGGCACGCATGGCCGCGGCACGCCCGAGCACTGCGGCGTCGAAGGCCGCGTCGACATCATCACGGGCACGCTCGGCAAGGCGCTCGGCGGGGCGTCGGGCGGCTATGTCGCCGCGCGTCGCGAGGTGATCGAGCTGCTGCGCCAGCGCTCGCGTCCGTATCTGTTCTCGAACACGCTCACGCCGAGCATCGCCGCGGCGTCGCTGAAGGTGCTGGAACTGCTCGGCAGCGACGAAGGCGCGAAGCTGCGCGAGCGCGTGCGCGAGAACGGCGCGCGGTTCCGCAAGCAGATGACCGAAGCCGGCTTCACGCTCGTGCCCGGCGCGCATCCGATCATCCCGGTGATGCTTGGCGACGCGCAGCTCGCGACGAACATGGCCGACAGGCTGCTCGGCGAAGGCGTCTACGTGATCGGCTTCTCGTTCCCCGTCGTGCCGCGCGGCCGTGCGCGCATCCGCACGCAGATGAGCGCCGCGCATACGCCCGAGCAGATCGACCGGACGGTCGCCGCGTTCGTGCGCGTCGGCAAGTCGCTCGGCATCATCTGACGGAAGCGCGACCATGAAAGCACTGGCAAAGCTCGAACGCGGCCCCGGCCTCACGCTCACGCGCGTGAAGCGTCCCGACGTCGGCCACAACGACGTGCTGATCAAGATCCGCCGCACGGCGATCTGCGGCACCGACATCCATATCTGGAAGTGGGACGACTGGGCGCAGAAGACGATTCCGGTGCCGATGCACGTCGGCCACGAATACGTCGGCGAGATCGTCGAGATGGGGCAGGAAGTGCGCGGCTTCGCGATCGGCGATCGCGTGTCCGGCGAAGGCCACATCACGTGCGGTTTCTGCCGCAACTGTCGCGCCGGGCGTCGGCACCTATGCCGCAACACGGTGGGCGTCGGCGTGAACCGCGAAGGCGCCTTCGCCGAATACCTGGCGATTCCGGCGTTCAACGCGTTCAAGATTCCGCCGGAGATCTCCGACGATCTCGCGTCGATCTTCGATCCGTTCGGCAACGCGACGCACACGGCGCTGTCGTTCAACCTGGTCGGCGAAGACGTGCTGATCACCGGCGCGGGGCCGATCGGCATCATGGCCGTCGCGATCGCGAAGCACGTCGGCGCGCGCAACGTCGTCATCACCGACATCAACGACTATCGGCTGGAACTCGCGCGCAAGATGGGCGCGACGCGCGCGGTCAACGTCGCGCGCGAGTCGCTGCGCGACGTGATGGCCGACCTGCACATGACCGAAGGCTTCGACGTCGGTCTCGAGATGTCCGGTGTGCCGAGCGCGTTCACGAGCCTGCTCGAGGCGATGAACCACGGCGGCAAGGTCGCGCTGCTCGGCATCCCGCCCGCGCAGACGGCGATCGACTGGAACCAGGTGATCTTCAAGGGGCTCGAGATCAAGGGCATCTACGGCCGCGAGATGTTCGAGACCTGGTACAAGATGGTCGCGATGCTGCAGAGCGGCCTCGACCTGTCGCCGATCATCACGCATCGCTTCGCGGCCGACGATTACGAGCAAGGCTTCGCCGCGATGCTGTCCGGCGAAAGCGGCAAGGTGATTCTCGACTGGACGGTCTGAGTCGGGTGTCGAGAGACGGGGCGGCGCGGCACGTTTGCCGGCTGCCCCGTTTTCGTTTGCACACACGCACCGTCGCGCCGCGGACGCACGATTGAACGCTTGAGGTGAGATTTTTCGGGAGCCGTGTTCGTGCGCCGAATCATCACACGATCGCACATAGGTGATGCGCAATAGCAGACTCGCGTCACCTGTCGGCAATTGCTTCGCTTCTCCCCGCCATAGCATTCGGCGCCCGTTTCTCCTCTTCCACGCGCTTCCCCGCTTCGCCTGGCGTGCGAGGGTTCGCTCGCGACCGTATGCGAGATCGTACCGACCCGGCACGTCCACCGTGAGCCGCACGCTGCGTTGCGACTCACTGATACGAGGCGTCATCGACATCGATCGGTGCGCCGACCCCTACCTGATCCGTTCACCTTCCCATCCGCACGGCTCGAACGGAAGGCTCACCCCGACGAGCCAGCGCTTCGGGCACGATTCAGCCCTCCCGCCGACAGGGCTTTTTCATCCGGATATTGACAGGGTAGAACGATCGTTCTACCGTAAACCCATGAATCCACTTCTCGACTCCTCCGGCGAACCGGGCGTTCGCGAGCGGCTGCTGGACGCGGCCGAAGCGCTGATCTATTCGGGCGGCATCCACGCAACCGGTGTCGATGCGATCGTCAAGCGATCCGGCGCGGCGCGAAAGAGCTTTTATTCGCATTTCGAATCGAAAGAGGCGCTGGTGGTCGCCGCGCTCGAACGTCGCGACGAGCGCTGGATGCGCTGGTTCGTCGACGCCACGCTGGCGCGGGGCAAGACGCCGCGCGCGCAACTGCTCGGCATGTTCGACGTGCTGCGCGACTGGTTCGGGCAGCCCGACTTTCACGGCTGCGCGTTCCTGAATGCGTCGGGCGAGATACCCGACGCCGAGGATCCCGTGCGCGTCGTCGCCCGTATGCACAAGGCACGCCTGCTGGCGTTCGTGCGCGAGCGCTTCGACGCCTATGCCGACGAAACCGGCATCGAGCGCCGCGGGCTCGCACGCATCGCGCGTCAGTGGCTCGTGTTGATCGACGGCGCGATTGGCGTGGCGCTCGTCAGTGGCGATGTAAACGCCGCGCGCGATGCGCGCGCGACGGCTGAACTGCTGCTCGATACCGTATCGCGGTAGCCGACGCAGCGAATCCGAACCGGCCGCGTGCGTTCGCGGCCGTCACCCTGAACAGGAGCAACCCATGTCCGCTTCCCCCGAAGTTCGTCCGCCCGTTCCGCCCTTCACGCTCGAAACGGCGCGCCAGAAAGTGCGCGCCGCCGAGGACGCATGGAACACGCGCGACCCGCAACGCGTGTCGCTCGCCTATACGCCGCAAAGCCGCTGGCGCAATCGCGCGGAATTCGTGACGGGCCGCGACGAGATCGTCGGGCTGCTGCAGCGCAAGTGGGCGCGCGAACTCGACTACCGGCTGATCAAGGAGCTGTGGGCGTTCGACGGCAATCGCATCGCGGTGCGCTTCGCGTACGAGTGGCATGACGATGCAGGCAACTGGTTCCGTTCGTACGGCAACGAGAACTGGGAGTTCGATGAAAACGGCCTGATGGCGCATCGTCACGCGAGCATCAACGATCTGCCGATTCGCGAGGCGGACCGTCTTTATCACTGGCCGCTCGGCCGTCGCCCCGACGATCATCCGGGGTTGTCCGACCTCGGGCTGTGATGCGAGCACGCGGTCAACGGACCGGCGAACGCATCACCGGGGTTCGATGGTGAGGAAATTCGGGAGCCGTCCGCTGAAGGTGAGATTTTTCGGGACGAGGTGAAATGTCGCGTCGAGCTGTGTGCCTCGAACAGGTCGACGCGGCGTTGCGCCCGGTGAGGCGGCGTATGTGGCGACGTGCAGCGGTGTGCTTCACCGCGTGAGGCATCTCACCGATCGCGTCGATGCGATCGTGTGTTGATGATCGGCGTGTGCGAGTGCGGCGTGCAACTCACCGGTCGGATCGACTTCGATTTTCAACGACAAACTGTGCAAGCAGTGCGCGTTGCGATGCGTCGTTGCTCACCGCTCGATTTGACTGCCGACGCATCGACGGAGTCCGCACAAGTGCGCAACCGTATCGCGTGTCGCTCACCGCAGCCGGATTCACGCGACGCCGCCCGGCGCGAGCGCCGGGCATGACCGTCAACCCGCGACCCGCGCGGCGATTGCCTCGCCCACTTCCTGCGTGCCCGCCTTGCCGCCGAGATCGCGCGTATGCGGCCCCGTGCGCAGCACGTCCTCGATCGCGGCGACGATCGCATCGTGCGCGTCGCGTTCGCGGCCCGTGCCGTTGCCGAGGAAGTCGAGCATCATCGCTGCCGACCAGATCATCGCGACCGGATTCGCGATGTATTGCCCCGCGATGTCGGGCGCCGAGCCGTGCACCGGCTCGAACAGCGACGGGAACGTCCGGTCCGGGTTCAGGTTCGCCGACGGCGCGATGCCGATCGTGCCCGTACAGGCCGGCCCGAGATCCGACAGGATGTCGCCGAACAGGTTCGACGCGACGACGACGTCGAAGCGGTCCGGCTGCAGCACGAAGCGCGCGCACAGGATGTCGATGTGCTGCTTGTCGACCGCGATCTCCGGATAGCGTTCGGCCATCTCGGCCGCGCGCGCATCCCACCACGGCATGCTGATCGCGATGCCGTTGCTTTTCGTCGCGACGGTGACGCGCTTCGCGCGCCGCTGCGCGAGCTCGAACGCGAATTTCAGCACGCGCTCGGTGCCGTGCCGCGTGAAGATCGACTGCTGCATCACGACTTCGCGCTCGGTGCCTTCGAACATCGTGCCGCCAACCGACGAATATTCGCCCTCGGTGTTCTCGCGCACGATCATGAAATCGATGTCGCCCGCGCGGCGGCCGGCGAGCGGCGACGGCACGCCGTCGAACAGGCGCGCGGGCCGCAGGTTGATGTACTGGTCGAATTCGCGGCGGAACTTCAGCAGCGAGCCCCACAGCGAAATGTGGTCGGGCACGGTCGCGGGCCAGCCGACCGCGCCGAACAGGATCGCGTCGACGCCCGACAGTTGGGCCTTCCAGTCGTCCGGCATCATCGTGCCGTGCTGCGCGTAGTAGTCGCAGCTCGCCCAGTCGATCTCGACGAAGTCGAAGTGGATGCCGAAGCGCGCGGTCACGGCGTCGAGCACGCGCCGGCCCTCGGGCATTACTTCGCGGCCGATGCCGTCGCCGGGGATCACGGCGATCCTGTAAGTCCTGTCGGTCATGCAAATCTCCTTGGCTGTTCGGCCGGCTACCGGGAAGGCAGCGGCCCGTCACGTCATTCTATTTGTTTCAATCTGGATTAAAATCACGCAAAAGTTAATCGACTTTCCACGAATCGTGAATAAATCGCCGAACCTCGACGACCTGCGCGTGTTCAGCCTGGTTGTCCGACTGATGAGCTTCAGCGCGGCCGCCGAGCAGCTCGCGGTGTCGCCCGCGTATGTCAGCAAGCGCATCGCGATGCTCGAGGCGCAGCTCGGCACGCGTCTGCTGCATCGCTCGACGCGCCGCATGACGGTGACCGAGGCCGGCGAGCGCGTGTTCGCGCGTGCGGAAAAAATTCTCGACGACGTCGATCATCTCGTCGAGGACGTGTCGACCACGCGCACGGTGCCGCGCGGCACGCTGCGCATGTCGAGCAGCTTCGGCTTCGGCCGGCACGTCGTCGCGCCGGCGCTGCTCGACTTCAGCGCGCGCTATCCGCAACTGAACGTGCGGCTCGATCTGTTCGACCGGCTCGTCGATGTGGCCGGCGAAGGCTACGACCTCGACGTGCGCATCGGCGACGACATCGCCGATCATCTGATCGCGCGCCGACTCGCCGCGAATTACCGCGTGCTGTGCGCGTCGCCCGACTATCTCGCGCGCCGCGGGACGCCGCGCTCGCTCGCGGATCTCGCGTCGCACGACTGTCTCGCGATCAAGGAGCGTGACCATCCGTTCGGCGTATGGCGGCTGAACGTGCGCGGCGAGACGGCCACGGTGAAGGTCGGCGGTGCGCTGTCGACGAACCATGGCGAGGTGGCCGTGCAGTGGGCGCTGGCCGGGCGCGGCATCGTGCTGCGCTCGATCTGGGAAGCCGGGCCGCTGATCGAACGCGGCGCGTTGTGCCGCGTGCTGCCGGACGCGATCCAGCCCGCGAACATCTGGGCCGTGTATCCGGAACGCGTCGCGGCATCGGCGAAGGTGCGCGTGTGCGTGGATTTTCTGGTGGAGACGCTCGCCGGCCTGAATGCGGCCGCGGGTGACGATGCGGCCTGAAACCGGCTAAAGGTGAGCTTTTGCGGGAGACGTGCGCAGGCACCGTCGACGATACCCGCGGGCGCGTCACGCCGCGCCTGACGCGCCGAGCATCAAGTCGAGATTCTGCACGGCGGCACCGGATGCCCCTTTGCCGAGATTGTCGAACACGGCGGACAGCAGCACCTGGCCACGATCTTCGTTGACGAACACGCCGAGCCGCAGGTCGTTGGTGCCGTTCAGCGCTTGCGGGTCGAGATGCGTTGCCGCGCGTGCGTCCGCGAGCGGCATCACGTCGACGTAATGCGCATCCGCGTAGTGATGCGCGAGACACGCATGCAGGCGCTCGCCCGTCACGCCGGCCGGAAGCAGGCGCAGCTCGATCGGGATGGTGAGCACGATGCCTTGCCGATAGGCACCGTAGGCCGGCACGAAGAACGGGCGGTGCGCGAGCCCCGCATGCTGACGGATCTCGGGCACGTGCTTGTGCTCGAGCGCGAGGCCGTAGACCTGCAGCGGCAACGCGTTGGCGGCGGCGTCGCCCGATTCGAATGCGTCGACGGCGGCCCTCCCGCCGCCCGAGTAACCGGACACCGCGTGGATGCTCACCGGGTAGTCGCGCGGCAGCAGGCCCGCCTGCAACAGCGGACGAAGCAGGCCGATCGCGCCTGTCGGGTAACAGCCGGGATTGGTCACGCGCTTCGCATGAGCGATGTGCCGTGCATGTCCGTCGGCCATCTCGGGAAAGCCGTAGACCCAGTCGGGCTGCGTGCGATGGGCCGAACTCGCATCGATCACGCGTACCGCCGGGTTGCGGATGAAGCCGACCGCTTCGCGCGCGGCCGCGTCGGGCAGGCACAGGATCGCGATATCGCACGCGTTGAGCGCGTCGGCACGCCGCGCCGCGTCCTTGCGTTCGGCGGCGGGAAGCGTGAGCAGTTGCACGTCGGTGCGGTCGCGCAGCCGCGCGTGGATCTGCAACCCGGTCGTGCCCTGGTCGCCGTCGATGAAGACAATGGGGAGGCTCATGATGGTCGTGTGCGTCGCGTTCGATCGTCGGGGGAAGCCGTATCGTCCACCGAACGCCTAGAATAGGAAAAGTTGAATTTACTGACCGTCCGATTCAGCTTTCCTGAACAAGAGGTGTGTGATGCGCGAGATCAGTCTGGACCGTCTGCGTACGCTGGTCGCGATCGCGGATCACGGATCGTTCGTGGCGGCGGCGCAATGGCTTCATCTCGCGCCGCCGACCGTCAGCCTGCATGTCGCCGAGCTGGAAAGCCGCGTCGGCGCGCCGCTGCTGTCGCGCACGCGCGGCAACGTGCGCCCGTCGGCGATCGGCGAAGTGCTGGTGGAGCGGGCGCGGCGTCTGCTGGCGGAAGTCGAAGCCACGCTGGACGACGTGCAGCGACAGGTGCAGGGGTTGACGGGGCGTGTCCGCCTCGGCGCATCGACGGGTGCGATCGCGCATCTGTTGCCGCAGGCGGTGGCCGGATTGCGCGCGCGGCATCCGGATATCGACGTGCAGATCGCGGTGCTCACGTCGCAGGACACGCTGGCGCGCATTGCACAAGGCACGCTCGATGTCGGGCTGGTCGCGCTGCCGCAGGCGCCGGTCGCGGGGCTGTCGATCCGCCCATGGCGTCGAGACCCGGTGATGGCTTTCCTGCCTGTGGACTGGCCGCTTCCGGCTCGGGTGACGCCGGCGTATCTGGCCGCGCGGCCGCTGATTCTCAACGATGCGACGACGCGTCTGTCGCGGCTCACGGCCGAATGGTTCGCGCTCGCCGGCCACCGGCCCGAGCCGCGGATCGAACTCAACTACAACGATGCGATCAAGAGCCTGGTCGCCGCAGGGTACGGCGCGACGCTGCTGCCGCACGAGGCCGGGGCTCCGCTGCCGGATGCGCGCATCGTCATGCGGCCGCTACGGCCGGCGTTGTGGCGCGAGTTGGGCATTGCGCATCGGGCGGGCTCGGTCGAACGGGCGACGCAGCACGTGCTCGATGCGCTGTGGGCGCTCGGTGCGCGATAGCGGGCCGTCGTGCGGCTGGCCCGTGCCGGCCGCGCGGCCCGCACGCGTTCAGAGCCGGTTGTCTTTCGCCAGCGTGAGCACGCGCGCCCAGCGCCGCGCATCGCGCTTGTCCATCATCGGCAGCCTCCATTCGCCGTGCACGGCGTCGCGCACGCGCACGACGAGATGCCAGCGGCCGTCGATCGGCGCGGCCTCGCAACCGTCGAGTTGCGACAGCGTATAGCGGCCGTCCGCGCCGTCACGCGACAGCCACAGCAGCCCTTGCGTCGCGGACACGCGCAACTCGCCCCACGCGCGATGCACGACGTGCGTCCAGCCTTCTTCCTTCGTGTTCGGCGCGATGTCGCGGCGGCGCTTGAGCCACCATGCGATCAGCGCGATCAGCAGCGCGGCGGCCAGCACGGCGGCCGCGATCGCGACCGGCTGGCCGAACTGCGCGGCGATGACGTGAAACAGATGAACGGCGCCCCAGCCCAGGGCGATGAGCGCGAATAGCGCAATGAAAATCGGCATGTCGAATCGGAAAGGAGGACGGGCCGGCGCACGCGGCGCACCGGCCCGTCGTACACGGCATTACCGGCGGCGGTGAATGTCGTGCGTGACGAAGCCCGCGTCGTTGACGGGCAGCGCGAGGCCGTCCTTCACCGCGAGCGTCTTGCGGATGTCGTCGAGACCCGCGGACCAGTGGTCGCGCATCGTCGACAGACCGAACTGATAGTCCTTGTAGTGATGCTCGTACGCCTTCTGCTGATAGATCAGGTGCTGGATGTTGTACTTCTTCCCGCTCGACATCGCTTCGGCCTCGACGCACCACGGGTCGTTCTTGCGCTGCGCTTCCGGCACCTGTTCGAGCACGTGGCGCAGCACGTTGCGGTAGCGCTGTTCGCGCTGCAGCGTGTCGGTGACGAAACGCGTGCGGCTCGAATACTGCACGTCCTTCGTGCGCTCGGCGACGTCGGCCATCGTGCGCGGCAGCGGCCCGCGCGCGCTCCACAGATCGACCTGGAACGCGAGCGTGTCGCGGCGCGGATGCGCGCGGAGCACTTCCATCAGCGGCGTGTTCGACACGACGCCGCCGTCCCAGTAATACTCGCCGTCGATCTCGACGGGCGGGAACGCGGGCGGCAACGCACCGGACGCCATGAAATGCTCGGGCGCGAGACGGATGCGCGAGTTGTCGAAGTACACGAAGTTGCCGGTGCCGACGTTGACCGCGCCGACCGACACGCGCGTCTCGCCCGAATTGATCCGGTCGAAATCGCACAGTTTCAGCAGCGTCGTGCGCAGCGCCGACGTGTCGTACCAGCTGATTTTCTCAGGATGGTCGGACACACCCGGCAGCGGCGGCGGAAAGCGCGGCACGAAGAAGCCCTGCTGGCCCTGCATCATCGCGCTGGCGGCCTGCGACGCGGTGAAGAACGTCCGGATCTGATCGATGCTGTTGAACAGCGCGAATTCGAACGCGGCCGGAATCGTCGGAAAGAACGCCGGCTGGCAGATCGTTTCCCAGAATTCACGCAGGCGCTCGACGCGGTGCTCGGGCGCATTGCCGGCGATCAGCGCGGTGTTGAGCGCGCCGATCGAGATGCCCGCGATCCAGTCGAGCGGAATGCCTGCTTCATGCAGCCCTTCGAATACGCCGGCCTGATACGCGCCGAGCGCGCCGCCGCCCTGAAGGACGAGCGCGATCGTTTCGTACGGCAGCGACCGCGCAGCGGCCGGCGCGCCGGCTTCGTGCTGCAGATCCGCCGCATCGACGGCCTGCTTTTCTGTACGCGCGTGCGGTTTCATCAGTTGCTCCGAGAAAGCCCGCCGTGGACGGCGGTGAGGGATGGCATGACGTCGATCGACGGGACGCCATCTCGAGAAGGGAGGCGCGGAAGTCGCCTCCCGTCGGGGGAGCCGACGGCGTTACTGCATGAACCAGCCGTGGCTGACGATGAACGACTGGCCCGTGAGCGCGGCGCTCGGGAACGCCGACAGGAACAGCACCGTCTGCGCGACGTCCTGCACCGTCGTGAACACGCCGTCGACCGTGTTGCCGAGCATCACCTTCTTGATCACGTCCTCTTCGCTGATGCCGAGCTCCTTCGCCTGCTCCGGAATCTGCTTGTCGACCAGCGGCGTGCGCACGAAGCCCGGACACACGACGTGCGAACGCACGTTGTGCTTCGCGCCTTCCTTCGCCAGCACGCGGGCCAGGCCGAGCAGCCCGTGCTTGGCCGTCACGTACGCCGACTTCAGCGGCGACGCCTCGTGCGAGTGAACCGAACCCATGTAGATCACGACGCCGCCGCGATCGTCCTTGTACATGTGCTTGAGTGCGGCCTTCGTCGTCAGGAATGCGCCGTCCACGTGGATCGCCTGCATCTTTTTCCAGTCGGCGAACGAGTAGTTCTCGATCGGGTTGACGATCTGGATGCCCGCGTTCGACACGAGGATGTCGACCGAGCCGAACGCTTCGGCCACCTTGTCGATGCCGCTGTTCACGGCGTCTTCATTGGTCACGTCCATCGCGACGCCGATCGCCTTGCCGCCTGCCTTGACGATCTCGTCGGCGACCGCGTTCGCGCCGTCCTGGTTCAGGTCGGCGATCGCGACGGCCGCGCCCGCCTTGGCGAGCTCGAGCGCGATTTCCTTGCCGATGCCGCTCGCGGCGCCCGTGACGACTGCGGTCTTGCCATTCAGGTTGCTCATGTTCGAATTCCCGTGGTGAAAGGATTGACAGGGAGAAGGGACTGCGGACGCGTTACTGGCCCAGGTAATCGTAGACGACTTCGCCGAGGCCCAGCGTCAAATCCGCGACGATGTGGCGGGCCTCGACGATCTCGAGCACGGGCAGATCGGCCACCGGCGCGAGCGCGTGCGGCGCCAGCTCGAGCGATGCGGGACCCGTCCATGCGCCCTTCATCTTGATGTCCTGCATGTAATAGCGCACCAGTTCGCAGACGCGCGCGGTGCCGTCGACGTGCGGAATGATCTTCAGCAGGAAATTGGGGCCGGCGAGCCGCTTTGCCTGCTCGTCGATGTCGAGTTCCTTATGCTTGTAGCCCATCGTGCCGGTCGCGACGCGCACCTTGCCGTAATCGAGTGTGCCGAGGAGGTGATCGGTGTTTACGTGCAGCGTGGGCGACGCGAGCTTCTTCGGGAAGCCCCACAGCTCGCGGCCGCCGGCGATCGGCGGGTGATCGTCGAGATACATCGCGAGCGTATAGCCGCCCGGCTGGCCGTCGTATTCGACGGGGATCACCTGGCCGCTTTCGGTGTAATCGCCGAAGCCGGTCGAATCGGCCATGCGGATGAATTCGTAATGGACGAGCGGCTCGGTAACCTGCAGCGGCTCGGGGACGATTTCACGAAGGCGGTCCGGATCGGTGCGGTACGTGATGATCAGAAACTCACGATCGACGAAACGGTACGGGCCCATCGGGAACGCAGGGCTGGTCAACGGCATCGCAAACGCTTTCGATCGGACATCGCTGGGTTTCATGCGGACTCCTTGTTGTTGATCGCTTCGTGGATGAGTGGTCGTAATCGTATGCCTGTGCGTTGCCGTTGTGCGATGCCGCATCTGGAATTAATTGTTGCCGATTTCGAATAATTTGCGGCGTCAATATTGAGATGAACGATGCAAACGGCCGGGGCGGCACGCCGGCCGGGGCGATGGTCGCACGCGCCGATGACGCCGTGACGTGAAAAGGTGAGCCTTTACGGGAATCGCGGTGAGCTTTTACGGGAGACGGTGGCGCCAGAATATGACAATTGTGTGAACTTGTGTTGCAGTGCAGGCTCTAAGTGCGTTCGCCGCGCGGGCCTTGTCCGGGCGGCGGCCGCATCAGGTACCGCTCGAGCGGCCACGCCCTGGCATCGTTCGTATCCGACCGGGCAACCGGCCGATCTTTTTACGCCCCACGCAACCCGATTCATGCAGAACGTCAATCTCGCCCTCTTTTCCGCCATCAACGCCGGGAGTGCACCGCACCCGGGCATTGCCCGCCTCGCGATCTTCGCCGCCGACTGGCTCGTTTATGCGCTGCCCGCGATGCTGCTGCTGACCTGGATCTTCGGCGCGCGCCCCGCGCGGCGTCAGGCGATCGAGGCAGGGGTCGGCGTTTGCGTGGCGCTTGCGCTCGCGCAGGTACTCGGGCATGTCTGGTTCTCGCCGCGCCCGTTCATGGCGGGCGTCGGCACGCAGCTGATTCCGCACGCGCCGGACAGCTCGTTCCCGAGCGATCACATGACGTTCGCGTGGAGCATGGCGGTTGGCCTGCTGCTCGGCGGTACGACGCGGGTGACCGGCTTCGTGATGGCCGCGATGGCCGTGGCGATCGCATGGGGGCGCATCTATGCGGGCGTGCACTGGCCGTTCGACATGGCGGGCGGCGTGCTGGTCGGCACGGTCGGCGCACTGGCCGCGCACCTGTACGGGCAACGCGTGACCGCGCTGCTCGAACGGCTCGGCGATGCCGTGCATGCGGTCGTGATGGGGCGCCGGCAGGCGCCGTAAGCGGAAGGAAGCCGGGACGACGCGGTCAGCCGGATTAGGGCCAGCGCAAGCCCGTTATTAGCGTGAGCAGGCCCTAGCCGGGTGTGCGGGCCGATTCGGCCGAGGCGGACGGGCCGCCGCCCGCATCGTGCAGTTCGGGCGTATCGGCCGGATGCCGCGCGGCATCGCGGTCGAGGGCGCTTTCCGTCAGGATCGCGCACATCGCGACGAACAGCGCGACGACTACCGCGGCGAGGCCGCAATAACCGGCGATCTTCAGGTGGCGAAGGAAAGGCGAAGCGTGGCTTTCTTTTGTCATGACCGGGCGCTCCTGGGCGGGCTGCGGCGGCTGTCGCCCGACAGCGGCGTCGCAGTCATAGATATATACCAGCCGCGATGCCGGTGCCAAGCCCGCCGCTGCGCCGGCGCCACGATTGTTTCAGCCGCCCGGCAACCGGGCGCCCATCCCCGGTCAGTCTTCCAGCGTTTCGTGCACGGCTGCCGCGCCGCGCTTCCAGTAGGCCGCCGCGCGGATGCGCGACTTGTCGACGCCGCGTTCGCCGGTCAGGTGCTGGCGCACCGCGCGTATCGACAGCGCTTCGCCGGCCGCCCATACGTAGCCGTCGCCGGACGACGGCAGCGGCAGGTCGCGCACGGCATTCAGCAGTACGTCGCCGTGCGCCGCGTCGGCTTCGGCGCGGAAGCGCCAGATTTCGTGCACGTCGGCACGCGTATCGAACGAGATCTGCGCGGTGCGATCGGCCACTTCCAGCACGACCGCCGCGCGCGCACCGGCCGGCAATTCCTCGAGACGCCGCGCGATGGCCGGCAGCGCCGTATCGTCGCCGATCAGCAGATGCCAGTCGAAATCGGTCGGGACCACGAATGACCCGCGCGGGCCGCCGATGCCGAGCCATTGGCCGACGCGTGCCTGCGCGGCCCACTGCGATGCCGGGCCCGGATGGTTCAGCACGAATTCCAGATCGAGCTCGCAGGCGGCGCGGTCGAAGCGGCGCGGCGTGAAGTCGCGCGCGACCGGCTTCGGTTCGCCTTCCGGAAACTCGGGGCCGTTCGCGCCGAGCGTCGGCAGCGCGGGCCGCTCCGCGCCGGGCGGCGGGAAAAATACCTTCACGTGATCGTCGAACGACGCGGATTCGAAGTCCGCGAGATCGGGGCCGCCGAGCGTGACACGCAGCAGGTGCGGCGTCACGGCATGCACGCGCAGCACCTGCAGCAGGCGGAACTTGAGGGTGTGGCGCACGCGGGTGACGGTGCGTTCGGACGTGTTCTGCATCAATCCGTTCTCCTTGGGTGGTGACGGGGCGGCGCGGCTCACGCGCCGGCGCCGCCTTCGATTTCGGCCGTCGCGCGGCGCAGGATGGCGGCGATGCGGCGCTGTTCGTCGGTATCGGCGGCGCTCTTGTGCAGCAGCGCGCGCTTGAGCGCGAGACGCGCCTCGACGAATTCCGGCAGCCAGCCGGCTTGCGATTCCTCCTGCGCTTCGTTGCCCGCCGATTCCCCGGCGAACGCGCGGCGCATGAATTCCATCTTGCGGGCAAGGTGCGTGAGACGCGCGAACAGCGTATCGACGCGTTCACGCTGGGTATCGAGGTGCGCGCGGCCCGCGTCGGTCAGCGCATAGCGCTTGCGGTTGCCTTCCGCCTGCGACGCGACGAAGCCGACTTCTTCGAGGTACGTGAGCGCTGGATACACCATGCCGGGGCTTGGGCTGTAGAAGCCGTTCGAACGCGTGTCGAGCGCCTTGATCAGCTCGTAGCCGTGGCTCGGTTGCTCGGCGAGCAGCGCGAGCAGCAGCAGTTGGAGATCGTCGGAGCTGAACTGGCGGCCGCGCGGCATGCCGTCGTCGCCGAAATCGCCGAAGCCGCGCCCGCCGCGGCCGCCGAACGGACCGCTGCCGAAAGCATCGGGGCCGCCGCGACGGTGGCGGCCGATCGCGTACCAGAGACCGGCGAACCCGTCGGGGCGGGCATACGTACCATGACTGTCGCAGCGGGCATGGCCGCGGAAGAGGTTGTGCCGCATGATCGTGTCCTATGTGTCGCAAAACATATCTAAAGATATATATCGAAAGATAGGGCGTCAAGGGGATTATTGGGGGCGGGATGGTGGCGTTGGGCGGGAGTGGAGGGCTTGTGGTTGACGTTTGCAGAAAAGGTCGCCTTGCCCGCAGTTGGCAGAATCTTCTGCCGAAAACGTGTCCAGCGTCTCGAGACGGAGATCGTGGCCGTAGCTTTGAGAACCCGGATCCGGTGATGGATTTTTCTCGGAGATGCTGTCCGGACCCTCATCGAGGAGGCGGCATGAGATTGGCGTTTTCAAAGTGCCGCCAATGAATGTTCGATGGCCGCAAGTAATTCGGATCGCGTACTAATGCGGGCAGGTGCATGCCTGGTAACGGCGCTATTTCAGATCAGCACATTGCTCAACGGAGCGTAATGGTAGCTGCGCCAGTCCGTCGTCCAGAGAGTCCGGGCCGGTGTCACGCTATGTACCGGCGGGGTAGGCGGGCGATCGGCCGATAAATATCCCTTTCGACATCGATCGGCAGTTCGAGTGGTACCACGAGGGAATGGATGCCGACGCTTTGCGGTGCATGTGGCCGCGGGCGATTCCGTGCAATACGGCGAGCCGGACGATTCGATCGCGCTGCGCCCGCGGTGCGACTATTAACACCATCGTATAAGGTCCAAACTCCCACGAGGTGATATTGCCGCGGCCGACTGTTCTCTAGACTTCCGGTTAATCCTTCTACCGCAACGATTTCCGGAGAACAGCATGGACCGTACTCTGCATGCGATGTCAGTGTTTAGTCACGTCGCCCGACTGGGCAGTTTCACAGCAGCGGCTGAGATGCTCGGTATCAGTGCAGCGTCGGCCAGCACGCTGGTCCGTCGATTGGAGGAGCATCTCGGCGTCACGCTGCTTCAGCGGTCCACCCGTTGTGTTCGCCTCACCACGGAGGGGGAGCAGTATCAGGAGCACTGCCAGCGCATTCTCGGCGAGATCGAGCATATGCAGCAGCAACTCAGCGGGGCGGGGAAGATCGCGCGTGGGCGGCTGGCGGTGGACCTCGACCAGGAGGTCGCGCATTCGGTTTTGCCGCTCGTGCCGGCTTTCCACGCTAGTTACCCCGAGGTGGGCTTGCGCGTGGACGTCGGCGGGGATGCGGACGGCCTGATCGCCAACGGCGTGGACTGCGCCGTCGTCGTCGGACAACTCGCGGATTCGTCGCTGCGTAGCCGGCGCGTCGGGAATTTTCACGTGGTGACCGTCGCCAGTCCGGACTATCTGCGTGTTCGGGGCACGCCGGCCGACCCGGATAGCCTTCATTGCCACGATGTCATCCATTACACCCCGAGGCGCTTCGGCCCAGCCCGGGAATTCCGCTACACCGTGGACGGAGCAGAGACACGGCTCAAGCTGGCGGAGCGCATTTCCGTCAATGACGTCCGTTCGGCGGTTCGTTATGCGGTGGAGGGTGTCGGTATTGCCCAGGTCAGCGAGCGTATGGTGACGGAAGAGCTCGCAAAAGGGCGGCTCGTCACCGTGCTCGACGAGTATGGTCCGCCGCCGCTACCGATTTCTGTCCTCTATCCGGACCGCCGGCAGGTGCCGATGTCGATACGGGCGTTCATCGACTGGATTCAAGCCCAGCTTCGCGATCTGGAGACTGCCAGCTTCGACGGCACGCCCGCGATCGACGGCGGGCGCGACGCAGCGCCATACTGGATGGCGGGCAGTGGCCGACACGACTCGCGGTTCATGCCCAAGGGGCTGCAGCAACTGGCAGCGACTGCCGCAACTGCATGACACACGCGGGCAACGCACGACGGTGTTGGCCGAGACGGCACTCATACCGAAGTATAGTTTGCGCGCCGATTGCCGGCGGCATAGGATGCGGTCGAGCCGCCGACCTCAAATGCTCGCGTTCTCGATATTTTTACTGAATTGAAGGTCAAGGACCGCTCGTATGCCGAACCAAGGTATTGTTTCCATCGTCGATGATGACCGGTCCATCCGCAGGGCCACGCGAAGCCTCGTTCGCTCGCTCGGCTGGGAGGTCAGGGTCTACGAATCCGGCGAGGAGTTCCTTGACGCCGACTTGATAATGGACGTCGCGTGTATCATTTCGGACGTCCAGATGAAAGGCATCACAGGGCTGGAGATGTATGAAGCGCTTCTCGAGCGCGGACCGGCTCCGCCCGTGATCTTCATCACGGCTTTTCCATCCGAAACCACCCGCGAGCAAGCGATGAAGCTTGGCGCGATCTGCGTATTCAGCAAACCGGTGGATCCGGCGCAGATCAAGCAGCGCCTGGAGGAGATCGGCTCGGAGAGCAATCGGACCTGATCCGGAAATCCGTCTTTACCGAGTGACTCTATGAATAACGACCGCCAGGCGGGTGACGGCCACGGCGCATACGCGGATCCGATCATCGCTCCGGCCGAACTCGCGGCGGCGCGTGCGTCCGAGCTCGGGCCCAATCTCCAGGCGCAGCTCCGAAACAGTCAGCCCGCGGTGTACGCGGTCGCGATCGCGTTGGGCCTCGCGGTATTCCTTGTCGACGCGTTTGCGCCTGTCGACGTCGCCGTCGCGGTCCTGTATGTCGTCGTGGTGCTGCTGGTCGCGTCGGTCGCGTCCCAAACGGTCACCGTCGGCGTGGCCTGGGCCTGCGTATCCCTGACGGTCCTCGGATTTCTTCTGGCTCAGAGCGACCAGATAGCCGTCAGTTCGCTCGCGCGCTGTATCGTGAGCGTCATTGCGATCGTGACGGTCTCGGCATTGGCGTTGCGCAATCAGAGCAGCAGGGCGACGCTGCAGAACCAGGTCGACTTGCTCAATCTGACCCACGACGCGATCGTGGTGTACGGGCTCGACGGGCGTATCCGATTCTGGAGCAAAGGCGCGGAGCGCCTATACGGATGGAGCGCGCAAGAAGCGTTCGGGAAAGCGTTCCATGAGCTGACGCGCACCGGCGCCGCGCTGCCGATTGCCGACCTGATCGAGAAGACGGTGACGCACGGCAACTGGCAGGGAGAGCTCACGCGCATTCGCAAGAACGGCGAGCGCGTCGTGATTTCCAGCCGATGGATCGTGTCGCGAGACAAGTCGGGCTTGCCCGTCGCCATTCTTTCCACCGATAGCGACGTCACTCAGGCGAAATCGCTGGAAGCCGAATTGCGCCGCCAGAAGGAAGAGCTCGTGGCCACCGTCGACGCGATTCCCGCGATGGTCTGGAGCACGGACGAAGACGGGCGCTTGCTGTACCTCAATCGGCGCTGGACGGATTACGGTGTGCGGACCAGTGACGGCACGGATGTATGGCGCGATATCGTTCATGCCGACGACATCGAGACGTTGCGCGCCGCGTGGCGCCAGGCGATTTCCACGGGAAGCCCGTTCGAGGTGACGGCGCGCGTGCAGCTCGGCAGCGGCGAGTATCGTTGCATGATCGTCGGTGCCGCGCCCTTGCGCGGCGGAGACGGCCGGATCCTGCGCTGGTACGGCGTCAACACGGACATCGAGGCGCGCCGGCAAGCCGAGCAGGCGCTCGAGCGATCGCGCGCGGAGCTGGCGCATGTCACGCGGGTAACGATGCTCGGCGAGCTGGCGGCTTCGATCGCGCATGAAGTCACCCAACCGCTGGCTGCGATAGTCACGTCGGGTGAGGCAGGGCTGCGCTGGCTGGACCACGACGTGCCGGATCTCGTCGAGGTGCGGGATTCCGTCGAGCAGATGACCGACGACGCGAGACGGGCGACGGATATCATCCGGCAGATCCGTGCGATGGCCAAGCGCAGAGACAGGGACGACGCGCTCGTCGACGTGACGTCCATCGTCGAACAATCGATCGATCTCGTGCGCCGCGAGCTTCAGATTCACGGCGTCGAGGTCGCGCAAAGCTGCGAGCCGTCGCTCTGGGTCCGCGGAGATCGTGTCCAGTTGCAGCAGGTCATCATCAACCTCCTGATGAATGCCGTTCAGGCGATGAGCGACGTCGCGGACCGCAAGCGGACCCTGGTCGTGTCGACCGGGCTGGTCGATGGCGCGAACGTGCAGGTACGCGTGGAGGATTCCGGCCCCGGCATTCGCAGCGAAGACGTCAATTCGTTGTTTACGCCGTTCTTCACCACCAAGAAGGAGGGCATGGGCATGGGGCTCTCGATTTGCCGTTCGATCGTTGAGGGGCATGGCGGCCGCATCTGGGCCGAGTCGCAAGAAAACAAGGGGGCATCGATGCAGTTCGTTCTACCGCTTGAAGGAATCACGCAGTCATGAGCCACGGTCCCGATCTCATCGCAACAAACTCCGTCGTGTACGTTGTCGACGATGACGATTCCATGCGCAAGGCGCTCGGCCGGCTGTTTCGCTCGGTTGGCTTGAGTGTCGAGCTCTTTGGCTCCGCGCAGGAGTTTCTAGATTTCGACAAACCCGATGTGCCGAGCTGTCTGATTCTCGACGTCCGGCTCAAAGGACAGAGCGGACTGGCGTTGCAGGAGCAGATCGTCGCGGGCGACGTGCAGCTGCCGATCATCTTCATTACGGCTCATGGCGATGTCGAGATGTCGGTGAAGGCGATGAAGAACGGGGCGCTGGATTTCCTGTCCAAGCCCTTTCGCGACCAGGACATGCTCGATGTCGTCCAGAATGCGTTGCTGAAGGATGAGAAGCGGCGGAAGTCGGAGAGCCGTGTCGCCGACGTGCGCCGCCGCTACCAGACGCTGACGCCGCGCGAGCGCGAGGTGATGAAATACGTCGTGAGCGGCCTCCTGAACAAGCAGATTGCCGCAGAACTCGGATTGAGCGAAATCACCGTGAAGATCCATCGCGGCCACGCAATGCGGAAGATGGGCGCGCGAACCCTGCCCGAGTTCGTGCTGGGCGCGCAATCGCTGGGGCTGGATCCTGCCGCGGAGTAGCAGTACCGATCTCGACGCGCGTCGGCGCCGCGCCGCGTCAGCGCAACGGAACACGCCGGTGGGGCGATCCGGCCGCATCGCCCTGTCGATCCGGAGCGAACCGGAATCGCGGCCCGGGGGCTATCTGTTGACGATGTGTTTCGGCAACGACAGCGTCAGGCAGAAGCCCAGCAACAGGCACGCGATCATGCACGAGACGGGAAGCGCGAAGCTCCCGGACGACTGTTTGAGAACGCCGACCACATAGGGGCCGAAAAAGCCGCCGATGTTGCCGATCGCGCTGATCCATGCGATGCCGCTGGCGGCGTTGCCGGGGCCGAGAACCGCCGTGGGCATTCCCCAAAACACCGGGGGAAGAGAAAGCAATCCCGCATTCGCGATGCACAGTGCCATCACGGTAAGCCACAGATTGCCGTGCCAGACGAGGGCGAGTGTCAGCCCCAACGCCGCCAGCAAGAATAGGGCGGCGGTGTGGATGCGCCGCTCTCGGCGGCGATCCGCGCTTTGTCCGGCCGTGATCATCACGATCATCGCGAACGCGTTGGGCAGCGCCGCAATCAATCCGATGAAGAGATCCCTGCCCACGCCGAGCGACTTGATCATCGTGGGCGCCCATAGCGTGTAGCCGTAAATGCCGACGACGTCGAGGAAATAGATCAGCCCGAATACCCAAAAGATCCAGCTGCCGAACATCGCGTTGTTGTTCGCCGAAGCGGCGAGAGCACGATCTTCGGCAAGCGTTCGGGTGAGGTAGGCTCGGTCGGCCTCCGTCTCGTGGCGGCTTTGGGTGACATCGTCCTCGAGATACTTCCAGCAGAGAAGCGCGGCGACGAACGCCGGCAGCGCCTCGACCATCAACATCCATTTCCAGCCGGAAAGCCCGCCGATTCCGTCGAAGTACTCCATGATGAAGCCGCTCAGCGGCGAGCCGATCAGACCGGACAGCGGCAGCGCCGCGTAGAAGGTGGACAGCACCCGCGCGCGGTGGTATCGCGGGAACGACTGGGAGATGTAATAAACGATACCGGGCACGAGCCCGGCCTCCGCCACCCCGAGCAGATAGCGCATGACATAGAACTGCTTGGGCGTCGCGATGAAGGTGGTCAATGCCGAAACGATCGCCCACGACAGGATGATTCGCGTGAGCCATCGCTTGGCGCCCACCCGCTGCAGGATCATGTTGCTCGGAACTTCGAACACCACGTAGCCCAGCGCGAAAGTACCCGCACCGAATCCGAACACCGCATCGGTGAAACCCAGGTCGACCCCCATCTGGAGTTTCGCGAAGCTGACGTTGATGCGGTCGACGTATGCGGCAACATACGCAAACATGAAAATGGGCAGGATTCGCAGCGCGAGATGCCGCGAAATACGATTTTCCCGCGCTTCGTCGTTCGGGTCGTTGCTATCGACCGGATGACCGGATGCGCGCGTCGCGTTCAGATCCAAGAGGTTCCCCCGTTGCTCGGCGAGCAAGGCCGCACAAATGTGTCGACATCGACGCCAGTGATCGTCGATATCGGATGCCAGCAGCAATTCATGTATCCACTCCACGACGCACGGCCGTGCCCGCACTTCGTTCGCGTCGGTAACGAGGCGCAGGCAATGCTGGATGAGGTGGAAGAACGGCGACTTTGCCCATCGTTCACTCGAGGCGTCCGGACCGGGACGCCGGTGTTGACGAAGGCATATTTTTCTCAGGGCCCGCGATCGCGGAACTGCCCGTGCGGCACATGACGGGCTGGCGTTGCGCGATTCGAACTCGTCCGGAGATTTTACCGGATAGTGTCGATCGCAGGAGAGCGGCTGTCAGCATTTTTATCGTGGCGGCGACGACTGAATTGGAAGCGCGAAAGCCGCCGCGACGCAAAGCGCGTCGTGGCGGCACGAGCATCGGGCTGGCCCCGCGTTCGGTGGGGCAAGCCAGGCAAATGGCAAAAGCACTCGCTTATTTGATGGTGGCGAAGAGCAGATTGAGGCCTTCGGCGAGAAGCGGATGGGCGATGATGGCGTCGCGCACGGACGTGTACGGCAGGTTTCCGATCATTGCCATTTGCACGACCGACATCACTTCGCCCGCCCCCGAGCCGACCATCGTGAACCCCAGGATCTGTCCGGTTTCGGGCGCCACGAGTGCCTTCATGAAGCCTCGCGTCGTTCCGTTGGTGCGGGCTCTCGGCACGGCCGCCATCGGCAATTTCGCGACGATGACGGGCGTGTTGCGCGCCTTGGCGTCCGCTTCGTTCAGGCCGATGCGCCCCAGTTCCGGATCGGTGAACAACGCGTACGGAATGATGCGCGCTGCCGTGCTGCCTGCCCGCCCTTCGATACCGGCCTTCAGTACGCGATAGTCGTCGAACGACGCGTGCGTGAACATCGGCGTGCCGGCGACCTCGCCGATCGCCCACGTTCGTTCCGCGGTGGTCGCGAGCGCGTCGTCGACCTTGATGAAGCCCCGCTCGTCGCGATCGACGCCTGCCAGATCCAGGCCGATGCCGTCGGCGACCGGCCGCCGGCCTGCCGCGACGAGCAGATGACTGCCGTCGATCGATGTGCCGTCGTCGAGCTTGACCGTGACGCCTGTACCCGAGCGCCCGGTTACGCCGGCAATCCGGGCAGACAGATGCAGCGAGATGCCGTCGTCCTCGAGCGCGCGCTGGATTTCGACGCTGACGTCCTCGTCCTCGCGAATGGCGACCCGCGGTGCGTCGTGAATGAGTGCGACCTCGCTGCCGAGGCGCCGAAACGCCTGGGCCATCTCCAGGCCGATGTAGCCGCCGCCGATCACGATGAGCTTTTTCGGCAGCACGTCGAGGTTCAGCGCTTCAACGTGTGTGAGCGGGCTCGAGTCACGCAGGCCGGGCACGTCCGGAACCGCCGCCACGGTGCCGGTGTTGATATAGACGTTCTCGCCTTCGAACAGCTGTTCGGAGCCGTCGCCGGCCCGAACGAGGATGCGTCGCGGCGCGACGAACCGACCGGAACCGATCACGAGATCGAGGCCCGACTGTTCGAAAGCGCGGCGGTTGATATCCACCATGCCGTCGACGACTGCGCGGACGTTCGCATGCACGCGCGCCATGTCTGCAAGATGGTGCGCGTCGGCAGACGCCGCTCGCCACGCATGCATGTTGCGCGCGTTCTGAATCAACGTCTTGCTGGGGATGCACGCGACGTTGATGCATGAACCGCCGATCATGCCGCGTTCGATGACGGCGACGCGCTTGCCGCTTCGGGCGAGGTCCATCGCCAGGGATTTTCCGCCCTTGCCGCCGCCGAGGAACAGGTATTCGTATTGCTTCGCGCTTTCCATAACGTTACTCCTTGATTAAAGACAGACGAATCCGCGAGATCGACGCGCGACGTCCGCTCGGCGCGCGCACGCCGGCCTTACTCGGCCCAGATCGCAGTACGGACACCGGCGGCATACGCCGGATCGATGCGCTCGAGATGGGCGAGCACTCTGTCGACCACGTCCTGCGGGACGCCGCTGATCGCCCGCCCGATGTTGGCGAACAGTCTCTCCTTCTGGTCGGCGCTGAACAGACGGAACAGCGCGCGGGGCTGGCTGTAATAGTCGTCATCGTCACGATGGTCGTAACGGTCGACCGTGCCTGCCTGCACCGGCGGTTCGGCCGCTGCTGGATTCGCGGCGAAGTCGCCGTGACGGCTGGGTTCGTAGTTCACGGTGCTGCCGAGGTTGCCGTCGACACGCATCGCGCCATCGCGATGGAACGAGTGAAACGGGCAGCGCGGCGCATTGACGGGGATCTGGTGATGATTGATGCCGAGCCGGTAGCGCTGCGCGTCGCCGTACGAAAACAGGCGCCCCTGAAGCAAGCGGTCCGGCGAAAACCCGATTCCGGGTACGACGTTCGCCGGCGTGAACGCGGCCTGCTCGACGTCCGCGAAATAATTCTTGGGGTTCCGGTTCAGCTCGATCGTCCCGACGTCGATCAGCGGGTAATCGTTGTGCGGCCAGACTTTGGTGATGTCGAACGGGTTGTACGGCACCTTCGATGCGTCCGCTTCCGGCATCACCTGGATGCGGAAATGCCATCTCGGGAAGTTACCGTGTTCGATCGCCTCGTAGAGATCGCGCTGCGCGGACTCGCGATCCTGACCGACCACGCGAGCGGCTTCCGCATCCGTATAGTTTTCGATGCCTTGTGCGGACTTGAAATGGAACTTCACGTAGAAGCGTTCGTTCGCCGCGTTGACGAACGAGAACGTGTGCGAGCCGAAGCCGTGCATTTGCCGGTAGTTCTTCGGGATGCCGCGATCGCTCATCAGGATCGTGACCTGATGCAGCGACTCGGGATGGCGCGACCAGAAATCCCACACCGCGACGTTGTTGCGCATGTTCGTCCGCGGATCGCGCTTTTGCGTGTGGATGAAATCCGGAAACTTGAGCGGATCCCGCACGAAGAACACGGGCGTGTTGTTGCCGACGATGTCCCAGTTCCCTTCCTCCGTGTAGAACTTGATCGAGAAACCGCGCACGTCGCGCTCCGCGTCGGCGGCGCCGCGCTCGCCCGCGACCGTCGAGAATCGCATGAAAATCGGCGTTTCCTTGCCAACCTGGTCGAAGACCTTGGCTTTCGTGTAGCGCGAGATGTCGTGCGTGACCTTCAGCGTTCCGAAGGCGCCCGATCCCTTCGCATGTACGCGACGCTCGGGAATTACCTCGCGGTCGAAATGGGCCAGCTTTTCAACGAGCCACATGTCCTGCAATACGACCGGGCCACGCGCGCCGGCTGTCATCGAGTTCTGGTTGTCGGATACGGGGGCGCCGGCGGCGGTCGTCAGGCTCTTGTCGGACATTGTTGTCAGCCTCAAGTCGTTTGTCGTTCGGTGAGTGATCGAATTGCGGGGGGCGGAAGGCGGCGTCGCAGGGCCGCCTTCCGGAGTCCTTCTTCGCGGCGGCTCAGGCTACCGGAATGGGGTTCTCGACGAGCGCCTGATTGAACTGATCGACGAACGCATACTCGTCGGGGCCGACGTTGTTACGCAGCGGCTGCGCCATCTCGACCACGACTTCCGTCGTCGCGGTTTCGAGACGCTGGATCGTCTCGGCGATGAAGGCGTCCAGCGGCATTGCTCGCGGATCACCGCTCTTGTGGATCAGATCCGTGTCGACCCACGGCGGGGCGATTTCCAGCACGCGGACACTCGTATTGCGCAACGCAAAGCGTTGCGACATCGTGTACGAGTGAATGGCCGCTTTCGTCGCGGAGTAGAGCGCCGTGGCGGCAAGCGGGACGAATGCCAGTACGGAGCTGTTGTTGATGATGAACGACTCGGGTTGCGCCTTCAGATGTTCGACGAGCGCGGCGCTGACACGCACCGGCCCGAGCAGGTTCGTGTTCACGAGCCGGACGGCTTGCGCGTCGTCCAGCGCACCGCCGGCGTCATCGAACGGCATGATGCCCGCGTTGTTGATCACGACGTTCAGCGTCGGATAGTCCGCGATCAGCTGTCGCGCGACACGCTCGATCTGCGTGGGATCGCCGACGTCCAGCTCCACGGTGTCGATACCCGGATTGGCCCGAGCGATCTCGTCCAGCAACGCCTTGCGACGCCCCGCGACAATGACCTTGTTGCCACGCTTGTGAAGGTTTTCTGCGAAAGCGCGGCCGATACCCGACGTGCCGCCGGTGATGAAGACAGTGTTTCCGGTGAGTTTCATGATCGGAGTTCCTTTGAATGGACGACTGGAGCGGTTGCGAAAAAGGTTTGCTGCGTTTATTGCGCGACGGCGTAACGCGCCGCGGGGGTATTGCTCGAGAGATGGGGAATCATCACGCGGCGGGCGGCGTCGTATGCGGCCCATTCGTCTCCTGCGTGCAGGGATGGAATCGTGACGAGTTCCTGACGGTCGAAGCCGGTCAGCGCTGCGTCGACCATGTCGGAAGCCGACATGACGATCTCCTTCGGGAGGTTGTCCAGCGGGAGCCCGCCGATCTCCCAGAATTCCGTCGCCGTCGCGCCCGGGAGAACGGCCTGAACCTGCACGCCCTTGTCTGCCAGTTCGTGATGAAGGGACTGCGTGAACGCGAGCGTGAATGCCTTGCTTCCGCCATACACGCCGTTCAGCAGCTCGGGCCCGATCGCAACGATGGACGAGATGTTGATGATCGCGCCGTGGCCGCGAGCGACGAAGCCGGGTGCTGCTGCATAGGTGAGGCGCGTCAGCGCCGTGACGTTGAGATCGATCATGCGCGTCATTGCGTCGACGTCGCTTTCGAGCAGCGGCTTATGCGTGCCGACACCGGCATTGTTCACGAGCAGCGTGATGCTCGCGTCCGTGCGCAGCTTCGCTTCGATGGCGGCCAGCGCGCGCGAATCGCCGAGATCCGCGGCGATCACTTCGACACTGCGCTGCGTGTCGTCGGTCATGCGCTTCGCAAATGCGTCGAGCCGATCCTTGTTGCGTGCAACGAGAATCAGATCGAACCCGCGGCGTGCGAGTCGTTCGGCATAGACCGCACCGATACCCGACGATGCGCCCGTGATCAGTGCGGTACCTTTGTGTGCTTGCGTCATGATGTTGTTCCGTCGATGGTTACGAAGTGAATGACATCTGCCGGGAAACGCCGAGCCGGTTGCGTCATCTCGGCCGGCTCGTTTCAGCCTTCTGTTTCTCGGCGATTGCGATGTAGTGCGATGCAGTTTATTGGCGAGGCGACGTGTCGATCAACGCGCTCCGCCCATAAAGTCATTTCACTTACTCCGAATATTCGTTCGCGCGAACTGCATAACGGCCGTCGACGTTCGCGGCGGTTTCGGTCGATACGCGTCGTCTACGCGTTCGTCACCGACGGTGCTCGCCCGTGGCGCCTCAGGTCGTTCGCGGCGAGCCGGTGCGTGAGAGGACATGGTCCAGACGGCTCGTTTCCCGATTGCCGAGGCTGAGAGTGCGTAGTTCGGACAATGCGGCCAACGGGATCGCGTCAAGCGACGCATTTCTGACGATCAACGTGGCGTCGTCCGTGCCGCCGAGCAGACCCTTCGGGTCCTTGAGTTCGCGGATGGTGTATTGCTCGTGAAGGTACTGTGGAGTCCAAAGCGGAACCACCACCCACCGGCGCGCGGCGACGGCCTCCTCGAAGGCGCGTACGCAATCGTCGAGCGTGCCGTTTTCGAAGTGATACCCTGCGTCCGCCAGGCCGTACTGCGCGACGATTTCGCGGGAAAATCTGCTGATGCCCGCGCCGGGATTGATGCCCTGGATCCGCTTCACCATCCGTGACGCCACATCCGGCCGTTTCAGATCGGAGATGGAGCTCACCGCGCTATCGGGCACATAGTCGGGTACGCCCCACAATGCATATGGCTGGTAAAGGACGGTGATCTTGTGCACGTCCTGCTCGAACGGAGCGAGGTAGAGACTATGACTGCTCGGGAGCCACGCGCTGCTCAGCATGTCGGCTCGCCCTTCCCGCAGAATCCGGAAGGCTTCTTCGTGTGGTGCGAATATTTCGTCGACCGTTACGCCATGCTCGTTCAATATCCGCCGCACGACGCCGGAGGCCGCGCGATGGAACGACAGGTCGATGGTAACGAGCGTGAGTCTGGGTTGAGTCGGGTCGAGATCGACCATGGCATTCTCCTGGTTCAGACGATCAAGGTCAGCGTGATGCGATAGAGAGCGCGATGCCGGCCACGATGAGAACGACGCTTGCCGCAAGCCCCATCGTGAGATGCTCGTGAAGAAAGAGGACCGACGTCATGAGGCCGACGACGGGAACGCCTAACATCGCCGTCGCCATGCTCGTGCTCGACATGCGCGTGTTGGCGGCATTCACCGCGCAAAAGCAAAATGCCGTCGCAATCGGACCGATGTAGATCAGCGCCGACGTCAGGCTGAGGCTGCCGTCGCCCGTGTAGGGCCCCTCGAGCACTCTGGCAAGCACGGCGAGCGGTACGGCGGCAACGAGCATTTGCCAGGGCGCGAGCACGTAGGCGCTCGACGCGCTGCGGAAATGCCGGAGATGAAGAATGCAGACCGCCCAGCACAGCGACGCGCCGAGCAGCATGACGTGTGCGACAACGGCCTGACGATCGTGCCAGTCGACATCGAGCGGATTGAAAAGCAGCAGCACCCCGGCCACGCCAAGTGCCGTGCCGAATGCTTTACGCGCGGACAGGTGCTCGCGAAATACCAGCACCGACACGGGCGTCACCCAGATCGGCGTCGTATAGGCGAGCACGGCGGAACGGCCGGCGCTCACGTGGTGCAGCGCGACGGCGCTCATCGCGGTGAACGCCAACATCTGAAGCAAGCCGACGCTGACGAGAAACGGCAGGTCGGCGCGCTTCGGCAAGCGCAGCGTCCCGGTCGCCGCTTGCACGACGAACAGGCACAGCGCCCCGGATGCGAACCTTGCTGCCGACAGCCACAGCGGTGTGACGTGCGCGAGGCCGAGCTTCATCGCCGGCCAGTTCGCGCCCCACAACAAAATCGCCGCGCCCAATAACAGCGCACCGCCATATCTGGACGAGGGCACGGTCGCAGTGCGGCCGTGCGTGTCCATCCGAATCAATTCGGACATGATGACGCTCCTCGAAGTCGTGCAGCCGAGCGTGCGCGAAACGGTAGCTCGGAACGCTTGCCGCGCGGGCGGCAAGCCTGCTTCGGGTGATCAGATGAATGTGAATATCCGTTCGCGCGGCAGCCGCGATTTGGGCAGATCCGCGTTGAAGTCGTCGCCGCTGCGGAAACCCAGGGACACGATGACGACGCTCGTCAGGCCCTGTTCGCGCAGGCCGAGGCTTGCATCGAGCGCGCGGCTGTCGAACCCTTCCATCGGCGTTGCATCGACGCCGAGGACCGCCGCGCCGAGCAGCAGGCCGCCCAGCGCCAGATAGACCTGCTTTTCCATCCATTGCGGCGTATCGCGCAGCTCGTATTTGTGCATGTCGACGTACGAGCGGCGGCTCTTGTTCTGCGCGGCGCGCATTTCGGCGGTCTTGAATCGGCCATCCACCGATTCGCGCTCCAGAATGGCGTGAAGGTGTTCGTCGTCCATGTCGGTCCGCATGCACATCGCGATGACGTGCGATGCATTGACGACCTTGGCCTCGTTGTACGCGTAGGCGCCCGTTGTGGCGGCCGCGATGCGCGCGCGGCCTTCCGGTGTCGCGGCCACCACGAAATGCCACGGTTGGGAATTCACCGAGGACGGCGACTGGTGAAGCAGCGACAGCAATGTTTCGACCTGCGCGGCGGGAAGCGACTTGCCGCCCTCGAAGGCTTTGACGGTATGGCGGGCATGAATGGCGTCGGCGAGATTCATGTGCGGAACTCCGGTTGTCGGCGATGGCGAAAGGGATTAACGGGTCGGTGCGGGACCTGCGCCGATGCGTACGCGGAACAATGCGTACGGCTTCTGGCGCTCGTCCTTGCCGCCGTGGAATACCGGTTGGCGGTGAAGCTGGTTCGCGGTGAAGTAGAGGTAACCGTCCGGGCCGACCGACAGCGTGTCGGGCCACAGCACGCGCGGATCGTGCAGGATCGTCTGCCATTCGCCGCCCGGTTCGAGCTTGCGAATCGAGTTGTGCTCGTAATCGCCGGCATAGACATTGCCGTTCGCGTCGCTGGCAAGACCGTCGGACGCCCCTTTCTCCCCGAGATCCTTCACCGCGGCCGCCAGTTGCGCGTCGCTGATCGCCGGATCGCGCAGCATCGCGGTCGGAATCGAGTAGAGATGGCGGCTCGACAGCGGGCAGTAGTAGAGGGTCTGGCCGTCCGCGGAGAGCGCGATGCCGTCGGACGCCACGGAAAAGGGCTTGGTGGTCCCGTTCGGGTCGCGGACTTTCAACGACTGGCCTTCGACGACCGGGACGAAGCGAGGATCCGCCGATGTCGACACGTCGCCGGTCAGGCGGCGTATCGCCTTTCCGCTGTCGAGGTCGATCACGATCAGGCCGCCGATGCCCGACAGCGAGGAGTCGGTCACGTAAGCGACCCCGGCCTTTCCGATGCGAAAATCGAAGCGCATGTCGTTTACATAGGTCTGGGCCCGCATCACGTTCGCGGGGAACACGATCGTCTTGACGACGCGGTTGGTCGCGAGATCGATGGCGACGAGCTTCGCGCCGCCCGCGACCGGCTCCGAAAAGTTCGGTGCGGCGGTATCCAGAACCCAGAGCTTGCCGTGACCGTCGGCAACGACGCTTTGGACACTCAGGAAGTGCGTGGACGGGTGCGCCGCATCGGCATGGTTGATCTCGGCGTTTGGATAGGCGACGACGCGGCCGTCACGCAACTCGCCAACGGTGAAAGGCACGGCGTCGCCCCAACGCGGGAAATTGACGAAAATCCGGCCGTTCTCGGCAACCGTCACGCCGGTGGGCATCGGGCCGGAAAAGGTGGCCACCGTGTCCATCGCGCCGATGGTGCGGTCGGTCGCCTGAACCGCCGGCGCCGTTGCCGGCGCGGACGGTTGCGCCAACACCTGGTTGACCAGCAGCGTGAAACTCAAGCCGGCTGCCAGTGCGGTTGCGGTTCGGCGGAGGGAAGTGAATCTCGTGATGCGTCGATGCGGGAAGTGCATGTTTGTTCTCCGGTCTTGTCCAGCATGTTCGGAATGGCGATACAGGGCGTCGTCGGCGTGCGTCAGAAGCCTTCCAGCACGATCTTTCCTCGCGCGTGACCGCTCTCGATGAGGGCATGGGCGCGCCGGAGATTTTCGGCATTGATGGTTCCGAAGTGATCGGCCATGGTCGTGCGTAACGTACCGTCGTCGATCAGGGTGGAGACGCGATCGAGGATTTCGTGCTGCCTGACCATGTCCGCGGTTTCGAACAGCGATCGCGTGAACATGAGTTCCCAATGAAGCGAAATCGACTTGCGTTTGAGCGGCATCGCGTCCAGCGTGTCGGGGTCGTCGATCACGGCAAGTCGGCCCTGCGGCGCCAGCGCCTCGACGAGCTGCGCGTAATGGACGTCCGTCTGAGTGAGGCTGGCGACGTAGCGCACTTGCGGGGCGCCGATGCGGCGCAGCCCCTCGAGTAGCGGCTGCGTATGGTCGATGACGTCGTGTGCACCGAGCGCTTGCGCCCATGCGCGCGTTTCGGGGCGGGACGCCGTCCCGATTACACGCAACCCCGTCAGTTGACGCGCCAGTTGCGTCAGCATGGAGCCGACGCCGCCGGCCGCACCGACGATCAGCAATGCATCGCCGGCACCGGCGCCCTCGGCGATCCCGAGGCGATCGAAGAGCAGTTCCCACGCCGTCAGCGACGTAAGCGGCAACGCTGCTGCTTGAGCATCGGAGAGCGTCGCGGGCTTGCGGCCTGCAATACGCTCGTCGACGAGAACATATTGCGCATACGCGCCGGGCCGGGCGATCGAGCCCGCGAAGAAAACCTTGTCTCCCGGAGCGAACATGGAAACGTTGCTTCCGATTGCCTCGACGGTTCCGACGGCGTCCCATCCCAGGATCCGCGGCTGCTCGGTGGGCGACCCCATACGAACCTTCGTGTCGACGGGATTGACGGCGATCGCGTCGACCTTCACCAGCAAGTCGCGCGGCTCGGCTTCGGGCTTGGACACCTCGGCATCGAAAAGGGACTCGGGATGGTCCGCGGGCAGGCCATGCTGTGTATAGACAACCGCTTTCATGGTTGAACTCCGAATGATGGTTGAGTGGCGCTGGGCTGCTCGCTGCAGACCGGGCGCCAGCGTGTGAGTGAAATACTGCTCGACCTCGACTGCGGGAAAAACGCGTTACATTAGGGAGGACTTTCACTCCAGGAATGAAAATGGTGCGGCTCGAGGACCTTCAACTATTCGTGAGAGCCGCGGCGCTCGGCAGCTTCTCGAATGCGGCGAGGGAAGCCGATCTGCTGCCAGGGCAGGTGAGCGCCGCGATTCAAAGGCTCGAGCGCGAGCTGGATACCCGTCTCTTTGCACGCTCCACCCGAAGCCTGAAACTCACCGCGGAAGGCGAGCAGTACCTGCCCTATGCGGAGGAAGTGCTCTCCATGGTTCACGAGGGGCGTGAGCGGTTGCACGGAGGAAAGCACGCGTTGCAAGGTACGTTGCGAATCGCCGCACCGTCGGATATCGGACGCAATGCATTGCTTTCCTGGCTCGGCGTGTTCCGCGATGCGCATCCGAAGCTGGTGCTGAAGCTTTCGTTGTCCGACTACGTGACCGACGTATTTCGCGATCCGGTGGACGTGGCTATCCGCTATGGCGCGCCGGAGGCCGCAAGCTACGTCGCGCTTCCGCTGGCCGAAAGCAACCGAAGAGTGCTCGTCGCCGCTCCGGAATACGTGAAACGGCACGGCGCGCCTGCGTCGCTCGACGAGCTGGTTTTGCACGACTGTTTGCCCTACGTGCTCGGTGGGCGTGTCTACGATCGCTGGCTGTTCCCCGCAAGCGGCGTGAGGCGGCAGGTCACGGTGAAGGGTGTGCTGCTGTGCGACGATGCCGAAATTGCGAGGCGCTGGGCTGTCGAGGGCAGGGGCATTGCCTACAAATCCTGGCTCGATGTCCATGACGACGTCAGAGCGGGGCGCCTGACAGTATTGCTGCCCGATCAGCGAGGCGAGGCGGCCCCGCTGAGCCTCGTGTGTCCGCATCGTCGCCAGTTCTCGCCGGCGGTCAGATACCTTCATGCGCACCTCCGCGAACGAATTTCGCCGATGATCGCCGCGATGCGCGACTACGTTGGCGACGCGATGGAGTAGCACGGCCTTTTTAGCCGCGCGAGCCGTGACGTGCGGAGGTGAACGGAGAACGGCGCGCAACGGGGTATTCATCGGCTTCTCGGCTCCAATTCGGGACGCTGTCTGGTCCGCAGGTTTCGTTAACGTCCAGTCGCGATAGTCCACGGCAACCGGGTTCCCGCTGGCAGATCGCCCACGTTCGAACGTCGTTCAGGCGCCTTTCGGGTCATCGGGCAACACATGCAGCCAGTTTGGCGTTTCGGAGTTGCCCGGAAAATCGTCTCGCCGTGTATTCGAGCTAGTCGAAAATAATGAATGCACCTATGCGCAGGTATAGGTGGCTTGCGAGCATCGGTGCGGGAAGGCGAAGAACGCGCGTTGAAAGCTGTTTTCAGGGAGAGGCCATTGAGGTCGCCCAATTGTCTTCCTACCATTCACTCGGGTTTTATCCCTTGATAACTTTACGTTCACGTTGTTTAAGGAGAGTGTGATGAAGAAGACGATCGCGTCGATGCTGTATGTCAGCTATTTGGCCTTCGGTATTTCAGCCCATGCGGCGGAGCAGAATACTGCTCCGCCGCCGGAGCAGGTCGTCAGCCAGAAAGATGTGACGAAGAGTGAAAAGAAGGCGCAACGCGCGGCCGATCGCGCGCTGTCGCGGAAAATCGTATGGGCGCTGTCGAAAACGAAAGGATTGAATGCAATCAACGTGCGGGTGCTCGCTCGCCGGGGAGCCGTCACCCTGACCGGATACGTGCCCGACAGCGAACAAGTCCAGCTTGCCGGCGATAGCGCCGCGCGGGTCGCGGGCGTGACGTCCGTCGTCAACAATGTGGTGCCGGGCGAACCGGGCCGTTGATTGCCGTCACCGGAGGCCGACGTGCGCGTACCGATGCGTTCGCGCGTCGCTCGGTGTTCGCGGCGGCTCGCAGGCCGAGTTCCGATTTTGAATGTTGCATGGCGCCATGCACGGAAAACGGGTGTGTTCGTCGCGCCGAAATAACGTCCTTTTTGCCGGGTAATTGGTGGGTCGATATCGCGCCGACACGTTCATGACGTGCCTGAAAATGAATGATCTGCACGCGAAATGGGCCGGCCCCGATGTTGACGAGCAAAGTCAGTTTTTCGGTAAATCGCATTCAAATTCAAGCGGCGAATTTTTATGATGACAACTGCTGCGATTAAATCGGGTCGTGGGTTTTCGATGTCGATAATTGTCGTGCGCGTTGCGTGACGCGACCTGTTCGGCATTTGGCGCGGTTATCTGGCAGTAAAACCAGGGGCGTGGGCTCCGACTCGTCATCGTCGCTATCCTGCCGGCCGTTTCCGGTCGGCACTTCGTTATCCAACTCGTTGAGAGATATATGACACGCTTGACTACCCTGAAGCCGTCGGAAGCTACCGGCGAAACCGCAGCTGTGTTCGGTCAGATCAAGGCCGCACTTGGGAAGGTCCCGAACGCCTACGCGACCATCGGCACGCACAGCCCGGCCGGTCTTTCGGCCATGTTGAACGTCGATGCGGCGATCGCGGCAAGTTCTCTGGATCAGGCCGATATTGAAACGGTGCGCCTTGCGGTAAGCGCGCTGTCCGGTTGCGACTATTGCCTGGCCGCTCATACGATGCTCGGCAGGATGTCGGGTCTCACGCCGGAAGTGATGAAGAATATCCGCGCCGGTCGCGCGTCGGGGGAGGCCCGGCGTGATGCGCTGCTCTCGTTCGTGCGATCGGTCGCGACGACGCGCGATACCGTGCCCCCGGGCGTGCTGGAGGCGGTGCTGGACGCGGGGTATACCGAGCGACAGGTCATCGAGATCATCCTGGTCATGACATCGATCACCTTCACCAACCTGGTGAACCGCGTGAACGACACTACGCTGGACTTTCCGGCAGTCGACTGAACGTGTCGGGCGTCGGCTCGACTGACGGCCAATACCCGGTGTCGTTCCGGAACGCCACACAGCGCCCGTCGGGCGCTGTGTGCATTGACGCTCGCGAAGCAGTTCGAAGACTGAATGAGCGACGGGGCGCCATGCGGACGAACCGATCTGTCCGATCGTGTCGTCGTACTGGCGTGTCAAACGAAAGCAGATGCTCGCAAGATCCCTTTACGATGGAGAATGAAAATGTCAAAGCAGTTTGTCGTTGCCACGATTACCGCGGATCCGCAACACGCGAAGGCGGTGGAAGCGGCGTTGTTGGCGGCCGTACCGGCCGTCCGGACCGAGGATGGGTGCGAGCAGTATGAGTTGCATCGAGACCGCGAGGCGGCTCATCGCTTTACGATGATCGAGCGGTGGCGGGACGAACGTGCGCTGAAGGTCCACGGCGAAGCACCGGCGTTCCAGAACCTGGCGCGCGAACTCGCGGGCAAGGCGACGCTCGATGTCGTGCTGCTCGAGAAACTGATCTAGGCGAACCGAAATCATTCTGGAACAAGCCTGCGGCCGGATCGATTTCCGGCCGCCGTTATTTTTCGTTCGTTCGATCGAGGCCGGACGTCGCGTGCGCGACGTCGATCATCGAACGAGCACCGCGAGTACGGGCGCGACGAGTGCGGTCAGGACGCCGTTCATTCCGATGGCCTGCTCGCGTATCCGCGGGCCGGTGCTTGTCTCGATCGCGTCATGATTGAAGCGATTCCCGACACCCGGCCGCGCAGGTCTTCGCGTTGACCGACGCACGGGACACGAGCAGGCTGCCGGTCGCCAGCGCGAGAAACGCCAGTGAACTGCCGATCGACCCTGCCAAACCGAACGCGGGATACACCCACCCCGCGACGGCGGAGCCGACGCCGATGCCGCAAAACACGAAGGATGCGGTCAAGGCCAACGCAATGCCTCGCCATTGCGGTACGAGTTCGACGATGCGCCGTTGCTGTGAAGGCCACAGCAGGTCGGTCGCGAACGCCCACGCCGTCAGTGCGACAAAAAGCAGGTGCAGGCTCGGGGGCGTGAACCAGAGAAACACCAGGTCCGCTGCAAGCAGGGCGAGGCCGGCGAGCAGCATCGTTTCCGCGCTATGGCGCCGCGCGGCGCGCGTCACGAACAGGTTGCCCGCGACGCCGGCGACGCCGAGCACCACGAGCGAAGTCGACACCATGTCGGCGCCTGCGTGGAATACGTCGCGAATGATGGGTGCGATAAAAGCGTACGTCGAATAGACGCCGGCCGCGATGAAGAACACGACCAGAAATGCACTGAGCGTAGCGGTGCGCGTCAGAAGAGAGACCATCGTCGCGAATTCGATGTTCTCGCCCCGGCTCGTGTCGGGTACGGCCCATACGATGAGAGCGGCGGTCACGGCGCCGGCGAGCCCGACGGCGACGAAGAGCGATCGTGCGCCCCATGCGTGCGCGATCCATGCGGACAGCGGCATGCCGACCAGGCCGGCGACGCTCAAGCCGAGCAGCACGGTGGCAATCGCGCTGCCCTGCTGGTCGCGCTCGACGAGGCTCGAACCCAAGGCGCCGAGCACGGGGCCGATGAAACCCGCGCCGAGCCCCATCAGCACGCGCGACAGCAGCAGCACGGGATAATTCGGCGCGGCCGCCAGCAGGAGGGCAGCCGTACTGAACAGCGCCAAGCCGAGCAAAACCTGGCGACGGCGTCGCAGATGTCCAAAACCGACTTGCAGCAGCGGAGCGGCGAAAGCGAACGTCACACCGAACACGGTAACGAGGTAAACGCTTTGCGAATCGGCGAGCCCCCATTGACGCGATATCGAGTCGAGGCTGCCGACGACGGAGAGCGCGCCCGTCGCCTGTACGAAGTACGCGAGGCTGAGGGTGTGGAGTGCGCGCGCCGTCCGCGCGGAAAAGGGCGTAGTCATGAGAGAGTCCTTTCGAGGCTTGAGAAGCACGCGGCGCCGCAGACGAGACGGGCACGCACCGATCAACCGACTAGCTGCCGAGCGCGTGCAGAACCAGCGCGGCCGCGGCGTGGAATGCGCCCGCGGCGACAATCAACAGTCCGAGCGTTCGACGCAGAAGGCCGGGCATCTGGGTTCAACCCTGCGTCAATGGCGTGTAATTCGACGCCTTCGTGACGTCGGCCCGCGGGTTCGAGATGGCGTTTTCCATCAGGCCGACCACCTTCCCGCCGCTCACCAGCGCGGGCACGTCGTGGCTTGGCAGCAGGAAGCGGCTCGTTGCAAGCGCGCGCTTGATCGCGCGCTTCTCGTCGAGCGTCGACATCGCGCGGTTCGCGGTAATGGTGGGTTCGTGCGCGGCCTGGTCGAGGATCGGGTCGATCAACTGATCCTTCAGGTTGTAGGCGATGTCGCCGCAGATGTTGGCAATGCCTTCGTCGGTTTCGACGAGCACCGACAGCGAACCCGGCGTATGGCCACCGGAGAGACGGACCGCGACGCCCGGAATGACCTCTTCCTCGAACGTGCCGTCCACGTCGAACAGCCGGATTGCGCCGCGCGTATGCAGGCGGTCGATCAGATGCTTCGTATCGGCCGCGGTGTACATCAGCGGGCCCATGATCCCGGATGCCGCGAATTCCAGCTCGCGACGCGAGATACCGACGGTTGTCGTCATGGGAAATCGGTCGGTCATGCCGACGTGATCGATATGTGCGTGCGTATGGACGATGTGACGGATGTCGCTCATCTTCAGGCCGTGTTGAGCGAGGTGATACTCGATCGTCATCTCTGGCGTGACTTCGTAGGGCAGACCGAATTCAGCGTACTGCTCGACGCTGCGCGAACCCGTATCGACGAGCACGGGATGCGCGCCACCCGTGATCAGAAACCCGAGCACCGGTATCGTCACCTGCTTGCCGGGTTCGCGAAACAGGACGAGGCCGCTCGAATCGAGCGACATGTTGCCGAAGTTGATCGGGTGAATCTTCAAGCTCATGGCTGCTCTCCGCTGTAGATCGGTACTTTATTGAACCGATCGGTTCAGTATGATCAAGCGGGCGAGGCGGGGCCAATTAAAAAAACCAATCGGTTCAAAACGATTGGTCTATCGCGAAGCGGGCCGACCGCGGACGAGCGTCAAAGGAGGCGTAGCGCTTGCATGAATGCGCCGACGGCGTCGCCTTCGGCCTCGGCGGGCAAATTGCGCTCGATGCAATAGCCGGCAAAGAACACCGTCACGATCGTGGCGATGGTCGCGGCAGGCAGGTGATGAGGCTCGGCCTCGATATTTTCGATGATCTGCGGGATCAGCCGATGGTGATACGCGCCGACGACTTCGCGCACGCGGTCGGACAACGACGGGAATTCACGCAGCGAATTGACGGAGAAACAACCTACGCAGCCGTCGTCTTGCGCATCGCCCAGCCGCAGGAAGCGCTCGATGTTGCCGTAACTTTTCGGCTCCGCGGTAAGGATCTGCAACGCCCCGCGATGTTCGTAGTAGTAGAGGAGGGTATGCAGGAACAAGTCTTCCTTGTCTCCGAACTCCGCATAGAGCCCGGACTTGTTGACGCCCGACGCCCGTTCCAGCTGCTGGAGCGACGTGCCGGCGAAGCCGTACTTCCAAAAGAGCGGGAGGACCTTTTGCAACACGCCTTCGCGACTGAATTTTTTGGGTCTGCCCATGCCCCTCACACCATGAGATGATTTGCAAACATTTTAAACCGAACGGTTTTTTTGGGGGGCCGGGCGAATCGATACGACGACCGGCGGGGTGCGGGGCTGTATCCGGTGTCGCGGCCGTTCGGTCGACTACCCCATGTGCATCGTCGCGCCGACATACCCGCGTTAGCCGGCTATCCCGAAAGGCATGAGCGGCGCGGCTTGATTTACGGACGGGTTAAACGGCATCGATTATAAAAACGCCAGGGAAAATTATTTAAACAATCGAAACGGTGTGATTTTATTTTCGCTCGGGCAAACAAAATTTCCGCGTTGGCAAAGGTCATTAATCCCGCTCTGTCATTCAATGTCGCCATACCGGTCAGATGTATGTCTGGTGGCGGTTTGCGAGACGATGAATAATTTCGACCCCTTATTGGCAACCCGGAAATTTATCGGAAACGTAAAGGATTGCAATATGAAGTCGTTATCCGTGCATTCCGGTTGCGGGGCATGATTTTATTTGGCAGGATTTCATCGGGCGCCCGATTTTAAAACAACAAAGCGATCGACAGTTCAATTTGCTGAAATAACGTGCGATGCCGGGGCGACCCCTTGCAAGACAGCTGATCGGAAAAACAGGTAACGAGGCGGCGAACGTGCGACCGTTCGCGATCATTGAATCAATCGCTTGTCCGGCAACGTCGATGCGGCACTCGAACGATCCGGGCGAATCCGACACGGGGCGGCCATGGCGATACTCAAGAACGACGCTTCCGGAGAAGCATGCCTGCTCCGCGCGTATCACGTGTTCGGCCGCGACGACGCGCGCTGCGACACGGTCATCCGGGACGGCTCGGTGTCCCGCGTCCATGCCCATGTCCGCTGGGCCGGCGGGCTCTGGGAACTCCACGATCACAGCAGCAACGGCACGTCGGTATCGGGCGTATCGTTGCGCGACGGCGAGCATGCGGTGCTGCGGCAAGGCGACGTGATTCGCTTCGGCAGGGCCGGCATCGCGCCCTGGCGCGTCGAATCGCTCGACGATCCGGCCGATACGCTGTGGCCGATCCGCGGCGCCGTCGCGCCGATCGTGCTCGCGCCGCGCCAGATCCTGCCGGCCCCTGCCGCGCAGCCGGTCACGATCGTCCGATCGCCGGCCGGCGAATGGCTGTGCGACGACACGCTGCCGCCGCGCGCGCTCCATGACGGCGACGAAGTGTCGACCGGCGACTGCGCATGGCGCCTCGCCCTCGCGCGCCAAGGCTCGACGGTGACGCTCGCCGCCCACGCCGATCCGGCCGCGCCGGCGCAACTGCTCGAATTCTTCGTCAGCCGGAACGAGGAGCACGTGCGCATGCTGCTGCATGTCCGCGGCGGCATGGTCGACCTCGGCGAGCGCGCCCATCACTACAGCCTCGTCACGCTCGCCCGCGCGCGCTCGGCCGACAGGCAGGCCGGCCACGACGCCGCCACGCAGGGATGGATCGAGCTCGACCGGCTCGCGCGCATGCTCGGCATCGACACATCCCACGTCAACGTGCAGATTCATCGCGCCCGGAGCCAGTTCGCGGCGCTGCCCGGGCTGGGCGCCAGCCAGCTCGTCGAGCGTCGGCGCGGCAGCGTCCGCTTCGGCGATGTTCCGTTCCGGATCGTGCGCGGCGAGCATCTCGAATGCGAGTGGGTGCCGAGCGGCGGGTCGCGTCCCGGCGCGCCGCGCGCGGTGCCGGGCCCGGTCGTCCATTGTCCGTGAACGCCGGAGGCCCGGCCGTGCTGCCGATCGTCTCCCGCGCGCCCGCCGGGCCGGATGCATCTGAACCGCCGAGGCATGCGGCGCCTTTCGCGACGCTCGCCGGCAGATGGCATTACCGGCTCGGCGCGCTGCTCGGCGAAGGCGGCAACGGCGTGGTGTTTCGGGCGACCTGCGACGAGACGGGGCTCGCGGTCGCGATCAAGCTGATGCGCGACGACGCCGCGTTGATCGCGCCGGAGCGCATGCGCCGGCGTGCGCGCTTCCGGCGCGAGACGAGCCTGTGCGAGGCGCTGCGGCATCCGAACATCGTGGCGCTGCTGGACCAAGGGCAGGCGCCCGACGGGCGGCTGTTCGCCGTATTCGAACTGGTCGAGGGCCGGACGCTGCGCGACCGGCTCGCGGCGGACGGGCCGCTGTCGGCCATCGACACCGGGCGGCTGATGACGGAAGTGCTCGACGCGCTCGCGGCCGCCCATCGGCGCGGCATCGTGCATCGCGATCTGAAGCCGCACAACGTCGTGATCGCGATGGCCGACGACGGGCCGCACGCGAAGCTGCTCGATTTCGGCATCGGCGCGTTGCTGCCCGGTACCGAAGACATCACGCGTCGGACCGCGACGCTCGCGACCGAGGTGCTCGGCTCGCCGCCCTACTGTGCGCCCGAGCAATTGCGCAACGAGCCGCCGACGCCCGCCAGCGACCTGTATGCGTGGGGCCTGATCGTGCTCGAATGCCTGACCGGCGAGGTCGTCATGCAGGGCGCGAGCGTGGCCGAGATCCTCCATCAGCAGCTGAGCCCCGTGGATGTCGCGCTTCCGCCGCCGATCGCGGCGCTGCCGCTCGGCGCGGTCCTGCGGCATGCGCTGAACAAGAATCCGCGGCAGCGCGCCGCGTCGGCCGAGGCGCTCGCGGCGCAGTTTCGTGCGCTCAACTTCGCCGCGCTCGTCGGCCGGTTCGACACCGGTCGCACCGGCCGCCGCGCACGTGCGCGCCCGCTTGGGCCGCGCGGCGAGACGATCGCGGAGGGGGGCGAGTACCGGCAGATCACCACGCTGTGCTGCTGCGTGACGATCGCCGGAGAGGGCCGCCAACGTCGTGCCGGAACCGAGCAGGGGATGGCGCTCGACGGCTACGAGGCGCAGTGGCTGACGAAGTGCGCCGATATCGCGATCGGTTACGGCGCGCACGCGGGTGGACGGCTCGGCGACACGCTGCTGTTCCATTTCGGCGTGCAAGGGGACATCGACTGGCCCGCGCGTCGCGCGGCGCGGGCGGCGCTCGACATGGTGCGCGTCGCCGAGCGTGCGCGGCTGCCGGTGCCGTCGGCCGCCGGCGGCAGTGCCGGCGGCGCGGAAGAAGGCTGGCGAGTCGAAGTGGCCGCCGCGATTCACGTCGGGCAGATGCTCGCGCATGCGTCGCACATGTCGGGCGCGTCGACGCCCGCCGCGGCGTCGCGGCTGCTGCGGCTGGCCAGGCCCGGACAGATCCTGATCAGCGACGATGCGCGGCTCGTGCTCGAACGGCATGCCGATTCGCGTCCGACCGCGTTGCGGCTGGCGCGCGCGGGCCTCGTGTCGCAGCCGGTTCATGAATTGCTCGGCGAGCGGTACGCCGATACGCCGTTCGATTCGCTCGACGCCGGCAGGCGGACGCCCATGGTCGGCCGCGCGCGCGAGTTCGATGTGCTGTTGCGCGCGTGGCAGGACACACACGAGCGGCATCGTCGCGCGATGCGTGGCGAGCCGCCGCCGCGCGGCGTGCCGCGGCTCGTCGTCGGCGATGTGGGCTTCGGCAAGTCGCGGCTCGTGCACGAACTGTGCGAGGCCGTGCGGACCCGCGGCCATGCCTTTGCGCATTGCGGGTGCCTGCCCGAACGCGAGAATCATGCGTTGTTTCCGGTCCTGCGATTCATCGCCGCGCACTGGCACGTCGACGCCGATCGCGCACCGGGCGCCGCGCTCGCGGCGATCGACGCGATGATCGCGCCGCTCGATTGCGACCATGCGGCGGCGCGTGTCGCGCTTGCGACCTGGCTCGGGCTGCCCTGCGATGCGAACGGGCTCCTGTGGTCGAGCGCGCGCAAACAGCACGCGCTGTTCGACGTCCTCGAGCAACTGATCGTGTCGCTCGGCAACGGCGCGCCGGTGCTGCTCGTGATCGAGGACGTTCAGTGGCTCGATCGCTCGACCGAGGAGTTTCTCGCGTATCTGCAGCACTCGCCGCGCGCGGCGGCACTCTGCATCGTGCTCACGTCGCGCCCCGACAAGCTCGCGCGCTGGCGCGGCGCGACCGACCGCCTGGTGCTGCGACGCCTGCCGCGCGACGACGCGCAGCGCCTGATGTCGGCGCATCTGGGCCCGGGCGCATTCGATCCGGCGTGGCTCGACCGACTCGCCGATCGCACGGCCGGCATCCCGCTGTTCATCGAGGCCGTCGCGCGCGAACTGACGGTGAGCGGCGCGGACGGTCCGATTGCCGAGCCAGCGGCAACGGACCCGTACCCGCTGCCGCTCAGTCTCGGCGGCATGCTCGGTCTCGCCTTCGACCGGATCGACGACGCGCGCGACACAGCGCAGCTGGCCGCGACCATCGGGCTCGAAGTGGATGCGCAATTGCTCGCCGACGCTTCGCCGCATGATCGCGCCACGCTCGACGAACATCTGCGGCTGCTGCTCGAAGAGCGGATCGTGTACGCGCAGCATCGGCGCGATCGCGTGTTCTATGCGTTCCGCCATGCGCTGATTCGCGACGCCGCGTACGAATCGATGCCGCCTGCCGTACGGCGCGGCAATCATGCGCGCGTCGGCCGTGCGCTGCTCGCGCAGGCCGATCGCGGTGCCGGTGCGCATGCGTTCGGCGTCGCCGCGCACTTCGCGCGCGCAGGCGCGTACGCGGACGCGATCGCGCACGGCATCGATGCGGCGCATCGCGCGCTCGAGCGTTCGCGATACGACGACGCGATCCGTTACGGGCAGGCCGTGTCCGACTGGCTCGCTACTGCCGATCACGCGCGGCGCGAGCACGACAGTGCGCGCATCCGCGCCACGTTGACGCACGCGACGATGGCGCGATTCGGCTGGGCCGACCCGCGGGTGCGCGAGCATGCGGAGCAGTTGCTGCGGCAGACGCAGACGCTCGACGATCCCGAACTCGAGATCAGCGCGCTGTGGACGCTGTCGACGTACTACCACGTCGCCGGCGACCGTCCGACCGTGCGCCGGATCGGCAAGCGGCTCGACACGCTGGCGACCGAGCGCGGCGATGCGGGCGTGCAGGTCGCGGCGGACGCGATGCGCGGTATGAGCCTGTGGGTCGACGGCGACTATGCGCGCGCCCGTGCCGCGTTCGACGCGGTGCTGGCTGGCTACGACGTGCGACGCGACGCGGGGCACCGGCGCGTCCTGGCGCTCGATACGCGCGCGTGGGCGATGGCGTCGCTCGCCAGCGTGCGCTGGTGCATGGACGACGATCCGCAGCCGTCGTTCGCGATGGCGCGCGAAGCCGTCTATTGCGCGACCTGTCTCGATCATCTGCCGACGCTCGGCGTCACGATGCTATACCTCGCGCGCACGCATCAGCTCACCGGAGACCGCGACGCGGCGCGAGCGGTGTCGGAAGCGATTCTCCGCCTCACGGGCACGCACCGGTTGCGGGCAGTCGGGCATTACGCCGCGATCATTCATGCGTGGGCGCAACGCGATCGCGCGGGCGTCGCCGCGCACCTCGATGCGCAGCGGCAGTCGGGCGGCCTGCTCGGCATGACCTACTACGCGTCGTTGCTTGCCGAGCTGGATGCCGAACGCGGCGACTACGGCGCGGCGCTCGCGCAGGTCGGGCAGTGTCTCGCCTTGTGCGAATCGAGCGGCGAACGGTATTACGAAGCCCAGCTGTTGCTCAAGCAGGCCGAGTTCTTGCGCCGGGCCGATCGGCGCTGCGGCGGCGTGGCCGCGCTCGATGCGTGCCGGCGCGCAGCCGAAATTGCAACGACGGCGGGCATGGGCCGGATCGCGAGGCTCGCCGAGGCGACGTTGCAGTCGTTGCCGTAAGTCGTTCAAACTGTCATTCAGCAGAGCAGACGACGAGCAGGGATCTTCGATTACCGACGTACGGACAGTTTCTCGAATACCGCGCGACCGTCATCCGGGCGATCGCCCTCGCCTGGCATTCGCCGACGTTTCTCGACAAGCTCGAGGCCGGTCCGATCCACGCATTGCGCGAGCAGTTCGACTATCACTTTCCGTTCAGGCTCGACCTGAAGGCGCAGCTCCAATCGTCGGAATGGCGCCGACCGTCAACGGCGATTGGACGGCCGGCCAGAAAAACAAGTTGACGCTGTACCTGCCGCCCGCGCTGGCCGACGAGGCGCGGTTCGCGCAGGCGCTGGCCGCGTACAACGCGGACCACGTCACCGTCATGGAATGATTCCGGGGAAACCGACATGACAAAGGAGACCCGGTTCAATCCGACAGCACCGCGTTGACCACGATCTCGATGCCCATGCCCGGCACGACGAGTGCCTTGACGACGACGCTCGAACGGTTCGGATAGGGCGCACGAAAGTATTCCCGGTACACCCTGTCGATGATCGGCATGCTATCGATCTCGGTCATCTGGATCTGCACCTGCGTGACGTCGTCGAGGGAGCCGCCCGCGGCGGCCATCGTTCGCGCCAGATTGGAGAACGTCAGCCGTGCCTGATCCTCGATCCGCCCGGTGTCGATGGTGCCGTCGGACCGGACGGGGCCGTGCGCGGTGAACACCAGATTGCCCGCGCGCACGGCCCACGAGAACGGCTGGCCGAGCGACGGCAGCCCGGTGTCGATGGTTTCCTTCATTGCGCATTCCCCCGCATCAGTTCACCCAGCATCGTGTACCAGTCGCAATTCGGATCGCGTAACGCGAGATGCGTTTCGAAGTGGTTCAGCTCTCGCGCGACGCGACAGACGACGGGTGCCGGCTGGCACGCGAGCAAGCTCGCCAGCCGGCGGTTCGACCGGATCACGCGCTCCGAATCGCGTTCGCCGTAGCTCAATGCGAACGGCACGGTATTCCCAGCGGTCCAGCAGACGGGACTGAACAGGACGTCGTCGTCCATGTCGTTCAACACCATGTCGTACACGCGTGCCTCGAGGCTGCCTGCCGGCGGTGCCGGATGCGCGAGATCCATGATTCCGCTGATCGGCGCGCATCCGCGTATCGTCACGCCGACGTCCGCCGCACGGCCGTACCCGTGCAGGCGCAAGGCCGTCAACGCGGCCAGATGGCCGCCGGCCGAATGGCCTGCGACATACACGCGCCGCAAGTCGCCGGTGAAGGTTCGCGACGCGGCGAGCGCGCGCAGGAGCCGCGCGCAGTCGTCGAATGCGGCGGGCATCCGGCTTTCGGGTGCGAGCCGGTAGTCGGGCAGCACGAGCATCGCCCCGAGGCCGACGACATGCTTGGCCATGAAATGGCCCCACTCCTTGTAGCCGTTCGTCCAGCCTCCGCCGTGCCAGAAGACGACGACGGGCGGTTTGTCGGCGCGGCCCGAGTGAAACATGTCATAGCGATGGAAGCGGGTCGGTCCGTAGCTGACGTTCCGCTCGGAAACGATGTCGGCCGGGACGTCCCGCGCCCAGGAAAGTGCGGTGCGGGCATAGTTTTCCGCTTCGGCCGTCGGTAGCGGCATTTGCGCATCCAGTTGAAAAGTGGACGGGATCAAAGGGTCTCCTCGTGGTCGCCCTGCCGGCGGCGGCGATCCCGCCGTGCATGGGATGGTTGGGATGCCAGCCATCATAGAGGAGCATTTAATTTATAAAAAGCACAAAATTTATATTGACGGTGCTTATTGACCGACCAACAATGCGCCACATCGGATGACCGCTGTCGTGCAACGCGGCGGAGCATCCGCCTTCGCGGGCGGCCTGATCGCGGGGGACGACAAACAAATCAGGAGACGACGATGGTTCAGCCGGTTGCCGTAGGCACCATGCGCAAGGTGACGCTCAGGATCGTGCCGTTGCTGTTCTTGCTGTGGCTCGTGAATTTCCTCGATCGAGTCAACGTAAGCTTCGCGGCGCTCGACATGACGAACACATTTCATTTCACGCCCGAGCTCTACGGCTTCGGCGCGGGCATTTTCTTCATCGGCTATATCCTGTTCGAGATTCCCAGCAATCTGGCGCTGCAGCGCTTCGGCGCGCGCCTGTGGCTGGCGAGAATCATCGTGACCTGGGGCATTGTTTCCGCATTGCAGGCGTTCGTTTTCAACGCGACGAGCTTCGTGGCGATCCGTTTCCTGCTCGGCGTGGCGGAGGCCGGATTTCTGCCCGGCGTGCTGTACTACCTGACTCGCTGGTTTCCGGCCGAGCAGCGGGCTCGCGCGATCGGGCAAGTGATGTCGGCCAACATGATCGCCGTCGTGGTCGGCGCGCCGCTGTCGGCCGCGATCCTGTCGATGGGGGACGTCGCGGGCCTGGCGGGATGGCAATGGATCTTCATCCTCGAGGCGGTGCCGGCTGTCGCACTCGGCGTCTTCACGTATTTTTTCCTGTCGGACGAGCCGGAACACGCGCGCTGGCTGTCGGCGCCGGAACGGGAATGGCTCGTCGACACGATGAAGCGGGATCGCGAGGCCGCCGCATCGCTGGGCACCGAGAGACTGGGCGTGGCGATGCGGGAGCCGATCGTCTGGCTGCTCGGGCTGCTGTATCTGCTGGTCGGAACGGGCTTCTTCGGCATCACGCTGTGGTTGCCGCAGATCGTCAGGCAGATGGCGGCGATGTCGACGATTCAGGTGGGCATGCTGAGCGCGCTGCCGTTCCTGCTCGGCGCAATTGCGATGGTGCTCAACGGCCGCCATTCGGATCGGACGCTCGAGCGTCGCTGGCACCTGGCCATCCCGCTTGCGGTCGGGAGCATCGGCCTGATGGCCAGCGCGCTCGTTCATTCGGCCGCGCTGGAGCTGGCGTCCGTCTGTCTCGCGATGCTTGGCATCGGCGCTTCGCTGAGCGTCTTCTGGTCGATTCCGTCGTCGTTCCTGACCGGTCGGGCCGCCGCCGGCGGGCTGGCGCTGGTCAACACCATCAGCGGCCTGTCGGGCTTCGTCGGGCCCTATGCGATCGGCTGGATTCGCGGGCACTCGCCCGACTTTTCCAATGCGTTGTTCTTCATGGCCGGCAGCATCGCGGCAGCGGCCGTGCTTGCCGCGATCCTGCCGTTTCCCGGCGTGCCGGGCCGAAAACTCGATCCTGCGCCTCGCTCCCCGGCTTGACGCGCACGCGGGCGATCCGCGTGGTTCCGAATCAGGGCAGCAGTTGCGCGACGACCTGCGCGGTTTCGTCGATGTGCGCGAGCAGAAGCTTGCGCGCGCGCGGCGCGTCGCGATCGAGCACGGCTTCCATCAGCGCCTGGTGTTCCCTGACGATGTCGCGGGCCAGCGCTTCCTTCGGAAGCGGCGCGGCGAAGCGCATGCGGCGGTATCGCTCCGAATGCCGAACGAGCTGCTCGTCGATGCGGCGCAGCCATGCGGAGCGGGCGGCGCTGATGAGCGATGCATGGAAGCGCCGATGAGCGAGTTCCCAGCGATTCGCACCGGGGATGTCGTCGGGGGCCGGCAGCGGCGTATGAACCAGCTTGTAGAAAGCCGCGGTGATCTGCGCGCCCCATTCCTCGTCGCCGTGCCTGATCGCGTCGACGAGCAGTTCGCCCTCGATCTTCTTGCGCGCCTCGAGGATGTCGAGCAGATCCTCCCGTGACGCTTCGGCCACCCGGAAGCCGCGCTGGCCTTCGTTCGTCACGAGCCCGTCGCAACTGAGCAGCATCAGCGCTTCGCGAATGGGACTGATGCCGACGCCATAGCGCGCCTGAAGCGTCTGCGGCTTGAGCTTTTCACCCGGCGGAAAGGCGCCGGAGAGCAGATCGTTCTGCAGGTATTCGTAAGCCTGTTCCGACAGCGTGGCCTTCGGTGTATCGGCCGCCGCGCGTTGCGGTGTTTGTGCTCTTTGCACCATGTCCTGCTCCTGAACCGTCGCCCGGTGCACCCGGACTCGTCCCAAATGTATATGCAGGCGCCCAATTTATAGGAAAAACCCCAGTTTTTGCAAGAATCCCATATTTTATATGGACGACAAAATTTATAAATTATATGGTTCGGTCGGAATCCTGACGATGTATGCCGTCCACCTTCTTGCTCGGGGAATCGCATGAAAAAGCATCTGGCCTTGCCTTGCCTGTTTCTGGTGTTCGCTGGAGCAGCACATGCTCAAAGCAGCGTGACGATGTACGGGGTGCTGTCGGAAGGCCTCATGTACACCAGCAATGCCGGCGGAAACCGGCAGTGGCAACTGGCCAGCGGAGTCCAGCAGGCGCCGCGATGGGGGATCACCGGCAAGGAGGACCTGGGCGGCGGCAACCGGGCGGTCTTCACGCTGGAGAACGGCTTCAACCTGTCGACCGGCACGCTCGGCCAGGGAGCGCGCCTGTTCGGACGGCAGGCATTCGTCGGCCTCGCGAACGACCGGCTCGGTCAGCTCACGTTCGGCCGCCAGATCGACACGATGGCGCAGACGCTCGCGCCCTACGAGGCGGCCGTGCAGTTTGCGACATACGGGCCGCCGATCGGCGATTCCGACAACATCTTCCCGACGTTTCGCGTGAACAACACGATCCAGTACAGGAGCCCCGAGGTGGCGGGCTTCCGGCTGCTGTCGGCCTATGCGCTTTCAAACCTGAGCGGTGGCTTTTCCGTCAATCGGGACTTCAATGCCGGCCTGAGCTATACGAACGGGCCGTTGAGTGCTGGTATCGCCTATCACACGGTCGACAGGCCGAACGATGCGGCCAACCCGTCGGGCGCCGTGTCGGGCGATTACGGATTCACGTCGCCGTTCGCGACGAGTGCAACGGGCGCGGGCGTCGACAAGCAGCAGATGGCCGGTATCGGCGCCGCCTATGCGATCGGCACCGCAAGGATTTCGCTGATGTTCACGCATGTGTCGTTCGACTACGCCGACCAGTCACGGCTCAGTCTCGGCAACTACGAAGCGACGGTCACCGACTATTTGTCGCCGACCGTCCTGATCGGGCTGGGGTACATCTATACCGCCGGTCGCTATCGGCCAACCGGCAACGCGCCGAAATGGCACCAGGTGGACGCCGGCGTCGACTGGTTCCTGTCGAAGCGAACCGATCTCTTTCTGGTCGGCATCTTCCAGAAGGCCGCGGGCGATGCGCAGTTCGCGCGGATCTATTACAACTCGCCGTCGACCTCGAAGCAGCAGTTTTCCGCGTCGATCGGCGTGCGGCACAAGTTCTGAGCCGACGGCTCCGGTTCAGGCGCGATCGGCCGCTGACCGCGGCACGGTTGCCCGTGCAACGCAAGGCTACACGTCATCCGGCGGCCCCTTCCGCAGCCATGCCGGACAGCGCCTGCGCCGTGCTCCGGTGCATGCCGCACGGGCAGCACGCGATGAATCGCGTCAGTCTCCCGACATATTTCGGTATGCGACACGATATGCGCCCGGGCTACATCCGAACCGCGCCTTGAAAGCCCGCCCGAAATGCGTGATGTCCGAAAACCCGCACGCGATCGCGAGCTCCAGCAGCGTGCGGCTGGTATCGGCCGGATCTTCCAGCGCGCGCCGGCTCGCCTGCAGCCGGTATTCCTGGATCAGGCTCTGCGGTGTTCGCCCGGTCGCGGCGAGCGCGCTGTACAGCGTGCGCCGCGACACGTTCAGCGCGCTCGCCAGCTTGTCCGGCGACAAGCCGGGATCGCTGCAGTGATGCGACAGATAGATTTCCGCGTTCATCCGCAGCGCGGCGCTGCGCGCGTCGGCGCCGGTCAGCGAATCGCTCGCCTCGCGGCGGATCACCGAATCGAGCAGCATCAGCGTCGACTGCTCGAAGCCGAACAGGCTTTCCGGATCGTTCGGCACCTGGCCTTCCATCAGGTAACGGATCGACTGAAGCGCAAGCTGCGCATTGCCGACGGTCGGGCGCACCTGCACGCCCGCGCGCTCCACGAACCAGCGCCACATCGTGCCGCTTCTCGGTGGCGTCAGCGCGGCGACGAAGTGCGATGCGTTCGCGGATTCGATCGAGTAGGGCTGCGTCGCGTCGTAGATCACCCACTCGCCCGGATTGACGGTGGAGGTCGCGTTGCGTTGCGTGACGCGGCTTTGTCCCGCGATCTGGAACAGGATCTTGTAGCAGTCGCTGTCGGCGCGCGACGCGAGCGAGCGGTCGCGGTCGACGCGGATCGCCGTGGTGTCGACGTCCGCCATGCGCAGGCCGCCGACCGCGGCCACCCGCGCCGACATCCGGAACAGCGGGCCGGTGTCGTGAAAGACCAGCGGCAGGAAGCTGTCCGCGATCAGGTCGCGCAGGTTCGCGCTGCTGCTGCTGGCGTCGACGACGAGTTCATGTGCCATTGCCGGAAGAAGGAGAAGGCTTGGGGAACGCGTCAAGGTTAATGCAAATGGCCGGGACGCGCGCTCGGGCGCAGTCATTGTCGGGAGCCCGGCCCCGTGGCGCCGATCGCGGTTTCTCCACATTCCGCGGCGGCATCGATCTGCACGCAGAGGCAAAAAGTGTGCACGCAATGCCGATCGGCACGGGCGGCGCGTCTCTAGAATCGAACAGCGGTCGGCAAGCTGTCCTGTCGAATCGGGCGTGCGCTCACACGCGGCCCGTCGGCGCGTCGAGCCGCACGGGCTGGCTCGCGCCATGAAAAACAACCACCGATTTTCAAGGAGAACCTGCGAAGGCCGGACGACGGACGCATGCGGTGCCAGCGCGCGCCGGCGAACGCCGTACGGACGACAGCGGGCGCATATCAGGATGTCCGACAGAACTTTCGACTACATCGTCATTGGCGCCGGCTCGGCGGGCTGCACGATCGCGACCCATCTTGTCGAGCGCCGCAAGGGCAGCGTGCTGCTGCTGGAGGCGGGCGGCCACGACAAGGACCTGTTCATCCACATGCCGGGCGGGCTGGCGAAGGCCATTCCGCGGCACACGTGGCCGTATGCGGCCGAGCCGTCGGACGACGTGAAGGGCCGCTCGATTGCGGTGCCGCAGGGGCGCGTGCTGGGCGGCTCGAGCTCCGTCAACGGGATGCTGTACGTGCGCGGGCACCGCGACGACTACGATCGCTGGGAGACCGAATTCGGCTGCAAGGGCTGGGGTGCGGACGAGATGCTGCGCTACTTCGCGAAAGCGGAGAACAACGAATCGCTGACCGAGCCGTATCACGGCAACGCGGGACACCTGCAGGTCACCGAGATCCGCTATCGTCATCCGCTGTCGCAGGCGTTCGTGCGGGCGGGCCAGCAGATGGGGCTCGACTATCTGGTCGACTACAACGGCGAGCGGCAGGAAGGCGTCGGGTTCTATCAGGCGACGATCTTCAACGGCGAGCGCGGCTCCACGGCGGCGACGTATCTGAAGTCGATCCGGAACCGTCCGGAATTCAGTCTCGAGGTCGATGCGCTCGTCGAGCGCGTGGAAATCGAGAACGGCCGCGCGACGGGCGTCACGTATCGGCACGGCAACCGTCGCGTGACCGCGCGCGCCCGGGCGGAAATCATCGTGTCGGCCGGCGCGATCGGCTCGCCGAAGATCCTGCAGCTGTCCGGCATCGGGCCGCGAAAGGTGCTGGAGGACGCCGGCGTGCAGGTCAGGCACGTGCTGCCGGTGGGCGAGAATTTCCACGATCACCTGCACATGTCGGTCAATGCGACGATCCGTACGCCGGTGTCCCTGTACGGCCAGGACAAGGGATGGCGCGCGTTGAAGCACGGCATCCAGTGGATGTGGTTCCGCTCGGGCATCCTGACGTCGCCGGTGCTCGAAGGGTTCGCTTTCGTCGATACCTGCCGGCAGGGGCGGCCGGATGTCCAGTTCCACTTCCTGCCGACGATCGATTCGTTCGACGATCCGGTCGGCGCGACAGCCGGGCGCACGCACGGCATCACGATCAAGACCGGCCACCTGCAGCCGCATTCGCGCGGCCGCGTGACGATCCGCTCGTCGGACCCTCAGGCGCTGCCGCGCATCGACGGCCGCTATCTGGCCGATCGCCGCGACGTCGACGGCCAGATCCGGGCCGCGAAACTCGCGCTGAAGATCCTGCGCCAGCCGGCGCTCGCGGAGCACGTCGACGAGATCTTCTCGCCCGATTGTCCGCCCGACGACGACGCGCGGATCGAGGACTGGGTGCGCGGCGCGGCCAAGACGGTCTATCACCCCGTCGGCACGTGCCGCATGGGCACGGATGCGGCGTCGTCGGTCGTCGATCCGCAACTGCGCGTGCACGGTATCGCGGGGCTGCGCGTGGCCGACAGCTCGACGATGCCGAGCATCCCGAGCGGCAACACGAACGCGCCGACCATCGCGCTTGCCGAGAAGGCGTCGGACCTGATCGCCAACGCGGCGTGATCGGCGGCCTTGCACACTCAATTGGATTTCCGGAGGAATACAGATGGCACTGGTTCGGATGCTGGACGAAGTCAACGCGTTTCTCGCGCGTGAACACGGTCATTACATCGACGGCCGCGCGGTGGCTGGCCGCGGCGAACGGATCGACGTATGCGATCCGTCGACACGTGCGGTGATCGGCTCGGTCGCACAGGCTACTGACGACGACGTCGAAACCGCGCTTGCGTCGTCGCGGCGCGCGTTTGGCGGCGAGTGGGCAAGCCTGACGCCGGCCGATCGCGAGCGCATCCTGCTGCGCTTCGCGGACTTGATCGAAGCACACGGCGAAGAACTCGCGCAGATCGAAACCGCGCAGTCGGGCAAGCTGATCGGGCTGTCGCGCGTGATCGAGGTCGGCTGGTCCGCCCGCTGGCTGCGCTATTACGCGGGCTGGGCCACGAAGATCGCGGGCGAGACGCTTGCGCCGTCGTTTCCGAGCATGAACGGCGAACGCTATACGTCGTTCACGCTACGCGAACCGCTGGGCGTCGTGTTCGGGATCATCCCGTGGAATTTTCCGGTGATGATTCCGGTGTGGAAATTCGGCGCGGCGCTCGCGACCGGCAACACGGTGCTCATCAAGTCGTCGGAGTACACGCCGCTCACGATGCTGCGCATCGCCGAGCTGGCGACCGAAGCCGGATTGCCGCCGGGCACGCTGAACGTGATCAACGGCACCGGCCAGGTCGGCGCGAAGGTGATCCGCGATCCGCGCGTGGCGAAGGTGTCGTTCACGGGTTCGGTGCCGACCGGCCGCATCATCGGCGAGCAGGCCGTCAACGCGAACTTCACGCGCTTCACGCTCGAGCTGGGCGGCAAGAACGCGGCGGCGTTCCTGTCCGATACGCCGGTCGACAAGGTGCTGGACGGCATCGTCGAGGCCGGGTTCCTGCATAGCGGGCAGGTATGCGCGTCGGCCGAACGCTTCTTCGTGCATCGTTCGAAGTTCGACGAGGTGGTCGGGAAAATGCAGGCGCGCCTGGACGGCTTCCAGCCGGCCGATCCGATGGACGACGCGGGGATGATCGGCCCCGTCTGCAACGAGTCGCAGTTCCGCAAGTGTCTCGACGCGTTCGACCTTGCGCGCTCGGAAGGCGATACGATCGTCACGGGCGGCGGCGCGTACGCGCGTGACGGCTTCTACGTGAAGCCGACGATCGTGCTGCCGCGCTCGCTGGAATCGGCTTCGTACCGCAACGAGATCTTCGGGCCGGTCGGCGCGTTCGTGCCGTTCGACGACGACGAGGAACTGATCGCGATGATGAACGACACGCCGTTTGGACTCACCGCGAGCCTGTGGACGAACGATCTCGCGAAGGCGCTGCGCTACGTGCCGCGCATCGAAGCCGGCACCGTATGGGTGAACATGCATACGCTGGTCGACCCGGCCGTTCCGTTCGGCGGCGCGAAGGGTTCCGGCATCGGCCGCGAGTACGGCTCGTCGTTCATCGACGCCTACACCGAGCCGAAATCGGTGACCATCCGTTTCTGACGGCATCTCGCCCCACGTTCATGCCCGCCCGGCATCGATCGGGCGGGCGTATCCGGCCAGGACCGGCGTGCGTCAGAACCGCGTACTGAACCCCAACCGCGCGATCGACTGCAACGCGCCACTCGACGCGCCGTTCGCATCCATCACGCCGCTGATCTGCGCGTTGCCGCCGTGGCTCGCACGTTGATGAATGCCCGCGACGTACACCATCGTGCGCTTCGACAGCCAGTACTGGACGGCGGCGAGCAACTGGTGCGCGTGCGCGTTGTCGAGCCCGCGCCGAACGGGCCGTTGTCGTAGCTTGCGCCGATGCTGCGGATCGCGCCGAAGCCGGGCGCGGGCGCGATGCTCGGCGCGACGTTGCGCGCGAGCGTCGAGCGGTTCATGAAGGCGCCGGTCGAGCGCGACGCCGCACGATTCGCCGAGCACACGCGCACGCTGGTCACCCATCTTGCCGCCGCGGAACTCGACGCTCACATGGCCCGGCCGCTGCGCGGCCTGCCGCCGGCGACTTCAGGGCGCGCTGGCTTCGTCGATCTGGCGGATGTCGTCCTGATCGAGCTTGACGCGGATCGCTTCGCCGAGCAGTTCGAGCTGCTCGAGCGACGTCGCGCTCGCGATCGGCGCGGTGATCGTCGGCCGCGCGATCTGCCATGCGAGCGCGATCGCGGCCGGCTGCGTGCCGTGCTTCGCCGACACGGCGTCGAGCGCCGCGAGGATGCGCAGGCCGCGTTCGTTCAGATAGCCGGCGACGCGATCGCCGCGCACGCTCTTCTTCAGGTCGGCCTCGCTGCGATACTTGCCCGACAGGAACCCGCTCGCGAGCGCGTAGTAGTTGACGACGCCGAGCTTCAGGTCGCGCACGACCGGCTCGAGATCGCGTTCGTAGTCGGCGCGGTTGAGCAGGTTGTATTCCGGCTGGATGACCTGATACGCGGGCAGCCCGTCGCGCGCGCTGATGGCGGCGGCTTCGCGCAGGCGTGCGCCGCTGTAGTTCGACGCGCCGATGATGCGCACCTTGCCCGCTTCGATCAGCGTTTGATACGCGCCGAGCGTTTCTTCGAGCGGGGCCGTGTCGGCGAGATCGCGGTGCGAGAAATACAGGTCGATGTAGTCGGTCTGCAGGCGGCGCAGCGAATCGTCGGCGGCCTTCAGGATGTTGTCTTTCGACAGCCCGGCACGCGCGCCGAGCATGCCGACCTTGGTCGCGATCACGACCTGCTCGCGCTTGCCGGAGCGCTTCAGCCACTTGCCGATGATCGTTTCCGATTCGCCGCCGTGGTTGCCGGGAACCCACGCCGAATAGACGTCGGCCGTGTCGATGAAGTTGATGCCGGTGTCGGCGAGCGCGTCGAGCAACGCGAACGATGCGTTTTCATCGACGGTCCAGCCGAAGACGTTGCCGCCGAACGCGAGCGGCGAAACCTGGATGCTGGATGTGCCGAGGGTGCGATGTGCCATGTTCCTCTCCGATAACTAGCAGGTAACGGGATTGAACTGCGGGATGGGTCGAAGCGATCGCGGCGGGACGGCAGGGTGCGCGGTGCGGTTCCGCCGTGGTCGCGGGACACCGGACATTCTCGCCGATCGTTTCGATTCGTGCAGGCAGCGCGCCGCCGCGATGGTGGATGGCTTGCGGCAGATGGCGGATACCGTGTCCGCTACGTGAGCGCTCCGTGCGGCTGCGTTCGATCGGGAGCGAATTTTTTGCGACGGGGTGCGCGACGGAAGGAGGCTGACTGCCCCGGTATTGCAGCGGAGGGGGGGAAAGACGGGCGGCAGGACGCCGCCCGTGCGCAGACGGTTCGCTCAGCGCAACTGCACGGCCGCGAGAAACAGCACCATGCCGCCGATCGCGCCATCCAGCACGCGCCACGCGACCGCCTTGCGGAACCACGGCGCCAGCAATCGCGCACCATAGCCGAGCCCGAGGAACCACACGACGCTGACCGTCATCGCGCCGATCGCGAACGCGAGCCGCGCGCCTTCCGGCTCGCGCGCGCCGGCCGTGCCGATCAGCAGGAACGTGTCGAGATACACGTGCGGGTTGAGCCACGTGAACGCGAGCGTCATCAGCACGATCGCGAGCGCGCCCTGCGGCGGCGGCGCGACCGCGTCGCCGCGCACGTCGAGCGTGTCGTGGCCCGGCTTGAACGCCCGGCGCAGCGCGTTGATGCCGAACCACGCGAGATACGCGAGGCCGACGTACAGCACCGCATGGACGAAGGTCGGATAGCGCTCGACGAGCGCCGATGCGCCGCCGACGCCCGCGCCGATCAGGATCATGTCGGACACCGCGCACAGCAGCACGATCTTGCCGACGTGCGACCGCATGATGCCCTGGCGCAGCACGAACGCGTTCTGCGCGCCGATGGTGACGATGAGCGACGCGCACAGTGCGGCGCCGTGGGAAAAAGCGAGCCAGTTCATGTTTTGGGGGAAAGCCGTGGAAGCAGTAGACGAATGAATCGGGTAGCGCTAGTCTGCGATCAGCACGGAAATAAGAGAAGCTAAATCACCTAATGCGGATTAAGGAAATCTAATGCTCGACTACGCGTTGCTCGATGCCCTCGCGGCCGTGATCCGGCACGGCTCGTTCGAGCGGGCGGCCAAGGAGCTGAACGTCACGCCGTCGGCCGTGTCGCAGCGCGTGAAGCTGCTGGAGGAGCGGGTCGGCAGCGTGCTCGTCAAGCGCGGGCAGCCGTGTGTCGCGACGACGTCGGGCGCGCTGCTGTGCCGGCATACCGAACGCGTGCAGTTGCTGGAAGCCGAACTGGGCGGCCGGATGCCCGCGTTGCCGGGCCAGATCGCCAGCGCGTGGCCGACGTTGCGCGTGGCCGTCAACGACGACAGCGTCGCGACGTGGTTCATCGACGCGGTCGGGCCGTTCTGCACGGCGCGCGAGACGCTGCTCGACCTCGTGATCGACGATCAGGATTACACGGCGTCGCGCATTCGCGACGGCAGCGTGCAGGGGGCGGTGACCGCACAGGCCGAGCCGATCCAGGGGTGCCGGTCGGAGCGGCTCGGGCGGATCCGCTATCGCGCGGTGTGCTCGCCGGCGTTTTACGCACGTTATTTCGACGCGGGGATCACGCGCGATGCGCTGCGCCGCGCGCCGTGCGTGATGTTCAATCCGAAGGACGGGTTGCAGGCGCGTTTCATCCGGCGCGTGACGCGCGCGGATCTCGATCCGCCGCAGCACTGGATACCGCACGTCGCGGGCTACCTGCGCGCGTGCGAAACGGGATTGGGATGGGGGATGTGCCCCGACCGGATGGTCGACCGCCAACTGGCGGCGGGCGAGTTGATCGACATGTCGCGCGGGCGAACCATCGACATCGATCTGTACTGGCAGAGCTGGCGTCTGTCGATCGGCTGGCTCGACGATTTCAGCGCGGCGCTGAAGGCGCGTGCCGCGCTGTTTCTCGATTGAGCGGCGGCGTCAGGACGTCACGCAGGCGGCGCGCGTGACGCGTGCGCGCGCCGCGCGGCGTCAGACGTGCTGCAGGCCGTCGAAGTCGACGATCTGCACGTGGCGGCCCTGCATTTCGATCAGGCCGCGCTTCTGGAATTTCGACAGCGTGCGGCTGACCGTTTCGAGCGTCATGCCGAGATAGCTGCCGATGTCCTCGCGCGTCATCCGCAGGTTGAATTCCGACGGCGAGTAGCCGCGCTTCAGGTAGCGCGACGAGACGTCGAGCAGGAAAGCGGCGACGCGCTCCTCGGCGTTCAGCGAACCGAGCAGCATCGTTTGCGACGTTTCGCGCACGATCTGTTCGCTCATCAGCTTGTGCATGCGCAACTGCATCGAGCCGGCTTCCGAGCACAGCGCTTTGAGCGCGCTGTACGGAATCACACACACCGAGCTGTCTTCCAGCGCGACCGCGGTGCGCGGGTGCGTATCGTCGCAGATGCCGTCGAGGCCGAGCGCTTCGCCGGCGAGGTGCAGGCCCGTGACCTGTTCGCGGCCGTCGTGGCGCGTCGCGACGGTTTTCAGCGAACCCGAGCGTACCGCGTACAGGTTGTCGAATGCGTCGCCTTCGCGAAACAGCGCTTCGCCGCGCTTGACCGGGCGAGCCGCGCAGATGACCGATTCGAGGCGGCTGAGCGCTTCGGGCGCCAGGCCCTGCGGCATGCACAGGTGCCGCATCGCGCACGACGAGCAGTGCGCGGCCTGGCGGGGAGCCCAGCTACCGGTATGGGCCGTGGCGGCGGGGCGGGTGGCGACGGGCGTCAGCATGATCGTTTACTCCGGCGTTGAATCGACGAAATCATTGTCCCACCGCAAGTTGCCGCTGTCGGGTGACAAAACGTCGCGACCGGCCGTGCGTGCCGAACGCCGCTCACGCAGCCGGCTCGTCCGTGTTGGCGGCCGCCGGGATCAGCAGCACGGGCAGCGTCGCGTGGCGCACGCATTGTTCGGCGATGCTGCCGAGCACGAGGCGGCGGAAGCCGCGGCGGCCATGCGTGCCGAGCACGAGCAGATCGGCGCCGAACGCCTTCGCGCCGTCGAGGATCAGCGACGATACGTCGTTGAGCGACGTCGCTTCGTTCAGCCGCGTCTCGCCTTTCACGCCGGCGGCCTGCATCCGCTTCGCGAAATCCTGCGCCAGCGCGTTGCCCTGCGCGACGAGCTGATCGCGCAGCACGGACGGATCGTAGCCGGGCACGTTGTAGTAGATCGCGGCGTTCTCGACGACGTAGAACGGCTGCAGCTCCGCGCCGTGCGCTTTCGCGAGCGCCAGCGCGGCGTCGAACGCGTGGCGGGACGTGTCGCTGCCGTCGACGGCAACCAGAATACGCTTGTACATAGTGTCTCCGAGTGGCGGGTTGGAACGAAGTCGGCCGGATGGCCGATCGGGCCGGGCAATGCGCGATGCTGCGAGGCAGAGTAAACCAACGTGCACGATCGTGCAGCGAGGTGTCGCGTGCCGCGCTGTCCCTGTTCAGCTCGTGAACGGACATGCGGTGGCCGCCTCAGTGGCGAAAACGCATGCGCGCGCATCGACCCGGCACGGCGATCACGCCGATGCGCCGCACGTATCGCCATTCAATCGCAATCGCGCCGGGGCGCCATGACTTCGGTCAATGCATGTGCGTCGATGCGATGCGCGGCATGCATGAATTGCGAAGGCCGATGCCAATGCGCGGCATCGTTCACTTCGGCATCGTGCGAGCGAGTATCGGCGCGCGGTCCGGTCGCACGCGCCAATGCACCGCCGTCGATCGCCGTCAGCGGCCGACGGCGATTCCCAAACGAACGATCGATTCAAACGCCGCGCCGGCTATTTCGGCACGGCCGTCAGCTCGATGACACGCTCCGGCCGGCGGCCGTGGCCGGGCCAGTACGCGCTGCCGTACATCCTGTGCACGGGACCGAACGGCGCGTCGCCCGCGGGCGGCGTGTCGAAGCCTTTCTCGATCACCACGTAGCCGGCGCGCAACGCGAACGCCGGATGGTTGCCGTCGGGGCGGCTGTCGAAACCCGCGAGGCCGTCGCCAGCTTCCGGCATCGCATTGACGAGCGACGCATTGCTGCGCGTGACCTGGTCGGGCGAGATCGGCCCGGCCCCGGCGACGCGCGCGGCTTCGCGGTTCTTGCCGTCGGTATCGACCGTGCTGTCGTGGGTGGCGTCGTTGTCGACTTCGATGCTGCGCGGATGCGCACGGCCTGTTTGAGCGGAGGATTCCATCGCGGCTCTCCTGGCGGCGACACGCTCCGGATCGAAGCAAATCCCGTTCCGGGCACGACGGGAAAAGGCGCGCGGGCGATCGCCGCGGTCGCGCGGCGCGCACTGATTTGTCATGATTTATTTCAGCTAGAAGACGCGTTTTCTACAGAGTATGATTCTTTTCCTGCGAAGCGGCGACAGGGGATGAAGTCTCGCCGCCTCTGCCCGCGCCGGGGCGCCGCAGCACCCTTAAAGACGGGTAGCGAACAACAAACAAGGGACTAGAGGTGGCGGACTCATGCAAGCGACTACTGCCTTCACGCACCGCGGTTATCTGTTGAATTGCGCGCCCGCACGCGCCAGTGACGGTTCGTTCAAGCCCTACGTCGTGATCTCCCGATCGAGCGACGGGGAACTCGTGGCGAACCGTTTTTTCCCGATCGAGCTCCAGTTCAACGACGAAGGCGACGCGATCGCGCACGCGCGAGACTGGGCCGTGCGCTGGATCGACGCGAGCAGCATCTCGATGTGATGCCGTCGCGCTCGTACGGCGTCGGCCGTCCGGCCGATCCCCCAGGGGCCGCTGCCGGACAAAAAACGCGGTAATCTTGCGGAACCCGTCACTTTATTAGCGGCCGCGCGACCGAGCGCGGCTGCCCGCTTTGGCCTATGTCGACATCAGCCGCCCGTCAGTGGGGCCTCGAAGAAATCGTCGCCGGCTTGCGCGAATCGCGCGAGGAACTCCATCGCACGCGCCATCCGCGTGGCATCCGCGAACTGCCGTCGCGCGATGCAATCTGCAAGATTGTGACCGGCCTGCGCGCGTCGATGTTTCCGACGCACTACGGCGCGCCCGACCTGACCGACGAAAGCGTCGACTACTACGTCGGCCATACGCTCGAAAGCACGCTGCGCATCCTGTCCGAGCAGATCCGCCGCGCGTTGCCGTTCCTGCCCGCGCACGTCGATACGCCGTTCGCCGAGCTCGACGAACGCGCGTTCGAGATCGCGCGCGAATTCGGCCGGCAGTTGCCGGCGATCCGCGCGCTGCTCGTCAGCGACATCCAGGCCGCGTACGCGGGCGATCCGGCCGCGCAGCACATCACCGAGATCCTGCTGTGCTACCCCGGCGTGTTCGCGATGATGCACCATCGGCTCGCGCACGCGCTGCACCAACTCGGTGTGCCGTTGCTCGCGCGGTTCATCAATGAAATCGCGCATTCGGCCACCGGTATCGACATCCATCCGGGTGCGCAGATCGGCCCGAGCTTCTTCATCGACCACGGCACCGGTGTCGTGATCGGCGAAACCGCGATCATCGGCGAGCGCGTGCGCGTGTACCAGGCCGTCACGCTCGGCGCGAAGAGCTTCCCCGCCGATGGCGAAGGCGCGCTGGTGAAGGGCAATGCACGGCATCCGATCGTCGAGGACGACGTGGTGATCTATGCGGGCGCGACGATTCTCGGCCGCGTGACGATCGGGCGCGGCTCGGTGATCGGCGGCAACGTGTGGCTCACGCACAGCGTGCCGCCCGGCACGAGCGTCGCGCAGGGCAAGGTCCGCGAAGGCGGGAGCGCCGAGAAGCCGTAACGCGGCGGGCGGCGCGCCCGGTTCCCCGGCGCGCGCCGCATGCGTCAGTGCTTGCCGTCCGGCGAGCGGTGCTTGTACAGCACGTCCTGGTCCACGCGGATCAGGTTCTGGCCCGCATCGACGACGAAATCCACGCCGTTGTACGCATTGCCCGTCAGCAGCAGGATCGCGCTTGCGACGTCGTCGGGGCCCGCGATGCGCGCGAGCGGTGTCGAGGCGCGGCTCGCGTGTTCGAAGTCGGCTTGCGTCTGATCGTCGCTCGGCAGCATCAGCCCCGGGAACACCGCATTCACGCGCAGCACCGGCGCGGACGACAGCGCGAGCATCTGCGTCAGGTTGCCGAGCGCGGCTTTCGCGACCGTGTAGCTGAAATGGTCGCGGTGGAAGTTTTCCTTGATCTTCTGGTCGACCACGTTCACGACGACGCCCTGCGTGCCGGCCGCGCGGGCCCGTTCGTAGAACGCGCGCGTGAGCAGGATCGGCGCGCGGCAGTTGACGGCCCATGCCTGGTCGAACGCCGCGAGATCGAAGCTCGGGAAATGGTCCTGCCAGAACACCGACGCGTTGTTGACCAGCACGTCGAGGCGCCCGAAGCGCGCGTAGACCTGGTCGATCAGCGCGGTGATCTGCGCGGCATCGGACAGATCGGCCTGCAGCGCCGCCGAATCGTGCCCGCGTTCGGCAATCGCGCGGGCGGCGGCCTGCGCGGCATCGGCCGAACGGTCGTAGTGCACCGCGGTGCGATAGCCGTGCGCGGCGAAATACTCGGCGAACGCGCGCCCGGCCCGGCGCGCGGCGCCGGTCACGAGCACGACGGGCGCGTGTGCCGTTTGCTTCGTCTGCTCCATCAGGTATTCATCAGGTTGACCGAGGAAGGATTCGCGACGATCGACAGGAATTCGCGACGCGTCGACGGATCGGTGCGGAACGTGCCCAGCATGCGCGACGTGACCATCTCGACGCCCGGCTTGTGCACGCCGCGCGTCGAGATGCACTGGTGCGCGGCTTCGAGGATCACGCCGACGCCCTTCGGCTGCAGCACGTCGAACAGCGTGTCGGCGATCTGCACGGTCATCTTTTCCTGGATCTGCAGGCGCTTCGCGAATGCGTCGACGAGACGCGCGAGCTTCGAGATGCCGACGACGCGATGGTTCGGCAGATACGCGACGTGCGCGCGGCCGATGATCGGCACCATGTGATGCTCGCAGTAGCTCTCGAAGCGGATGTCCTTCAGCACGATCATTTCGTCGTAGCCGTCGACCTCGCTGAACGTGCGCGCGAGGATGTCGCGCGGCTCCAGCGCATAGCCGGCGAAGAACTGCTCGTATGCGCGCACGACGCGTGCGGGCGTGTCGAGCAGGCCTTCGCGCGCGGGATCGTCGCCGGCCCAGCGCAACAGCACGCGCACGGCGTCTTCGGCTTCTTCGCGGCTCGGCCGGGAGGCGACCGCCTCTGGCTGCGCGGATTTCTTTCCCTTACCCATCTAGTGGCTCCATCGAAGGCCGCCTGCGGCGGCGGATATCCGGGCATTGTTTCATGCTTTCGCCGGTCGTGCGTGCGGGCCGCCGCGCGTGCTTCTTCACTTCGGCCATTCGTCCTGCTCGTCGTTGAACAGCGTCGCGACGACGCCGCGCAGCCACGCGGTGCGCGGGTCGTTGTGGTACTTGCGGTGCCAGTGCTGCTTCAGGTCGAAGCGCGGCAGCGCGAGCGGCGGCTCGACCGGCACGATGAACGCGTGCTCGGCCGCGTACGCATAGCCGATCGCGTGCGGCACCGTCGCGATCAGGTCGGTGCGGCTCAGGATGAACGGCAGGCTCATGAAGTGCGGCGTCTCGAGCACCGCGCGGCGCTGCATGCGCTGCTTCGCCAGATATTTCTCGAGCACCTCCTGGCTGCGGCCCTCGGCGCGCACCACCGCGTGTCCGCACGCAAGGAACTGCTCGACCGTGAACGGCGGCGTCTGCTCGAACGGATGGCCGCGTCGCATCAGGCAGACGAACCGGTGCGTGAACAGCCGCTGCTGGAAGAAGTTGTTGCCGTCGAGATCGGGGAAGTAGCCGACCGCGAGATCGATCGACCCGGCCTCGAGGCCGCGTCCGACTTCGTCGTGCGCGAGCGAGACCGAACGCAGGTTCGCGTGCGGCGCATGCGTCGCGAACGCCTGCAGCAGCTTCGGCAGGAACACGATCTCGCCGACGTCCGACAGCGCGATCGAGAACGTATGCGTGCTCGCGGCCGGGTCGAAATCGTGCGGCGCGACGAGGCCGCGCTCGATCTGCGCGAGCGCGTCGCGGGCGGCCGGCAGCAGCGCGAGCGCGCGCGGCGTCGGCTCCATCCCGCGCGACGTGCGCACGAACAGCGGATCGCCGAAGTACTCGCGCAGCCGGCCGAGCGCCGTGCTCACGCGCGGCTGGCTCACGCCGAGCAGGTCGCCCGCACGGCTCACGTTGCGCGTGTCGTCGAGGGCGACGAGGTAGGGAATCAGGTTCAGATCGAGCGCTTCCATCGCCGGGCCGGTATCTCCAGAACGTATACAACATATCTCCTGAATCGCGTTGCCGCATAGTCGGGAAAGCGCTCAAATGTGTTTCATTACTCGAACCAATGTTCTGGAGACGAACAATGCGCACCCAAGTCGCGATCATCGGCGCCGGTCCGTCCGGCCTTCTGCTTTCCCACCTGCTGCGCCTGCAAGGTGTCGATTCCATCCTCGTCGAAGCGCGTTCGCGCGAATACTGCGAGAACCGCATTCGCGCCGGCGTGCTGGAGCAGGGCACGGTCGACACGCTGAACGAAGCCGGTCTCGGCGACCGGATGCGCCGCGAAGGGCTCGAACATCACGGCATCGAGCTGCTGTTCGACGGCCAGCGCCACCGCATCGACCTGTCCGAACTGACCGGCGGGCGCGCGATCACCGTCTACAGCCAGCACGAAGTCGTGCGCGACCTGATCGCGGCCGGCGTCGAGCATGGCCATCAGATGCACTTCGAAGTCAGCGACGTCGCGCTGCACGATATCGAAAGCGAGCACCCGTTCGTCACGTTCGAGCATGCGGACGGCCGCGCGGACCGCATCGACTGCGATTACATCGCCGGCTGCGACGGCTTCCACGGCATCGCGCGCCAGACGATTCCCGCCGAGCGGCTGAACACGTTCGAGCGCGTCTACCCGTTCGCGTGGCTCGGTATCCTCGCCGACGCGGCGCCGTCGCTCGACGAGCTCGTCTACGCACATCACGACAACGGTTTCGCGCTGTTCTCGATGCGCTCGCCGACGGTCACGCGCCTGTACCTGCAGTGCAAGCCGGATGAAGATCTTGCCGAATGGTCCGACGCACGGATCTGGGACGAACTGCACACACGCTTCTCGAACGACACCGGCTGGACGCCGACCGAGGGCGGGATCACGCAGAAGAGCGTGACGCCGATGCGCAGCTTCGTGTCGGAGACGATGCAGCACGGGCGTCTGTTCCTCGCCGGCGACGCCGCGCACATCGTGCCGCCGACCGGCGCGAAGGGCATGAATCTCGCGGTGGCCGACGTCCGCGCGCTGTCCCGCGCGCTGGGCGCGCGCTACCGGACGGGCGACGCGACGCCGCTCGAACGCTATTCGGCGACCTGCCTCGAACGCGTGTGGCGCGCCGAGCACTTCTCGTACTTCATGACGAACATGTTGCACGCGTCGCCGGACGATTCGCCGTTCGTCAATCGCCTGAAGTTTGCCGAGCTGAAGTACGTGACGCGCTCGCGGGCCGCCGCGCAGTCGCTCGCCGAAAACTATGTCGGCCTGCCGTTCGAAGACGCGACGGCCCCCGAGGGAACCCGCCTTGACAATGCGCTGTGTGCGCCCCTATGATCGGCCCATCGTTCGCTAATCGAATCTAGGTTCGAATGGCGAACAAAAGCCGAGGGTCGACGAAGGCCTCCGGCGCGGCACGCGGCACGCGCGTGTCCCCTCGACAGGCCGCGCACGAGCCGCGGGTTCGCATCAGGAAGAGACATGGTCAACAAGATTTTCGAATCGCTTCAGTCGGCGGTCGCCGACGTCCACGATGGCGCGACAATCATGATCGGCGGTTTCGGCACGGCCGGCATGCCGTCGGAGCTGATCGACGCGCTGATCGAACAGGGCGCGCGCGACCTGACGATCGTCAACAACAACGCGGGCAATGGCGAGACGGGCCTCGCGGCGCTGCTGAAGGCGAAAAAGGTGCGCAAGATCATCTGTTCGTTCCCGCGCCAGAGCGACTCGCAGGTGTTCGACGCGCTGTACCGCGCGGGCGAGATCGAGCTGGAACTCGTGCCGCAAGGCAACCTCGCCGAGCGCATCCGCGCGGCGGGCGCCGGCATCGGCGGTTTCTTCACGCCGACGGGCTACGGCACCAAGCTCGCGGAAGGCAAGGAAACGCGCGTGATCGACGGCAAGCCGTATGTATTCGAGACCCCGATTCACGCCGATTTCGCGCTGGTGAAAGCGTACAAGGGCGACCGCTGGGGCAATCTCGTCTATCGCAAGACCGCGCGCAATTTCGGGCCGATCATGGCCAGCGCCGCGAAGGTCGCGATCGTCCAGGTGTCGGAAGTCGTGCCGCTCGGCGCGCTGAACCCGGAACACATCGTGACGCCGGGCATTTTCGTCCAGCGCGTCGTCGAGGTGCCGCAGGCCGCGCACGCGGCCGAGCTGGCCGCCGAACACGCTGCATCGCAAGCCGCCTGACCCGCCTGGAGAAAATCGACATGAAACGACTGACCCGCGATGAAATGGCCAAGCGCGTCGCCCAGGACATCCCCGAAGGCGCGTACGTGAACCTCGGCATCGGCGTGCCGACGCTGGTGGCGAACCACCTCGACCCGAGCAAGGAGATCTTCCTGCACAGCGAGAACGGCTTGCTCGGCATGGGCCCGGCGCCCGCGGCCGGCGAGGAAGACGACGAACTGATCAACGCCGGCAAGCAGCACGTAACGCTGCTCACCGGTGGTGCGTATTTCCACCACTCGGATTCGTTCGCGATGATGCGCGGCGGCCATCTCGACTACTGCGTGCTCGGCGCGTTCCAGGTGTCGGCGAGCGGCGACCTCGCGAACTGGCACACGGGCGCGCCCGACGCGATCCCGGCCGTCGGCGGCGCGATGGACCTCGCGATCGGCGCGAAGCAGGTGTTCGTGATGATGGAGCACCTGACGAAGCAGGGCGAGAGCAAGATCGTCGCGCAGTGCTCGTATCCGGTCACCGGCGTGCAATGCGTGAGCCGCATCTATACGGATCTGGCCGTGCTGGACGTGACGGCCGACGGCCTCGCGGTGAACGAGATCTTCACCGACCTGTCGTTCGACGAACTGCAGAAGCTGACCGGCGTGCCGCTGATCGACGCGACGCAGAAGGCCGCCGCCTGAACGGCAAGCGTGCCGGTGCGCGCATTCGAGCGCACGCCGGCGCGCTTGGGTAGACAATAGGCGCACGCCGTTTCCCCATCTTGATGCCATGCTCGAAGACAGCGCCCGCTTGACCTCCCTGATCTGCGGCACCGAGCCGCTCAACCGGATCTGGTCGCCCCGCGCGACGATCCAGCGCATGCTCGACGTCGAGGCCGCGCTCGCGCGTGCGCTCGCGGCGCAGCAGGTGATTCCCGCCACCGCGGTCGCGCCGATCGAACGCGCGTGCGACGCCGGCCGGCTCGACGCCGATGCGCTCGCGCACGGCGCGGCGCTCGGCGGCAATCTCGCGATTCCGCTCGTCAAGCAGCTCACCGCGCAAGTGAAGGCCGACGACCCCGAGGCCGCGAAGTTCGTGCACTGGGGCGCGACCAGCCAGGACATCATCGATACCGCGACCGTGCTGCAGTTGCGCGACACGCTCGACGTGCTCGAGCCGATGCTCGACGAAGCCTGTGCGTCGCTCGCGGCGCTCGCGCGCACGCATCGCGCGACGCCGATGATCGGCCGCACGTGGCTGCAGCAGGCGCTGCCGATCACGCTCGGCCTCAAATTCGCGCAGTGGCTCGACGCGCTGCTGCGCCATCGCACGCGTTTCCCCGAGTTGCGCGAGCGTTTGCTCGTGCTGCAGTTCGGCGGCGCGGCCGGCACGCTCGCGAGCCTGCGCGAGCATGCGGCCGGCGTGAGCGCCGCGCTCGCGTCCGACCTGAATCTCGCGCTGCCGGCCGTGCCGTGGCATACGCAGCGCGACCGCATCGCGGAAGCCGCGGCGTGCTTCGGCATGCTGACCGGCACGCTCGGCAAGATCGCGCGCGACGTGTCGCTGCAGATGCAGACCGAAGTGGGCGAGCTCGGCGAACCGGCGGCCGCCGGCAAGGGCGGCTCGTCGACGATGCCGCACAAGCGCAACCCGGTCGGCTGCGCGGCCGTGCTGACGGCTGCCGTGCGTGCGCCGAACCTCGTTGCGACCGTGTTCGCGGGGATGGTGCAGGAGCACGAGCGCGCGCTCGGCGGCTGGCAGGCCGAATGGGACGCGTTGCCCGATCTCGCCCGCCTGACGGGCGGCGCGCTCGCGCAGGTCGCGCAGATCGTCGCGGGCCTCGACGTCAACACCGAACGCCTCGCCGCGAACCTCGACCTCACGCACGGGCTGATTCTCGGCGAAGCGGTGATGCTCGCGCTCGGCGACAAGATCGGCCGGCTCGATGCGCATCACGTCGTCGAACATGCGTCGAAGGAAGCGGTGCGCACCGGCGCGACGCTGTTCGACGTGCTCGCGGCCGACGCAACCGTATCGGCCCACCTGTCGCGCGACGCGCTCGCGCGGCTGCTCGATCCCGCACATTACGTCGGCGAGGCGCAGGCCTACGTCGACGCCGTGCTCGCGCTGCACGCGGGTGCGCAATAACCAGGAGAACATTGATGCCTTTCGCCACTGTCAACGGCGTGAAACTGCATTACCGGATCGACCGTACCGCGCGCGACGACGCGCCGTGGCTCGTCTTCTCGAACTCGCTCGGCGCCGATCTGCAGATGTGGGCGCCGCAGATCCGCCCGCTCACGCAGCACTTCAACATCCTGCGCTACGACACGCGCGGCCACGGCCATTCCGATGCGCCGGCCGGCTCGTACACGATCGAGCAACTGGCGGGCGACGTGATCGGCCTGCTCGACCATGTCGGCATCGAACGCGCGCATTTCTGCGGGATCTCGATGGGTGGGCTGACGGGCGCCGCGCTCGCCGCGCGCTACCCGTCGCGCATCGTGCGCGCGGTGCTGTCGAATACCTCGGCCAAGATCGGCTCGCCGGAAGTGTGGGTGCCGCGTGCGCAGAAGGCGCGCGCCGAAGGGATGGCCGCGCTCGCTGGCGCCGTGCTGCCGCGCTGGTTCACCGACGCATTCGTCGAGCGCGAGCCGCGCCTGTTCGACGCGATCCGCGACACCTTCGTGCATACCGACAAGGACGGCTATGCGGCGAACTGCGACGCGCTGAACGCGGCCGACCTGCGCGAGGAAGTGAAGGGCATCGCGCTGCCGGTGCTCGTCGTGACCGGCGACAAGGACATGTCGACGCCGCCCGACCAGGGTCGCGCGCTGGCTGCCGCGATTCCCGGCGCGCGGCACGTCGAATTCGACGCCGCGCACATTTCGAACATCGAGTGCACGGACGGTTTCAACCGTGCGCTCGTCGAATTCCTGACTGCGTGAGGCTCTGCGATGGACGACCAGCAACGTTATGAAGCAGGGATGAAGGTGCGCCGCGCGGTGCTCGGCGATGCGCACGTCGACCGCTCGCTCGAGAACCGCACGGAGGTGACGGAGGAATTCCAGAACCTGATCACGCGCTACGCATGGGGCGAGATCTGGACCCGCGACGGGCTGCCGCGCCATACGCGCAGCCTGCTGACCATCGCGATGATGGTCGCGCTGAACCGCGGCGAGGAACTGGCGCTGCACCTGCGCGCCGCGCGCAACAACGGCGTGACGCGCGACGAGATCAAGGAAGTGCTGCTGCAGACCGCGATCTATTGCGGCGTGCCGGCCGCGAATTCCGCGTTCCATCTCGCGGACAAGATCTTTAAAGAACAGGATGGGGCCGCCTAGGTGGGGCCGCGCAAGACGGCCGGCTGAGTGCCGGCGGCGATCCGATCGCATGGCCGCTGATGCTGGCGAGCCGTGACGATCAACGAGCGCACCGGCAGCGAATCGGCGCGTGAACGAAGGAAAGGCGCGGCCACGAGGCCGCGCTTGTTGCATATATATCAATGTTGGATGCGACCGGTTCGAGCGCTGACGCGCCCACACCGGCCGACAAGGAGACAAGCGATGAACCGCACACCCGTGGTCGATGTCCAGACCTTCATCAACGAGCAGCCGTTCGGCGGCTTTCAATGGCTCGTATTCCTCATGTGTTTCGTGATCGTGCTGCTCGACGGCTTCGATACGGCCGCGATCGGCTTCATCGCACCGTCGCTGCTCGGCGAATGGAACCTCACCAAGCCCGATCTCGCGCCCGTGTTGAGCGCCGCGCTGTTCGGCCTGGCGTGCGGCGCGCTCGTGTCGGGCCCGCTGTCCGACCGGCTCGGCCGCCGCTCGCTGCTGCTCGGCTCGGTGTTCCTGTTCGGCGTCGCATGCCTGATGTCCGCGTTCTCGAACACGATCGGACACCTGACCATCCTGCGCTTCATCACCGGCGTCGGGCTCGGCGCCGCGATGCCGAACGCGGTCACGATGATGGGCGAATTCTGCCCGGACAAGCGCCGCGCGACCGTGATCAACCTGATGTTCTGCGGCTTTCCGCTCGGCGCCGCGTTCGGCGGTTTCCTCGCCGCGTGGATGATTCCGCATTTCGGCTGGCGCAGCGTGCTGGTGCTCGGCGGCGTGACGCCGCTGCTGCTCGGCGTGCTGTTGCTGCTGAAGATGCCGGAATCGGTGCGCTTCATGGTCGCGAGCGGCCAGGGCATCGACAAGATCCGCGCCACGCTCGCCCGCATCTCGCGCGACGCGCTGAACGCCGGCTCGTTCGCGCTGACCGAAGCCGCGCCGCAGACCGGCGGCAAGGGCCTTGGCGTCGTGCTGTCGCGCTCGTACATCGTCGGCTCGGTGATGCTGTGGCTCGCGTACTTCATGGGCCTCGTGATCTTCTACGCGTCGATCAACTGGATGCCGATCCTGCTGAAGGATGCCGGCCTGACGCCGAAGAGCGCGACGCTGATCTCGGCACTGTTCCCGCTCGGCGGCGTGGGTGCCGTGCTGTGCGGCGTGCTGATGGACCGCTTCAACGCAAACCGCGTGATCGCCGTGTGCTACGCGCTGACGGCGGTGAGCGTGTATGCGATCGGGCAGGCGGCCGGCAACGTCGGGCTGCTGGTGCTGGTGGTGTTCGTGGCCGGCGTGCTGATGAACACCGCGCAATCGTCGATGCCGGCGCTGGCCGCCGCGTTCTATCCGACCGAAGGGCGCGGCACGGGCGTCGCGTGGATGCTCGGCGTCGGCCGCTTTGGCGGGATCGCGGGGTCGTTCCTCGTCGCCGAGCTGACGCGTCGGCATTTCTCGTTCGCGGGCGTGTTCGCGACGATCGCCGTCGCGGGCGTGCTCGCGTGTGTCGCGCTGCTGATCAAGCAGATGGCGCGGCCGCATGGCGTGGCGCAGCCGGCAGGCAAGATCGAGTCGCTCGGGCACTGAGCGACCGGGGGCCGGTATGTTGTGCCGGCCCAGTGATGATGGATTCGGGGCAGTTGCAAGCAGATCGACCGACGCACGACAGCAGACCAGGCCGCCTTCGCGGCCCGTCGACATTCCGGCCGGCGCACCGTTACTCTTCCGCGTCGTGTTCCTTGACGAAGTTGCGCAGATACGCGCGCAACGCGGCCTCCCGGCGGCGATGATCGTCGTGGTTCGCGGCGCCCATTTCCTCCTCGTCGCCGAACAGCGTCGGCGGCGCGCAGTAAGTGCCGACTTCGATGTTCTCGCGCAGCACGCGGATATCGTGCGTGAGCGGATGATATTCGGCGATCCAGTGCATGCCTTCGATGTGCTCGCCCGCTCTCAGCATTGGCTTCATCGGCAATCTCCATACAGAGCAGCGGCGCAACCGCCGAAGCGGTTGCACGCGCCCGTATCGAAAGGGTACGCCTGCCTCACGTGAAGCTCAACGGGCGCTTGTGAGCGCTTACTGCGGCAACAGATGGGCGACGAGCGGATACAGCGACAGGATCAGCAGCACGGCCATCGTCACGTTGAAGACGCGCAGCGCGCGGGGATTCGACAGGAAGCGGCGCAGGCCCTGGCCGAACGCGGCCCACAGGCAGATGCACGGGAAGCCGATCAGGATGAACACGACGGACATCCATGCGGCGTTCATTCCGTAGTCGGCGGACAGGCGGACCGTCGTCGCGGCGGTCAGCACCATCATCCACGCCTTCGGGTTGACCCACTGGAACGCGGCGGCTTCGATGAACGTCATCGGCCGCGGCTTGGCGCCGTGAGCCTTCACTTCGCCGGAGGTGCCGATGCGCCATGCGAGGTACAGCAGATAGGCGACGCTCGCGGCTTCGAGGACGGTGTACAGGACCGGCACGCGACGGAACGCTTCGCCGAGACCGAAACCGACGCAGAGCATCAGGATCGCTACGCCGATGCTGATGCCGAACAGGTGCGGCATCGTGCGGCGGAACCCGAAGTTGACGCCGGACGCGAGCAGCATCGTGTTATTGGGGCCGGGCGTGATCGACGTGACGAGCGCGAACAGCATGCCGGCTGGCAGCGCGCTGAGGGTGAGGAATTCCATCGCGGATTCTCCGTTCAGTTCTAGGCTGGAATGGAGATCAGTGTAGCGACGGTTTTCTGTACAGTACCGGTACAGTTGGATTGACGAATGCCGGTACGGGGAGGAGGCGAAGTTTGGTAGGCGCCCGTTTATTTGTTGTTTCTCAGAAAAGATGTCCGCAGTCTCAATTAGTTGTCTTTGAATAATTGACTGCCATCCCGTGCGCAAAGGCTGAGACAAGCCTCGATTCTCGGAAAGTGATAGTGAATATTTTCCTGAATTGGATTCTGGCGCAATGCTTAATCAAGCCCGCTGTATCGTTGTTGCCACGTTGGAGGCGCTTACCGCCCGTTCACGTTTGAGGCTCATCCGCGCGAACGCGCCTGGAAAGTCATTTCTCTAACGGTCCACCGAAGCGTGAGGAGGCCTGAACGGTGACTGCGATGTAGGGCCTCGCGAACAAGTTGAAAATGAAGAGGGATGCAGTCCCTGGCCTTTGCCATGGTGCTGGTTGCCTCGGAACCGCAGTCTCAGATGACTCGACTGACGACGAGCGAATGAGCCTGAACAACGGCCTCCAATGAGCGCTTACGCGTTGTGCGAACCTGAGTTTGAACGAACGATCATCCCGTAGGGGCAAAAGTTCATCCTTCTCGTTCGACGCCCGAAGGACTTGCGGACGGCCCATCTGCCAAGTCGCGCGCTTCGTTCCTAAGCTCGTGAGATCGACTCGCGGACAACCAATTCGACGGAGGCTACCTGATGCCACGACGTGCTCGGCGCAGAGGGGCTGACGATTTGATCCACGAGTATTTCCCCAAGGAGCTCGCCGGATCGGCGGATCGCGACTTCCGTTGCGGTCAATTGAGGCGTGAACGACGACGCTTGAATTCCCCGAAGTTTGTCGTCGTGCGCGATCACCGAGACATCCCGACCAATTTTGAGTCCTCGGTCATGCACCGCTCGATAAACACCCTGTGCGAGAAACACCGATCCGCATAGAAATGCCGTGGGGGGCGAATGCGCTGCGAGCATCTCGCTTGCGACGGCATACCCGGATTCCTCAGTCATCGGAACACCGAATTGATATGCGGGATCGGGCCGTAACCCGTGTTCCTCGTAGGCCCGCAAAAAACCTCGAGCCCGCGCCGCGGCGTAACTGAATTCGGGCAGCCCGTTCAGCATTACGATTCGTCGATGCCCAAGGCTCAGCAGTAGCGATGCTGATTTGAAAAAGACGGCCTCGTTGTCGATGTCGACGAACGCGTAGTCCTCAGACGTTGACGTGCGACCGTGAACAACGAAAGGTATGCCCAGCGATTTGAGTAGCGGAACCCGGGGGTCATCAACCCTCGCGCGGGTAATGATGATCCCGTCAATCGAGCGCGCTGCAGCAAGACGGCGAATGACTGCCTCCTCGCCTTCTTCGCCAAATGGAGCAAGCACCAGGTCGAAGTGCTTGCGATTGAGTGCTTCCGTAATACCGGCCAGGACGTCCACGAAGTTCGTCTGCGCGAGCAACAGCCGTTGCAACGGAAAGACCAGCCCCGCCGCATTTGTCCGTCCCGTTGCCAATCGCCGTGCTGCCTCGTTTGGCCGGTAACCCAGCGCTTCAGCCGCTTCGGTCACGCGCTGGCGAGTCTTTGCGCTGATCTGCGTATGGCCCGCCAGAGCTCGGCTCACTGTCGCCTGGGACACGCCCAAATGGTTCGCAAGCGTCTTGAGATCAACTCTCCCTTTGCTCATGAGGACCGCGCTCCGTTCGTCTGGTTATCCATTGTAACCGCTTTAAATCTATCGAATGCTCGCGCCTGAGTCTTCCACCCGATCCCCGGCAACCCCAGCGCCCCATTCGCGGTGCGACCCCAACCTTCGACGTGCCCATAGATTGTGGAGTCGGCCAAGTAGGGTTGAGTCGAAGTAACGATGGATGCGCTGACTGGCCGAAATAGCGAAGGAGATTCGAACAAAGATGCGAAGAGCAGCATAAAAATCCAAACAGCCTTCGTCCTGGCCGGCCCAAAGGATAAGCGCTTTAATTTTTGTGGCTGCCATCGGAAGCGCCTAGCCAGGAAGCGCAGGCGTAAACCCCTATGTTTCAGGTAGTTTGCCGCTGTTGACAGCATGATTCGTTGGGAACAGTATACGCAAGCGCTTTAAATTATTGTGCGTGATCGAGGCTCAACGAGCCGCGGGTGCAATTGGTGCCAAAGCCGTGCACCAACCAGATATCAGCTTAGTAGTGCCAACCGAGCAGACTGCGGCGACGTCGATTGGTCGCGCCAGGCTCGACGTCAAGCGCAACGAGCCGAACGAATCACATACGGAGACATCTCGATGCAATTCCTCAAATCGACTGTGGCAACTGCGAGCGTCCTCGCTGCATTGCCCGTGTACGCGCAAAGTAGCGTGACCCTTTACGGTGTCGTGGACACGGGCATCGTGTACCAGAACAATCAAAGTTCGCTCGGCGCGACGTCCGGTGGCCACTCGGCTGTCAAATTCGCCTCCGGCATCTGGAACGGCAATCGATTCGGCCTGCTGGGTTCCGAGGATCTGGGTGGCGGCACGAAGGTCATCTTCAAGCTCGAATCCGGCTTCAATCTCAATACCGGTGGCCAGCAATATGCAAACGCGCTGTTCGGGCGGCAATCCTACGTGGGTGTAGCGAATACGAGTTTCGGTACCCTGACCGCGGGGCGTCAGTACACGTCGTACTACACGATGCTTTCCCCCTATAGTCCGACCACCTGGCTGACTGGTTACTTTGGCGCACACCCCGGCGATCTCGATTCACTTGACACAAACTATCGCGCCAACAACTCGCTGGTTTATACGTCGCCCAAGCTTCACGGATTCACTTTCAGCGGCTCGTATTCGATCGGCGGCGTTCCGGGCAGCTTGAATAGCGGCTCCACCTGGAGCGTCGGTGCGCAGTATCAGGCAGGTCCGATGGGAATTGCTGCTGCTGTTCAGCGCGTGAACAATTCGACGCCGGGTGGCGGCGTATGGGGAGCCGACTCGACCACAACGTCGGGCGGACAGGTCGGCGTTTCTTCGGTGACGAACGGTTATCAGACGGCCGCCGCGCAGCAGCGCATTGCGGTGACAGCCGGCTACGCGTTCTCGCCGCGGTGGGACGTATCGGCGTCGTATTCGAACGTTCAGTACATTCCCGGCGTGCACTCCAGCTTCGCGAACACGGCCACCTTCAACACAGCCGGGGCAGTCCTTCATTTCAAGCCGGTGTTGCAGTGGGACTTGGCCGCCGGATATAGCTTCACGCGCGCCACGAAGGCAAACGGCATGACTCATGCGGCGCAATATCAGCAGTTCAGTCTCGGCGAGTATTACAGTTTGTCGAAGCGCACCGCCATCTATGCCCTCCAGGCCTTCCAGACCGCGAGCGGGCAAACGCTTGGCACGGCGGGAGCCGGGCATGTCATCGATGCAACGGCGACCGTCGGCGACGGGACGCAGAGCACCCCTTCGTCCGGCCGTCGCGTGTTTGCGGCTGGCGTAGGCATCGTTCACCGGTTTTGATTGGGAAGGGTCACGAACATGAACTCGACCAACTCACAATCCCGTCGCACGGGATCAATCGAAACGGCACAGATTGCCGCTCCCTCGGCGGGGCATGACGCGAGCTATCAAGGGCTGCAAGCGAAGCGGGGCGGCGTCTATGCGTGGTTCGTTCTCGCCCTCCTCTCGGTCGTTTCGTTTCTCAACTACGCCGATCGGACCGTCGTCACGGCGATCATGCCGACCCTGCAGCACACCTTCAATCTGACCGACCTGCAGCTCGGCTGGCTCAACGTCGCGTTCAAGATGTTGTACGGCGTCGGATGTATCTCGACCGGCTATATCGCCGACCGTCTGGGGCGAGGCTATACGATCCTGTTCGGGCTCGTGTTCTGGAGCATCTGTATTCTCGTCAGCCCGATCCAGGCGTCGTTCATCGGCTTTCTGACGATGCGGGCGCTGACCGGATTTGGCGAAGGGTCGTATTTCCCTTCCGGAACGGCATTGATCAGCGGCATCCACAACGATCGCTCGCGGTCGACTGCCCTGTCGATTCACCAGGCCGCAACATTCATCGGCGGGCTCGTGGGCGCCGTGTCGGTCGCCTATCTGGCTGAACATTACACCTGGCACCTGGCGTTCTACGGATACGGCACGTTCGGCATCATCTGGGCCGGCATTCTCTATTTCGCCATCCGGCGCTACATGAAAAGCGGCAAGGCGACGCCAGCACGGGCCACAACGAATGGCGGAGCGCGGGTCAATACTTATCGTGTCGTGCTCGGAATTCCGTCGGCGGTCTTGCTCATCGTCGTTTTCTTCTGCGGGAACTTCGTGGCGGACGCGTTGTGGACCTGGGCGCCGACCTATTTCTACCGTCAGTTCAATACGTCGCTGACCGTATCCGCATTCTTCGGGAGCATCCAGAACATCTCGGCACTCGCCGCGGTGCTTCTCGGCGGAGTGATGGGCGACCTCATCTCTCGACGCTTCGTCCAAGGACGATTCATTGTCCTCGGCGCGAGCCTGCTGATCGCAACAGGCTTCGTTCTCGGGGCGGGATTATCGAGCAATGTCACAGTCGCCGTCTTGTGCCTCGTCGGTGCGGGCTTCTTCAAGGGTGCGTATGACGCGAACATCTACGCTGCGCTGCACGACGTAATTCCGTCATACGCTCGAGCGACAGCGACTGGCACGATGCTCGCGATTGGCGTTGTCGGCGCAAGTGTGTCGTCAATCACGTTTGGCGCACTCGCGAAACCGTTCGGACTCGGCAACTGCTTCGCGATCTTCTCGAGTCTGTTTTTCATCGGTGGCGTGCTGATCCTGACGCGACTCGGTGCGATCCGACAGGACGTCGAACGGGTGCGCAGCACTGCATCCTGACGTTCTCCAAACGATTCAGTTTCTGTATCGAGACTCCGCAACCGGCAGACGAACCTCGTGTTCGTCTCCCCATATTCATCCAATAGAGCGAGCTGCGGGCCGCAGCTCGCAAGAGGCACCATCATGAAAATTCAAGACTCCAGTCGTTTTCCCGCACCGGTCTATACCGAGACTGTCCTCTCCCCCCTCTTCGAAGGCGCCAAGCAGCACCATCGAAATTTTCAACGTGTCGACCGCGCGCATCTGGTCATGCTGAAGGAAACGGGCGTGATCGACCGCGAGACGGCATCGTCGATCGGCCGTGCGCTGCTGGATATCGAGCGCGAACTCGATGTCGACGCGTTGACGTACACGGGAGAGTTCGAAGACTACTTCTTCCTGATTGAAGGAGAGCTGAAGAAGCGGCTCGGCGTCGATATCGCAGGGCGGCTCCATACCGCGCGGTCGCGCAATGACATGGATCACACCCTGTTCAAGCTCGCCATGAAACCCCAGATCGACACGCTGCTGGTAAAGGGTCGCCTGCTCGCGCGGTCCCTGCTGGAGACCGCGCAGCGTGAGCAAGCAACACTGATCGTTGCCTATACGCATGGGCAGCCGGCACAACCGACCACGTTCGGACACTATCTGGCAGCAGCAATCGAGGTACTGTTGCGCGACATTGACCGCCTTCAGGGGGCGCGTGAACTCGTCGACTTGTGTCCGATGGGGGCTGCGGCGATCACGACGACCGGGTTTCCGATCGATCGACATCGCGTGGCAGAGCTTCTCGGATTCTCCGCACCGCTCAGAAATTCCTATAGCTGCATCGCGGCCGCCGACTATGTGACGTCGACGTATTCTGCAATTGAACTGATGATGCTGCACCTTGGCCGACTGGTGCAGGACTTCCAGTTCTGGTCGAGCTTCGAAGTCGGCCAACTCTACGTTCCGAATGCGTTCGTCCAAATCAGCTCGATCATGCCGCAGAAGCGCAATCCGGTACCGATCGAACATCTTCGACTGTTGGCATCGCATGCGATGACGCGCTCGCACGCGATGCTGACCGTCATGCACAACACGCCGTTCACCGATATGAACGACAGCGAGGGCGAAACCCACACGCAAGGCCACACTGCATTCGCTCTCGCCGGTCGGGTGCTGGATCTGCTCGCCGGATTCGTGAAGGTACTGACGGTGAATGAAGACAAGGTCCGCGCGAACATTGGAAGGAGTTGCATCACGGTCACGGAGCTGGCGGATACGCTGGTACGGACCGAGGGACTTTCGTTCCGGCAAGCCCATGAAATCGCCGCCCATACGGCTAAAGCCGTTGTATCGATCGAAAGCAGTCTTGCCGAGCGCGGTTACCCGTTTTTCCGAGAAGCATTCGTGGAAACATGTGATCGCGTGCCGAGCATCGACGAGTCAATGTTCCAGGAAATCGTCTCGCCCGAGCATTTCATCTCGGTTCGTGACCGTTTCGGCGGCCCGGCTCCAGCCGCACTCAACGCAGCCCTGGAGGCATATGCCAGCAGGCTAACTGAATTCGACGAGGTCGCCGCGGCGACGTCCGAGCGCGAGGGCCATGCCACCGCCAATCTGCGAACCGCCTTTGCGAGCGTCGTCGAAGCTTAGATTCGGATCGACTATCCACCTGCATCGCCCGCTGTTCTGTCCGAGGCGCTCTTGCCACGGGGCAGTCGCAGCGCGCGATGTTCTCCGCGATCAGCCGACGCGATACCCGATATGCGTTTTCCGGTCCATCGTTGGGCGAGCACAGCGCACAGATGCCTCGTTGGTTTTCTCAATCACGCTCTCTATGCAACACAGCCTCACTCGCGCCTTCACGTTCATTCTCTATGGCGGCACCGGCGATCTCGCGATGCGGAAGATCCTGCCGGCGCTCTATCAGGCACATCGCGACGGTAAGCTCGCCACGAATGGCAGAATCGTCGCCGTCGCCAAACCCGAATTGGACAGCCATGCGTTCTCGGAATGGGTCAATGAGCGCGTGCGCCCGCATGCGTTCATCGCGTGCGGTGATGAAGCAACGTGGTCCAGCTTTCTTGCGCGGTTGTCCTACGTCAGCCTGGACCTCGGCAGCGAGCGTCAATTCGAAAAACTGAGTGAAGTGCTGAATGCCGAGAATGCGCAGGATGCAGTTCGTGTGCATTATCTCGCCACGGCTCCGTCGCTGTTCGTCCCGATTTGTCGAGGTCTTGCCGCGACCGGCTTGAATGCTGGCGCTCGAATCGTATTGGAGAAGCCACTCGGCCATGACTTGGCTTCCTCTAGATCGATCAACGACACGGTAGGCGAAGTCTTCCGTGAGGACCAGATCTTCCGGATCGATCATTACCTTGGAAAGGAATCAGTTCAGAACCTGTTGGCCCTTCGCTTCGCGAACGCATTGTTCGAGCCGCTATGGCGTCGCGAATGGATCGACAATATCCAGATTACTATCGCCGAGAATCTCGGTGTCGAAGCGCGCGGCGCCTTTTACGATCAGACCGGTGCCCTGAGGGACATGGTGCAGAACCATCTTCTGCAATTGCTCGCGATCACCGCGATGGAGCCGCCACAGAATATGTCCGCGGACGCGGTTCGCAACGAGAAGTTGCAAGTCCTGCGTGCCCTGAAGCCCATCAATGTCGATGACATGCACCGTCAAGTGGTATTTGGTCAGTATCAACGCGGCTACTGGAAGGGCGAACCCGTGCCGGCCTATGCGGCCGAGACGGGCGTACCGACCAATACCCAGACCGAAACCTACGTTGCGTTGAGGGTTGAGATCGAAAATTGGCGCTGGGCTGGAGTCCCGTTCTTCCTCCGGACGGGAAAGCGAATGCCCGAACGAGTTACCGAGATTGTCGTCAATTTCAAGCCCGTTCCGCTTTCTGTTCTCGGGCCGTCTGTTTTCGCTGCGGGTGCGAATCAATTGGTGATTCGTCTGCAGCCCGATGAATCGATTCGTCTCTACTGTCTTGCAAAGCAACCTGGCGACGGTATGCGGCTACAGCGCGTGTCACTCGATCTCGCATTCGATCGTGTGTTTCCGGGGCGCAGTATGGACGCGTACGAGCGACTGCTGCTCGATGTAATCGATGGGCGCCTCTCACTCTTCGTGCGACGAGACGAACAAGAACAAGCGTGGCAGTGGGTACAACCGATCCTCGAGGCGCCGGCGCGTGATCTACACCCGAGGCCGTATGCGGCGGGAACGTGGGGGCCGGCTGCAGCCAGTTCACTACTTGCCGCTGCAAGGACATGCTGGCGGGAAGAAGAAAACTGACGAACTCACGCTGCCCCAAAGTTGCGACGAATTTGTACCTTGTATGAGATGCGAGATGAGCGATTTGAACTTGCAAGCCGACGACAGTAGCAACGTGGAGTACTGCGTCGATGAACCGCGATTACTTGCCGACGTCGGCGGAACCAACGCGCGCTTTGCGCTCGAGACGCGCCGCGGCCGATTCGATCATGTTCGCGTCTATCAATGCAGCGGCTTTCCAGGTATTTGCGAAGCCATTCACAGATACCTGCAAGAGGTGGCCGTCGCGCGTGTTCGTCACGCGGCTGTGGCAATCGCGAATCCCGTTGATGGTGACTGGGTGGCAATGACCAATCATGGTTGGCGTTTCTCGATCGACGCGACAAAGCAAGCGCTAGGCCTCGATGACCTTTGCGTCGTCAACGACTTCACTGCATTGGCAATGGCATTGCCGTATCTGCGTGAGTCTCAGCTCCGCCAAATCGGTAGCGGCGTGGTTCGTTCCGGCGGGGTCGTCGGTCTCATCGGCGCTGGTACCGGATTGGGCGTCTCGGGTCTGATACCAGCCAGTGGACAATGGATACCGCTCGCCGGCGAAGGCGGACACGCAACCTTTGCGCCTTCAGACGAACGCGAAGTCGCCGTCCTGCGGTATGCATGGAAGGTCTGGCCTCACGTATCGTTTGAGCGTCTTGCGTCCGGCCCTGGCATCGCAGTCATTTATCGCGCGCTCAAGGCACGATCCGATGGCCACGACGGTGATTTGCCGACGGAGGAAATTGTCCGCCGCGCACTCAATCTTGATCCTCTGTGCGCCGAGGTCCTTGATTGTTTTTGCGGCATGCTCGGAACGGTCGCCGGCAATCTCGCGCTGACGCTCGGCGCGACCGGCGGTATCTATGTCGGAGGAGGTGTTGTGCCTCGATTAGGGGAGTTTTTCGAACGTTCGCCATTCCGGCAGCGCTACGAAGAAAAAGGGCGATTCAACGCGTATCTGCGCAATATTCCGACGTTTGTGATTACCGACGAGTACCCTACGTTTTTGGGCGTGTCTGCCATTCTGGAAACGTACCTCAAGAGCGGCGCACGCCCCGGACATGCAGGTCAAGACAGGGGTTCGATTTAAGCCCGATTGCGAAGTTTTCGGGCGGGCGCAGATTTATTCTCCGGCCCGCTTGAACTCCATCAACGAATGGTCGATCTGTTCTGCTTCGCCTTAGCATTTCCATGGGCGTCCGTTGCACGACACTCCGCTGAGGCGGGCACGGCTCTACCGAGCTTCAGCTTGCTAGGCGTGCAGCCGCATATGGCGGCGCATGGAGTACTCCAGACTCCCGGCTTTTTGCTGCTGAATTGCATGCTCTGAGCAGCACATGCCACGCTGGCGTTCCCACGCCACGATGATCACGGGCCCCGTAACGCATCGGTGATCACCCGGGACGGGAAGTGAAATAAATGGGGCCACGACAAGGCACCGTGAGACTTGCCCGGACTAACGAGCCGTGCGAACTGCATGGGACGAGGAAATATCGCGTCCATCGTATAGCCACGAACGATCGAGATGCACGCCGAGTTCCGTCGAATTCTCATCGGATTCAGCCAAGATCCTATTCAAGGACCGAGTGTGGCCACCGCCGATAAGAGTCACACCGGCGCGCTCGCCGCTTTCTGCACGAGATGTACCGAGGGAGCCGGACAACTGTCCAAAGACAGCTTTTCTGAGAATTTTCGTGCCCAAGGACACTTTTTCTGAGACGAGCAGCGTGCACTCGTCTCAGAAAAGATGTCCAAGTCCTTGATTTTTCAAGAGGGGCAAAGACATCTTTTCTGAGAGCCCACATTATTTGTGTTGTTTCTCAGTCGGCGCATGACGACGCATGCTACCCGCCCGCCGCAACCCGCCCCTTCACACACTTGAACCACAGCCTCGCAGCCCCGACCCCACCCGCGACCGGAATCCGCGGCAACAGAAACGGATCGTCGGTCGCACCGGCGCATCCGCGCCGGGTCGTCGTCGCATTGCCGTAACCGGCGGCGATGACCTGGTCGCGCACGCGTGCGTCGAGATCGCCGTACGGATAGCAGAACGATTCGACGCATTGGCCGCTCAGCATTTCGAGCTGCCGCTTCGATTCGGTCAACTGAAACGCCGATACATGTGACGGCGCGTACGACAGTGCCACATGATCGAGCGTATGCGAGCCGATTTCATGGCCGTGATCGCGCCACGCGAGCATGTCCGCGCACGTCATCAGCGGCGAGCGCGCAGTCGGCGCACCGGCATCCCAGTCGTTCGCGCCGCCGAACCGACCGGCGACGAAATAGCAGGTCGCGGTGAACCCGAGCGCGTCGAGCACGGGCATCGCATGCGTCAGCACGTTGAGAAAGCCGTCGTCGAACGAGATGCCGAAGACCTTGCCCTGCCGTTCGCCGCGCAGGTACGGCTGCAGTTCGCGCACGCTCAACCCGCGGTAGCCGAGCCGACTGAACAAGGTCATCTGGCGGCGGAACGCGTCGGGCGCGACGCTCAGGCTGCGCAGTCGGTCGGTCGGCGGCGGGAGCGGGCGGATCTGGTGATACATCAGGATCGGATAGCGTGGGGTGCGCGCAAGCATCGGTGGATCGCAGGAAAGTGGGGTTATGCGGCCTTGCGGAAAATCCGCAGGGTCTTGAAGTCGCCGATCTCGGCGAAATCGGCATGCGCGGCCCACTTCGCGATGATCGGCTCGGCTTTCCGGTAGGCCGACGATTCCTTGTGGCGCCGGTCCCGGTACTTCTTCCAGATATTCATTGCCATTTCGCGGATCTCAACGAGGTCACCCAGCGGGAGGAGTTGTGTCGAACCGATTGCTGATAAACGGACAAGGTCGCGTCGACGAACGCGTCGAACGAGAACTCTCGCTTGCCTTTCCGCCGCGCGCTGCGTCCCATCGCGCGGACGCGGCCCGGATCCTCCGCGATCGCGCGCAGGATCGCTTCGATCGCCGCGGGCTCGCGTGGCGGGACGACCCAGCCGTCCACGCCCGGTTCGACGTTCTCGGGCAGCCCGCCCACACGCGTCACGATCGCGGGGCAGCCGAGCGACATCGCTTCGCGGCACGCATACGACAGGCTCTCGTGATACGACAGCACGAACGACACGTCGATGATCGAGAACGGCGCCCGCACATCGTCGAGTCGCCCGGTGAATGCGGTGCGCGACGCCATGCCGTGCCGCGCGAGCTGCTCGCGCTGTTCGCCGGATGGCTCCGCGCCGACCAGCAGCACGCGAAACCGCTCGCGCTCGGCTTCGGGCAGGCGGCCGAGTGCGGCGATCAGGTCCATCCACCCTTTTTCTGGCGCGGTGCCGGCGCTGCTGCCCAGCACGATCGCATCCGCGCCGGCCGCGCCGAACAGCGCGATCTTGCGGCGGCGGATCTCGTCGGCCGCCAGTCGTTCGGCGGCCGGCCGGCGCACGCCGTGCTTGACCACCGTGACGTTTCCGTATGGCGAGCGCAGCGCGAGCATGCTCGCGACGTAGTCGCTGACCGCGATCGTGTGGTCGGTGGCCAGCCGGGCGCGCAGCAGGTTGCCGAAGCTGTCGGCGCGATAGGTGTTGTGCTTGGTCAGCACGACCGCGGGCCGATACCGGCAACCGAGCAGCGCGAGCATGACCTGCCGGTGATCGGCGGACCCGTTCACATGGATCACATCGAAGCGCTCGGCGGCGATCCGCTGGCGCAGCCGGAGAATCTCCCGGCACAGCCGGTTCCAGCGCGGCTTGAATTCCATGTCGAAGATGGCCACGTCGGGAGTGTCCTTCAGCAGTCGCGACAAGCGGCTGCCTTCCGGCGACGCGACGGTCACGCGGTGATGACGGCTCATCGCGACGGCGAGATCGCGGACGTAGGTGTCCTGTCCGCCGCCATAGTCGCCGTGGAAATTAGTGTAAAGAATGTTCATCACGATGCCGCTTTTTCCCGATCCTTCATTTCAAGGAATACTGACGAAATGAATAACTCGGCCTGATGGAAGCCATGACGCGAACGCGGTCCCGCATTTCCCGCTCGGAATTGCGCGTTGACGTCGATGCACGATGTCGACGCGAATCATTTCCAAATATTACAGACCGTTTACGTGCCGTAGTGTCGAGGTCTGCGCAGGTTTGTGAGAATGTGTCGCGATCGCTTGATCGTGTCGCTGCCTGCGTGACGATTTCGGCAGGCCGGGCGTGGCAGGCGTCCCTTTCCCGGCGGGTTCGGGACGCAGATCAACCCGTGCTGCTTTCAGATTTGAAAGCCGGCGAGCCATTTGCGTTAGAATGCCCCCCCTGTCCGCCATGGCGAGCGCCGATGGCGGGCAGGTCGCACCCAGAGAGACGTGGGTTTCGATTCGCAGCCGGACGCGGAAGCTGTGCCAGCCGTTAGCAACATACGCTTTGTGATTTGGATTACTAATGAAGAAGAAGCACAACATCACCAGGTACATCGTCGTCGCGATGATGCTGGGTATCGCCGTGGGTTACGCCTGCCATAGCGCGTTTCCCGACCCGAAGATGGCGAAGGAGGTCGCCGGGTACGTGTCGTTGCTGTCCGATGTGTTCCTGCGCCTGATCAAGATGATCATCGCGCCGCTGGTGTTCGCGACGCTGACCGTCGGCATCGCGCAGATGGGCGACGGCAGCGCGGTGGGCCGCGTGGGCGTCAAGGCGTTCGGCTGGTTCTTCATCGCGTCGTTCACGTCGCTGCTGCTCGGCCTGCTGACCGCGACGATCCTGCAACCCGGCAGCCACCTGAGCCTGCCGCTTCCGGCATCCGATGCGGCGCTCAACCTGAAGACGGGTGCGTTCACGCTGAAGGATTTCGTCGTGCACCTGGTGCCGAAGTCGATTGCCGAGGCGATGGCGAACAACGAAATCCTGCAGATCGTCGTGTTCTCGATCTTCTTCGGCTCCGCGCTGTCCGCGCTCGGCGAAGCGGGCAAGCGCCTGACCGCCGTGATCGACGATCTCGCGCAGGTGATGCTGAAGGTGACGGGCACGGTGATGTGGTTCGCGCCCGTTGCGGTGTTCGCGGCGCTCGCGTCGACGATCACGACCGAAGGGCTCGGCATCCTGCTCACGTTCGCGAAGTTCATGGCGAGCTTCTATCTGGCGCTCGCGCTGCTGTGGGCCGTGCTGACGCTCGCCGGCGTGACGTTCCTCGGCAAGCGCGCGTTCACGCTGCTCCGGCTGATCCGCGAGCCGTTCCTGCTGTCGTTCGCGACGGCCAGCTCCGAGGCCGCGTATCCGAAGCTGCTGGACGCGCTCGACCGCTTCGGCGTGAACCGCAAGATCTCGAGCTTCGTGCTGCCGATCGGCTATTCGTTCAACCTCGACGGCTCGATGATGTACTGCACGTTCGCGGTGCTGTTCATCGCGCAGGTGTACGGCATCCATCTGCCGCTCGGCACGCAGATCACGATGCTGCTGATGCTGATGGTGACGTCGAAGGGGATGGCCGGCGTGCCGCGCGCGTCGCTCGTCGTGATCGCGGCGACGCTCAATCAGTTCAACCTGCCCGAAGCCGGCTTGCTGCTGATCATGGGCGTCGACATGTTCCTCGACATGGGGCGCTCGGCCACCAACGCCGTCGGCAACTCGATCGCGGCGGCCGTAGTCGCGAAGTGGGAAGGGCAGCTCGACGCGCCGCGCGATGGCGACGATCCGGACGGCGCGCGCGTCGCCGAGGTGAAGGTGAGGGAAACGTCGGCTTGACGCACGGCAATGCGGTGGCGCAAACGCTGCATTGCCTGACCCGCAGCAAATGATATTCGCCGGCCTGGATTCGACACGGATTCAGGCCGGCGTTTTCGTTTGGGGACAGTGGATTTTTCCCGATACTGCCGAAATGGCATTCGCCGTTTCAATCCATCGTCGTTGAATCCCCGGCGATATTCCCGGCGGCGAATGCCTGATTTTCTCCATTTCCGATCTGGCGCGTAAGTGACCATTTACTGACGCGAAGCCGCGCTCGCCGCAAGCGCGGGCGATTCGCAATTTTTTTCGATTTATATAACGCTATTCTCGCCCTGCGCATTATCGAACGCATGCCGTACGTCATACCGACTGCGCCGGATGATTCAGGGAAGAATTTACATCTCGCGGACTTCAAGCCATCTGGCCGGCCGATCCTTCATGTGAATGTTTATCCCATTCAGGAGAGCCTCCGTCATGGTCGCCAGACAACGAATCCGGGCCGCGCTTGTTGCCGCGGCGATCGCCGCATGTGCATCCGCCGCGCATGCAGCCAACACGACCGACTGGATCGCGAACACGTACGGCACGCTCGCGGCGCACGTCGGCAACGTGGCGCGTGCGATGTGGGTCGCACCCGAAGGCGTGATCTACACGGCGTCGATGTGGGACGAGGACGAAGGTGGCGTCGCGATCTACCAGAACGGCAAGAGCATCGGCTCGATCGGCGCGCATTCGGAATTCCAGGGCAGCGCGATCACCGGCAACGCGACATCGCTGTTCGTCGCGCTGCAGCCCGGCAAGACCTACGGCAGCGGCGCGGTGGGGCGCTACAACCGCGCGACGAAGTATCGCGACCGCGTGATCCAGATCAGCGCGGCAACCAACCAGCCGCGCATCGACGTCGTCACCGGGCTCGCGACGGCCGGCTCGCTGTTGTATGCGAGCGATTTCTACGGCAATCGCGTGCGCGTGTTCACGACCGATGGCGTGTGGCAGCGCGACATCGGCGTATCGGCGCCGGGCGCGCTCGCGGTGGACGGCGCGGGCAACGTGTGGGTCGCGCAGAAGCGTGCCGGCTCGATCGTCGGCTTCAGCCCGGCCGGCGCGCTGCTGAACACGATCCGCATGCCGGCCGGCTCGCAGCCGTCGGCGCTGTATGTCGACGCGGCGGCCGGGCAATTGCTGGCGGGCGACGAAGGCCCGGACCAGAACATCAAGCGTTATTCGATCTCGGGCCGGCCGGCGCTCGTCGGCACGTTCGGCGTGCGCGGCGGCTATCTCGACACGACGACGGGCATCAAGGGGCAGGTCGGCCCGCAACGCTTCACGCGCATCGTCGGGATCGGCAAGGACACCGGCGGCAATCTCTATGTGCTCAACAATCCGTGGGGCGGCAGCTGGGATCTCGGCCGCAATGGCGCGACCGACATTCACGCGTACAGCAGCACCGGCAGCCTGCGCTGGACACTGCAGTCGCTGAACTTCGAAGGCATCGCCGCGCCGGACCCGGTCACGGACGGCGCGCTGTTCTACGGCGGCACGCACATCTACAGCGGCAGCGCGGGCGGCAAGTTCGTCGCGAACACCGTCGACCCGTTCACGTATCCGTCGGACCCGCGCATCAACATGAGCGACACGCAGCGCGACGAACACTTCGGGCTGCTCACGTCGGTCGGCGCGAACCGGATTCTCGTCGCGGCCGGCCAGAACCCGCCGGTCTTCTACTTCTATCATTTCAACGCGGCGAACGGTTACGTCGCGATTCCGGACGGCTCGCTTCCCGGCCCTGCGTTCAACACGACGCAGCGCGTGACGGGCGGCTTCAGCCTCGACAGCCAGGGTGGCGTATGGGCCGGCCTCGACAAGACCGGCACGATCACGCATTACCCGCTGACCGGCTTCGACGCGAACGGCAAGCCGTCGTGGGGGCCCGGCGTCGCGACCCGCATTCCGGCCAGCATCCAGCCGCTCACGCGCATCGTCTATCTCGCGGACAGCGACACGATGGTGCTCGCGCAGGGCGCGCTCGGCAGCAACGACTGGACGTCGATCGGCACGCGCATCGAGGTGTATCACGGCTGGCGCGCGGGCAACACGACGAAGCCCGACCCGGTGATCACGCTGCCGCACAGCGGCGCGAAATCGATCGACGCGGCGGGCAACCATCTGTTCGTCGGCTACTGGTTCAGCAGCAGCGGGCCGCTGTGGCCGAACGTCGACGCGTTCAATCTGACCACGGGAAGCCTCGACACGACGCTGGTCAACACGAGCCCCGCGACCGTCGATACCAGCAGCGCGATCGATGCGATGTACAGCATCCGTGCGTATCGCCGGTCGAACGGCGAGTACGTGGTGATGAAGAACAACGTGAAGGGGAACAGCATCACCGTGTACCGGTGGACGCCCTGACGTCGATCACGCATGCGCGGCCGCGGTCCGCCGGCCGTGCCCGCGCGGCAACGACGGAATTCACCGCGTGTCGCCGGACGTCCATCGTGCTTCCACGCAATTTCCGCATCGCGCGCGCGTAATGAGCGGCGTGCGCAACGCGCGCCTCACCGCCCGCCGGGCGGCCGTTCCCAACCCCACGGCGCGGAACGCCCGATCCGGGCACAATAGCGGCGGCACCGGCAGGCAGTGCGCGTGCACACGACGATGAACCGAATCGACCGACCGGTTGCGCCGGCACATTGCCGCGCCGGTGAACTTGCGCGGCAGCCCGATGCCGCGATTTTTGAGCCGAAGTGACGACATGACGAAAATGAAAACGACACCGAACCGCCTGTTGCTGATCGCTGCGCTGGCCGGCACGCTGACGGGCCCCGTCCACGCGGAAACGGCGGCGGGCGCGGCGACCGTCGCGACCGTCAACGGCACGCCGATCACGCAGGCCGACGTCGATACGCTGCTGCGCGCGTCCGGGCAGGCCGATTCGCCGCAGATCCGCGAGGCGATCAAGAATCAGCTGATCACGCGCGTGCTGGTGCAGCAGGCGGCCGAGAAGGCCAACTACGCGGACAAGCCCGAGGTCAAGGCGGCGATGCAGCAGGCGAAGGTGACGGCCGAGGTGCAGCTGTACCTGCGCGACAACGTGAAGCCGGAGCCCGTGACGGACGAGCAGGTCAAGGCGCGCTACGACGAGCTCGTCGCCGCGCTCGGCAAGAACGAATACAAGCCGCGCGTGATCGTCGTCAAGGATCCGGTCGCGGCGGCCACCGTGCTGAGCGAGTTGAAAGCGGGCAAGTCGTTCGACGGGCTCGCGCGCCAGTACAGCGTCGCGCCGAGCCGCGATACCGGCGGCGAGCTGCCGTGGGTGAGCTTCAACACGCCGGCGGCGGCGGGCAAGACGGCCGGGTTGCCGCTGCCGGTCGCGCAGGCGCTCGAGAAACTGCCCGTTGGCGCGGTGACGAAGGATTCGATTCCCGTCGATGGCGTGCGGGCGATCGTGAAGCTGGATGCGAAGCGGCCGACGCAGGTGCCGGCTTTCGAAACCGCGAAGCCGACGCTTCAGCAGCAGTTGCAGGCGATCGCGGTCGAGAAGGCGAGTGCGCAGATGATCGGCAACCTGCTGAAGGGCGCGAAGATCACGCAGTAATGGAAAAGCGGTGCGGTCGCATCGATGCGCGTCACGCGTTCGCAGGCTTGCGGGCACGCCTGTCGTCCAGGTCGATACCTACCCGCTTGACGCGTGCTGCCAGGTTCGCCGACGGGGCGGGCCGGCAAATCTTCTCTTCTGCTGCCTATCAGGCCTGACAGCGCGCCGCTTCCGGCCGCCGCGCGACCCGCTCCCGAACTTCCGGCGCCGCCAGGCACGTGGCCACGGCTTCATACCCCGGCGCGCCCGGGTAAGGCGCCACGCGCACAGGCGGGCTGTGATTGACCGGGCACAGCAGAATGGTTTCGTCGGGGCCGACCGCCGCGAGATCGAGGATCGCCGACGAGCGCGTCAGCAAGAACAGCGGCCGCATGCCGGCGGCCGCGCATTCGCGCAGATGCGCGATCAACGCCAGTTGCGTGGCGCGATCGAGATCCTGTTCGATCATGTCGACGATCCGCACGCGCGGGCTTGCTGCTTCGAGGCCGACGAGCAGTGCGGTCAGCGCCGCCGACGGCGTCGCGCCTTTGCCGATGAGCAACGCCGACGTGCGGTCGACACGCGACTTCAGTTCCGGATCGGCACGCAATGCATCCGATGCGGCTGCACCATCGTCGTCGAGCCGATCGAGGCCGACGAACACGGCGCCGGGCAGCGCGTCGGCCAGCCGAAGCGCGAGCCGCGTCTTGCCGCTCCCGAGCGAACCGATGATGTAGTTCAACGGCCGGATATCGCGACACTCGAACCGTTCGCCGCCCCACGGCCACGGCAGGCTGAACGTGACGCCGGCGCTGCCAGCGTCGAGCAGCCGCGTGAGTTCCCCGTCCGCGGGCATCCGTCCCCGAGCCAGGCCGGCGCGCATCGCACGCACGCGGTCGAGCTTGCTCACGAGATCCTGAATTCCGCGATCGAGCGCCGCTTCGTGAGCGCCGAGCGCTGCATCGAGGCTGCGCGCATCGCCGCCGAGCACGCTCGCCACCTGCGCGAGACCGAGGCCGAGCTTGCGCAGCGCCGCGATGTCGGCGGCGCGCGCGAGGTCGTCCGGGCCGTACGCGCGGTATCCGGCCGGCGTGCGCTCGGGCGTGACGAGGCCGTGCCGCTCGTACAGCCGCAGCGCCTTGATCGAGACGCCGAGCCGCGCGGCGGCGGCCGATGCGTTCAAACGGGGCGTGGACGAACCCATCCGTCACCTCTTTGCTGTCGATTCGTTGCGGTCAGCATAAAGGCGATCCCAAGGGCCGGGTCAAGCGCGATCGCTCTAACGCTCAGTCGGCGGCCGCGAACTCGTCCCGCAGCGCGCGATACAGCCGCCGATACCGTGCAAGCCGCCCCGCCAGTAGATCGACCGACGCGGCATCGGGCGCGACCGTTTCCGTGACGAGCGGCGCGACACAGACTTCCGCGAGGGTGTCGCTCGTCGCAGCCAGCCGCGCGAGCCGCGCGGCGCCGAGTGCCGCGCCGACCGCGCCGTCCGCGTGGCGCTGCATCGCGAGCCCGGTCGCATTCGCGCACAGCCGCGCCCAGAACGCGCTCTTCGAGCCGCCGCCGATGAACGACACCGCGTCGAGCGTCGTGCCGGCCGCGCGCAGCGCGTCGTAGCCGTCGGCCATCGCGAACGCGACGCCTTCCATCACCGCATACGCGAGCTCGTCCGCACCGTGTTCGTTCGACAGCCCGAAGAACACGCCACGCGCATGCGCGTCGTTGTGCGGCGTGCGCTCGCCGCCGAGATACGGCAGGAACAGCGGCGCGCGGGCCGGATCGGCGCGTTCCGCACGCGGGGCGAGCGCGCCGGCCGTCGTGCCGTGCGCGCGCGCGAGCCAGTCGAGGCTCGCGGCGGCCGACAGGATCACGCTCATCTGGTGCCAGCGCCCTTCGACGCAGTGGCAGAACGCGTGCACGGCGGCGTCCGGATTCGGCGCGAAGCGGTCGTTGCCGGCGAACAGCACACCCGACGTGCCGAGCGACAGGAAGCCGCTGCCGGCGCCCGTGACGCCCATGCCGATCGCGGACGCCGCATTGTCGCCGGCACCGCCGGCGATCGTCACGGGCCCGGCGATGCCCCATTCGCGCCGCAGCGTGTCGCGCAGTTGCGCGGCGGCCGCGTTGCCTTCGACGAGGCGCGGCATCTGCGCGCGCGACAGCTCGGTCGCGGCGAGCATCCGGTCGGACCAGTCGCGGCGCGCGCAGTCGAGCCATAGCGTGCCCGACGCGTCGGACATGTCGGACACGAATTCGCCGGACAGCCGCCAGATCAGGTAGTCCTTCGGCAGCAGCACCTTGTGGACTGCGCGAAACACGGCCGGCTCGTATTTGGCGAGCCACAGCAGCTTCGGCGCGGTGAAGCCGGGCATCGCCATGTTGCCGGTGATCGTGCGCGATTCCGGCACCAGCGCCTCGAGCTCCACGCATTCGGTGCCGGCGCGCGTGTCGTTCCACAGGATCGCGGGGCGCAGTACCTGGTCCGCGCGGTCGATCAGCGTCGCGCCGTGCATTTGCCCGGACAGCGCGATGCCGCGCAGCGCGGCGAAGCCGGCCGGGTGCGCGGCCCGCACCGACGCGATCGCGTCGAGCATCGCGTGCCACCACGCCTGCGGGCTTTGTTCGGACCAGTGCGGATGCGGACGGCTGATCGACAGCGTGGCCGAGCCGGTCGCGAGCGGGACCGATCGGGAATCGGTGAGCAGAACCTTGACCTCGGACGTGCCGAGATCGATGCCGAGATATGTCACGTATGAAGCGTCCTGTCTGGGGCGCGCGGCGGCGCGCGTCGCGGGGGCGGCGCGTCGTCGCGGCCGTGTGGTTCGTTGAGCCGGTGCAGCGCGCGGAACTTCGACGGCGGCACCTGCTTCATCGCGAGAAACTGACGGTTGAAGTTCGACAGGTTGTTGAAGCCAACCCGGTAGCAGATGTCGGTCACCGTCAGGTCGGAAAACATCAGCAATTCGCAGGCCTCGTTGATGCGCAGCCGGTTCAGGTAGCGCACGAACGACGAGCCGGTGTGACGCCGGAAAAACCGCGTGAAGGTGCTCACGCTCATGCCGGCGAACGCGGCGACGTCGGCTTCGCGCAGCATGCCGGGCAGGTTCTGCTGCAGGTACGACAGCACCTGGTTGATGGTCGACGACATGTAGTGCTGCGCGTCGCTGCGGTAGCCGGGGCCCGCGAGCACGCGCCGCTCGCGGCACGACGACAGCCGGTCGAACAGCGACATCAGGATCTCGACGCGCCGGCAGCCGTGCGCGTTCGCGAGTTCGAGCATCAGCGGCGCGACCTCGAGGCCGACGCGATCGGGAAACTGCACGCCGCGCGCCGCGTCGTCGATCAGCTCGATCACCGGCTGCAGCTCGCTGAACGCGTCGACCATCTTCTCGATCGCATCGCGCGAGAACTGCAGCACGACGTCGCGCGACGGCACGCGTTCGCCGTCGGCGAGCTCGCTGACCCAGTTGTGCGGCAGGTTCGGCCCGGTGACGATCAGGTTGCCGGGGCCGAAATCGCCGATGTGGTCGCCGACGAACACCTTGCCGCGCGACGCCTGGATCAGGTGAATCTCGTACTCGGGATGGAAGTGCCACTTCGCGACCGAATGCGGATAGTCGTGGACCCACGCGCGGAACGATTCGTCGCGGTGGGTGGGAACGATCTCGAGATCCGGGTTCATCGTGTGCTCCGTCGGGGCGTGCCGGCGTGCTACGGGCGGGACATCGACCAGCCCGTCGCGGCAGGCGGCGTGGTGCGCGTCGCGGCCGCCGGCGGCGCCGCGTGCGCGATCGGGTTCGCGTCCGGCAGCGTGACGTTGCGCTCGGTGCCGGCGTCGAACAGATGCAGGGCTTCTTCGTCGAAGCGAAACGCTACCACGGCGCCCGGCGCCGGGGCCATCGGGGCCGGCACGAGGGCCGCGCACGGCTGGCCGCGCCAGTCCAGCGTGACGAGCGCCTCCGCGCCGAGCAGCTCGACGAGCTCGACCGTGCCGGTGAGCGACAGCGTGCCCGGGGTCGGATCGCCTTCGGTGGCGAGCCGCAGGTGGTTCGGGCGAATCGCCGCCTTGACCTGCTGGCCGTCCTGCAGCCGCGCGAAGCGTGAAGACGCGAGCGGCCAGCGCGCGCCGTTGCAGTCGAGCAGCACGTTCGCGCCGACGCGCTCGATGGTGCCGTCCGCGAAGTTCATCGCGGGCGTGCCGACGAACCCCGCCGCGAATACCGTATGCGGCTGGCCGTACAGCTCGGCCGGCGTGCCGATCTGCTCGATGTGGCCGCCGCGCATCAGCACGACGCGGTCGGCGAGCGTCATCGCTTCGAGCTGATCGTGCGTGACGTACAGCGTGGTCGTCTTCAGTTGCCGGTGCAGCCGCTTGATGTCGCCGCGCAACTGCGTGCGCAGCTTCGCGTCGAGGTTCGACAGCGGCTCGTCGAACAGGAACACGGCGGGCGTCTTGATCATCGCGCGCGCGATCGCCGCACGCTGCTGCTGGCCGCCCGACATCGCACGCGGGCGGCGATCGAGCAACGCATCGAGGCTCAGGATGCGCGCGACGTCGCGCACGCGGCGGTCGATCTCGTCGGCGGGCACCTTCAGCCGCCGCAGGCCGAACGCGATGTTGTCGTACACCGTCATGTGCGGGTACAGCGCGTAGTTCTGGAACACCATCGCGACGTTCCGCTCGCGCGACGGCAGATCGTTGACGACCGCATCGCCGATCACGAGCTCGCCGCCGGTGATCGCCTCGAGGCCCGCGATCATCCGCAGCATCGTGGACTTGCCGCAGCCGGACGGGCCGAGCAGCACGATGAATTCGCCGTCGGCGATCTCGAGGTCGAGCGGATGCAGCACGGCGGGGCCGCCGTCGTAGTGCTTCGACAAGGCTTTGCAGGTGATCTGGGCCATGGCTCAATCCATTTCGATCTGAATCTTGACGTCGCGCGGCTGCCCGCTCGCCGCTTCCTCGAACGCGCGCACGCCTTCGGAGAACGGGAACGTGCGCGAGATGAACGGCTTCACGTCGATCGCGCCGGACGCGATCAGCGCGAGCGCGCGCGGGAAGATGTTCGCGTAGCGGAACACCGATTCGATGCGGCCTTCCTTCGCCTGCAGCGCGACCACGTCGAGCGGCACCGGCGCGACCGGCATCCCGATCAGCACCGCGCAGCCGCCCGGGCACATCAGGTCGACGAGCCCCGCATACGCATTCGCGCTGCCGCTCGCCTCGAACACGACGTCCGCGCCCCAGCCGCCGGAGGCGTCGGCCACCGCGTCGGCCAGCGGCCGCGTACGCACGTCGACGGTCGTGACGGCCGGGTTGGCGGCGAACAGCGCGAGCTTCTCCGGCACGACGTCGGCGAGGATCACGCGCGCGGCGCCGCCGGCGAGCGCGGCGAGCGCCGTCATCGCGCCGATCGTGCCGGCGCCGATCACGACCGCGAGGTCGCCCGGCTTCATCGCCGCCTTCTTCGCGGCCTGCAGGCCGATCGACAGCGGCTCGACGATCGCGCCTTCGGCGAACGACACGTTGTCGGGCAGCCGGTACGTGAACGCGGCCGGATGCACGACGAACGGCGTCAGGCAGCCGTGGATGGGCGGTGTCGCCCAGAAGCGCACGTCGGGATCGAGGTTGTAGAGCCCGCGCAGCGTCGCGGGCGAATCGAGGCGAGGCACGCCGGGCTCCATGCACACGCGGTCGCCGACGCGCAGGTGCGTGACGTCGCTGCCGATTTCGACGACCGTGCCGGACGCCTCGTGGCCGAGCACCATCGGCGCGTCGACGCGAAACGGGCCGATCCCGCCGTGCACGTAGTAATGCACGTCGCTGCCGCAGACGCCGACCGTATGGACCTTGATCCGGACGTCGCCGGGGCCGACCTGTTGCGGCAGGTCGATGTCGCGCAGCGCGAGCTCGCGCGTGCGTTCGAGTACGAGTGCTTTCAACGTGTTCTCCTCATTTTCCCTTGACGATCGAATTGAGCAGCCGGCTCAGCATGCCGACGAAGACGAGCGGCGGCAGCGCGAGCAGCACCGTCGATGCGTTGATTACGCCCCACGGCACTTCCTGGCCGAGCGACGTGAACGCGGACGCGACCACCGGCAGCGTCGCGCTGCGCGACGACGTGAGTGCGAGCGCGATCATCAGTTCGTTCCACACCAGCACGAAGCTGAACACGATGCCGCCGAGCAGCGTGCTCGCGCACACCGGCAGCGCGATATGCCAGAACACCGCGTACGGGCCGTAGCCGTCGAGCGCGGCGGCTTCCTCGATCTCGCGCGGCAGCCGGCGGAACACGGGGATCGACAGCCACGTGATGGTCGACAGCGTGACGAGCAGGTACGTGACGATCATCGACAGCTTGGTGTCGTACAGCCCGAGATCGACCCAGATCGCGATCAGCGGCAGCGCGACCGCGACCGGCGGCAAAAAGCGCAGCGACAGCAGGAAGAACTGGATGTCGCGCTTGCCGCGCACCGGGTAGCGCGCGATCGCATACGCGGCCGGCACGCCGAGCACCGCGCCGATCAGTACGGCCGCGCCGACGATCGCGATGCTGTTGCCGAGGCCGATCAGCACCTCGGGGCTCGACAGCACCTGTTCGTAGTTCGCGAGCGTCGGCGTGAAGAAGAAACGCGGCACGGGCGTGACGATGTCGAGCAGGTGCTTGAGCGAATTGAGCACGGCCCAGAACAGCGGGAACGCGGCGACGAGCAGGATCGCGCCGGCGATCGCGGCGGTGGACACGGTGGCGGCGGGGCCGCGGCGGGCGGTCAGTCGTCCCATTTGTTGACCCTCTTCCAGATGAGCGTGAAGACCAGCGTGGTCGCGACCATCATCAGCACGGCCATGCCCGACGCATACGACACCTTGCCGGCGAGGCCGATGCCCTGCTGGTACGCGTAGAGATCGAGCGTTTCGGTCGCGATGCCCGGGCCGCCCTTGGTCATCACGTAGATCAGGTCGAACGAGCGCAGCGACTCGACCATCTTGATGAACACGAGGCTCACGAGCGGCGCCTTCAGCATCGGCAGCGCGATGTACGCATGCACCTGCCACGTCGTCGCGTAGTCGAGCCGCGCGGCTTCGAGCGGCTCGGGCGGCAGCGCCTCGAGCAGCTTCAGGATCACGACCGCGAAGAACAGCCCCCACTGCCACACGTCGACGAGCGCGACCGCGTACAGCGCGAGATGCGGATCGGCGAGGAACGCGGTGTGCTCGACGCCGAGCGTGCCGAGCAGCCAGCTCAGGATGCCGGTGAGCGGCGCGTACATGAACTTCCAGATGAACGCGGCCGACACGCGCGGCAGCAGCACCGGCATGATCAGCACCAGCGACGCGAAGCGGCGCCAGCGGCCGTGCACGCGCTCGAACAGGAACACCGCGAGTGCGATGCCGACGAGCACCGCGCCGGCGACCGTGACGACTTCCCACAGCACCGATACCTCGATCGCGTTCAGGAAGCGGCGGTCCGACGCGAGCCGGATGAAGTTGCGCAGGCCGACGTATTCGCTGTCCGGGTAGCGCAGCACGCGATTGCGCAGCGCGAGGTTGATCGCGGCGATCGTCGGGACGAGGCTCAGGACCGCGAGCAGCGCGAGCGTCGGCGCGAGGAACACCCACGGCAGGCTCGTGCGGTCGCGGCGCGCGCGGCCGCGCCGGGCCGACATTGCGGAAGGGGCCGGGCGGACGCCGAGCGCGCGTCCGCCGGCGCCGTCATTTGCGAGCGCCATGTTCGAGCGCGTCCTTCGCGTACTGGTCCGCGTCGTCGAGCGTGCCGCGGATATCCGTCTGCGTGCCGGTGAACACCTGTTCGAGCGCGATGCCGAGGTTGTCGCCGATATCCGGCCACTGCGGCGTGCGCCAGATCGTCACCTGCGTGACGGGGTTCGTGTCGTTCAGTCCGGCCTGGATCTGGGGCGCGACATGCTGCTTGAAGTACGGGCTGCCGATGGTGCTCGAACGGTTGTAGTCGCTGAACACGCCATTGCGCAGCCGCGCCTGTTCCTGGTCCTTGCTGGTCGCCCATGCGATGAAGCGGCCGGCGGCCGTCCGCGTGCAGTCGTCCTTCGCGCCGACCGCCGAGATCGCGAAGCCGTGGCCGTAAGCGGCCGACGGCAGCGGCGCGGGCGGGCGCGTGTAGCCGACCTTGCCGGCCACGCTCGACTTGCTCGCATCTTCCATCCAGTCGGCGAACGGCGTCGATTCGATCATGAACGCGACCTTGCCCGAACGGAACGCTTCGAGCGCGTTGCTCCAGTCGTAGGTCGCCGAGCCGGGCGGCGCGTACTTGAACAGGTCGCTGTAGAGTTGCGTGGCCTTCACCGCGGCCGGCGAGTCGAACGCGGGCTGGCCGCCCTTGTCGGTCCACGTGCCGCCCATGCCGAGCATGAACGGCGACCAGCGCCACACGTTCATTCCCGAGCCGCGCTGGCCGCGCGCGACCCAGCCGTACACCTTCGGCGGCGCGTTCAACTTCTTGATCGCGGCGACGAGCTGGTCGAGCGTCTTCGGCACCGGGATGTGCGCGGCGTCGAGCAGGTCGCGGCGGTAGAACAGGAAGTCGCCGCCGCCGATCAGCGGCGCGAAGTACGCGACGCCGTTGTAGCTCGCGACCGCGCGGCGGCCGGGCAGGAAGTCGTCGTAGTCGTAGTCCTTCGGGTAGTACTTGAGGAGCGGCACGATCCAGTTGGCCGACGCGAATTCGGCGACGTTCGCCTCGTCGACGTAGTAGATCTGGTAGGAACCCGCGCCGGTCGACGCGTCGAGGCGCGATTTCGCGCGGCGATCGTTCTCGCCGAAATAGCTGATCTCGACCTTGGTGCCGCTCTTCTTCTCGTAGTCGGCCAGCGATTTCTCCATCACCGACAGGCCGAGGCTCTTCTGCGCGAGCACCCGAAGGGTCGGCACCTTGCAGGTTTGCGCGGCCGCGACGCCCGGCAGACAGGCGCCGAGCAGCAGGCCGGCTGCGACGATTCGCATCTTGTTCACCCGTGTCTCCTTGATTCTGCTTGTTCGAATGCCGCCGATGACGGCAGGAACAATGGTGTGACGCGGGCGATGCGATCACCACATCAAAAGGATTCGTGAACCGATACTTTTTGCTCAGGGTCGGTCGTGCGATGCACAAAATGTGGTGGTGGGGGCGCGGCGCGGTGCCGGCCCGACGAGGCGGAACGGCGGGAAACCGGCGCTACCCGCCCGCGGGTTCATGCGGCGCGTCGAGTGCGATCCGGTACACCCGCAGCGCGTTGTCATGCCAGATCGCGCGGCGCGCGGCCGGGAAGCGGGGCGGTGCCCGTGATGGCGTACACGGCGCCGGGTTCAGCCCGCCGCTCGAACAGGTCGGGCGCGAACCGCGTGCGTGAGCGGGGAGCGGCGTCGCGCTACGCCGGAAAGCGCGCGCTGTCGGGCGCGGGCACGAGATCGTCGGGCCACTGCACCTCGAACCGCGTGCCGCCCGCGCCGGTCGGCACGCACAGCGCTTCGCCGCGGTGCGCGCGCGCGATCGCCGCGACGACGGCGAGGCCGAGGCCCGTGCCGCCGGGTTGCGTCTCGTCGACGCGCCGGAATGCCTGGAACACGTGCGGCGCGAACTCGGCCGGGATGCCCGGGCCGTCGTCCTCGACGCGCAGCCGGCACATCCCGTTCTCGATACGCGTCTGGATCCGGATCGCGCCGGGCACCGCGTGGCGGCGTGCGTTTTCCAGCAACGCGAGCAACGCCTGGCGGATGCGGACCGGATCGCAGCGCATGCGCCGCGGGTCGAGATCGAATTCCGGATGCTGGCCGGCGGCCTGCAGCGCGTGCGCGAACGCGTCGACCACGGCGCGCACCTCGGCGGCGAGGTCGGTGTCGCGGATCTCGATGCTCAGGTGGCCGCTGTCGGCGAGGCTGACCACGCGCAGATCCTCGATCAGCCGCGTCAGCCCTTCGACCTGCGCGAGCAGGCTGCGGTACAGCGCGTCGCTCGGCGTGAACACGCCTTCGGCGAGCCCCTGCAGCCGCCCGCGCAGCACGGTCACGGGCGTGCGCAGTTCGTGCGCGATCGCCGCGTTCCAGAAGGTTTGCTCGGCGGTCACGCGCTGCAGCTCGCTCGCGAGCGCGTTGAAGTTGTCGGCGAGCAGCGCCGCTTCCTTCAACGAACGGTCGCCTGCGACGGCGCGCGCCCCGAGATCGCCGCGCGCGACGCGGCGGATGCTGTCCGTCACCGAATTCAGCGGCACGAGGATGCGGCGCGACAGGTTGATCGCGACGACGACCGCGATCAACAGGCCGACCAGCGTGGTCGAGATGATCCACACCCACTCCGGCCCGCTCGGCAGCCAGCTCACCGCCTGGAACGACTGGGGCGAGTACTGGTACAGCAGGTAGTAGAACGCGTAGGCCGTCACGACGATCAGCACCGTGACGCCGAAGGCGATCGCGCCCATCGTCAGCGCGATCTGACGGCTCAGGCCATCGAGTCTCACTCGCCGCTCCACAGTTTGTAGCCGACGCCGCGCACGCTTGCCGGCACGCCCGCGACGCCGAGATCGTCGAGTTTCTTGCGCAGCTTGCTGACGTGGCTGTCGACCGTGCGCTCCAGCGCGTCGCCTTCCGGCAGGCAGGTGGCCATCAGCTCGGCGCGGCTGAACACGCGGCGCGGCGCGCGCGCGAGCTGCGCGAGCAGCTTGAATTCGGTGAGCGTCAGCACGAGCGTGCGGCGCGTGCCGTCGATTTCGACCGTCGCTTCGTGGTGCTCGAGATCGATCTCGAACGGCGCCGCGCGCAGCACGCGCTGTTCGTCCTGGCGCGCGCCGCCCATCGACCGGCGCAGCACGGCCTGCGCGCGCGCGACGACTTCGGCGGGGTTGAACGGCTTGACCACGTAGTCGTCGGCGCCGATGCGCAGCCCGGTCAGCTTGTCGATGTCCTGGTCGAGCGCGGTCAGCATGATGACCGGCGTGTCGCCGCGATGGCGAATCTCGGCGAGCACCTTCCAGCCGTCGACGTGCGGCATCTGCACGTCGAGCAGCACGAGGTCGGGCTTCAGCGACAGGTGGAGTTCGAGTGCGCGGCGGCCGTCGGCGGCGTGCACGGTACGCAGGCCGTTGCGCGCGAAATAGGCGATCAGGATCTCGGCGATCTCGGGTTCGTCCTCGGCGATGAGGACGAGCGCTTGCGCGCCTTGGCCGGCGCCGGCAGATGAAGAAAATTCGGGCATGGCCACTCGTTCGGATCCATCGGGGTTCCATTGGATCGCCATACTACCGTACGGCCCGGTCGATCGATTGGAGACGGGCGGCCACGCCCCGGCGAGACGCCGCCCCAGGCGGCGCAAACCGTCAGTGCCCGACTTCCTTCAGCAGCGCGGCGGCCGCGAGCTTGCCGACGCCGTTCGACGCGAGCGGGCTGTCGCCCGTGATCAGTTTGCGGTCCTGATGGCAGCGGCCGGTCATGTCCTTGTTCAGCACGCGCGCGCCGAGCTTTTCGAGGCTTTGCGCGACGAGCCACGGCAGCGGGCCCGGCATGTAGCCGATGTCGAGGTTCGGCCCGGTGTCGAGCGCATCCGGAAACACGCACATCTCGTAGTCCTTGAACGGATAGTCGCGCGGATCTTCGTCGACGGCGGCCGACAGCAGGCATGCGGGCCCGTGACACAGCGTGACGATGTGCCGGTCGTGGTCGAGCGCCCAGCGCAGCGTGCGCTTGACGTCCTTGCTGTGCGAAATGCCGGCGAGCACGCCATGGCCGCCGGGAATGAACACCGCGATATACGGCGACTCGGCGCCGGGATGCTGGTCGAGCACGTCGGACAGCTTGAGCGGCGTCTTCAGCTTCGGCAGGTACTTGCGGTAGGTGCTCTGCACGGCTTCGTCGTCCCGCGGCATCGCCCAGAGTTCGAGCTTGGCCGGATTGCCGGACAGCGTCGCGATGTCGATCTCGAAGCCGGCCTTGTCCATGTGGTGCATCGGCAGCAGCATCTCGACCGGATGATTGCCGGTCGAGAACATCTTGCCGTTCGTCATCAGGACGTAGCGCTCGTCGGTCGCGATCATCAGAACTTTCCACTTGCCGCCGGTGTACGGATTCGGATAATCCGCGCCGTCGAAGTCCGTCTTCGACGACGTGTACTGCGACAGCGAATACGGCGACGGGAAATACGCATTGTTCTCCGCCGGGTCGGGTGCGGGCGTGCGGCTCATCTGCGTCGTGTCGGAAGTCATGGCTGCTCCTTGCTGGGGAGATGGGGTAGGTGGCGGGCGCGAGCCGGTGGCCGCATGCGCGAGCCGCAGAGGGCGATCCGCATCGGCGGCGCGGCGTTCCGGTCATGTCCGGTCGGGTGAACGGGTACCCCACGGGAAGGATACGCGCTGCGATGCATCCTACAGCGGCGTGTTGCGGTGAGCGCCTCCCCGAACGGGTGGGTATCGCCTGCCAATCGCCGTGTTACGTGCACGGGCGGCCGGCGGCCGATTTCGACAAGGGCTGGCTCCCCCCGGACAGGGGGGACGCGAAAGCCGGGCGGTCCGGTATCGTGGCCGCACGCTCGACGACCCGACCGGTCGCCCATGGAGACACTCATGAATTCGTCGTACCCGTACCCGCAAGCCGAACCGGCGCCGTCCGCCCACGCGTATCCGCTGCTGATCAAGCAGTTGCTTCACGCGCCGCTGGCGACGCGGCCCGAGCAGGAGATCGTGTACGGCGACCGGGTCCGGCACGACTACTGGGCTTTCCGGCATCGCATCGGGCAGCTCGCGAGCGGGCTGTCGTCGATCGGCGTCGGCGCGGGCGACGTCGTCGCCGTGCTGGATTGGGACAGCCATCGGTACCTCGAGTGCTACCACGCGATTCCGATGATGGGCGCGGTGCTGATGACGGCCAATGTCCGGCTGTCGCCCGACCAGTTGCTGTATACGCTCGACCATTCGGGTGCACGCGTGGTGCTGGTTCACCGCGATTTCCTGCCGTTGCTGGCGGGCATGCGCGACCGGCTCGACTCGGTGCGGCACGTCGTGCTGATCGCCGACGGCGACGACATCGACCTGCCCGACGGTTTCGCCGACGAATACGAGCGGCTCGTCGCGGCCGGTTCGCCCGATTTCGCGTTTCCCGATTTCGACGAGCAGACCCGCGCGACGACGTTCTACACGACGGGTACCACCGGCCTGCCGAAGGCCGTCGCGTTCACGCATCGCCAGCTCGTGCTGCATACGCTCGCGGGCATGGCGGCGTTGTCGAGCGCGCGCGATCGCGGCCGCGTGCATCGCGACGACGTCTACATGCCGATCACGCCGATGTTCCATGTGCACGCATGGGGGATGCCTTACATCGCGACCGCGCTCGGGCTCAAGCAGGTCTATCCGGGCCGTTATTCGCCGGACGGACTGGTCGCGCTGATCGTGCGCGAAGCGGTAACGTTCTCGCATTGCGTGCCGACGCTGCTCGCGATGATTCTCGACAGCCCGGCGTCGGCGGCGGCCGACCTGTCGGCGTGGAAGGTGATCGTCGGCGGCTCGCCGCTGTCCGACGGGCTCGCGCGGGCAGCGCTCGCGCGCGGGATCGAGGTCTACACCGGCTACGGGATGTCGGAAACCTGCCCGCTGATGACGATCGCGCAGATCGACCCGCCGCGGGCGGGCGGCGGCGTGTCGGCCGACGACGACATCGCGCGCCGGACGAAGGCGGGCTTGCCGTTGCCGCTCGTCGACCTGCGCATCGTCGACGCACAGTGTCGCGACGTGCCGCACGACGGCCGGTCAGCGGGCGAGGTCGTCGTGCGGATGCCGTGGGCGACGCCCGGCTATCTCGGCGACGCGCAGGCGTCGGCCGCGCTGTGGGCGGGCGGCTACCTGCATACGAACGACATCGGCGTGATCGATCCCGACGGCCGGCTGCAGATCACCGACCGGATCAAGGACGTGATCAAGACGGGCGGCGAATGGGTGTCGTCGCTCGAACTCGAGGACATCCTGTCGCGCCACCCGGCCGTGCGGGAGGCAGCGGTGATCGGCGTGAAGGATGCGCGCTGGGGCGAGCGTCCGCTCGCGCTGGTCGTCCTGACCGACGAGCAGGTCGGCCGCGTCGGGCCGGACGAGCTGAAAGCGCATGTGAAGCAGGTGGCCGACCGCGGGCTGATCTCGCGCTATGCGGTGCCGGAACGGCTGCTGATCGTCGACGCGATCGAGAAGACGAGCGTCGGGAAGATCGACAAGCGCGCGCTGCGCGAGCGCTACCAGCCCGATTGAGCGGCGCGTCCGGCCGCCGTCGGCGCCGGCCGCTCGGGACGAGGCGACTTCCTCGCCGCCGGATACCCCCCGAATGGGGGGCTGAACAGCGCGCGCCGGTTCGAGAACAATGCGGGTCCCATGTCGCGGCCGATATGCGCAGCGTGCGCACACGCCGGTACGGACATCACCTACTTTTGACGGCCGGCGCCGAATCGTTATGCTGTTTGCGGCGCACGGCGAGACCGGGCCCGGTCGACGGCTTCGCTCGCGGTGCCGGCGGACACGCGATCAGCGCGAGGAGAACAGGAGCAGCATGGCGCCGACGGACAGCAGACAACCGGCCCACCCGCCGGACACCGATGCGATCGAAGTGCTGGTGCGCACGAAGCTGGCGCCGGCGTCGGCCCGCGGGATCGTGGCGCGCATCGCGCGGCTCGGGCGGCTCGGGCGTGGCCTGGACCGTCGGCTGACGCTCGTGAGCGCGCCGGCCGGTTACGGCAAGACCACGCTGCTGGCGGAGTGGCGCCAGGCACTGGTGGCGTCGGGCGTGAAAGTCGCGTGGGTGAGTCTCGACCAGGACGACGACAACGCGTCGATCTTCGCGTCATACGTGGTCGCCGCGATCGTCGACGCGACCGGCGGCGTCGGCGCCCGCGCGCGGCAGTTGTTGCGCGATCGCGCGCTGATTCCACTGAAGACCGTATTCGACGAACTGCTCAACGAACTGGACAGCGCGGGCGTCGACCTGTTCCTGATGCTCGACGACTTCGATCGCCTCGCGTCGCCGGTCATCCACGACGCGATGTTCGATCTGCTGCGCTACGCGCCGTCGAACCTGCATGTCGTGCTGTCGTGCCGCTCGGTGCCCGCGTTGCCGCTCAGCTATTTCGAGTCGCGCGACGAGCTGGTGCGGGTGGACGAGAACGACCTGCGCTTCGACGACGCGGAGACGCGCGCATTCTTCGAGCGGGTGGCCGGCAAGCCGCTCAATGCGGAAAACGTCGGGCGCCTTCGCGCGGCGACCGAAGGCTGGGTGTCGGGCCTGCAGCTGGCGGCCCTGGCGCTGCACGACGACAGCGACGCGGCGCGCGTGGCCGAACAGGTCGGCCGCGCGCGTGCCGGCATCGCCGCGTATATGAACGAGAACGTGATGACGCAGGTGCCGGACGCGATCCGCCACTTCCTGCTGCATACGGCGGTGCTCGACCGGATGACGCCGGCGCTGTGCGATGCGCTGACCGGTCGCGACGATGCGCTCGACTGCCTCGAATGGCTGAGCGCGCACAACCTCTTCATCCGGTCGATCGACGGCGACCGCCAGCGCTACCGTTATCACGCGCTGTTCCTGCACTACCTGCGGGAGGAGCTGGCGCTGCGGGAGCCCGGCGCGGTGGCCGCGCTGCATCGCCGCGCGAGCGCGTGGTACGCGGCCGAGCGGCAATGGCCGGACGCGGTCAGGCACGCGCTCGCGGCCGGCGACTTCGACGCGGCCGCCGGCTGGGTCGAGGCGTGCGCGATGAAGCTCATCGCGTCGAGCGACGTGCGTACCGTGCTCGACTGGGTGTCGCGCCTGCCCGCGCAGGCGCTGACGGGCCGCCTGCGGCTGCGGATCGCGCATACGTGGGCGCTCGCGCTGTCGATGCAGATCGTCGATGCGCGGCGCGCGCTGGAAGCGCTGGAAGCCGACATCGAGATCGGGCGGCTCGATACCGATGCGGTCACGGCGACCGAACTGCTGGCCGTGCGCGCGCTGATCGCCGGGCTGTCGGATCGCAGCATCGAATCGCTGCAGCTCGGCGAGCGCGTGCTGGCGGCCGCACCGCCGGCCGGTTCCTGGGTCGAGCAGATCGGGCAGACGACGCTGATCTTCGGGCTGGGCTACGCGGGCCGCCTCGGCGACGTGCTGGATCTCGGCGCGCGCGCGGAGCACGCGGCGTCGGGGCACGAGCCGCTTTACGCGAACGTGTACCGCCAGAACATGGCGGGCCTGGCCGAGTTCGTCGCCGGGCGGCTGCACGACGCGTCGAAGACGTTCGAGACGGCACTGCGGGCCGCCGAACGCTCGGCGGGGCGCCTGTCGGCGGCGACGGCGCTGTCGGCCGGCTACCTGTCGGCGATCTATTACGAATGGAACGACTGGGCGAAGGTGCGCGACGCCCAGGCCGACCGCTTCGACATCGCGATGCAGGCTTGTTCGCTCGGGCCGTTGCTGAGGTTCATGCAGACTGCCGCGCTGCTGCAATTCCGGTCGGGGAACGACGCGCGTGCGCACGACATGCTCGACGAAGCCGATCACATTGCATGCAGCCGGCAATGGCTGCGGTTGCGCGTCGCATGCATGGCGACCGGCATCCGGCTGCATCTCGCCGCCGGCCAGCCGACGCAGGCCCATCGTGTGGGGCGCGCGCTGGCGTCGCTGGTGTCGCCCGTGCCGCCGGACGAAGCGTCGAGCCACGTCGAGACGTGGCAGATGGCGCAATCCGCGCAGGCAAGGCTGCTGCTTGCCGATGCGCGCGCGAACGAAGCCGCGCAGTGCATGGCGACCGTGCATGCGGTGCTGGCCGCGCGCGGATTCGACTGGTTCGCGGCGCAGGCCGCCGTGTTGCATGCGATCGCGCTCGATCAGGCGGGCGACGAAAGCGCGGCGCTCGCGGCGTTGGCGCGTGCGCTCGAATACGGCCAGGGCAACGGGCTCGTCCGAACCTTCGTCGACGAAGGGACGGCGGCCGAGCGTCTGCTGGCGCGCGTACAGAAGCGTGCCGACCGCTTTCCGGCAGTCGGCGCGTGGTATCTGCGCGATCTGGCCCGTGCGTTCGACGCGCAGTGGGCGTCGAGCGGGGCGCCGGCCGCGCGGCAGGGTGCGCCCGGCAACCTCAGCGCCCGTGAAGTCGAGATTCTCGACTACGTCGCGCGCGGCCTGTCGAACAAGGAAATCGCCCGCGCGCTGCGCGTCGCGCCGGAGACGATCAAGTGGCACCTGAAGAACATCTTCGAGAAGCTCAACGTGACGTCGCGCATCCAGGCGGTGCGCAGCGGGCTGGCGCTCGATGCGTCACGGGTGCGACGCGACGACGAATGACCGGCTGACGCGGCGCCGCCCGCGTCAGCCGTGCGCGGCGAACGCGGCCACGATCTCGTCGATCGCCGCGCGGATCCGTGCGGTGTGGCGCAGGTCGCGGTGCGTGACGAGCCAGACCTCGTACGGCGACTCCCGCACGCGGTCCGGCCAGATGCGTGCGAGCCCGTCGCGCTCCCCCATGTGGACGGGAATCTCGCCGACGCCGAGGCCCGCGCGCAACGCCGCACGCAGCATCAGGTTCGAGTTCGTGCGCGTGACGATGCGCCCGCCGTCGATCGGTTCGCCGGCGAGGGTCGGCTTGCGGCTGGCCTCGACGTACGGCTGGTAGACGGCGAGGTCGTGGCCCGCGAACGCGCGGCCGCGCTCGGGTTCGCCGTGCCGGTGCAGATAGTCGGGCGACGCGAACAGGCCCATGTCCCAGCGTGCGAGACGGCGCGCGACCAGATCGGGGTTCTCGGGCCGCACCGTGCGGATCGCGATATCGGCTTCGCGTTTCGCGAGATTCAGGATGTGGGTCGACGTGTTCAGCGCGACGGAGACGTCGGGATGTTTCGCGTGCAGCCGCGCGATCGACGGCATCACGAACTCGATCGCGAGCGCGTCGGTCGTCGTGATCTTCACCTCGCCGGCGAGCCGCCGGTCGACGCCCTGCGTCAGTCGCACCAGCTCGTGCGCGTGCTGCTCCATCGCCTCGGCGGCGCGCAGCGCCAGTTCGCCGACCGGCGTGGGCAGATAGCCTTTCGACGAGCGCAGGAACAGCGTCGCGCCGAGCACGTGCTCGAGCGTCGCGAGCCGCCGCCCGACCGTCGCCTGATCGACGCCGAGCGTGCGCGCCGCGCGGCGCAGCGTGCGCTCGCGATGGATCGCAAGAAAGACGCGCGCGTCGTCCCAGTTCATCGTGTGTCCCGACTGATGCATTTTTGCATTCCCCGACCGGTAATTCGCTGCGTGCCCGCACGCGGCATCGCCCATAGACTGGCTTCACTTACATGGCGATGCCGCGATTCGGGGATGGCCCGCGAATCGGCCGCGCATCGACGAACGTTGAGGATCATATCGTGACTGATGACGCGAACGCCCTTCCCACTCACATGACGGCGATCGAAATCGTGCGTCCCGGCGGCCCCGACGTGCTCGTGCCCGCGACCCGCGCCGTACCGGCGCCTGGCCCCGGCGACGTGCTGATCCGGATTCACGCGGCCGGCGTCAACGGCCCCGACGTATTCCAGCGCAAGGGGCTGTACGATCCGCCGCCTGGCGCGTCCGACATTCCCGGCCTCGAGATCGCCGGCGAGGTCGTCGCGATCGGGCGCGACGTCACGCGGTTCGCCGTCGGCGATCGTGTCTGCGCGCTGATTCCCGGCGGCGGCTACGCGGAATACGCGGTGGCGAACGAGAGCAACACGCTCGCGATTCCCGACGGCCTCGGGATGGCCGAGGCGGCGGCGCTGCCGGAAACCTTCATGACGGTGTGGCTGAATCTGTTTCAGCGCGGCGGGTTCAAAGCCGGCGAAAGCGTGCTGATCCACGGCGGCGCGTCGGGCATCGGCACGACGGCGACGATGCTGGCGAAGGCGTTCGGCGCATCGGCGATCGTCACGACCGTCGGGTCGGACGCGCAGCGCGACGCGAGCATACGGCTCGGCGCGGATCTCGCGATCGACTATCGCAGCGAGGATTTCGTCGACGCGGTCGCGCGCTTCACGGGCGGCAAGGGTGTCGACGTGGTCGTCGACATCATCGCGGGCGACTACGTCGCGCGTAATTTCGCGGCGGCCGCGATGAACGGGCGCATCGTGCAGATCGGCGTGATCAATGGCCCCGCGAAGGAGCTCGACCTGTTTCCGATGCTGACGAAGCGGCTCACGCACATCGGCTCGACGCTGCGCTCGCGCACCTACGCGGAGAAGGCGCAGATCATTCGCGAGCTCGAGGAGGCCGTGTGGCCGCTGATCCGGCAAGGCACGGTCAAGCCGCAGGTCTATCGGCTGTTCGATCTGCGCGACGCGCGCGCGGCGCACGAGCTGATGGATTCGGGGCGGCATATCGGCAAGATCGTGCTGGCGACGCCGGCCGCGGATCGTTCGATTCGGGCGGCCGTCGATACAAACGCCAAGCATTCCACATGATCGGCCGACGCTTCAGCCCCCCGGTCGGGGGGCTGAAGCCGCGGCGCGGATGGCCCGACAATCGACGACATCGAATGCGCCGCCGCGCCCCGCCGGCGTGTCGCATGGATGCAGCACCGGACCGGACGATCAATCGAAATGGACATGCTCGAAAACATGCGGACATTCGTGCGCGTCGTGCAGGCCGGCAGCTTCACCGCCGTCGCGAAACAGGCCGATATGGCGACCGCGCAGGTGTCGCGGGCCGTCGCGAGCCTGGAGGCGTATGCGCAGATTCGGCTGCTGAACCGGACCACTCGAAAAATCGCGCTGACCGACAGCGGGCGCCGCGATTTCGAGCGCCTGCAATCGATCCTGGGCGAGGTCGACCAGGCGAATGCCGAGGCCCGGAACGCGCTGATCCGCCCGTACGGACGCTTGCGCGTGCACACGATGCCGGGGCTCGGACAGAGCCACGTGACCGCGTCGGCGGTCGCCTATCGGGCGCGCTTTCCCGAAGTCGCCATCGAGATGACTTATTCGCAGCGGATGCCCAATCTCGTCGAGGAAGGCTACGACGTCTCGGTCGTGACGGCCGCGAGCCTGCCCGACTCCGCCTGCATCGCGCATTCATGCGGCACGTCTTTCAGCGTGCTGGTCGCGTCGCCGGCCTACCTCGCCCGCTACGGCGCGCCGTCCGTGCCCGCCGACCTGGCGCGCCATACCTGCCTGCGCCTCGACACGCCGGCGGAAGCGAACGACGAATGGCTGCTGCACGGCCCCGGCGGCCAGACCGCGTCGCATGCGGTAACGGCCGCGCCGTTTCACGCGAATGCGCCGGAAGCGCTGTCGATCGCGCTGTGTGCGGGACTCGGCATCGGCTCGCTCGCGATCTATTCGGCGATCGACGACCTGCGCAGCGGGCGGCTCGTGCGCGTGCTGCCGGACTACCGGCTGACGATGCTCGACGTGTACGCGATGTATGCGTCGCGCCGCTTCGTGGACGCGAAGGTCCGCACCTTCGTCGATCATCTGCGTGCGACGTTGTCGCCCGCGCTGAAAGCCGACGTGCGTGCGCTTGACGCGCTCACGGCGCCGCACGGGCGTGACCGCGCCCGTGGGTTGTCCGGTGTCACGGCCTGACGGCCGGCCCATTCGTCGTACCCATTCGTTCCTGTCCGGGAGAATCCGATGAAGTCCCGTTTTGCAATCGTCGTTGCAGGTTTCGTTGCGTTGTCGCCGCTGGCCGGTCATGCGCAGTCCGCCACGGCCGCCGCTCCCGCCGAGCAGGCGGCGTCGGCGCCCGCGTCGCCACGCGCGGCGAAGAAGGCCGAGCGCGCGGCCGACCGTGCATTCGCGAAGAAGGTTCGCCAGGCGATCGTCAGAGCGCCCGGCGTCGGCCACGCGCAGGTCACCGTGTTCGCGAAGGCGAAGACGGGCGACGTGACGCTCGCCGGGCAGATCACCGACGAGTCCCAGAACCGGGCAGCGGTGGATGCGGCCCGCCGGGTACCGGGCGTGACGTCGGTGAAGAGCAGGCTCCAGTTGCGTCTGGAGGGCGGCCAATAACGGGCCGCGTCGACGGCATCGGGTGCATGTCTTTGCGGGCTTCGTCGTGTAAAGAATCCACGGCGAAGGCTGCGGAAGGCACGCACCCGTGCCGGCTGTGACGCGTCCCCTCGCCGGTGCCGGAGCGTCAGATCCGACCGAGCAGCACCAGTATCACGACAATGACGACGATCAGCCCGACGGTCCCCGATGGCCAGTAGCCCCAGCTTCGGCTATGCGGCCATGCAGGAAATGCTCCGATGAGCAGCAGAATCAGAACGATGATGAGGATCGTACCGAGCATCGCATCCCTCCTGGATTTATTCGACACGGTGTGGGCTGACGCAATTCGCGTGCCGCGACGCGGTGGCCGACGAAAGCGGGCGCGAGGGCGTCGTTTGGATGCTAGGTATTCACACGATGAATACGCGGTGATTCAAAAAATAAATTTCAAAAATGCCCGCCCGGTCGCTATGCTGGGCCTTCGGTTTTCCCTCAGGCGAGCGCAATGGCTGAACTCTTTCTGGTACGGCACGGGCAGGCGTCGTTCGGCACCGACGACTACGACCGGCTTTCCGCGGCGGGCGACCAGCAGGGCGCCTGGCTCGGCGAATACTTCGCGCGGCAGGGCCTGACGTTCGACCGCGTGATCTGCGGCACGATGAACCGTCATGCGCAGACGGTCGCCGCGATCCTGCGCGGGATGGGCCGCGAAGGCGTCGCGGTCGACCGCCATCCGGGCCTGAACGAATACGATTTCCACGGCCTGTTCGCGGCAGCCGCCAGCGACTACCCGGAGATCGCGCGGCTCGCGGCCGGCTCGATGAAGGAGCACTTCCGCGCGCTGCGGCAGGTGCTGCAACTGTGGACCGAGGACAAGCTCGGCGATGCGGCGCCCGAAACCTGGGCTCATTTCCAGCAGCGCGTGGCCGCCGCGCGCGCGGCGATCCGCGCAGGCGGCGGCCGGCGCGTGCTGGCGGTGAGCTCCGGCGGCCCGATCGCGGTCACCGTGCAGCAGGTGCTTGCGGCGCCGCCGTCGAGCGCGATCGCGCTGAACTTGCAGATCCGCAACAGCAGTCTTTCGCAGTTTTTCTTCAACGCCGACGCGTTCCACCTCGCGTCGTTCAACGGTATCCCGCATCTGGAGGATCCCGAACGACACGCGCTGCGCACCTACGGCTGACCCACGAACGATCGCGACGATGACGAACCCTTCCCAGCAACTCGACGTAGCCCGCCTCACGCGCTATCTGGAAACGCACGTGCCTGGCTTCGAAGGCCCGGTCGACACGGAGAAGTTTGCCGGCGGCCAGTCGAATCCGACTTTCCTGCTGAGCGCGAAGAGCGGCCGCTACGTGCTGCGCCGCCAGCCGCCGGGCGAACTGCTGAAATCCGCGCACGCGGTCGACCGCGAATTCCGCGTGCTCACCGCGCTGTCGGGCACCGCGGTGCCGGTCGCGCGTCCGTATCACCTGTGCGAAGACCGCGACGTGATCGGCAGCCTGTTCTACGTGATGAGTTTCGAGGATGGCCGGATCTTCTGGGATCCCGCGCTGCCGGAACTGCCGAAGGCCGAGCGCGCGACCTGCTACGACGCGCTCTTGCAGACGATGGCCGCGCTGCACGACGTCGACGTCGAAGCGGTGGGCCTCGCCGATTACGGCCGCCCCGGCAACTACTTCGAGCGGCAGATCGGCGTGTGGACGAAGCAGTATCGCGCGGCCGAAACGGGGCGCCTCGACGCGATGGAGACGCTGATCGACTGGCTGCCGAAAGCGTGCCCCGAGGACACGGGCCGGCCGGCGCTCGTGCACGGCGATTTCCGGATCGACAACCTGATGTTCGCGCGCGACGGCTATCGCGTGCAGGCCGTGCTCGACTGGGAGCTGTCGACGCTCGGCAACCCGCTCGCCGATCTCGCGTATTTCTGCATGTGCCTGCGGCTGCCGTCCGGCGGGCAGGTGCGCGGGCTCGCGGGCCAGGATCGTGCCGAACTCGGTATTCCCGACGAAGCGGCGATCGTCGCGCGCTACTGCGAACTGCGCGGCATCGCGCCGATCCGCGACTGGCATTTCTACCTCGCCTTCAGTTTCTTCCGGCTTGCGGCGATCGCGCAGGGCGTGAAGGCGCGCGCGCTGCAGGGCAACGCATCGAGCGAGCAGGCGCTGCGCGTCGGCGAAATGGCCGGCCGGCTGGCCGAACTCGCCGTCGGCGTGATCGACGCGCATCGCTGACCTCGCCGCGAATCGCCGCGATTGCGACGCTCGTCGAGCGGCGACACGACAACACAATCAATGGAGGAGCACAGCAACATGGCAACGAACCTGTTCGACCTGACGGGCAAGATCGCACTGGTGACGGGCGCGAGCCGCGGTATCGGCGAGGAAATCGCGAAGCTGCTCGCGGAGCAGGGCGCGCACGTGATCGTGTCGAGCCGCAAGCTCGACGACTGCCAGGCGGTTGCGGACGCAATCATCGCGGCGGGCGGTCGCGCCGAAGCGCTGGCGTGCCACGTCGGGCGGCTGGAGGACATCGCCGCGACGTTCGAGCACATCCGCGGCAAGCACGGCCGCCTCGACATCCTCGTGAACAACGCGGCAGCGAACCCGTATTTCGGGCACATCCTCGATACCGATCTCGCCGCGTACGAGAAGACCGTCGACGTGAACATCCGCGGCTACTTCTTCATGTCGGTCGAAGCCGGCAAGCTGATGAAGACGCACGGCGGCGGCGCGATCGTCAACACCGCGTCGGTGAATGCGTTGCAGCCGGGCGACCGGCAAGGCATCTACTCGATCACGAAGGCAGCCGTCGTCAACATGACGAAGGCGTTCGCGAAGGAATGCGGGCCGCTCGGCATCCGCGTGAATGCGCTGCTGCCGGGCCTCACGAAGACGAAGTTCGCGGGCGCGCTGTTCGCCGACAAGGACATCTACGAGACCTGGAAGGCGAAGATTCCGCTGCGCCGCCACGCGGAGCCGCGCGAAATGGCCGGCACCGTGCTGTATCTCGTGTCGGACGCGGCGAGTTACACGAACGGCGAATGCATCGTCGTCGACGGCGGCCTGACGATCTGAGCGCGCGATGAGACTCGACAGCTACGCGGGCCAGGCCGTGATGATCACCGGCGCCGCGAGCGGCTTCGGCGCGCTGCTCGCGAGCGAACTCGCCGCGATGGGCGCGCGGCTCGCGCTCGGCGACCTGAACGGCGACGCGCTCGAACGCGTGGCCGGGCCGCTGCGCGCGGGCGGCGCCGACGTGATCGCGCAGCGCTGCGACGTGCGCATCGAAGCCGACGTCGCAGCGCTCGTGCATGAAGCCGTCGCGCGCTTCGGGCGGCTCGACGTCGGCATCAACAACGCGGGCATCGCACCGCCGATGAAGGCGCTGATCGACACCGACGAAGCCGACCTCGACCTGAGCTTCGCGGTGAATGCGAAGGGCGTGTTCTTCGGGATGAAGCACCAGATCCGCCAGATGCTCGCGCAGCGCGAAGGCGTGATCCTGAACGTCGCGTCGATGGCCGGCCTCGGTGGCGCGCCGAAGCTGGCCGCGTATGCGGCGTCGAAACATGCGGTGGTCGGGCTCACGAAGACGGCCGCGCTCGAATACGCGCGCCACGGCATCCGCGTGAACGCGGTGTGCCCGTTCTACAGCACGACGCCGATGGTCACCGACAGCGATATCGGCGAGCGCCACGATTTCCTCGCGCAGGGCTCGCCGATGAAGCGGCTCGGCCGGCCCGACGAAATCGTCGCGACGATGCTGACGCTGTGCGCGAAGGAAAACACTTATCTGACCGGGCAGGCCGTCGCCGTCGACGGCGGCGTCTCGGCCTTCTGAACCGGACGAACGGAAACACGCAATCTCGAGGAGTCGATCATGGACTTTGGCTACACCCCGAAAGTGGAAGTGCTGCGCGAACGCGTGCGGGCATTCATGGACGCGCACATCGTGCCGCGCATCCGTCAGTGGAACGACGAAGTGCATGCGGGCCAGTATCCCGTGTCGTTCATGGAGGAACTGAAGGAACGCGCGAAAGCGGAAGGGTTGTGGAACCTCTTCCTGCCGCATTTGAAGGACGACGAGCCCGGCACGGGCCTGACGAACCTTGAATACGCGCCGCTCGCCGAGATCATGGGGCGCGTGAGCTGGGCGTCGGAAGTGTTCAACTGCAACGCGCCGGATACCGGCAACATGGAGCTGCTGCACATGTTCGCGACGCCCGAGCAACGCGAACAGTGGCTGCTGCCGCTGCTGCGCGGGGAAATCCGTTCGGCGTTCGCGATGACGGAGCCCGACGTCGCGTCGTCGGATGCGACCAACATCACGACGCGCATCGAGCGCGTGGGCGACGAATACGTGATCAACGGCCGCAAGTGGTTCATCACGAACGCCGCGCATCCAAACTGCAAGATCTTCATCGTGATGGGCAAGACCGATCCCGACGCGGAATCGCACCAGCAGCAGAGCATGATCCTCGTGCCGCGCGACACGCCGGGCGTGACGGTCGTGCGCAACATCACGGTGGTCAATCACTACGCGCCCGAGGGGCACTGCGAGATCACGTTCGACAACGTCCGCGTGCCGGCGCGCAACCTGCTCGGCGAGGAAGGCAGCGGCTTCGCGCTCGCGCAGGCGCGCCTCGGGCCGGGCCGCATTCACCACTGCATGCGTTCGATCGGCGCGGCCGAGCTGGCGCTGGAGCTGATGGTCGACCGCGCGCAGTCGCGCGTCGCGTTCGGCAAGCCGCTGAACCGGCACGGCACCGTCGGCGAATGGATCGCGCGCTCGCGCATCGAGATCGACCAGGCGCGCCTGCTGGTGCTGAAGGCCGCGTGGATGATCGACAAGGTCGGCGCGAAGGCGGCGCGCAAGGAAATCTCGATGATCAAGGCGCTCGTGCCGACCGTCTACACGGACGTGTGCGACCGCGCGATGCAGGTATTCGGCGCGGCGGGCCTGAGCCCCGATACGCCGCTTGCCGACCTGTGGACCTGGGGCCGCGCGCTGCGCTTCGCCGACGGCCCGGACGAGGTGCACCTGCAGGCGATCGCGCGGATGGAGATCAAGGACGGCGAACCCGGTGCGACCGCGCCGTACCTGACGCCGCCGCCGCGCGGGTGAGCGGCGCGCCGCGCGGGCCGGCGACGTGGGCGAAAGGGAGGCGCACACCGTATTAATATGCCGGCAAGGAGATTCGGCGATGCGTCTTTCGAAGATTGATCTGAACCTGTTCGTCGTATTCGAGGCGATCTACAACAAGCGCAACCTGACGCGCGCGGCCGAGGTGCTGAACCTCACGCAGCCGGCCGTCAGCAACGCGCTGGCGCGACTGCGCAAGACGCTGAACGATCCGCTGTTCGTCAGCACGCCGGCCGGGATGATGCCGACGCCGATGGCCGAGAACATCGTCGGCCGCGTGCGCGAGGCGCTGCAACTGCTCGATTCGAGCGCGCACGAAGGCGACGTGTTCGATCCGGCTACTTCGGCGCGCGTGTTCCGGCTCAGCATGAGCGACCTGACCGAAGCGCTGCTGCTGCCGGCGCTCGGCGAACTGCTGCAGGCGCATGCGCCCGGCATGCACGTGCGCAGCTATACGCTGGACCGCCGCGAAGTCGCGACCGCGCTCGCGAACGGCTCCGTCGACATCGCGATCGACGCGCCGCTGATCGGCGATCCGCATCTGCACCAGGCGCTGCTCGTGCAGGACCGCTACGCGTGCATGATCCGCGACGATCATCCGTTCAAGGGCGACACGCTGACCATGGACGACTACCTGTCGATGGGACACATCCACGTGTCGAGCCGCCGCAAGGGCAGCGGGCACGTCGACGCGGAGCTGACGCGGCTCGGGCTGCGCCGCAACATCCAGATGCGCGTGCAGCACTACATGGTCGCGCCGCTGATCGCGATGCGCGGCGATCTCGCGTTGACCGCGCCGTTGCGGCTCTTGCAACGCTATCCGGCGCGGATTCTCGAGCTGCCGTTCGAGATGCCGGGGCTCGACTACTTCTGCTACTGGCATCGCAGCGCCGATCAGGATCAGGGGAGCCGGTGGCTGCGCGAGCAGTTGATGACGCTGATGGGCGGGATGGGCGATGGGCGGTGACGCGTGGCGCGTGCGTGTCGCGCGTTCGCCGATACCTCAGTGCCGCTCAATACGAATCGTCGTCGAAGCGCGACGATGCCGGCCGGCGCTTCATGTCCTTCAACCAGTCCCGGACCTGTTCCGGATCCTCGAACTCGCGCAGCGCGACGCTCAGGTCCTGGTTGCTCCGCTGCATGCCGGCAATGTCGCGCGCGAGCATGCGCAGCACGGTATCGGGCGCGACCTTGGTGGACGACGCGATGCCGTAGGTCCGCCGGAAGTCGTTCTCGACGTGCACGATCTCCTGGTCGAGCTCGCGCAGTTGTTCCTCGAGGATACCGTTGTAGCGCGTGAGTCGCGCTTCGCCGAGGCCGTCGATCGCGCGCCGGTCGATCTGTTCGATCTCCAGCTGCAGCTCGAGCAGTTGCAGCAGGTTGCCCTTCTCGTACGCGCGGTTGACCCGCTGCATCAGCACGGTCTTGCGTTGCTGCTCCTGCGGATCGGTTTCGCGATCGGGATGCAGCGCGCTCGCGAGCTTGCGATAGATCTCGCGGATCGACTTGCTCGACTCGGCCCGCTCGGCTTCGATCCGGGCCTGCGCGGCCGATTGCTTCGGTGCTTTCTTGCGCTTCGCGCGCTGGGCCTCGCGGGCCGCGTGAGCGGCCATGTCGCGCTCGAACTGCGCGTCGAGTTCGGCCTGCATGCGTTCCGCGAGTTCGTCGGGCGACAGCGCGTCGAGATCGTCCAGCGATTGCGGTTCGGCTTCCCGTGCCGGTTTCGCCGGCTCGGGATCGGCCGCGGCGGCGCCGACGTTTCCGGACGCGGCATGCCGGTTATAGATGATCTTCAGCGCCGGGTCGTCGCTCACGTTCAGCAAATCATTCGCCATGTCGGCGATCAACTCGGACAGCATGCGCTGCTCGGCCTTGCTCAGGCCCTTCTGCAGAAACGCGTCGTCGAACAGATGAATCAGCCGGGTGCGCAGCGCCGTCGCTTCCTGTTCGAGCGGCAACAGCCCGTCGACGAACTTCTTCTGGAATGCCGGCATCACGGCTTCCCACGCGCCGAGCCGCTCGCGCCGTTTTTCGATCTGCTTGACGAGCGTATTGAACGTGTTCTGGGCTTTCGACAGGCTGGCTGTCTCGTGGCCGGGCGCGATGGCGACCGCGGCGCCGCGACGTGCGGTCATGATGATGTCCTCCGGCCGCGGCGGGACGCGCGGCAGGCCGGTATTTTAGCCGGATGCCTGCGGGGCGGCGCGCAATGGGCACTTCCCGGCGGGCCGCCGCGGCGTTCTCGTGTTCGGGCCGGATCGTGGGCCGTCAATCGCCGAACAACTGCCCCTGCCCGGAGATCACGCGTTCGAAATCGTCGCGCAGGAACGGCAGGATCGCATCGGCGACGGGCTGAAGCTGGCGGCTCAGGTAGAACGCATAGTCGATCGGCGAGCGCATCGTCTCGAGCGGCTCGGGGCCGGCCGTCGTCATCACGTAGCTGATCCAGCCGCCGCGCTGATACTGCAGCGGCCGGCCCTGCGCATGATTGAACTCGTCGGCGATGCGCGCCGCGCGCACGTGCGGCGGCACGTTGCGCTCGTATTCGCGCAGCGGCCGGCGCACGCGCTTGCGGTAGACGAGCTGGTCGTCGAATTCGCCGGCCAGCGTGCGCCGCACGTAGTCGCGAATGAAATCCTGATACGGCTCGCGCCTGAACACGCGCCGGTACAGCTCGCGCTGGAATTGCTGCGCAAGCGGCGTCCAGTCGGTGCGCACCGTTTCGAGCCCCTTGAACACGAGATCCTCGCCGCCGCCGGCGGTCGCCGCGAGCCCCGCATAGCGCTTCTTGCTGCCTTCTTCCGCGCCGCGCACGGTGGGCATCAGGAAGCGGCGGTAATGCCGCTCGTATTGCAGTTCCAGCGCGCTGTCGAGCCCGAACTGCTCGCGCAGGTGGGTATGCCACCAGCGATTCACGTGCTCGACCAGCGCGCGGCCCTTGGCGCCGGCTTCGTCGTCATCGTGCGCGCGGCCGAGCCACACGAACGTCGAATCGGTATCGCCGTAAATCACTTCGTATCCCTGAGATTCGATCAGTTTGCGCGTGCGATGCATGATCTCGTGGCCGCGCATCGTGATCGACGACGCGAGCCGCGGGTCGAAGAAGCGGCAACCCGTCGAGCCGAGTACGCCGTAAAACGAATTCATGATGATCTTCAGCGCCTGCGACAGCGGCGCGTTGCGCTGCCGCTTCGCGTCGTCGCGCCCTTCCCACACGCGGCGCACGATGTCGGGCAGGCAGTGCGCGGTGCGCGAGAAACGCGCCCCGAGAAAACCGGGCACCGATGCGTCGTCGCCGGGATGCGCGAGCCCTTCGATCAGGCCGACGGGATCGATCAGGAACGTGCGGATGATCGACGGATAGAGGCTCTTGTAGTCGAGCACGAGCACCGAGTCGTACAGCCCGGGCCGCGAATCCATCACGAAGCCGCCGGGGCTGTTTTGCCCCGTCACGTCGCCGAGGTTCGGCGCGACATAGCCGAGCCGGTGCATGCGCGGCAGGTACAGGTGCGTGAACGCCGCGACCGAGCCGCCGGTGCGATCGGCAGCCAGCCCCGTGACGCTCGCGCGTTCCAGCGCGAAGGACAGCAGGTCGGCCTTGTCGAAGATGCGCGTGACGAGCTCGCAATCCTTCAGGTTGTAGCGCGCGAGCGCGGGCTTGTCGTGATCGAAGCGGCGCTGGATCTCGTCCATCCGCTGGTACGGGTTGTCGATCGACTTGCCTTCGCCGAGCAGCGCCTGCGACACGTATTCGAGGCTGAACGACGGGAAGGTCCACGTCGCGGATTTCAGCATGTCGATGCCGTCGAGGATCAGCCGGCCGGCCGCGCCCGCGAAGAAGTGGTCGGGCTGCTGGCCGTGCGCGCGCCAGTCGAGCACGCTGCCGCCGCGCCCGAGCTTCAGCGGGATGCCGTACTGCTCGGAATGGGCATGCAGGATGCGCAGGTCGAACTGCACGAGGTTCCAGCCGATCACCGCATCGGGATCGTGCTCGTCGAACCAGTCGTTCAGCCGCGCAAGCATCGCGGGCCGGCTGTCGCAGTAGTCGAGGTCGAAGTCGAGGGGGCCTGCGTCGCTGCTTGCATCGCCGTTCGGCGGGCCGAGCATGTAGACCTGGCGCTGCCCGCAGCCTTCGAGCGCGATCGAGTACAGCTCGCCGTGGATGCTGGTCTCGATGTCGAGCGACACGCAGCGCAGCGTGGGGCGGTAACCGGTCGCGGGCTTCAGCTCGCCGCCGGTCAGCGTGCCGTCGCGGCCGGGCTGGCCGCGAAACGCCACGCACGCGGTGATGAAGCGCTCCATCGCGTAGCGGTCGGGCGGCTGCACGTCGGCTTCGTACACATCGACGCCGGCGGCGGCCAGACGCTTCTGGAGCCCCGACAGATGGCGGTAGCGCTTGCAATAGAGGCCGACGACCGGGCGCTGCCGGAAATCGCGCAGCGCGAGCGGACGCAGCTCGGCGTCGCGCTCGCCGGCCAGCGTGCGCTCGGCGAGCGCCTGCTGCTCGGCCGGGATGAACGCGACGGCTTCCTGCGGGCGCAACCGCACGCGGCGCGGGCCGTGTCCGGTTGCCAGCCAGAACTCGATCTCGATGCCGGATGCGGTGTCCCGCCAATGGCGGGTAAGGATGAAGCCCTGCTCGAACGCCGTCAAAACGCTTGTCCGTCGTGGATGCCCAGGCGGCGGATTTTAGCGCTTGGGCGGCGGATATGCAGACGTCACCGCGGACAAAAAAGGGGCGGAGCGACGTCGAATTATTGACTGATGTGTCCATAACGCCTATTCTGCCGCCATGGTGAGACCACGTGAATTCGATCGGGACGAGGCGCTGGAGCGCGCGCTGCGCGTGTTCTGGGAAAAGGGCTACGCCGCGACGTCCACTGACGACCTGCTGTGCGCAATGCAAATCGGCAGGCAGAGCCTCTATAACGCGTTCGGCGACAAGCGCAAGCTGTACGTCGAAGCGCTTGAACGCTATCAGTCGGAGAGCGTGTCGGGCCACATCGCGCGCCTGACGGCGCCGGCATCCGCGCTCGCGGGCATCGAGGCGTTGCTGCTCGGCGTGATCGCCGTCAACCCGGCCGAACGTGTGCTCGGTTGCATGGGGGTCAATGCGATCTGCGAATTCGGCGCGGCCGATCCCGAACTGGTCGGCTTGCGTGAGAAGGCCGGTGCGATGCTGCATCGGCAGGTCGTCGCCCGCATCCGTGAAGGGCAGGATGCGGGCGAGATCGCCCCTGCGCTCGATGCGCGCGAGGCCGCGAACTTTGTCCTGACGACGATGTACGGGATCCAGCTCGGTGCGCGCGCCGGCGCGAAGCCGCAGGCGTTGCGCGCCACCGCCGGCTTTGCGGCCGACCGGCTCAGGGCGCACTGATATCGATGCAGGCAGGGCAACGCGCCGGCATGAGAGCCGGCGCTTTTTTGTGGGAAGTTATTGACTGATCAGTCCATTAAGGAGCGAAGCATGACAGGCAATTCCGAGGGTATGCACAAGGCGGCGATCGTGTTTGGCGGCTCGCGTGGGATCGGCGCGGCCATCGCGCGGCGGCTTGCGGCCGACGGCGCGAATGTCGCGTTCACCTATGTCTCGGCGCCGGAGCGCGCGCACGAGACCGCGGCCGCGATCGAGGCGCGCGGGCGAGCCGCGCTGGCGATCCGTGCCGACAGCGCGGATGCGGACGCAATCCGGCAGGCCGTCGCACAAGCAGTCGAACGTTTCGGGCGGCTCGACGTCGTCGTGGTCAACGCGGGCATCCTGAAGCTGGGAGACGTGGCCGACGTGAGCGTCGACGATCTCGACCGGATGCTCGCGGTCAACGTGAGAGGCGTATTCCTGGCCATCCAGGCCGGCGCTGCGCATCTCGCGCGCGGCGGCCGCATCGTCACGATCGGCAGCAATACGGCCGTGCGCAGCGGACATCCGGGTTCGAGCGTCTATTCGATGACGAAGGCCGCGGTGGCCGTGATGGTCAAGGGCATCGCCGTCGATCTCGCACCGCGCGGCATTACGGTCAACAACGTGCAGCCGGGGCCTGTCGAGACCGACATGACGGCCGATCATCTCGACCAGATCCGTCCGTTGATTCCGCTGCAGCGTGCCGGCAGCGGGGACGAGATCGCATCGCTGGTGGCGTGGCTCGCCGGTGCGGAATCGGGCTACATGACGGGTTCGAGCCTGACGATCGACGGCGGGATGGCGCTGTAGCTCGAAGAAGCACGCGAAACCGTTGCGCGACGCGCCGTTCGGTGCGCATTGAATTGGCCGGTTCGAGCGCGAACCGGCCGCGCTCAAACATGCCCCTCATGCTCGATCGCCCCGCCATTCCCGACTGGCGCCGCGACCCTCACCGGCACGCCTGCCGCCCGCGCCGCCCGCCTCGCCCACATCGCCGTCAGAATCGGCACGAGAATCGCCGTCACGAGGCATGCGGTCGCGACGATCGCCGTCGCCGCCGGCACCATCGGCTTGAACTTCGGAATCATCTCGCCGATGATCGCCGGGTTCGCGACCGCGGCGCCGGCCGTCGACGACGCGGCCAGCCCGGCCGTCCCGTTACCGCCGCCGATCACCTTGTCCGCCAGCATCAACGGTACACCCGTCACGACGATCACCGCGAGCCCGAGCGCGATGCCCGGCAGCCCGCTCTTCGCGATCACGTTCAGGTCGATGCCGTTGCCGAGCGCGAAACCGAAAAACGGGATCAGCGGATGCACGCAGCGCCCGAACAATTCGCGCAACGCCACATCGAGGTTGCCGAGCGTGAAGCCGATCAGGAACGGCAGCACCGCGCCGACGAAGAGCCGCGTCTCGAACACCGCGACCCCCGCCGCGCCGAGAATCAGCATGCTGACGAGCGGCCCCGATTCGATCGACATCAGCACGAACGCACCAGCCTCTTCCTTGCTGCCGTACTGCTGCATCACGGCCGCGTAGAGGCCGCCGTTGGTCATGTCCATCGAGGTCGTGATCGCGAGCAGCGACAGGCCCGCGAACAGCCCGGTGCGGATGCCGTCGTCGGGGATGAACCGCGCGGCGATCACCGTCGCGAGCCACGCGACCACGATCTTCGTCGCGAGCAGCGTGCCCGATTTGCGCAGCACGACGCCCGCTGCGCGCAGGTTGATCGTCGCGCCCATGCAGAAGAACCATACGGCGAGGATCGGCACCGTGCCGGCGATCAGGCCGTTGGTGAACGAGCCGAAGTACTTGCCGGCGTTCGGCGCGAACGTATGCACGCACGCGCCGAGCAGCATCGGGACCAGCATGAGCCCGCCCGGAATGCGGTCGATAGCCTGTTTCAGCTTCACGTCTCCTCCGTGGACGTCGATGCGTCCCGTTGTCGAATGATGTCTGTTGACTGACTATAGGACATGTTTCGGCATGGTGGTCCGTTTTTGTGAATGTCGACGGCGGTCGTATCATCCGGAAGCGACGACGGTCGCGCGGGATCGAGCGTGTGCCGGCCGCGAACCGGCAAACCGAAAAAACGAGACGGCGCAAAGAACGAATGAAACAGATGAAAATGACGATGCGCATGGGCATCGCGATGCTGGTGCTCGGCGCGGGCCTGGGCGCGAACGGCGCGCACGCAACGAGCACGGTGGACTGCGGGAAGCTCGATGCGGCCACGAGCGGCCCGGACGACAACTTCCGGCCACCGGCGTCCGGCACGGTCGTCGGTACGGGGCGCGCGTATTTCCATTCGGCGCCCGACGCGCGGTGCGTCACGAAGCGGACTTTCATCGTCCCCGGCGATTCGGTGACGGTCTACAAGTCGTACGGGCGCTGGTACGACATCATGTACGTGAACGGCAAGACCGGCGACGACTTCGAAGGATGGGTCGAGCAGGACCGTGTGCGCCTCGGCGGTCAGTACGGCGCGCAGTAGCCGCCGGCCGCGGCGGCGCTACGCGGTCGCCCATGCGAAATCGCGCTCGAGGTTTTCGGCGCGCAGCGGCCGCTGATACAGGTACCCCTGCGCGTACTGGATCCCGACCGCATGCAGCGCGCGATGTTGGGCCTCGGTCTCCACGCCTTCCGCGATGATCTTCAGGCCGTAGTGATGCGCGACGGCCGCGATTCCCTCGATCAGCCTCGCGCTGCCGCCGTCCAGTTGCGACACGAACTGTCGATCGATCTTCACGTAGTCGAACGGAAAGCGCGACAGCATGTCGAGATTGCTGTGATGCGTGCCGAAATCGTCGATCGCGAACTTCGCGCCTTTCGACCGCAGCGCCTGGAAGATCTCGGTGGTGCGCGCGTTCTTCTCGAGCAGGATGCGCTCGGTGACTTCGAGCACCAGCGTGAAGCCGGGCGGCAGCGCGCGAATCGCGTCCTCGACGACGGCCACGAACCGCGCGCGCTCGAGATCCTGCGGCGCGACGTTCACGGCGATGCGCAGCGGCGCGGCTGGCGTCAGCGCGGTCAGTTCGGATACGGCCGTGCGCAGCACGAATTCGGTGATCTTCGGCAACATGGGGCTCGATTCCACCTGCGGGATGAACGCGGCGGGGCTGATGGCCCCCCACTTCGGATGCTGCCAGCGCAACAGCGCCTCGACGCCGACCGTCCTGCGCGTCTGCACGTCGACGATCGGCTGGTACACCACATGGAACTCGTTGCGCCTGAGTGCGTGGCGCACGGCTTTCAGCAGCAGCCGCCGCGGCGCCATCGCGAGCAGGTAGGCGGCCATCACGAGGCTGTCGGCCAGCAGCACGATCGTCGCGCAGATCAGCCGGTAGTGGCGCTGGACCTGTGACGCGTAGCGCGCCGATGCGACGACCGACACCGTGAACGGCCAGCGCCGCGAGGCCATCGTGCTGCCGCCTGCGGGGCCTGCATCCGTTTCCGGCGCGAACGCACCGTGCTGATCGAGACGCCCCGAGCCCGCGATCGACAGCGTGGCCGTTTCCGCTTCGTTGCCGGCGCCGCGCGCGAGCGCGTCGGCCACGTAGTCGCCTTCGATCAGGTACAGGACGCCCGCGCCGCGCGCGGTGGCGCGGAACGCGGACAGCACCGGAACGCCATGCTGGAACGGCGTCTGACGCAGCAGCGTGACGATCGTCGATCCCGGTTCGGATTCGCGCGCGTACGCGGCGAGCGGCAGGTCGATCGAGCCGAGCGCCGACGAGCATGTGACGCGACCGTCGCTCACCAGTGCGACGGCACGCAGATAGCGCAGGCGAGTGCTCACTTCGGCAAGTGACCGGAACACCGTCGCGCACGGCCGTCCGACGAGCGCGGTCAACTCGTCCGCGTGTCGGAGGCGCACGCCGTCCAGAATGCGATCCACGGAAGCCACGATGTCGTTTGCCACGACACGCTCGTGCGCGGTGACGGCATCGCGCGCATAGCGGTCGGCCAGCATGATCGCCAGCACCGGCACGAGCACGCAGATGATCACGGCGGCGAAAAAGACGCCACGCGGCCACGCGCCGCTGCGCTGGAAAAGGGGCTTCGAGCCGGGCGTGAGCGCCCACAGTCGTGCGATTGCCTTTGGTGTTGTACGCATGGCGTGGCAAGTCGAACTGGTCGATGCGCGAACGGCGCGCATGCCGCATGCCTGATGCCGGTCATGCGGCTCGCGCGCCGGTTTCGGGACGCCGATCGACTCGGCCGTCGCGACGGCATCGGCTGAGCCTGTCGCGATCGGCCCTTCATCTGGCAGCATTCCTCAATAACATGCGCGCATCAAGCATGTATATCGACGCAGCGTACCGAAAAAAGCCCCGGCCGCACAGTGTGCGCGGCCGGGACCAAAGACACCGTCTCTTGGCACGAGGATGGTGCGCGGCCAGTATAAGGGGCGGCGCGCCATTACGAAATGTTATTGTCTAAAAATTGGCGCGGTTTTGTGATTGTGTCTCAAAAAGAAACATTTCAACGTGGCGCCGTGGCCGGCACCCTGCTGCCCGAGCGTCAAACCGGAGCGTTGTGATGGAAGAAAATGCCGCACCCACGGTCGTCGTGACCGATGGCGCCGCCGTGGCGGACGGCGGTTCGCTGTGGATCCGGATTTCTGTGGACGGAGAGCCCCGCGACTATTCGCTCGATCGCGCACTCGCGTCGCGCGGTACGCCGAGCTACGACAGCATCCGCGGCGCGCACGGCGTGCTGTCGAACGACGAACGACGCGAATTGCGGCGGTTGCTGGCGCGCATCGCCGACCCAGCGATGTGGCGCGGCATCGTCGGCACGTTCATCGAGGTGCTGGAGCGGCCCGACGAGCCATGAACGAGGCGGGGCCGGCCGGGATTCAGAAATCGTTGCGCATCTTGTGGAGCAGGCCGCTCGGCGACTGATGCGTGTCAACGGCGGTGAGAACGTCGGTCAGGAACCACGGCAGGTTCAGCTGCGTGTCGGAATCGCCGACGCAGACGCGGATCGGCGGCGCGCTGGAGGGGGAATGGGCGCCTTGCGCGGCATCCCGCGACGGCACGCAATTCTTCGCGTATGCGTGAGCCGCAACCGGAGCCGGCGCGACGGCTCCGGAGGGCGTACCGGCGATGGCCGGCGCGCTGATGGCGGTAAACAGGGTCAGGGCAGCGGCAAGGGCGACGCGTTTCATGGGGATTCTCCGGCGATGCTCGTTCGACCGTGCGAGCCGATGCGAGTTCGTCCCGACAGGATCGCTCAGCCTCCCGCGCCGGCCGCCGGCTGCGTCCCGCGTGGACGTCATTCCACGCAGGTATATTGTCGCCGTGCATCGACCGGCAGGCGATATCGCGCGGCTTCGTTTGCACGTTACCGTGCGTGTGCACTGCCGGCCATCTGGATCGCGCAGCCCGCGGTGAAGCATCCACAGCAAATCCAAGAACCAGAGAACATTCCGAGCCCGCCCATGCCCACGAGCGATACCGAAGTCGTTTTTCAAATAACCGCGGATGATCTCGTCCACGCATATCGTCTGAATCTTTGGCGCAGGTACAACGGGAAAGCCCTGCTCAAGTCGTTTGCGACTCTTGCGATCGTGTACGTCGTGCTGCTGGTCGGCGGTGTCCGGGTAGCAAGCGGACATTTTCCGGAATGGCGCCATGTCTGGATGGCCGCGGGAATCGCGGCTGTCGTGGCGATCGGCGTGCCCGTTCTGAATCACCTGATCATGCCGCGCGCAGGCCGCAAGATTTACGATCAGCAAAGGGCGCTTCATCAGCGTTACACGGTCATTTTCGAAGGCGACCGCTTCGTTGTCGAAACGCCGACTTCGCGCGACGAAATTCGCTATGCGGATCTCATTCACTGGAGCGAGGATCGTCAGATGATCCTGCTTTATCAGTCGTCGGTGATGTTCCGCGTGGTACCGAAGCGCGTGCTGGACGATGGACAACTGGCATTCCTGCACCAGGCGCTGCTTCAGAACGGCGTGCGCAAGGTCTAGCGGGACGCGGCGTGTGTAGCGAAGTCCGGACGGTCCGCGCCGTCCGGGTTTCAACGTGCGGTTCCGGCCCGAAGTCCCCGCGCATCACGTCACTGATAGCCGTAACACTGCTTCAGCCCCGCGTAGTCGTAGAAGTGGCTGCCCGGCGCGATCTTCGCGCCGTCGCACGCGGCCTGGAAATCCGTCTCGCGCTCGTTGTACAGCATCTTCACGATGAGCCGCGACCCGTTGCGATAGACGTCCCACTGCATGTTCGCGGCCATCGGCGATACCTGATCGCCGCGCCACGGGTTGTTCGCATACGTGTACGTCTGCGACTGAGGCGTCGGCACGAACACGTTCTTCAGGTTCATGATCGACGCGAACGGAATCACGACCTCCGCATGCGTGAAGCGCAGCTTCGCGGCGTGCGTCAGGTCGCCGCGCGCGATCGCGTCGACCTCGGCGAAGAAATCGTCCTGCAGTCCCTTCGCCATCCGGTACGTCACGGGGTTTGCTTCCTGGATGCCGGGGCCCTTCTGGTAGTAGTCCTCGGCATCCTGCAGGTACGCGAGATACTGCGCCTGCTCGGCGCCGATGTACTTCTCCATCGTGACGCCGCCGGTTTCAGCGGTCATGGCAGGCGCAACCTGCAGCAGGTTGTACAGCACGTTCACTGCGTCGACGGCCGTCGCGATCTTCGTCTTGCCGTCGCCCTTCAGCGTGTTGGTGAACTTGCCGTCCGTCGACGTGAACGCATAGGTGCCGGTATTCGCGAACGTGTAGCCGTCGGAGCCGAGCTTCGCGATGAAGGCGGCCGACACGAGCGCGGACAGCACCGTTTGCGCGACGTCGGCCGCTTGCGGCGCGGCCTTGATCGCCTTCAGCTTCGCGGCCACCGTCGCGTCGTTTGCATAGGCCTGGTACGCCTGGCTCGCCTGATAGGTCGCGTAGTACGGATCGCTCGCGTCGGTCACGAGATCGGTGGCCGGTTTCAACGCGTGGAAATACAGCAGGAAGCGATTGGTGCCGGCCGGCTGCGCGACCGGCGCGCTCGCCGGATAGCCGGACGGCGCGGCCGGCAGCGTGATGGCCGACGCCAGTGCCGGCTGCGCGGCAACGAGCGCCGCCGAGAAATACGTCGAACTGTCGACCGCGCGATCCTGGCCCGAGTTGACGACCACCACCTGCCGGTTGCCGGCGGCGAACAGCGCAGGCAGCCGCTGCGCGAGACGCGCGGCGAGTTGCTGATGTTCGCGGATGCCGGCTTGCGTGAGGTTGCCGTACCCGGGTGTCGAGATGCCCTGCACGCCGTAGCCGAGCAGCGCATTGGCCTTCATCATCGCGTATGTGTCGGCCTTGAGCTGCGCGCCGAGCGCGGTCAGCGCGCCGTCGGCCTCGGCCTTGAGCAGCATCGCGTAGATCGCGCCGTCGTACTTGAAGCCCGACAGCCCGCGCGAGCCGTGACGGGCGACGAGTTCGGTATAGACGGGCGCGTAGCCGGCCGGCGGCGCTTCGTACGTCGCGGCGTCCTGTTGCGGACGGTACGGCGTCTTCGTCTGGTAGTAGGTCGCGGGTGCCGGGGCCGGCGTGGGCTGCGGCTGCGGGGCCGGCACGGTGCCGTTGTTGTCGGCCGACGTGGCGGGCGCTGTCGAGTCATTCCCGCCGCAAGCGGCGAGCAACAGGCAGGCAATCGTGAGGGCGGCGGCGGTGCGGGTCGGGCGTGTCATCGTGGCGGGCAACGGATCGGACGATGCGCATGCGCGTCGTCCGTTTCCGGGGATGTGATCGAACCCCGAAGTGTTGCAAGCGACTTTGACAGCAGAATGTCAGGATGCGGGCGGGCAAGCGCCCGATTGCCGCCGGACCGGCGATGACGGCCGGCCGCGGCCGGCCCGTGTGCCGGCGCTCAGTGCAGCCCGGCCGATGCGATCGAGCGCACCGTATCGGTGATGCTCATGCAGCGCGACAGCCCGAAATGCTCGGCCTCGCGGCGTTCCGGCTCGCTGCTCGCGATCCCGACCGCGCGCTCCGGCGGCACGCCGAGCGCTTGCAGCGCGACATCGAACGGATGCTGATTCGATCCGGACTCCTGTCGATTGGCGTCCGTGACGACGACCGAGAAACGGTCGAGGTTCGCGCGGCCGAACTGGCCTTCGAACATGTCGCTGAGCCGCGCGGCCGGCAGCGTCGTGACGAGACCGAGTCGATAGCCTTCTTCCGATGCCCGGTCGAGCCACTGGATGATCGCGTCGCGCTGGTTGCGCGATTCGCGCGAATCCGGTGTTGCTTCGATCTGCGCGAATGCTGCGTCGAGACGGGTGACGATGGCTTCGATGACCACGGTGATTCCTTTTCAGAAACGTGATGATCCGTTCGCCGACGGGAATGCCTCACACCTTAGCGTCGATCCGGAAAACGCGACCAATTAATATTTTTAGCCGACTCATACGATTCGACTAATGAATGGGGCGGCCAGCCAGAGCGGGCGCGGGATGCGTGTCGCGCGGCAAGTCCCGCCGGAATGGCATCGTATGGGTGGCCTTCAACACGATGCACCAGCGTGGCGCACATTGCGGACGAATTACGCATATGCATCGGGAAAAACGGCATATCGAGCGATGGCCACGCGATATGCCGTGTTGCGGTGCCGTGTGTGAGTCGTTGCTCAGTGCAACTTGATCGATGGCTGGTGACGGCTTTGCAGCCAGTGGCTCAGCGACTGGAACAGCGCGCGCTTCATGCCCACCACGTTGAACAGGTGCTTGCGATACAGGAACTTGTACAGCCCGATCGCCGCCAGCCCGTCGACGATCAGCGAGCGCGAGCGCACGCCGATGCCCGCCTGGTACACGGCGCCCGCGTGCCCGAGCGACACGACGGTGCCCGCATCGCGGAACGTGAAGCCGGCTACCGGCTTGCCGGCGACGCGGCGCGCGAATGCATTGACCAGATACACGGCCTGCTGGTGCGCGACCTGCGCGCGCGGCGGCAGGAACCCGCCCGCACCGGTCGACGGGCACGCGGCGCAGTCGCCGAACGCGTACACGTGCGGATCGTCGGGCGTCTGCAGCGTGTCGGTCACGATCACCTGGTTCGACCGGTTGAGCGCGATGTCGCCGATGTCCCGCAGCATCGCGGGCCCGGCGACGCCGGCCGCCCAGATCGTGATGTCGCTCGCGAGGCGTTCGCCGGTGGCGGTCGTCACGGCATCCGCGCCGACTTCCGCCACGCGCGTATCGGTCAGTACGTCGACGTTCAGCGCGCGAAGCTGCACGTGCATCTTGCCGGACAACCGTTCGTCGAGCGCCGGCAGGATGCGCGGGCCGCCTTCGATCAGCCGGATGTGCACGTCCCGCGCGGACACCAGCGCCTTGAAGCGGTACGTCGTCAGTTGCTGGATCGCGTGCCGCAGCGCGGCGGCCAGCTCGACGCCGGTCGCGCCCGCGCCGATCACGTTGATGCAGATCGGCGCCGCGCGCCGCGCGGGCTGCTGCTCGGCCAGATGGTTCGCCTTCGTGCACGCAGCGAGGAACTTGCGGCGGAAATCCTCGGCCTGGTCGAGGTTTTCGAGCGGCAGCGCATGACGCTCGGCGCCCGGCACGTTGAAGAAGTTCGTCACGCTGCCGACCGCCAGTACGAGATCGTCATAGTCGAGCGTCCGCTGCGGCAGGATTTCCGTGCCGTCCGCATCCTGCACGGCCGCGATCGTCGCCGTGCGTGCCGCGCGGTCGACCCGTTGCAGCGCGCCCTGCACGAAGCGAAAGCCGTGGCGCTTCGCCTGCGCCGCGTATTCGATCGTGTGGGAAGCCGGATCGCGATGGCCCGACGCGGCTTCATGCAACAGCGGCTTCCAGAAGTGCGTCGGATAGCGGTCGACGAGCACGACTTCGGCTTGCCCGCGGCGTCCGACCGTATCGCCGAGACGCGTGGCGAGCTGCAGGCCGCCGGCGCCGCCGCCGACGATCACGATGCGCGGCAGGCGCGGTGCGTGGTCCGTTGCAAGGTTGGGCGTGGTGTTGTCCATGGTGGGCTCCCGCTGAATGACGATTCGCATGACATTGCTCAAGAACCGACGATATAGTTTCGTACCCAGTCGAACAATTTAATGTTTATAAGCGACTCATATGTATTCACTTATAGGAAAGACCGCGACGTTCCGGCAGTTGAAGGCGCTGGACATGATCGCGCGGCTTGGCAGCGTGTCGCGCGCGGCCGAGGAGCTGAACCTGACGCAGCCGGCCGTGTCGCTGCAGGTTCGCCTGCTCGAGGAGGCCGTGGGCGCCGCGTTGCTGCAGCGGGTGGGGCGCGGCGTGCAATTGACCGCGGCCGGCGAGATCGTGGCGCGCTACGCGCGCGAGATCCTGCATCTGTGGAGCGAGGCCGGCGACGAAGTGGCCGCGCTGACGGGCGATCTCGGCGGCACGCTGCGGATCGGCGCGATCACGACGGCCGAATACCTGATCCCGCCGCTGCTCGTCAAATTCACCGCGACGCGCCCGCACGTGAAGACGTATTTCAAGGTCGGCAACCGCGACGACATCATCCGCATGCTCGCGACGCATGAAATCGATCTGGCGGTGATGGGCAGCGCGCCGAAGGAGCTGCGTACGCACGCGGTCGAATTCGCGAAGCATCCGATGGTGTTCGTCGCGGCGCCCGGCCATCCGCTGATGCAGCGCAAGCGCGTCGCGCTGAAGGATCTCGAATCCGCGCACCTGCTCGTGCGCGAACGCGGCGCGGGCACGCGCTCGACCGTCGAGAGCCTGTTCAAGAACGCGGGCTACCGCTTTCATGTGGGCTCCGAACTGTCGAGCAACGAGGCGATCAAGCAGATGGCCGAAGCGGGGCTCGGCGTCGCATTCCTGTCGTTGCACGCGTGCGCGCTCGAATTGCGCACGGGCCTGCTCGGGCAACTGCCGTTTCCCGGCAACCCGATCGAGCGCGAATGGTATGTGGTGACGCTCGCCGACCGGCGGATCTCGCAGGTGACGGGGCTGTTCCGCGACTTCCTGATCAAGCAGGGCGCGCCGGTGATCGACGGGGCGTCGGCCGCGCCGCACGAGCGGCGGCGCAAGTAGGCGGGGTGTCGACCGGCCGGTCAGACGAGCGCGAAGTCGTCGTTGCTGTCGGGAGTCGACGCGAGCAGCCGTTCGAGTCGGTACCAGCCGACGACACGCAGGCACCACGCGGCGATGGCGGTGCGGCGGTGGCGGGAGCCGGGGGCGGATGAAGCGCGAGCGGGGGAAGGCGAGGGCGCGATGAACGCCGCGCGTAGCGGGCAGTCATGGGGCATGACGGGGCTCCGTAGGTGTCGGATGAGGCCATCGTAGGCTTCGCGGCGCCTGCCGGCGCGCACGCAAGGATCGTCCCGAGCAGAAACGGATGATCTTTTTTCTGCTCGACTCGGCGGCAGCCACGCAGGGCCGGCGCGCCGGCCCGAAACGCGTCACAATGCGCGTTCGGCACCTGATCTGGTGGAGGCCATCAATGAGCGATCCGATTCTTGCCGCGCCGGCGGACAACGGCGTTCCCGTCAGCCTGCGCTCCAGCCGCGGGCGGGGCTGGCGCGGCTTCGGCGCGTCGCTGCTGCAAATCCGTGCCGGCACGTACCGGATTCCGGCGGCCGAGCATCACCGGATCGGCGTGCATATCGGCGCGCCGGTGCGCGCCGACTGCGTGTGCGACGGCGAGCGCGTGTCGCGCATCCAGGCGCACGGCGACGTCGACGTGATTCCGGCCGGCTTGCCCGGCCAGTGGACCGACAGCGCCGACTGCCGGATCCTGCACATCGCGCTCGGCGATACGTTCGTGCGGCGCACGGTCGAACAGCTCGAACTGAAGCCGTCGCACGCGCAGATCCGCCGGCGGCTGCAGGTGCGCGACCCTCGGCTGCAGCACATCGCGTGGGCGATGGCCGCCGAACTCGAAGCGGAAGACGCATCGGATCCGCTGTACGCGGAAAGCCTGTGCACCGCGCTCGTCGCGCGGCTGGTCGACGGCCAGCCGGCGTTTCGCGAACGTCGGCGCACGCTGGCGCCAAAGGCGGCGGCGCGCGTGATCGACTATGTCGAGTCGAATCTCGACCGACGCATGACGCTGGCCGAGCTCGCGGCGCTCGTGTCGATCAGCGTGCCGCATTTCAAGGTGCTGTTCCGCGAAACGCTGGGGATGCCCGTGCACCAGTACGTCGTGCGGCGCCGGGTGGAGCGCGCGAAGGCGCTGCTGCTCGAAGGCCGGCTCGGCATCAGCCAGATCGCGCTGGAGGCCGGCTTTGCGCATCAGAGCCACATGGCGAGCTGGATGAACCGCGTGCTCGGTGCGACGCCGACGGAGATTGCGCGGTCGGGTATGCGGGGTGGGTTGCGGCTGGCTTATGACGGGGAGGAGGGGGCGCCTGGCATGACGGAGCGATGACTTCGCACCGGATATGAGTTGCCGCGTCGGATCCCGGAGTGACCCTCCAACAGGCTGTTGGACGATTGCCGCGTGCGCCCCCGTCCGGGGGCAGACCGTACGATTCGAAGCGACAAGGGAAGCCGCGAACGACTCGCATTGCAGCCGCAACCCGATCCATCATCGTTTCCTGCGCTGTTCATCTCTTCCTGCGCGCCTTCCCGGCCGCGCGTACCGACAATCACAGCACTTTCATCCCCCAGGAGCGAACCGTGTTCGTGATCTTCGGAGCATCCGGCAACGTCGGCCTGTCGACCGTGACGACCTTGCGCAACGCAGGCCATTCCGTGCGCGCGGTGCTGCGCGACGCACGCCATCGTGAACGTTTCGCGCAGCTCGGCTGCGATGTCGCGATCGCGGACCTGACCGACGCGAATGCGATCGCCGCGGCGATCGACGGCGCGCGGGCCGTGCAGATACTGTGCCCGGTGCCGACGGCCGACGCCGATCCGGCCGCGACGATGACGCAGACGATCGATGCGGCGGCCGCCGCGCTCGCCGCGAACCCGCCGCCTTCACTGCTCGCGTTGTCGGACTACGGCGCGGAGCTCGAAGGCAATACGGGTATCACGCGCCTGTTCCATGACTTCGAGGAACGGTTGAAGACGATCCCCACGCAGTTGACGCTGTTGCGGTCGGCCGAGCATCTGCAGAACTGGGCGCGCGTGCTGCCGGTCGCGCTCGGCACCGGCGTGCTGCCGAGCTTCCACCATCCGGTCGGCAAGGTGTTTCCGACGGTCTGGGCGCCCGATGTCGGCGTCGTTGCGGCGCGGCTGCTGCGCGATGCGCCGGAGGGCGGGCGCGGGCCGCGCATCGTCAGCGTCGAAGGGCCGCGGCGCGTGAGCGTGGCCGCGATCGCGGATACGTTGGGCGCGGCGGCGGGCCGCGCGATCGTCGCGCACGAACTGCCGCGCGACACGTGGAGCGCGACGCTGCTGCGCGCCGGGCTCAGCGAACGCCATGCACAGCTGATCGTCGATCTGTACGACGTGCATAACGCGGGGCGGATCGATGTCGAGGCCGATGTGTCCGAGCGGGCCTACGGCACGACGACGCTGGCCGATGCGCTCGCGCAACTGGTGCGCCAGCCGGCGCGGTAAGGGAAGTGGCCGCGCAGGGTGCACATCATGCAGGCTGCCGCACCCTGTTCAACACCACATACGCCGCCGACCCGATCACGATCCCCCAGAACGCGGACCCGAGCCCGAGCCACGTCATCCCCGACGCGGTCGCGAGGAACGTGATCACGGACGCTTCGCGGTGGTTTTCGTCCTCGAAGATGCCGTGTACGTTCGCGCTGATCGCGCCGATCAACGCGAGCCCGGCCAGAATCGCGACGAACGCCTTCGGCAGCGCGAAGAACAGCGTGACGATCGTCCCCGCGAAGAGTCCGCCGATCAGATAGATCACGCCGTTCGCGATGCCCGCGATATAGCGCCGGTCCGGATCTTCGTGCGCGTCCTTGCCGGTGCACAGCGCCGCGGTGATCGCCGCGAGCACGATCGTGACTCCACCAAAGCATGCGACGACCAGCGACATCACGCTGGTCGCCGTGATGATCGGCCGTGCGCTCGTGTGATAGCCCGACACACGGAGGATCGTCATCCCCGGCAGGAACTGGCCGGTGAGGCTGACGACGACGAGCGGCAGCGCGAGGCTGAGCGTCGTGCCGAGCGTCCATTCGGGGGCGATGAAGATCGGCCGCGCGAGGCTCGGCGACACGTTGCCGAGATGCGTCATCCCGAGCAGCGTCGCGAGTGCGGCGCCGGCGAGCAGCACGAGCACGATGCTGTAGCGCGGCAGCAGGCGCCTGAAGATCACGTAGGCCGCGATCATCCCGAAACCGAGCAGCGGCTGCGCGGTCGCCGCGGAGAACGCATGCATGCCGAACGGCAGCAGGATGCCGGCCATCATGCCGCAGGCGATGCCGCGCGGGATGTGGCGCACGAGCCGGTCGAAATAGCCGGTGATGCCGATGACGAGGATGATCAGCGCGGCCGTGATGTACGCGCCGACGGCCTGGTTGAGCGTCAGTTGCGGAAACAGGCCGACGAGCAGCGCGGTGCCGGGCGCCGACCATGCGGTGACGACCGGCACCTTCAGCCGCCAGCTCGCGAACAGGCCCGATGCGCCGGCGCCGATCGAGATCGCCCAGACCCATGACGACACCATGTCGTTGGACGCATGCGCGGCCTGCGACGCCTGGAAGAAGATCGCGAGCGGGCCCGCGTACGAAATCAGGACCGCGAGAAAGCCCGCGGTGATCGCGGAAACGGACCAGTCGTTGCCGATTGCGCGGATCGCGCCGGGTGGGGAGTTCGGTTGCATCGTCGTCGGGGAAATGCGGCGCGCGGCCGTGCGGCGGAGCCGGGCGAATGGTCGTCGGAAGCGCCGGATGAGCGGCCATTCTGGGCATTACCGACGCAATTGGCAATTCACGGGCGGCGAACCGCGCTGTCGGCTTTTCGTAAGGATGGGTGCCGAACCGCGCGGGCCGACATCACGTACTGATCTGCAGCACCCTGTCGACCACCGCCACCTTGATCCCGCTGCCCGTCGACAGCGATGCCGTGCCCTCGTCGAACGGATGCACGGGCGAATCGGTCGGCGTCCACGCATGGCGCGCGAGCAGCGCGCGATACCCGCCGCGGATCACGAAGCCGCCGCATTTCTCCGCATACGCGTCGCGCCGCATCCGGTACGCACGCGGCAGGTCGTACCACGGCAGCTTCGGCAGGTCGTGATGGACGAGATGATAGTTGTTGTTCAGGTACAGCAGCCGCATCGCGAAGCCGGCTTCGTTGATCGTGATGCGCGCCTTCGGATGCGGCGCGGCGCGATGCTCGTACAGCGAGCGGATCATCGCGAGCGACAGCGCGGGCCACGTGACGGCCAGCAGGTAGTACCACCACGGCACGCCGATCGCCCAGTGCAGCCACGCGAGCAGCGCGGCCACGCAGGCGACGTGAGCCAACCACATCGGCAGATAGCGGAAGTCGCCGCGCCGGAACGCGGCGAACGCATCGCGCAGCGTCGTGGCGATGGCGAGCGGCGGCCCGACGACGAGGCGTCCGAGGAAAGTCTTGCGCGCGACCGTCAGCGCCCGGCGCCAGCGCGGCAGCCGCGCCCAGCGTTCACGCGTCACGTAGTTCGTTTCGGGATCGACGCCCGGCACGGTCAGGTCCTCGTCGCGATGATGCTCGAGATGCGTGTCGCGATACAGCGTGTACGGATACCAGATCGTCAGAGGCGGATAGCCGAGCAACTTGTTCACCAGGGCGGAACGTGTCGGATGGCCATGCAGCAGCTCGTGCTGCAGCGACAGGTGCCACGCGCCGAGCAGGATCAGCGGCGGCGTCGCGGCGGCGCGCGACAGGTGCCCGTCGCGCACGAGCAGCAGCACGGCGAGCCAGCCGCCGTAGATCACGACGACGAGCAGCCAGGTCGGCCACTCGGTGCGGGCGGTGAAACGGGCGTGGAGCGCGGCGATCGCGCGCGCGTGGTCGACGTCGAAGTATTCGGCCATGGCGTTGAGGCGGATGGATCGGGCAGTGCGGGGAACGAGCGATGGAACCGGGGCGCTCGGCCCGGTGCGCTGGTGTCTCGCGGATCACGGTCGGCCGGCCCGGCATCGCACGGCGGCGGCGCCGGCAGGCCTTCGAACGGTACCGGGGCGGCGCGGCCTCGCCAACCAATCGATTCGCATTTGCTTATCGTGTCGCGGCCCATAAGCTTCCTGACCGCCGCCGATGCGTAGAATGCCCGCATGAACGCCTGGATTGCAGTCCTGCCGATGTACAACGTGACGCCGCGCCACGCCGCCCTGTGGCGCGCGCTGCTGCGTGACGCGCTCGATGCGTTCGCGAACGCGGGCGGGCCTGCCGACGTCGCGCTGCCCGACGCGCCCGATGACCTGCAGGCACTGTGGCGGCGCGACGATCTGCTGCTGTCGCAGACCTGCGGCTACCCGTACCGGATGCTCGGCTTGCGCGACGTCGTGCGATTGATTGCGACCCCCGTTTTCGATGCGGACGGCTGCGACGGGGCGCGCTACCGCAGCGTGCTGGTCGTGTCGGCGCGCGTGCATGCGGGCGGTGCGACGACGCTCGCCGCATGCCGCGGGTTGCGGGCGGCCTTCAACGGCGAGGATTCGCACAGCGGGATGAATGCATTCCGGCACGCGGTCGCGCCGCATGCGCACGACGGGCGGTTCTTCGGCTCGGTCACGCCGTTCGGTTCGCACCTGAACGTGCTGCGAGCGCTGGCGTCGGGAGAAGCCGATTGCGCGGCGATCGACTGCGTGACGTTCGCGTATGTGCGCGACGCGCTGCCCGGGCTGCTGGAGGATATTCGCGTGATCGGCACGACCGCACCCGCGCCGGGATTGCCGTTCGTCGCATCGCGGGCGCTGGTGGATACGCAGGTCGGCGCGTTGCGGGATGCGCTCGATCGCGCGGTGGCCGCCGATGCGGAGCGGGCGCGTGTGCTGCGGCTGAGGGGATTCGACCGGCTGTCGCCGGCAGACTACGACACGATTGCGCGGTTCGAGCGGGAAGCCGCCGCGCACGGCTATCCCGAACTCGGGTGACGTACGGGGCGGCGCGCGGCGGTGCTGCGACCGCCCGCGCCGCGGCCCGCTTACTCGTCGTCCATCAGCCGGACCTTGACCCGCTTGCCCTTGATCTTCCCCGCATTGAGCTTGCGCAGCGCGTCGCGCGCGACGCCGCGCTCGATCGCGACATAGGTCGAGAACTCGGTCACGTTGATCTTGCCGATCTGCTTGCCGTCGAACCCGGCGTCGCCGGTCAGCGCGCCGAGCACGTCGCCCGGACGGATCTTGTCCTTGCGCCCGCCGAGGATCTGCAGCGTTTCCATCGGCGGCAGCAGCACGCTGTCGTCCGCCGGCTTCAGTTCGGCGAGCGGATGCCATTCGACCTCGCGCTTCTGCGCCTGTTCGATCGCGCCGACGCGGCCCATCTCGTCCATGCTCGCGAGGCTCAGCGCCCAGCCGTCCTGATCCGCGCGACCCGTGCGGCCGATGCGGTGCACGTGCACTTCGGGGTCGGGCGTCACGTCGACGTTGATCACCGCTTCGAGCTGCGCGATGTCGAGCCCGCGCGCGGCGACGTCGGTCGCGACCAGCACCGAGCAGCTGCGGTTCGCGAACTGGATCAGCACCTGATCGCGCTCGCGCTGGTCGAGCTCGCCGTGCAGCGCGAGCGCGTGGAAGCCCTGCGCGTGCAGCACGTCGAGCAGGTCGCGGCACTGCTGCTTGGTGTTGCAGAACGCGATCGTGCTCACCGGCCGGTAGTGATTCAGCAGCTGGCCGACCGCATGCAGCCGCTCGTCCTCGGTCACTTCATAGAAGCGCTGGCGGATCTTGCTGTCGTCGTGGCGTTCCGCGAGCTTGATTTCCTTCGGATTGCGCAGGAACTGCTGGCTCAGCTTCGCGATGCCGTCCGGATAGGTCGCGGAGAACAGCAGCGTCTGGCGCGTCGTCGGGCACATGCGCGCGACCTTCGCGATGTCGTCGAAGAAGCCCATGTCGAGCATCCGGTCGGCTTCGTCGAGCACCAGCGTGTTCAGCGCATCGAGCTTCAGGTTGCCGCGATCGAGGTGATCCATGATGCGGCCCGGCGTGCCGACGACGATATGCGCGCCGTGCTCGAGGCTCTGCGCCTGCGGACGCATCGGCGTGCCGCCGCACAGCGTCAGCACCTTCACGTTCTCCTCGGCGCGCGCGAGGCGGCGCACTTCCTGCGCGACCTGGTCGGCGAGCTCGCGGGTCGGGCACAGGATCATCGCCTGCACGTCGAAGCGGCGCGCGTCGAGGCGCGCGAGCAGCGCGAGCGAGAACGCGGCGGTCTTGCCGCTGCCCGTCTTCGCCTGTGCGATCAGGTCCTGGCCGGCCAGCGCGATCGGCAGGCTCGCGGCCTGGATCGGCGTCATGTCGACATAGCCGAGCTGCGCGAGATTCGCGAGCGTGGCGGGCGTCAGCGGCAGCGCGCTGAACGGCGTGGCGGTCGGTTGGGTCAAGACAGGTCTCCGAGGTAGGGGCGGCCTTCCATCTGCTCGTAGACGACGTTGCCTTCGTCGTCCTCGAAGCGTTCGAGATAGTTGCGGGCGCCGCACAGCGGGCAGCGGAACAGCAGCCCCTGGCCTTCGTCCTTGATGACGACGTCGGACTGCTCCCACTGCGTGCCGCAGCTCTGGTTTCGGCAGGTAAACACGGTCTTTCTCCAGCTGAATTCGGTTGATGGCGCGCCCGGCCGGGCGCGGCCACGGCGGGCGGCGCCCGCGCGGCTCGGGCGCGGGCCGCACCGGCGGTCGCTCGGGTTGTGTCGATGCGGGTGATGGATCGGGCGGCGACGGGGTCGCGCGTGCCGCAATTCTAGCGGAAGCCGGTGCCTGCGCCCGGCGCGCGCCAGGAAAAACGGCCGCCCCGGAGAGGGCGGCCGTGTCGGGCGGCGTAATGCGTGCCGCGGGTGCCGCGCAGGCTCTGCGCGGGTTATGCGCGGCGTCGCGCGCGTTACAGCGCCATGTCGGCCGATGCCTTCGCCGGGCGGGCCGGCGCGGTGCCGGTCGCCTGCGACGGCACGCCGAGGTCGATCTTCGGCGGCGGCGACAGCTGCAGCACGTCGCTCGTGTAGGTCCATTCCTCGACGACCTTCGCCGGGCTGTCGTTCAGCTTCGTGCCGTAGCTCGGCACGATCTGGCGGATCTTCTGCTGCCACTCGGGCGTCGCGACCTTGTCCTTGAACACTTTCTTCAGCAGGTTCAGCATGATCGGCGCGGCGGTCGACGCGCCCGGCGACGCGCCGAGCAGGCCCGCGATGCTGCCGTCCTGCGACGCGACGATCTCGGTGCCGAGCTTCAGCACGCCGCCCTTGACCGGGTCGCGCTTGATGATCTGCACGCGCTGGCCGGCCTGCCACAGGCGCCAGTCTTCCTTCTTCGCGTTCGGGAAGTACTCCTTCAGCGCGTTGAAGCGATCGTCGTCGGACAGCATCAGCTGGCCGGCGAGGTACTGCACCAGCGGGAATTCGTCGACGCCCACGCGCATCATCGGCGCGACGTTGTGCAGGTTGGTGCTCTTCGCGAGGTCGAAGTACGAGCCGTTCTTCAGGAACTTGGTCGAGAACGTCGCGAACGGCCCGAACAGGATGATCTTCTTGCCGTCGATGATCCGCGTGTCGAGGTGCGGCACCGACATCGGCGGCGAGCCGACCGACGCCTTGCCGTAGGCCTTCGCGAGGTGCTGCTTCACGACCTCGGGGTTGTCGGTCACGAGGAACGAGCCGCCGACCGGGAACGCGCCGTAGTCCTTCGCTTCGGGGATGCCCGACGCCTGCAGCAGGTGCAGCGCACCGCCGCCCGCGCCGATGAACACGAACTTCGCGTCGACCGATTGCGGCGGCTCATCCGAGTGCAGCTTGACCCACGACACGTGCCACGTGCCGTCGGCGTTGCGCGAGATCTCGCGCACTTCGCTCGACAGCGACAGCGTGAAGTTCGGCTGCGTCTTCAGGTAGCCGACGAACTGGCGCGTGATCTCGCCGAAGTTCACGTCGGTGCCGATCGGCGTCCACGTCGCCGCGACCTTCTGGTTGCGGTCGCGGCCTTCCATCATCAGCGGCACCCACTGCTTGATCTGGTCGTAGTCTTCCGAATACTGCATCCCGCGGAACAGCGGGCTCGCCTGCAGCGCTTCGTAGCGCTTCTTCAGGAAGCGGACGTTGTCGTCGCCCCACACGAAGCTCATGTGCGGCGTCGAGTTGATGAACGCGCGCGGGTTCTTCAGCACGCCCTGCTTCACCTGCCACGCCCAGAACTGGCGCGAGATCTGGAACGACTCGTTGATCTCGATCGCCTTCGAGATGTCGATCTTGCCGTTCGCCTTCTCCGGCGTGTAGTTCAGCTCGGCGAGCGCCGAGTGGCCGGTGCCGGCGTTGTTCCAGCCGTTCGAGCTTTCCAGCGCGACGCCGTCGAGGCGCTCGACCATCGTCATCGACCAGTCCGGCTGGAGTTCGTGCAGCCAGACGCCGAGCGTCGAGCTCATGATGCCGCCGCCCACCAGCAGGACGTCGACCTTCTTCGTGTCGGCGGCGTGCGCGGACGATGTCGCGACGCACAGCGCGAGCGCCGACAGTATTACCCGTAACGTTTTGATCACAGCAGATCCCTTTTTCAACTTGAATGCATCGGTTTGCCATGCCGCCCGGCGCGCGGTTCCGTGGCGCGGAAACACGGATCCGGAGATCCGGACCACGAATCCGGAATTCCGGATCGGCGCCGCGCGCCGTTGCATTTGCGCACGAAAGCCATTCGGAAGGACACCTTCGGATCGGCTTCCCGCGAGCAGGCAAGCGCCTGCGTCGCGACGGTGCGCCACGCGCCGGGGCCCTGACGGCAAGCCCGAGCGGACGGCGCTTCAGACTGCGTTGAAAGAGGCCGCGCGCGACGTGTTTTGCGGGGGCGGGGTGGCAAGGGGCGCGTAATATAACCGAACTCGGACACTGTGTCGCAGACGCCGAATATCCTTGTTTTCGTGGGGTTTTTTGTGCGTCCGGGTTTCCGGAATGACGGTGGGCGACGCGGGAAAATCGAGGAGGATCGGCGGGGTCGAATGCGTGCGACGGGTATGCCATGCACCAGGCCGGAACGTCATCGGATCGCGGCGTTGCACCGCGACCCGTTTACTCGCATCACATCACATCATTTCATTTCGCTCCGCCGTTCCGGCAGTACTGTTCACAAGCCTCGACTGGATCGACGACATGCCGACCCGCTTCGTCGGCACGCGCTCGACGAACCCGCGACGGCGCCGGTCGCAATGCCGGCCAGAGTCTATCGCGGCATGACGGGGGAAACGAGCTTCACGCCGCCGGGCGACCGGAAGCACGGCGCGATGTCGGTGTTCACTTAAAGAGTGGCAGGAAGGCGTTGCTCGACATCGTCAGGATGTAACGTCGCGGGCGGCGCGCTGCCTTACGACACGCGCATGCGCGCGCCGTCCGCGCGGCGCTCCGCGTCGTGCACGATGTGCAGCTCGCGCGTGCGGATCGGCAGCGCGCAATCCGCATCGGCGAGCGTCTTGCGGACCTGGCGGGCCAGGCGCCAGCGCATCGCCCAGAACTTGTCGGTGTGCGTCCACACGCGCATGTTCGCGACGGCCGTGCTGTCGTCGAAGCGCATCACCATCACGTCCGGCGCGGGATCCTGCAGCACGTCGGGGTCGGCCGCGGCCAGCGCGTGCAGCGCATCGAGCGCGCGATCGATATCGTCATGCACGGACACTTCCACTTCGAGATCGAGGCGGCGCGTCGGGTTGCGCGTGTAGTTGCGGATCGAGCTGCCCCACAGCGCGCTGTTCGGCACGTACTCGCAGATGCCGTCCGGCTTCGTGAGGCGCGTCATGAAGAGCCCGACCTCTTCGACGGTGCCCGCGACGCCCGTGCCGCCGTCGATGTAGTCGCCGACCTTGAACGGCCGCAGCAGCAGAAGCATGATGCCGGCCGCGATGTTCTGCATCGTGCCCTGCAGCGCGAGCCCGATCGCCAGGCCGGCCGCGCCGAGCACCGCGACGATGCTCGCGGTTTCGATGCCGAGCTGCGACAGCGCGCCGACGATCGCGACGATGCGGATGCCCCACACGGCGACGTCGCACAGGATCGGCCGCAACGTGTCGTCGACGCGCTCCTTGTTCGAGAGCAGCCGGTTCAGCCAGTTGCCGACGCGTTTGGACAGCCACCAGCCGGCGACGAGCAGCGCCAGGCCGGCGGCCAGCTTGATGGAGAGCGTGGACAATGCATTCCACAGGAACGTCCAGCGTTCCGGATGAAGATGTTCGAGAAACATGACGGGATTCCGGTGTTGAAGACAGATCGTTCGGCGCGTGGCTGTGCTCACCCGCCGGCAGCGTTCGACTGTACACGGCGCCGGGTGGTTCGCGCGAATGAAGGGGTCGAATACGGGCCGCGGCGAAATTGCGATTTCGTCCGTGTACGAAGCGTATGCCCATCCAAATAGGACATGGCCTATTTGGTCATTTTGCGTGCGCCGATACACTCGCTTCCAGGTTGCCGGATCGTGACGGTCGTTCTTCCGCGATACCCGGCTTTTCCCGATTTTTCATCGATAGCGAGTGACGACGTCATGCGGTTGAACCTGCGTTTCCGTCTCGCACGCGAACAAGGTCAATCCGCCCGGCGCGGTGTCCCGTGTTTCCCGATTAGCCGTGCGCTGTTGCGCGGTGCCGTCGTGACGGCCTGCATGGCGGGTACGCACGGCATGGTGGCACAGGCGACTCACACCGCGGCGCCCGTTGCGCCCGTGACGGCTGCAACGCCCGACCTTGTCGACGTGCCTTTTTTCAATCCCGCCCGGACGACGTGGGGCGGCTTGCGCGCATCGGCGGCGGTGCCGCTCGACGTCGCGTACGCCGCGCATGCGTCGGGCCTGTCGGCGGGCGCCGATCGCGACGATCTCGCCGTTCGATTCGGCGCGTGCGTGGCTTACCGCGTGCTGTGCGATTCGGCGCGCGACGCGGTCGAACGCGGCTATGCGTCGCGGTTCGATTACGGTCTGGCGTCGGCGTTGCCCGCGATGGACGCGCAGCCGGCGGCCGAGCGGGGCACCGTCGATCTGGCATCGGCCGAGCCGTTCACGCTCGCGGAGCCGGATCGCGGCACGCGCGCCGGTGCGATCGTCGGCAACCTGCGCGCGTCGCTGGCGCGCGCCGATCTGCCGGCCGGCGTCGCCGCGCAGATCACCCGCATGCTGGCCGGGCGCATCGATCCGAAGCAGCGTGCCGCGGCCGGCGATACCTTCCGCGTCGCCTTCGAACGCGACGACAGCGCCGGGCGGCCTGGCCGCATGCGCGTGACGGCGCTCGACGTCCGTTTTCGCGGCCAGCGCGTCGCGGGCGTGTGGTTCGCGCCGAAGGCGGGTGCGCCGGGCGCCTATTACGACTTCGACGGCATGCCGCTCGCCGGCGCGCGGTTTGCGATGCCGGTCAATGCGAAGCGCATCAGCTCGCGCTTCGGCACACGCGTGCATCCGGTCACCGGCGTGCGCCATGTGCATTCGGGCGTCGATCTGGCTGCGCCGGCTGGCCGTGCCGTTCATGCGTCGGAGCGCGGCGTCGTGACGTTCATCGGCACCGAGCCGCGCGGCTACGGCAAATACGTGGTGATTCGGCATGACGGCGGCTACGCGTCGTACTACGCGCACCTGTCGGCGTTCGAGCCGACGCTGCGAACCGGCGCGCGCGTCACGCGCGGTCAACGCGTCGGCGCGGTCGGCAGTACGGGCACGGCGACCGGCCCGCATCTGCACTTCGAGGTGCGCCGGCATGCCCGCCTCGTCGATCCGATCGAACTCGTGCATGCAGCCAAGGCGGCGAGGCTGAAGGGCGCGCAGCGTGTGGCGTTCAACCGCGTGGCGCGTGATGCGCGCACGCAGCTCGCTTCGGCCACGTTCGCGCAACCGGTCGCGATGTCGAAGGCTGGCGCGCCGCAGGCGGGGTGATCGGGGCGGGGCTCGCCGTCGTCCAACCGATGGAGCGCGGCAGCGTGTATGCGACGGTGAGCTCCCTGACGAACCATGGCGGCGAGCCCCCGCACACGATTACCGGCAATGCGGGTGTGCGGCGGGCGGACTATATGGTATCGGAGGAAGGGGCATTTGATCGTTCTTGCGGCTCGGCCCCGCGCTCGCGGATGGCCGAGCACACCGGCAAATCGCCACGCCGGGCGGCGTGGCGACGCTCGTCGGGCTGACGCGACTCAACCCAGCGGCCAGTTCAGGATCGCGATGCCGTCGTTGTAGTCGCCGTCGCCGCCATCTTCCGATCCGACCAGCCCGAAGTAGGTCTTCTTGAAGATGTCGACCTGACGCGAGCCGATCTTCGACGGTTTGCCGTTCGCCGTCACGACCACCCGCACTTTCCCCTTGCCCGAGTTCACGATCTGCGTGTTCAGGTTCGCGTCCTGCGTGCCGGCGCCCTGGAACGTCGCGGCCGGTTTCGGGTTGTCGTCGACGAAGACCTCGATCGTCTGCGGGGACGACGAATTGACCAGCGCGGTCACGCCGAACGCGATGTTCGGCGGCAGGTTGAAGACGCCGTCGCGTTCGCCGCCGCCGCTCGGCACGGGCTCCGGCTGCACGGGTTGCGGCGTCGCCTTCGAGAAGTAATTGACCACCGCGCCGACGCCGAACTTCGCCGCGGCGCCGGGCAGCACGCCCGGCGCGCCGGCCCACGTCACCGTGCACGCGACGACCTGGCCTGCCGCATCGGTTTTCACCTTGTTCTGCCAACTGCCGACGTCGAAGCTGTACGGGATCGTCGCGATATCGACGAACACGTCGTATTGCGGCAGTTTCTCGACGAGCTGCGCGGTCATGAACTGGCGCATCCGGTCGAGCACGGCCTGATCGCCGTTGGCCTGCACGGCGGTGGCGTCGTTGCCCGCGAGTTGCAGCAGTGCGTACAGGTCGTCGTGGGTAAAGGGTTGTGACATGTCGTCCTCGTCTCGATGGAAGGTCTCGCATCGCGCGGCCCGGTGAACGGATTTCACCGGGCCGCGCGCGGAGCAAAGCGTGGGACTGCAAATGACTGCCCGAACGATGCGCGATGCGTGGTCGTGCCTGTCGCCATTGCGATCGTTCGTGACGGCCGCCGATCAACCCAGCGGCCAGTTCAGGAACACGATGCCGTCGTTGTAATCGTCGTCGGCGCCGTCTTCCGATCCGACGATCCCGAAGTACGACTTCTTGAAAATGTCGACCTGTCGCGAGCCGAGCCGCGACGGCCTGCCGTTCGCCATCACGATCACGCGCACGCGTCCGTTGCCGGAATCGAGCACCTTCGTGCCGAGGTTCTGGTCCTGGACGCCGGCGCCCTTGAACGTCGCGGCGGGTTTCGGGTTGTCGTCGATGTAGATGTCGATCGTCTGGTCGTTCGCCGCGTTGGTGAGCGCGGTGACGCCGAACTTGATGTTCGGCGGCAGGTTGAACGTGCCGTCGCGCTCGCCGCCGCCGCCGATGTTGCCGGATCCGCCGCTACCGGTTTCGGCGCCCTGATTGCCGCTGCCTTGCGACGACGAGGGCGCGGCCGTTTCCCCGATTGCGGACAGGCTCGCGTACGAATCGATATGCATCGCGCTGCCGCGCACGCTTTTCCACTGGCCCTTTACAAACGTGACGCCGCTGCCGACGTCGATCGTCGCGACGAGCGTGAACGGCATGCGGCCGGTCGCCTCCGGCACCTTCGACGAATAGGTGAAGCAGCCGTCCGCGACGATGCCCTTGTTCGTCGCGATCGCGAAATAGATGCCGGGGAAGTTGTTGCCGGTCGCGTAAGGCGTCGGCACGTTGAGGATGACCTGCAGTTTTCCGTCGCGAATCTCGGCCTTCGCGATGTCGATGTAGAGGCCCGGGATGTCGACGTAAGTCTCCGACGTCACGACGGGCGCGCTGACGATCGAAGCCGAAAGGATCGGCATGGAAGTCTCCGGTGATGAGGTGGTTCTGGATCGGGCGGGAGGGTCACGCTGAACGCGGCGCGAACCCTCCGGCCGCCATGGAAGCGGCCGGCGGCGATCGGTGGTCGATCGCGTGTCAGGTCAGCCGATCGGCCACTGGAGCACGACGATGCCGTCGTTGTAGTCGCTGTCGTGGCCGTCTTCCGACACGACGATCCCGAAGTTGACCGTGAACGGCGAGCCGTCCGACTTCTTGCCGTTGATCGGCGCGAGGCGTGCGTCGGTCGCCGACTTCTTGCCGTTCACCGACACTTCGAAACGGATCTTGCCGTTGCCCGAATTCAGCGTGGCTTCACGCGGGCCGTCGCGCGTCGTCAGCTTGTGATACGCGGCGGGTTCCTGGCTGTCGCCGATAAACAGCTTGATGTGCTGTTGCTCGGCCGCATTCGCGAAGAAAATCGCGCGGAAATCGGTATTCGGCGGAATCGAAAACTCGCCGGCGCGATTGGATGACGTTTGAGAGTCGGCCATGCTTGCCTCCTGAGAAGTATTGGATAAGGCGTGCGCCTTGTCACGCAAACGTTTGCCGTTTGAAACGCGACTTACCAAGCATGGCGAAAAATAAATAAAAAAATATTCGGATGAGAATGGTTATTGTTCAGTAAATCGGAAAGCAGCGATAATCGATTTAATGGAATGTGCTTAATGAAGCGGATTTCGATATATTCGATAAACTATATCGATGTGCGTATCGATTTCCTGAATGATGCGCGAGCGCGCAGGCGGGGCGGGAGAGGCAAGGCGCAATCGGGCTTCGGAGCAGACGCTCGGCGTTCGCATATGGCAGCGTTTCGTTTCAACATCGGTATCTCTGTCGTGGCCGCGCCCACCGGCCACCGTCGAACGCCCACACCGAAGCGCGATTGCAAGGGAGGAGTGTGCGGCGACTGGCGAAGAGGATGGACCGACTCACTCCGAACATGAATAGGACTTCACCGGTGCCGCACCCGTGAAGCATAGCGACGGAGGATGCCGCCGCCTATCGGACTGGGCTGATTCTGCGCCAACGCGTCGTATCGCGGAACGGAGCGGGATGAAAGCGCGCCCGGTTGACAGCCGTGACCGCCCTGTGATTTGATGCCGGTCATGCACGCCGCCCAGTTCCTCTTCCCGCTACGACTACTAGCCCGCTTCTCCGGGCTGGGTCTGCGGCTGCGCGCTTTCCATCTGCTTCTTTCCTGAAGCGCCAGATTTTCCCCGCATCACCGACCTGGCCCCGGTTGTCGACCGGCGCCTGAGTTCGTCTTTCCTTCGTCATCTCTCCGCTTCGTCCCGGTCGCTCAACCGTCAAGGCCGTCGTCTGCCGTACCGCTTTGCCGTTGTGCCGCTTTGTTACCGCTTTCTTGCCGTTTTCACCGCTGCGCGCGCAGCCGGCTCCTGAGGCCGATGGCCGCCGCGCCGCGCTTCACCGACAAACAGACCGAGGACCGACATCATGATGCTGAAGAACCCCGCGACGAAATACCGACCGTTTACGCCCGTCAACCTGCCCGACCGCACGTGGCCGTCGCGCACGATCACGCAGGCGCCGATCTGGATGAGCACCGACCTGCGCGACGGCAACCAGGCGCTGTTCGAGCCGATGGACGGCGCGCGCAAGATGCGGATGTTCAAGACGCTGGTCGCGATCGGCTTCAAGGAGATCGAGGTCGCGTTCCCGTCCGCGTCGGAAACCGATTTCAACTTCGTTCGCGAACTGATCGAAGGCGGCCACATTCCCGACGACGTGACGATCGAAGTGCTGACGCAGGCGCGCGACGACCTGATCGAGCGCACCTTCGCATCGCTGCGCGGCGCGAAGCGCGCGATCGTGCACCTGTACAACGCGACCGCGCCGGAATTCCGCAAGATCGTGTTCGGCCTCGATCGCGACGGCGTGAAGCAGCTCGCGGTGGACGCGGCGCGCACGATCAAGCGGTGCGCCGATGCGGCGACCGACACGCAATTCACGCTGCAGTACAGCCCGGAAACGTTTACGGCGACCGAACTCGATTTCGCGAAGGAAGTCTGCGACGCGGTGTTCGACGTATGGCAGCCGACGCCCGAGCGTAAGTCGATCGTGAACCTGCCGGCCACGGTGGAAATCGGGACGCCGAATTACTATGCGGACCAGATCGAATGGATGCACCGGAATCTCGCGCGCCGCGATTCGCTGATCCTGTCCGTGCACCCGCACAACGATCGCGGCACCGCGGTCGCGGCGGCCGAGCTCGCGGTGATGGCGGGCGCCGACCGGATCGAGGGCTGCCTGTTCGGCAACGGCGAACGCACGGGCAACGTCGATCTCGTGACGCTCGCGCTGAACCTGTACACGCAGGGCGTCGACCCGGGCCTCGATTTCTCGCAGATCAACGACGTCGCGCGCACGGCCGAGGAATGCACGCAGTTGCCGATCCACCCGCGCCATCCGTACGTCGGCGATCTCGTGTTCACCGCGTTCTCCGGTTCGCACCAGGACGCGATCAAGAAGGGCTTCGCGGTACAGCGCGCCGACGCCGTCTGGGAAATGCCGTACCTGCCGATCGATCCGAGCGACCTCGGCCGAACGTACGATTCGATCATTCGCGTGAACAGCCAGTCGGGCAAGGGCGGTATCGCGTACCTGCTCGAACAGGGCTACGGGGTCGCGCTGCCGCGCCGCATGCAGGTCGATTTCAGCGCGGCCGTGCAGCGCCTGACCGACGACAGCGGGCACGAGGTGACGAGCGCGCAGATCTGGTCGCTGTTCCAGCAGGAATACGTCGAAAGCGATACGCCGCTGCGCTATGTCGGCCATGAGCTGACCGAACGCGACGGCCGCGAGTCGATCGTACTGACTGCCGACGTGCACGGCGAGCGCCGTGTGCTGCGCGGCGAGGGCAACGGCCCGCTCGACGCGCTGATGCATGCGCTGCGCACGCCGCTGCGGATCCAGCATTACGAGGAACGCGCGCTGTCGCAGGGCGCCGATGCGAAGGCAATCGCGATCGCCGAGCTGGCCGGCACGGGCGTGCGCGGCAGCGCGTTCGGTGTCGGCGTCGACGCGAACCTGACGACCGCGTCGATTCGTGCGGTGATCAGCGGCGTGAACCGCGCGTATGCGCGTGCGGATGAGGTTGCGCGGGCAACGTTCTTCGACGCGGAGCGCGCGGTGACGGCCGTGGCGTAACCGCGGCAGGGGCGGTCGCGCCGGGGTGCTCCGGGGCGGCCGCGTCGTCGACAGGGTCGCTGCATGACCTGCCGAGTGCATCCCGCAGCGCGTGCTTCATGAACTCCGCCCGCGCGCGCGGCAGCGCGCCGACTTCGATCACCGCTCGATGCTCGCATCTGGCAGCGTTTCGGCGCATGCGTCACGATCGGCATGCGAATCGTGACGTGGTCGCGCCCACCGGCCACCATCGAATGCTCAACGCCCCCACGCGAAGTAATGGGAACCGGCGACCGCCAGCACCGCGCCGATCAGCGCCGCATACGGCGCGAGATTCAGCCACACGCTGCGCGTCGGCACTTCGAGCTCCATGTCGCGCTGCATCTGCGCGGGGAACCGGCCGCGGTCCTGCCAGTAGTGGCGATACAGGAACACCGGCACGATCAGCAACATCGCGATCAACCCGTTGCGCAGCGTGCCTTCGCCTTGCAGATCGGCGCCCGCGCCCGCATAAACGAGGTTCGCATAGCCGCAGATCGAGCCCGCGACGAGCAGCCACGTCGGGCAGCGGAACGGCCGATCCCAGTTGCCGCGATCCATCCGGTGGATCCAGCCAGACTGAAGATTCAGGAATACGAACAGAATGTAGCAGACGTTCGAGATCGACAGCACCGTCATGTAGTCCGACATCATCAGCAACACGAGGTTGAAGCCGAGGTCGGTCCACATCGCGCGCGTGGGCGAGCCGTGCTCGTTCACGTGCGACAGGTACTTCGGCAACCAGCCGTCGACCGACGCCTGGTACAGCGTGCGCGACGAACCCATCATCGACGTCATCACGATCAGCAGGATCGACAGCATCAGCATCACGACGACCGCATTCGCGACCCACGCGCCGCCGCCGACGATCTTCGCCATCGCGGCCGCGACGCCGGTGCCGTCGCCGATCGCCGGATCGAGCATCGCCTGCGTGCCGAGCGCGCCCTGGAACGCCATCGGAACGAGCGTCATCACGACGAGACACAGCGCGCCCGACCAGAAGATCGCCTTCGCGGTATCGCGCCGCGGATCGCGGAATTCACGCGTGTAGCAAACGGCCGTCTCGAAACCGTACGACGCGACGCGGCCGAAAGGTATCGCGGGACTGCGAATAAGAGAATGGGCCTGCAGTGAATGTGGTGTCGAGCATGATCGAGATACCAACGCTGCGCTGAACATTCTCCGATGCGGACGTGCATCGCCAGGCGTGCGAATGTTCTGCCTTTAGGCGGAGGAGGACGTCAATATTCGTATTGGCCCGATGCGTTCCAATCAGACCTGTCTGATTCAAGCGTCATTCATGCGGCAGCTCGCGAAGCGGGCGAATCGTGCGGATCGAATGTGCGACACAAACGTGCGCCGATGTAGGACCAGGCTGATTGTGTCGTCGTCGGCGCCTGCCGACAATGTGCCGGTCGAACGGTTGCATGGTGATTCGTTCGATACCTCGTATCCGAAGCCTGGCTTCGTTGGACGCGCTGCCCGGTCACCGGGCAGCGTATTTTTCTCCGCGCGCGGCCGTAGCCGACGATGCCCTCGGCGCCCGCACAGCCGGACGGACACACGTGAATGCCTTGCGGCGACCGGTGGGCTCGGTCGCATCTGCACCATTTGGGTCGCAGGTTGGGAGAACGCTGCCTCATGCGAGCGCAGGGCATTCATTTCTGTCTTTCCGTTCGTCGATCGTCGCGGCGTGGCCGGCGACGGCGACGCTGCAAAGTCCCGCGCGACCGGGCGGACCGGTTCGCGCGTCAGGTCCGGCCGTGGCGCGATCGCTCGTGCGCGGCCGGTCGGGCGCCGACGCGATCGGTTGCCCGCGGTGAAGCTGCCGCACCCTCCCGGCCGCCATCGCGCGGCATGTCCCTCCATCGATGAAGGAATCGTCATGAAGAAGCATCGCATTTCCATTGTTTCCACACTGATCGCACTCGCGTGCGCCTGCGGCGCCCCCGTCGCGCGCGCCGCAGGCACCAAAACCGAAACGCCGCTGCCGCCGGGCGTCGAGGCGGTCGTCAACGACACGCCCATCGCGCGCAGCGATGTGGACGGCATGATCGAAGCGACCGGGCAGGCTGTCACGCCCGAATTGCGCGCACAGGCCAAGCACGAGCTGATCGCCCGGCATCTGGTCGAGCAGGCGGCGGAAAAAGCCAACTACGGCAGCCGCCCGGAAGTGAATCGCGTCGTGATGCGCGCCCGTACGGTCGCGGCGGCGGATCTCTACCTGCGTGACAACGTGCACCCGCAAGCGGTGACCGATGCGCAGGTGAAGGCGCGTTACGACGATATCGTCGCGAATGCCGCGCAGTTCGAATATCGCGCGGACGTGATCGCCGTGGCCGATCCGGTCAAAGTGAATGCGCTGGTCGCGGAGCTGAAGCAGGGCGCCGCGTTCGACGCGGTGGCGAAGAAGTACAACACGACGCCGAACGGCGGCGTCGCGCAGTGGGTCGAGTTGCGCACGCCGCTGGCCGAAGGGAAGACGGGCGGTTTGCCGTTGCCGCTGGCGCAGGCGATTACGTCGCTGCAGCCGGGTGCGGTTGCCGGGCCGATCCGGGTCGGTAACGCGTTCGCGATCGTGAAACTCGACGAGAAGCGCCCGACGGTCGTGCCGACCTTCGATGCCGCGAAGAACGTTCTGCGTCAGCAATTGGAAGCGCAGGCTCGGCAGCGTGCGATGACGGCGCTGGTGGACAAGCTCGCGGAGCAGGCGACGATTCAGCAGTAAGCGGGTGTATCAGAAAGACGGCGGATCGGGTGATCCGTCGGGTTGGCCGCCGCCGTCGACCACGGCAGCGGCTTTTTTGCTTTTGTGGTTGGCTCGTGCGACTACGGTGAGCGTTTGTACAGAATCAGCCCTGTCCGATTGGTTGTAACGATCGTTCACGTTAAATTGAACGAGTGTGGCGCCGGAGCCGCTTCGGCGGCGGCCGCCGGGCCCGGCCGTCGTCATGCTATGTGTTTGATAGCACCTACTCCCAACGCTGCCTCATGCGAGCGCCGAGGCGCTTCCGGCTGCCACACATTTCTTCGAGCCTGCCTCGCAGGCCGTCAGACCGAAACCGTGATCCCCGCCGGCCCCGATTTCCCCGCCGGCCGCACCACGATCTCTACATGCTGGCCGAACGACGCCAGCGTCAGCATCAGTTGATCGAGCGTGACGTTCCGGAGCCGCTCGCGCTGCTCGGGCGTCACCACCGGCCGTGCCATTTCGGCCAGGGCCGCGGCCTCTTCCTCGGTCAGGCCGCGCGACGCCATCAAGGCGTTGAGCTTCAGTACGAGTTCGGACTTGGCGGCCAGTTCGCCGACGTCGTAATAGTCGAAATCGTCCGGCACGTCGCTGGTGTTTCGATTCGAGGCGTCGTAGCGCATTACGCGTCCTCCGTCATCGTCGAAAGTTGCTGCCGTCCCGTTCCGCCATCGACATCGGGGCATCCGTCTTGCCCGCCATGATCGCGATCCGCATCGTCGATCGGCGTGATCACCAGCCGCTTGTGCGACACCTCGACGTGCAGACGCTGCCCGGGATCGAAGCCGGCCGCCTCGATCCATCGGCCGGACAGCTTCGTCCACAGATACACGACGGGCGGCGCCATGTCGGCCAGCCTGAGGTGCGGAACGACGCGGCCTGATTGAAACGACGATCGAGGGGAGGCAAAACAATCGCGGAAAGACATCGGTGCGTTATGATTCGCGCCAGCCATGGTCAACTCCTATGTTGAGTTGGTTGTGGTCAGCGGCTCGCAGGTGTTCGTGCATCTGCGGGCCGCGCTCGTTTACGCAGCGGATCTCGATCGCCGCTCCGGCACATGCTTGGCATGCCGAAGTAGCCAGGGATTCCTCGCGAAAACGTGCAACCACTGTAGCGGAGATCGACAGCGGGAAGTTCACGGTCGTACGAATTTATTCGTATTGGCCATCCGGCCAGTGTCGCGAACGCTTGCCCGGCAACGGTTCCAACGCAATCGCGCCGGCTGGCCGCATCGTTACTTCGTCACGGATATGTCAAAAAACGTGTCGGCGGACGATTTCGGCTCGCCTGCCGCACGCCGAACGAGGGCCTCGCTCGCGTCTCGTCGATACCGCTCGAACTCGCGCGCGAACGCCGCGGCGTCGCCTGCCAACGCCAGCGCTTCCATCGACGCGCAGATGCCCGATATCTCGTGCTCGCCGATCATCGCGAACGCACCGCGCATGCTGTGGATCTCGGTCCGGGCGGCCTTCAGGTCGCCGTCCTGCAGCGCGCGAGCGATCGCGGCATTCGAGCGGTGCGCGGTGTCCGACAGCACCTTGTGCAGATCCTGCGGCAGCGGCCCGTGCCTGCGCGACGGCGGCGGCGAATGCGGCGGCAGCGACGCGCCGGTGTGTTTCGTGATCGCCAGCTCGAGCGATTTCAGCGACGTCGGCTTCGCGACGATCTCGTCGATCCCGGCTTCTCGTGCAAGACGCAATTCGTCGGGCTCTGCATGCGCGGTCACCGCGAGAATCGGTCGTGCGCGGCCCCGCTCGCGCAGCACGCGCGCAAACGCATAGCCGTCGAGCCCCGGCATGTTGAGGTCGGTCATCACGAGCGCATAGTCGTGCTGGTCGACGAGATCGAGCGCTTCCGCGACGCTCGATGCGACATCGGCCGGATAGCCTAGAACATCGAGCTGATCGTGGATCAGCGAACGGTTTACCGGATTGTCGTCGACGAACAGCACGCGTGCGTTCGGCGCATCCGAACCCGCATCGGGCCGTGCCGCGCCCGGCCGGTGATCGAGCGGCAGCGGCAGCGTGACGACGAACGTCGAGCCGACGTCCGGCACGCTGTCGACCGAGATCCCGCCGCCCATCGATTCGACGAGCTTGTGACTCAGCGCCAAGCCGATGCCGGTGCCGCCGAAGCGCCGCGCGATCGACCGGTCGGCCTGCGCGAACGGCTCGAAGATGCGCGCGAGCTGGTCGGCCGTCATCCCGATCCCCGAATCGCTGACGCGGATCGTCACGGGCGTCGCGTCGACCGCCGATGCGGACACCGACAGCGCGACCGTCCCGCGATCCGTGAACTTGATCGCGTTGCTGACGAGGTTCACGACGATTTGCCGCACGCGCATCGGATCGCCGACGTACGCATGCGACACGGCCGGGTCGATCTCCACGCGCAGCGCGACGCCCTTCGCGGCGGCCATCGGTTCGAACAGGTCGGCGAGGTCGCGCATCAGTTCGTCGATGCGGAAGCTGGTGGCTTCGAGCGTCATCCGGTCGGCTTCGATCTTCGTCATGTCCAGCACGTTGTTCAGCATGTCGAGCAGCATCCGCGCGGCCGACGTCACTGCGTGCAGCCGGCGCTTCTGTCGGCTCGGGTCGGGCGCCTTGTCGAGCAGTTCGAGATTGCCGAGCATCGCGTTCAGCGGCGTGCGGATCTCGTGCGTGATCGTCGCGAGGAACGTCGACTTCGCGCGGTTCGCGCTGCCGAGCGCGCGCTCGGCGTCGGCGCGCGTCGTGATGTCGGAGAAGCTGCACAGCAACGTATCGCGACCCTTGTAGCGCGCGCGGACGAAGTTGACGAGCAGGTCGCGCATGCGGCCGTCGCCGAGCGTCACCGGCAACTCGACGTCGAGCTGAAACGCGTCGCCGTCCTGGCGCTCGCGATAGCGCGCCAGCAGGCGTTCATGCAGCGGCGGCGAGCCGGCCTCCTTCTCGTAGAGCTCCATCATCCGGTTGCGCAGCAGCACCTGGCGCGAGCCGAGCGAAATCAGGCCGATGCCGAACGGCGCGGTCGAGATGATCGCGCGGCACATCTGCTCGCTCTCGAACACGCGGCGCGAGCGGCGGAACAGCGGCGCGAACAGTTTCAGGTCGAACGCGACGACGAGCGCCCACAGGACGGCGAGCATCAGCGCCGTCGTGCCGGCCTCGCGCAGCATCGCCGGCCAGATCGCGTGCGCGATCATCCGCCACGAATAGGCGTAGACGATCGCGAAGCCCGTATCGGAGATCCGGTCGCTGACCGTGAAGATGCCGTCCCGGTAGTTCGCGGCGAGCCGGTCGAAGCCGTGCCGCCAGTCGCCGTCGGCAAGCGCCTGACGCATCAGCGCGGGGCCGTCGGTCGACGCGTTCGTCCGGTCCGCGCTCAGCAGGATGCGGCCGCTGTCATCGACCAGCATCGCGACCGTGTCGTCGGGCGCGTGATTCATCCGGTCGGCGATCACGTCCACGTCGAGATCGCTGACGAAGGTCATCACGTGATCGGGGCCGTCGAACACCGGCTCGACGAGGCGAAACACCGTCTTGCCCGTGAGCGGATCGACCGCGGGCGGCTGCCACGCGATGTGGCGCGTGTCGCGCCAGTGGCGCGCGATCGCCGGATTGCGCCAGTCGGCGACGTCGAAGGCGAGGCGGTCGATCAACCCGTGTGTGTCGTGCACGCCCATGCGTGCGAGCAGGTCGGGATACGGCGTGTTCGGCGGCGGCGTGATCGCGATCACGCGATGGTCGGGGCTGTATGCATAGCCGGTGACGGGCCGGCCGGTCTGGCGCTCGGCGGCCGCGATCGAGATCGTCTGGCGTTCCATCAACTGCACGTAGCGATCGAATTCGCCGTTGGCGGTCGCATCGGACGTCGCCGCGACGAACACTTCGGTGGCGCCGCGCATCGGCGACAGCAATACGTGCCCGTCGCGCCGGAGCGTATCGGACGAGGTGCGCGCGTGCGGCGGATGGCCGTTCCATAGCAATTCCGCATTGATGACCGCGCGGCGCATCGACGCCTGCTTCGCGTCGATTTCGAGCTGAACGAGCGCCTTGTGCGTCGTGAGCAGCTCGCGCCGTTTCGAGATGTAATCGCGCACCGATCCGGTGAGCAGGATGCTCGCCGTGAACAGCATCACGAGCGACAGGAGCACGGCGCCGCCATACAGCGTGAAGCGCTGGTAGCGATGCAGCAGGCCCAGATCGTGCGGCTCGCCGCCGATCGAAGCGAACGGCGCGCCGGCATCCGCCTGGGACGCGAAGAGATGTCGAATGGGCATGGAGCGAATACCGTGAATCGATGCGCAAATCAGGAGCCGCGAGCGGTTCGCGCGGTGCCGGCCGCGCGCAAGCCGGGACGTGGGGCGATATCCGTAAGCCGTGTGGTGAGGCAGGCGAATCGCGCTGCCGGCTCGGGGAACGAGCGAATTATCGGGATAGTGGGATCGCCCGTATGTAGGGCAATCCGAAACAGTCGACGGCAATGACTAAGACCAGTCCTATTTGTTCGAGACCTTGCGCGATGCGTATATAAATCCTGCTGCGTGCGCGTGTCAATTCAAATCGAAAATCGATCAATAGAACGTAGTAACCATGGCCGTTTGGCACAGGCGATTGTCAAGCAACGTCAGGCTAGGACCGGTCCTACAAAATAAGTCATCGCACGTCCGGCCGTCTGATTAACCAAATGACAGCCGATCAATACATTGGCATCTGTGGACGAGGTTCGTCCTTCCCCCTTCTTCTACAGAGGCTATCAACGTGAACACGACTTATCGGACCGTCTGGAACGCGACGACGGGCACCTGGGCGGCAGCGCCCGAAACGGCGCGGATGCGCACGAAATCCAAATCGGGCTCGGCGATGAAGTCGTCGGTGTCGGCGGCGGTCGCGGTCATGGCCGGGGTGGGTGGTGGAACGATGTCGGTCGATGCGATGGCGCAGGTCGCGGCGAACGGCGGTGGGTCGTTGACGCTTTGTGCACCTGGAACCGGTGCGACCGGAACGACGTTCGGCGGCGGCAATATCGCGGGCACACGGACCACTGCGGCATGCGGTACTGCGTCCCAGGACTTCAGGCTCAGCGAAGGCCACGCGCGGGCGTTCCAACTGTACAACCACAGTAACGTCAATGGCGGCGGCATTGGGCAGGCAAGTGCCGCGACTGAAGCCGGCATCAGCGGTACGTTGGACGGGCACCTCTTCCTGCTCGGCGGCTCCGGCGTGCACCTCAGGGGGCCGGTGGATTTCGACAGCAACGCCAGCATGACGAACCATCGCATCACGAACCTGGCAAACGGTACGGCTGGGACGGATGCCGTTAACCTGAATCAGCTGAACGCGGCGATCGCAGTCGCGAGCGATGACCCCTACGTCAAGGTCAACAGCACGGGAACCGCGGCAGCGGCAAACGGGGCGGATTCGATCGCGATCGGTGCGGGGAGCAACGTTCGCAACGGGTCGTCCAACAGCATCGCGCTTGGCAATGGCGCGACGGTGAACTCAAGCAACCGGTACATCCCGGTCAACGGCATTGCGATCGGTAACAACGCGCGCGTCGTCGATGGCGACATCCCGGGTGCGACAGGCGCGATTGCATTGGGCGACTCCGCGACGGCGGCCGGTATCGGCGCGATCACGATCGGCACAAACAGCCGGAACACCAATTCCTATACGACCGCGTTGGGTGCGAATACGCTCGTGACGGGAGGCGGATCGACGGCGCTGGGCGCCAACGCGACCGCAACGGGCGGGAACTCGCTCGCACTGGGGGGCAGTGCTACCTCGAGCGTTTCGAATGGTGTCGCGTTGGGTGCGGGCAGCGTGGCGACGCGCGCGAACGGCGTATCCGTCGGCTCGGCGGCGCAGCAGCGCCAGATCGTGAACGTGGCCGCCGGCACGCAGGGCACGGATGCGGTGAACGTGACTCAGCTCAATACGGCGATCGCGGCAACGAACAACCCGCGCATCGTCGTTGGCGGTGCGACCGACGCGACCGTATCGGGCCGGGCCGGCAACATCGCGATCGGCAGCGGGGCCAATTCGGCGGCGTCCGCGCTCACCTCCGCGTCGATCGCGGTGGGCGATGGCGCGAGTTCGACCAGTGCCGGCACCGTCGCGGTCGGCAGCAACTCGAACGCATCGGGCTGGGAGACGGTCGCGCTGGGTCTGCGGGCCTCTGCAACCGGGGCGATGTCCGTGGTCGTTGGCGGCGACGCGTCGGCGACGGCGGACAATGCGGTCGCGCTTGGTACGAGTTCGGTTGCGGATCGCGCCAACAGCGTATCCATCGGTTCGGCGAGGCAGCAGCGTCAGATCGTCAACGTCGCGGCAGGTACGCAAGACACCGACGCCGTGAACCTTGGCCAGTTGAATGCGGCTATTGCCGCAGCCGGCGGCGGTGGCGGTGGCGGCGCGACGGACAACCCGTACGTGCGGATCAACAGCACCGGAGCCGGGGCGGCGGCGACGGGCAGCAACGCAATCGGGATCGGGATGGGCGCGTCGGCCGGTGGGCCGAACGCCATCGCGATGGGAAATGGCGCGCGTACCAACAGCAGTGGTTTGGCCTTCACGCCGACCGGCGCCATCGCGATCGGCAATAACGCCGCCGCCGATGCCGGCGCTCTCAATGGCGCCATTTCTTCCAGTTCGGTCGCCGTGGGCAGCAACACGGCTGCTTATGCAGCCGGGTCTGTGGCTATCGGCGATGCCGCCAGGGCATCGGTTTCGCCGACGACTGGCGCTGCCGGCGACGATGCGAACTTCGGTGTGTCGATCGGCCAAGGTGCCGTGTCGAGCAATGCAGGTACCGCGATCGGCTACGTGAGCCGTGCGATGGGCAACTACGGGACGGCGCTGGGCGAGCGGGCCAACGTGGATGTGAATTCGGCCTACGGCCTTGCTGCCGGTGCCGAGGCATCGGTGGTGGGGAGCACTGCCGGTGGCACGACTCGCACGGCCAACAACAGTGTCGCGCTCGGCCGCGGCGCCCGCGTCGCGGCGACCAGCAGCGCTAACGCGGACGACAGCGTGGCCATCGGTTCCCGAGCCGGTGTCACCGCATCGAATGCCGTGGCGCTTGGCGCCGGTTCCGTCGCCGATACGGCTGACACGGTGTCGGTCGGCAATGCTTCCGCGCAGCGCCGCATCGTCAATCTGGCCGCTGGTACGGCAGACACCGACGCGGTGAACGTGTCGCAACTGAAGGGCTCGGGCCTGATCGGCGACGATGGCCAGTCGATCGCGGCGGTGACGTACGACCGCCACGCGGACGGCACGCCGAATTACGGCTCGGTGATGCTGGGCAACGGCACGGGTCCGACGCAATTGAAGAACGTCGCGGACGCGACGGACGATCACGACGCGTTGAACCTCGGTCAGCTGAAGGGCACGGGCCTGGTCGGCGACGACGGTTCGGGCAACCTGACGTCGCTGGCGGTGACGTACGACGACGCGACGAAGGCTGGCGTCACGCTGGGCAACGCTGGTACGCCGGTGGCGATCCATAACGTGGCGGCGGGCGATCTGTCGGCAACCAGCACGGACGCAGTGAATGGTTCGCAACTGTTCGCGACGAACACGCGCGTTGGTTCGCTGGAAGATTCGCTGAAGGACGGCGGCGTGATCGACCCGACGACGGGCGAATCGCTGGCAGTCGTGTACGACAGCGCGACGAAGAACCACGTGACGCTGGGCGGCGCGGGCGCGGCCGCTCCGGTGACGCTGTCGAACGTCGCGGCGGGTGTCGCGGCGACCGACGCGGTCAACGTGCAGCAATTGCAGCAGACCGTGGCGACCGGCAACCCGTATATCGGCGGGCGCGGCACGGGCGTCGCCGCGCAGGCGACCGGCATCAACGCGGTGGCGCTGGGCCTCGGTTCGGTGGCGAACGAAATCAACACGATTTCCGTCGGTAACGATACGACCGGCCTGCAACGACGCATCACGAACGTGCAGAACGGCCAGGCCGACAGCGACGCGGCGACCGTCGGCCAGGTGAACGACCTGATCGGCGTCACGACGACCACCACGCAGGCGGCGATCGACGGCGTCGACACGAAGACGCAACTGGCGATCCAGGACGTGAACAACCGACTGGATTCGATCGCGACGACCGCGGGCACGGATCCGTATGTCCAGGTCGATGGCGCGGGCGATGGCAGCGACAACGCATCGGTGGGTGCGGGCACGTTCGGCGTGGCGATCGGCGCGGAAGCCAGCGCGACCGGCACGACGGCGATCGCGATCGGGCCGCAGGCGGTGTCGTCGGGCACGGGTTCGGTGGCGCTGGGCGCGGGCGCGTCGGCGACGGCCAACGGCGCGGTCGCGTTCGGCAGCGGCCGCGCGACGGGCACCAGCGCACTGGCGCTGGGCAACGGCACGGTGGCGGGCGGCAACAACGCGGTGGCCGCGGGCTTCAACGCGCAAGCCGCGGGCCTCAACGCGCTTGCGCTCGGCAACACGTCGCGGGCCAACGCGGCGGACTCCATGGCATTCGGCACGGCCGCGCAGGTCGATCCGCTCGCGACGAACGCGATCGCGATCGGCCGTCAGGCCAGCGTGACCAGCGCCGCGCAGAACGCGGTCGCATTGGGCTCGAACTCGGTCGCGGACCGTCTGAACTCGGTTTCGGTTGGCTCGACGGGCCAGCAGCGCCAGATCATCTACGTCGCACGCGGCACGGCCGATACCGACGCCGTCAACGTCAGCCAGTTGAAGGACGCGATGTCCGCATTCGGCGGCAACGCGGGAGTCGGCGCGGACGGCTCGATCACGAATCCGACCTACACCGTCGGCGGTACGACCTATCGCAACGTCGGCGATGCGCTCGATGCGCTCGCCCAGCTCGGCGGTGGCGCGGACCCGCTGGCCGTGACCTATGGCACGAATCCCGACGGTTCGCCGAATTTCGAAGTCGTCGCGCTGAAGGGTGCGAACGGCACGAAGCTGTCGAACGTGGCGGCGGGCGACGTGAACGCGACGAGCACGGACGCGATCAACGGTTCGCAGCTTTACGCGACGAACCAGGACATCGGCGACCTGCGCGACTCGCTGAAGGACGGCGGCGTGATCGATCCGGTGACGGGCGAATCGCTGGCGGTGGTGTACGACGGCGCGGCGAAGGACACGGTCACGCTGAAGGGCACGGACGGCACGACGCTGACGAACGTGAAGGCCGGCGTTGCCGACATGGACGCGGTGAACGTGAGCCAGTTGAAGGGTTCGGGCCTGATCGGCGACGACGGCAAGGCGATCGCCGCGGTGACGTACGACCGCCACGCGGACGGCACGCCGAACTACGGTTCGGTGACGCTGGGCGACGGCGTGACGCCGACGAAGCTGTCGAACGTGGCGGACGCGACGGGCGACCACGACGCACTGAACCTCGGCCAGTTGAAGGACACGGGCCTGGTCGGTGACGACGGTTCGGGCAACCTGACGTCGCTGGCGGTGACGTATGACGACGCGACGAAGGCCGGCGTTACGCTGGGCAATGCCGGTACGCCGGTGGCGATCCACAACGTGGCGGCGGGCGACGTGTCGGCGACGAGCACGGACGCGATCAACGGTTCGCAGCTTTACGCGACGAACCAGGACATCGGCGACCTGCGCGACTCGCTGAAGGACGGCGGTGTGATCGACCCGACGACGGGCGAATCGCTGGCGGTGGTGTACGACAGCGCATCGAAGGACAAGGTGACGCTGGGCGGCGCGGCCGCGACGGCGCCGGTGACGCTGACGAACGTGGCAGCCGGCAAGGGCGACACCGACGCGGTGAACGTGGGTCAGTTGAAGGACACGGGCCTGGTCGGCGACGACGGCTCGGGCAATCTGACGTCGCTGGTTGTGACGTACGACGACGCAGCGAAGAACGCGATCACGCTGGGCAACGCTGGTACGCCGGTGGCGATCCACAACGTGGCGGCGGGCGACCTGTCGGCGACGAGCACGGACGCGGTGAACGGTTCGCAACTGTTCGCGACGAACACGCGCGTCGGTTCGCTGGAAGATTCGCTGAAGGACGGCGGCGTGATCGACCCGACGACGGGCGAATCGCTGGCAGTCGTGTACGACAGCGCGGCGAAGAACCACGTGACGCTGGGCGGCGCGGGTGCGGCCAACCCGGTGGTGCTGTCGAACGTCGCGAAGGGTGTCGCGGGCACCGACGCGGTGAACGTCGACCAGTTGACCGATGCGATCAAGGATCTGGGCACTGGCACGGACCCGCTCGCGGTGTCGTACGACACGATCGCGAAGGATCGCGTGACGCTGGGCGGCACGGCCGCGACGGCACCTGTGACGCTGACGAACGTGGCGGCGGGCGGCGTCAACGCGACGAGCACGGACGCGATCAACGGTTCGCAACTGCACGGCACGGCGCAAAGCGTGGCAGACGCGCTGGGCGGTGGTTCGACCGTGGGCGCTGACGGCAAGGTGACGGCGCCGACGTATTCGCTGGCTGATCCGGCGGGCGGCGCGACGCCGGTGGACTATCACAACGTCGGCGACGCACTCGCGAACCTGGATGGCCGCACGAGCACGAACACGGGCGACATCGCGGATATTCGCGACCGGCTTGGCAATTCGGGCTTGTTCGATCCGACGACGGGCGAATCGTTGGCGGTGGTGTACGACAGCGCGGCGAAGGACAAGGTGACGCTGGGCGGCGCGACTGCGACGGCGCCGGTGACACTGACGAACGTGGCAGCCGGCAAGGGCGACACCGACGCGGTGAACGTGAGCCAGTTGAAGGACACGGGCCTGGTCGGCGACGACGGCTCGGGCAACCTCACGTCGCTCGCAGTGACGTACGACGACGCAGCGAAGAACGCGATCACGCTGGGCAACGCCGGTACGCCGGTGGCGATCCACAACGTGGCGGCGGGTGATCTGTCGACAACGAGCACGGACGCGGTGAATGGTTCGCAACTGTTTGCGACGAACACGCGTGTCGGTTCGCTGGAGGACTCGCTGAAGGACGGCGGCGTGATCGACCCGACGACTGGCGAATCGCTGGCCGTGGTGTACGACAGCGCATCGAAGGACAAAGTGACGCTGGGCGGCGCGACTGCGACGGCGCCGGTGACGCTGACGAACGTGGCGGCCGGCAAGGGCGACACCGACGCCGTGAACGTGGGCCAGTTGAAGGACACGGGTCTGGTCGGTGACGACGGCTCGGGCAACCTGACGTCGCTGGCTGTGACGTACGACGATGCAGCGAAGAACGCGATCACGCTGGGCAACGCCGGTACGCCGGTGGCGATCCACAACGTGGCGGCGGGTGATCTGTCAGCAACCAGCACGGACGCGGTGAACGGTTCGCAACTGTTTGCGACGAACCAGGACATCGGCGACCTGCGCGACTCGCTGAAGGACGGCGGCGTGATCGACCCGACGACGGGCGAATCGCTGGCGGTGGTGTACGACAGCACGGCGAAGAACCAGGTCACGCTGGGCGGCGCGGGCGCGACCACGCCTGTGCAGTTGAAGAACGTGGCAGCCGGCACGGACGACACCGATGCAGTGAACGTGGCTCAGTTGAAGGATGCGGGCCTCGTCGCACCGGTCGACCCGACCGATCCGAGCACGGGTCTGACGTCGCTGGCGGTGACGTACGGCACGAACGCGGACGGTTCGGCGAACTTCGACGAAGTGAAGCTGAAGGGCACGAACGGCACGACGCTGACGAACGTGGCGGCCGGCGCGGTGAGCGCGACCAGCATGGACGCGATCAACGGCTCGCAGCTGCACGGCACGGCGCAAAGCGTGGCGGACGCACTGGGCGGTGGTTCGACCGTGGGCGCCGACGGCAAGGTGACGGCGCCGACGTATTCGCTGGCCGATCCGGCGGGCGGCACGACGCCGGTCGACTATCACAACGTCGGCGACGCACTGGCGAACCTGGATGGCCGTACGAGCACGAACACGGGCGATATCTCGGACCTGAAGGATCGTCTGTCGGATAGCGGCCTGGTGGATGCGAACGGCAACACGCTGGCGGCGGTGACATACGACCAGAAGGGGGACGGCACGCCGAACTACGGCTCGGTGACGCTGGGTGGCGCGAATGCGACGGGCCCGGTGGCGCTGCACAACGTGGCGGCGGGCGACGTGTCGGCGACGAGCACGGACGCGGTGAATGGTTCGCAACTGTTTGCAACGAACCAGGACATCGGCGACCTGCGCGACTCGCTGAAGGACGGCGGCGTGATCGACCCGACTACCGGCGAATCGCTGGCAGTCGTGTACGACAGCGCATCGAAGGACAAGGTGACGCTGGGCGGTGCGGGCGCGACCACGCCTGTGCAACTGAAGAACGTGGCAGCCGGCAAGGACAACACCGACGCGGTGAACGTGGGCCAGTTGAAGGACTCGGGCCTGGTGGGCGACGACGGCCGGGGCAACCTGACGTCGCTGGCTGTGACGTATGACGACGGAGCGAAGACCGCCATCACGCTGGGCAACGCCGGTATGCCGGTGGCGATCCACAACGTGGCGGCGGGCGATCTGTCTGCAACGAGCACGGACGCGGTGAACGGTTCGCAGCTTTACGCGACGAACACCCGTGTCGGCTCGCTGGAAGACTCGCTGAAGAACGGCGGCGTGATCGATCCGACGACGGGCGAATCGCTGGCGGTGGTGTACGACAGCACGGCGAAGAACCAGGTCACGCTGGGCGGCGCGGGCGCAACGATACCGGTGCAGCTGAAGAACGTGGCAGCCGGCACGGACGACACCGATGCGGTGAACGTGGCGCAGTTGAAGGACGCGGGCCTGGTCGCACCGGTCGACCCGACCAACCCGGGCACGGGCCTGACGTCGCTGGCGGTGACGTACGGCACGAACGCGGACGGTTCGGCGAACTTCGGCGAAGTGAAGCTGAAGGGTACGGACGGCACGACGCTGACGAACGTGGCGGCCGGCGCGGTGAACGCGACCAGCATGGACGCGATCAACGGCTCGCAACTGCACGGCACCGCGCAAAGCGTCGCCGACACGATCGGCGGCGGTACGACGGTCGACGCGGACGGCAAGCTCGCGAACACGGCGATCGAAGTGAACGGTCAGAAGTACTCGACCGTCGAGCAGGCCGTTCAGGCCGCGGCAGCGTACGGCGCGACCGATTCGCTCGCGGTGCGTTACGACCTGAATCGCGACGGGTCGCCGAACTACGGTTCGGTGACGCTGGGCGGGACGGGCGCGGCGCCGGTCACGCTGACGAACGTCGCGGATGGCGCAAGCCGGTACGACGCGGTGAACTACGGGCAACTGAGCGCATTGCGTGACCAGTTCGGCGATCTCGACGGCCGTGTCGGCGCGCTCGAGCTGAACCCGGGCAACGGTGGCGGCAGTGGCGGCGGGTCGGGCGACAACCGGTACTTCGCCGGCACCGACACCGATCCGGCGGCGTCGAACCCGGCCAATGCAGGCACGGGCACGGGCAACACCGCGGCGGGTTCGGGCGCGACGATCGGCAGCGGCGCGAACAACGCCACGGTCATCGGCTCGAATGCGAAGAGCTCGGCCGACGGCGCGACGGCGATCGGCAGCGGCGCGAACGCATCCGGCGGCCAGGCGATGGCGATCGGCGACGGCGCGAACGCGTCGGGTTCGAACTCGGTGGCGCTGGGCGCGGGCTCGGTGGCGGCGGAAGCCAACACCGTGTCGTTCGGCAACGGCACCGACGACGGCAACCGCCGGATCGTCAACATCGCGGACGGCATGAACGCGTCCGATGCGGCGACGAAGGGTCAGCTCGACCGCGCGGTCGGCGGTCTGCAAGGGCAGATCAACGACGTGTCGAAGAACGCGTACTCGGGTATCGCGGCCGCCACGGCGCTGACGATGATTCCGGGCGTCGATCCGGGCAAGACGTTGTCGTTCGGTGTCGGCGGCGCGACCTACAAGGGCTATCAGGCCGTGGCGTTCGGCGGCGAAGCCCGCATCACGCAGAACCTGAAGATGAAGGCCGGCGTTGGTCTCTCGAGCGGTGGCAACACCGTCGGCGTGGGTGCGTCGTACCAGTGGTAATGCGCGGGGCGGGGCGCAAGCCCCGCCCGTGCCGACATCCGCAGTACCGCTTTCCTTTAATCCGATTTCTCCCGTCCGCCTTCGGGCGGACGTTTTCATCATGAAAATTTCCACCTTGTTGTTGCGCGCCGCATCGATCGGCGCGATCGCGATGGCCGTCGGTGCGTGCACGACGCAATCGGGCCTCACCTACGACATTCGCGCGGTATCGATCCCGGGCAAGCCGGACAACGTGTTCCGCGTGAGCTGCGACGGCCTGCTGGGCAGCGTCAATTCCTGCGCGCGCGCAGCGGAAGAATTCTGTCAGGGCAAGGGCTTCATGCCGCTCGAGATGATCGACCGCGTGTACAGCCGCTCGCCGATGAAGGATCCGCGCGAAATCACGTTCATGTGCGGCAAGCCGCAGCCGGCGCCCGTCGCGGCGCCGGCCGCGCAGCCGCAACCGCAGCCGGCCCCCGCGCCGCAGCCGGTTCCGCAGCGCCAGGTGCTGCTGCAAGGCGACGCGAACTTCGCGCTCGACAGCGCCGTGCTGTCGCCGCAGGCGCGCAACCAGCTCGACCGCTTCATCGACGTCAACCGCGGCATCGAATTCCGCCGCGTGACCGTCACGGGCTTCACCGATTCGACGGGCGGCGAGACGCACAACCTCGCGCTGTCGGCCTCGCGGGCGCGCAACGTGATGAACTACCTGAGCAGCAACGGCCTGAAGGCGCAGTCGTTCGTGTCGGAAGGCGCCGGCGCCGCCGATCCGGTCGCGACCAATGCAACGGCCGAAGGCCGCGCGCAGAACCGTCGCGTCGAGATCCGGATCGAGGCGCGATGACGCGACACGCGACGCGCCGGGCGGCGAGCATCGCTGATGCATCCGCCTGCTCGGCCCCGGCCCGGCAAAGCGCCGAAGCCGCCCGCTCGTCACGAGCCGGCGGCTTTTTTGTGCGACCGCACATCCCGGCGCCGGGCCGCCGGCCCGATCCATGGATGACACCCCGGTTTCATGCGAAGATAGCGCCCAATTACGATCCACGACGCGCGCGAGCGCCGTCGCCGCGCCGGTGCATGGCGGTTTCCGCCACGACGTCAGGCCGCGCAAATCTGGACGACTATGGGAAGCTATCTGATACGCGTGGTACTGGCCGACGACCATCCGGCGATGCTCGCCGGCGTCGAGCACGGGCTGTCGTCGGTGCCGACGATCCAGCTGACCGGCAAGGCCGGCAGCTCGACCGAACTGATCCGCCTGCTCGATGCCGGCGCGTGCGATGTCGTGGTGTCCGATTACGCGATGCCGGGCGGCGCGCACGGCGACGGCATCACGCTGTTCTCCTACCTGCAACGCAACTACCCGGCCGCGAAGCTGGTCGTGCTGACCATGCTCGACAACCCGGCGGTGATCGGCGCGCTGACGCGCCTCGGCATTACCTGCATCGTCAGCAAATCCGATACGGTCGATCACCTGATTCCCGCGATTCACGCGGCCGCGACGGGCGGCACCTACTACTCGCCGTCGGTCGAGAAGGTCGTGCGCACGCTCACGTCGCATTCGAGCGCACGGGCCGTCGACCAGAAGCGCGAATTGAGCGCGCGCGAGATCGAGGTCGTGCGTCTCTATGCGTCGGGCATGACGGTGAACGAGATCGCGGAGAAGCTGAGCCGCAGCAAGAAAACCATCAGCACGCAGAAGGCGCGCGCGATGGAAAAGATCGGCGTCGACAAGGACATCGACCTGCTGCGCTACGCGATCGAGAACGGAATCGTCGCCGCCGCCGGCACCGAAGGGCGCGGTGGGGAAGGGGAAGGCGCGCCGGGGGCCGATCCGGCCTGACGCGTGTGGTCACGCGCCGTATCGAGGCGGCGCGCAGCGGCCCATCCGCGCGGTGAAGCCACGCGGGCGCGGATCACGGCACCGGTGCCCCGCGAGCGCCTATGCATTCATCTCCGGGTTGCGGGTAGATCAGTCGGTTTCGCCGGCCGCCTGCGCCGACGCATACCCGTAATCGGTCACGAGCCCGCACGCGATCGCGTAGCGAACCAGATCGACGTCGCGCTCGATGCCGAGCTTCTGCATCGCCGAACTCTTCTGCGTGCTGATAGTCTTCTTGCTGCGATTCAGCTTCTCGGCGATCTCGTTGACCGACAGTCCCGACGCAAACAACCGGATCACCTCGACTTCGCGCACCGACAGCGCCGGCGCCCTGCCGGTCACGCTGCCCGCGTTGCGCAAGATCTTGTCCATCGACGGCGACAGATACCGGCCGTTCGTATAGGCCGCGTGGATCGCCATCGTCAGGTGGTTCGGCATGTCCGACTTGCTGACGATGCACGCGATGCCGAGATTCATCAGCGCACGCAGCGCGACCGCGTTTTCCATCATCGTCATCACGACGATCTTCAGGCCGGGATGGCGCTTCAGGATCGCCGTGAACAGCGCGAGCCCGTCGCCGTAATCGCTGCCGGGCATCGCGTAGTCGGACACGAGCACGTCGCACGGATGGCTCGCGAGCGCTTCCATCAGTTCCGTCGAGTCGTGCGCGGTCGCGACGACCGTGACGGTGTTCGTCGCCGACAGTTCGTAGCGCGCGCCGATGACGATCGCCGGATGATCGTCGGCGATCACGATGCGGATGGGGAAGGTATTGTTCATGAATTTCTCACGCGTCGCGCGGCGCCGATTGGCGCGCGGTCGGCGTTGTTGAGCAGGTTGGAGCCGGCGTGGGAGCGCCGTCGCGGGCGGCGAAACGGCTGGCCGGACGCGACGCCGTCGCGCCGACGGCCGGTGGCAACTCGGAGGAATCGCCACTGGCCGTCGGCCGAAAAGCGGGGGGATCGCTCCCCCCGCTTCGGGTCGACGCTCCGCTTGCGCGGAGCCGTCCGGTCAGAACTCGTAGCCGACTTGCGCACGGACGCCCACGTCGCCGACCGAGGTGACCGACGTCGCGCCGTTCACCAGCCAGTTGCCGTTGCGCGAACGGTAGGTCGCGCCGGCCGCGATGGCCGAGCCGCTCTTGAAGTTCGCGGCGCCGACCGCGACGACCGTCTTGCCCGGCTGCGACGGCGTCATGTTCGGCATCGCCATCGCGGCCGCGATACCGGCGTAGGCGTTCTTCGCGACGTCGTTGATCGCGCGGTTCGTGTCGTTGAAGCGCTGGTCAACCGATTCCATCGCGCGGTCGAGCTGGCCCTTCGTCGCCGCGTCGGATGCGTTGATGCCGTCGGCGATGTTGACGAGCCGGCGGTTGCCTTCGGCGGTGCCGTCGCCGAACGAGACCGTGTTCGCTTCCGTCGCCACCGAACCCTGGCCGATCGCGACGGAGTTGCTGCCGGTGGCCGATGCGCCCTGGCCGAGCGCCGTGCTGCCATCGCCCGATGCGACCGAGCCTTGGCCGACGGCTGTGCTGTCCTTGCCCGAGGCGACCGAACCCTGACCAACAGCCGAGCTGTTCTCGCCCGAGGCGACCGAGCCGTTGCCGATGGCCGAGCTGTTCTTGCCCGACGCATTCGAACCTTCGCCGACGACGGTCGAACCTTCGCCCGTGCCCGGGCCGCCGGCGCCCGGCCCGCCCGTGCCGGGGTCGCCCGGGTTGGTTTCGAGTTCGCCGACACGGCTGGACAGATCGTCGAAGCGGCCCGACAGATCGCCGTACTGCTTCGCGAACTGCTCTTGCAGCGCGTAGAGCTGGCCGCCGTTGACGGCTTCCATGCTGGTCGCGCTGATTTGGCCCGCCGCGACCTGCCGCAGCACCGTGCCGTCCGTGCCGGCGAAGGTCACGGAATCGAACGAGAGGCCGCTGTCGTACGTGACCGCGCCGACTTCCTTGCCCGTGTAGTCGATCAACCCGGTTGCACGAAGCTGCGAGACGGTCACGACATCGTCGTCGTTCACGCCGTTCGCGACGCCGGACAGCACGCGCGGGCCACCGCTGCCGGCGAAGTTGACGACCGAGCCGGCGCCGCCCGCGCCGACCGTGATCATTCCGCTCGTCGCGTCCTGCCGAACGAGGCCGACCGTGCCGCTGCCGAGCTGATCTGCGAGCTTCTTGATGCCGCCTTCGTTGTCGGTGACACGCCCGTCGAGGTTGGTGACGGCGTCGCCGACCGAGTTGACGATCTTCGTGCCGCCGCTGCCGTCGCCGACCGTGAAGCTCGGTGCGGAGATCGAGCCGTCGGCATTGACGGTCGAGCCGCCGCCGATCGCCGATGCGACGCTGTCGGCTACGCCGTGCAATTGCGAACCGTTCACGGCTTCGCTGCTGGCGGCCGATACGTCGCCTGCCGCAATGCCCGTCAGCTTGCGGTTGCCAGCGGTGCCGGCGAAGTTCACCGCTGCGCCGTCGGTGTTCGCGCCGACGGTGATGTCGTCGCCCGGGTTGGCTTGCTGGACGAGGCCGACCGTACCGCTGCCGATTTCGTCGGCGAGCTTCTTGATGTCACCTTCGTTAGTCGTCGTGCGGCCGTCGAGGTTGGTGACGACGTCGCCGACTGAGTTGACGACCTTCGTGCCACCGCTGCCGTCGCCAACGGTGAAGGACGGTGCGGAGATCGAGCCGTCGGCATTGACGGTCGAGCCGCCGCCGATGGCCGATGCGACGCTGTCGGCAACGCCATGCAACTGCGAACCGTTGACGGCGTCGGTGCTGGCCGTCGAAACATCGCCGGCCGTGACGCCGGTGAGCGTGCGGGTGCCCGCCGTGCCGGTGAAGTTCACGGTGTCGCCGTCGGTGTTCGCGCCGACCGTGAGGTCCGCGCCCGCGGCCGCTTGCTGGACGAGGCCGATCGTGCCGCCCGACAGGCCGGCAAGTTGATCGTTGATCGTTTCGATATCGCCCTTTGCGACCTTCATGTCGCTGTCGAGCCCGGCCAACTGGACGTTGGTCGTCGACAGCGTCGAATTGGTCGTGGAGAGCGAAGCGGTGGTCGTCGACAGGTTCGCGTTCGTCGTGGAAAGCGCGACATTGGTCGTCGACAGGCTCGCGTTCGTCGTGGACAGCGTGGCATTGGTCGTCGACAGAGCCGTATTGGTGCGCTCGATCGATGCGTTCGTCGTCGACAGACCTGTATTCAACTGGCCGAGGTTCACGGCATCGTTGTCAGCGGTGCCTGCCGACACGTTGACGATCCGGCGAGTGAACGTCTGTCCGTCGATGTTGGGAATGCCGGCGCCGACGGAGACGGTGTTCGCTTCATGTGCAACGGAACCCATGCCGAGCGCGACGGCGCTGCTCGCACCGCTGGTGACATGGGAAATCGTGCCGATTGCCACAGAACCCGTAGCCTCGACAACCGCCCCCCGTCCCACTTGCGTTGCGGCACCAATCGCGAGTCCGTAGCTTGCGGTAGACGTGGCGTTGGCGCCAATCGCGGTGCCCGCGGTGGTGCCAGCGGTTGCTCCGTTGCCCAAGGCCGTGGAAGTCCCGCCGAGCGCGCTACTCCCGTTACCGATCGAGATATCGCTGGCGGTCGCGGCATTTGCTGCCGTTCCGCTGCCCGTCCAGATCGAAATACCATTGCCCGAACTCCAGCCCCCCGCCATGGTGCCGATCGATCCCATGGTGCCGATTTCGCTCTGATTCACCGCCTGGCACACGCCTGCATCGTCAACCGTGCCGCTCGACCCGTCCGCCGTCGTGCATGCCTCCGCTGCTGCCGCGCTGCCAATGGCCGCGGTACCCAGCGTGATTGCGATCACCGCCTGCCGCGCCGCGCGCGACGACCCTTTCGAATGCGACTTCGCGGTTTCGGCCACGGCCGTCCACGTGCTCGTTGCCGCGTTCCAGATGCTGCGATAGGTCTTGTTCATTTGCCCTACTCCTTACGGTTTGTCAGTTCACAAACCGATGGTAGGGATCGGCCTCGTCCTAATCAGTCGTCCACGGCTGATTCGAGATAGCGCCTGTGTAGGCCCAGTCCTACACGCGTGCAGCGGCATTGCGGGGCAAGGCTCGCAGGTTGAATCGGGGAGGGGAAGAAGACCGGCTGGAAACGGCCGATCGCGTCATGTTCAGACGGACGGCGCCCGCGTCGCGCGCCGTTGCAGCGCATCCCGCGCAAGGCGTTCCGCTTCCGCGAGCCGCGCATCGAACGACGTCAAATCGCCTTCGTGCACGATTGCCTGCAATTCGCCGACCGCATCGGCCACCGCGTGCTCGTGAATCGTCGCGAACGCGCCGCGCAGCGAATGCAGTTCATGCCGCAGCGCCGGGATGTCGCCACGCGACACCGCATCGCGTGCCGCCCCCAGCGAGTGCGCGAGGCTCGCGTCGAGCAGCGCGTGCACGTCCGGTGGCAGCGGACCTTCGGCCAGATCGACCAGCGTTTGCTGCGCCGCCGCCCGCGCGGGCACCGCATGCGCATAGCGCCGCACGGTGCGGTCGATCGTGTCGAGCAGCACCGGCTTCACCAGCACCGCGACGATCCCCGCTTCCGCGCAGCGCGCATGCTCGGCCGCGCTCGCATGCGCGGTGACCGCGACCACCGGCAGGTCCGGATACTGCGCGCGCAGCACGCGGGCCAGCGTATAGCCGTCCATGCCCGGCATGTTCAGGTCGGTCATCACGAGGTCGTAGCGCGTATCGGTACAGCGCCGCAATGCGGCCGCCCCTTCCTCGGCCGCGTCCGCCGCATAGCCGAGCGTGACGAGCTGCCCCTGCAGCAGCTTGCGGTTCACCGGATGATCGTCGACCACCAGCACACGCGCGGCGACCGACGGAAGCGTTGCTGCATCGTCGGCGCGCGCCGCGTCCTGCGCGGCGATCTGCTCGCCGGTCGCCGCGCGCAGCGGCAGCGTGACGACGAACGTGCTGCCGTGGCCGGCTTCGCTCTTCACGTCGATCGCGCCGTGCATCATCTGCGTGAGCTGCTTCGTCAGCGCGAGCCCGAGGCCCGTGCCGCCGTAGCGCCGCGTGATCGACGTATCGGCCTGCGTGAACGGGCGGAACAGCGTCGCGCGCTGTTCGTCGGTCATTCCGATGCCCGTGTCGCTGACGCCGATCGCGATCGGCGACGCGGGATCGGCGTCGTCGCGCAGGTACACCTCGAGCGTGATTTCGCCGTGGTTCGTGAACTTGATCGCGTTGCCCACGAGGTTCGCGGCGATCTGCCGGATGCGCGTCGGGTCGCCGAGATAGCGGGGCGCCAGCGCATCGTCGATGAACACGTCGAATTGCAGCCCCTTCGCGGCGGCCAGCGGCTCGAACATCGCACCGGTCTGCCGGACCGTGTCGGCGAGATCGAACGGGATCGCCTCGATCGTCATCTGGCCGGCCTCGATCTTCGACAGGTCGAGGATGTCGTTGATCAGGTCGAGCAGCACCGATGAAGCACCTTCGACCGTATGCAGCCGCTCGCGCTGCGTGTCCGCCAGCGGCTCGCGGCCGATCAGTTCGAGATTGCCGAGGATCGCGTTCAGCGGCGTGCGGATCTCGTGGCTCATGGTCGCGAGGAACGCGGATTTCGCGTTGTTCGCCGCGTCGGCCGCCTGCCGCGCGTTGTCGAGCGCGCGTTCGACGTTCTTCTGCGACGTGATGTCGGAGAAGTTGGCGAGCACGACGTCCGCGTCGCGGTAGCGCGTGCGCACGAGGTTGACGAGCAGGTCGACCGCGTTGCCGTCGGCGGTGGGCAGCGACACGTGCAGGCCGGACTGCCACGCGTCGGTCCCGGCCGAGCGGTCGAAGCGCGCGAGCAGCCGCGCCGGCAGCGACGGCCCGCCCGCGCGGCGCGCGTCGTAGTCGCGCATCGTATCGTTCTGCAGCAGCACCGCGCCGTCGGCGAGCGACAGCAGCGCGATGCCGGACGGCGCGGCCTCGACGATCGTGCGGTTCAGGTTCTCGCTGTCGATCACGCGGCGGCGGCGCGCTTCGTCGGGCTTCAGCACGCGGCGGTCGAAACGCACCAGCAGCCACCACACGAGCGCGATCGCAGCCAGCATGATCGCGGCGTACCCGCCCGCGCGCAGGCCGATCGTCGCGAGCAGCGAACGCAGCGAGAACGCCTGCACGAGCGTCCAGTCGGTGTCGGGGATCGGCTGGCTCAGCGCAAACAGGCCGTCGCCGAACGCGGTGCGCGGGCCGCTTTTGCCGAGCGCCGCGCGCGCGCGTGCGCCGAGGCGTTCGACCGACGCGAGCGTCGCGTCGTCGCTGGCGGCCGTGCCGGCGCGCAGGAGCGTGCGGCCGTGCGTGTCGGCGACGATCGCGGCGTCGGTCGTCTCGCCCATCGTCAGTCGCGTGCGCAGCACGTCGACGGGCAGTGTCGACAGGAACACCACGCGCGGCATGTGCCGGTCATAGACGGCGCCGGCGATCCGGAACACGTCGCGCCGCTGCACCGGATCGTAGACGGGCGGATGCCATTCGTATTGCCCGGGCGGCGGCGTGTCGATGCCGGCTGCGACTTTCGCGACGAGCGTGTGCGCATCGGCATTCGGCGAAGCAGTCAGCGGATCGGCCGGCACGGGCTCCGGAATGACGACCGCGAAGCTGCGGTCGGGGCGGTACGCGTAGCCGGCGATCGCGCGGTCGGCGTCGTGTTTCGCGACATAGGCGCCGACGCGGTAGCTCATGTCGCTCGCCATTGCGAGATCGTGCGCGTAGCGCTCGGCCGGCTGCGTGGCCGACAGGTCGGCGAGCACCAGCGTGGGCGGGAAGGTCGGGCTGCCCTGGATCACGAGCCGGCCGCGTCCGGACGCGAGCGCGGCCACGCGCGCCGGGTCGGTCGGGCGCGCGTTCCACACGGCTTCGTCGTGCGTGACGAGCGTGTCCATGCCCGTCGTGCGCATCTTGAATTCGATCTGGACGAGGAACTGGCGCACCGCGAACGTCGTATAGCGCGCCTGGATCGCCTCGCGCGCCATCGTGTAGAGCATCAGCCCGCTGGCGAGCAGGATCGCGACGGTCACCGCGACGCCGCCGCCATACAGCAGCGCGCGCTGGCGGCGGCCGGCCGGCGTCGGTTCGGCGGACGGGCCGGCGGCGGGACGGGATCGATCGGGTGCGGCGCGGTGGTCCATCGGGGCGGGGCGGTCGGCCAAGGTGCCCCCATGATAATGGAGTCCGATCGGTACGCAACGCTGCCCGTCAGGGTTGCGCGGCGCGCGTGCCGTCGGCCCGGCGCGGGTCCGGCCCGGGCGGCTCGTCCGGCTCGCACGTGACGAGCCGGTACCCGAAGCCGTACATCGTCATCATTCGCACGCCGTGCCGCCCGTCGAGTTCGAGCCGGTCGCGCAGATACGCGACGTGCGTGTCGAGCCGCCGGCTGTGCGACGCGACGAGCGAGCCCCACACCAGTTGGCTCACGTGCGCGCGATCGAGCGCACGGCCCATGTTCAGGAAGAACGCGGTCGCGATCTGGAAGTGCTTCTCGGTCAGCACGTGCTCGCGGCCGGCGACGGTCACGCTGCGCGCGGCCGTATCGAACTCGAACTGTCCGATCCGCCAGTGGCGATGATGGATCGCACGGTGATGGGACCAGCGCAGCCACGTCGCGATGCTGCCGATCAGCGTGTCCGGCGGCGCCGCGTACGGCAGATGCTCGTTCGCGCCGGCCACGAAACAGGCCGAGCCCGCGAGCTCGGCGTCGCGCTGGCTGATCGACACGATCGCCACGGTGCCGGCGAAACGTGCGCGTAGCGCGTGGATCGCGTCCGTCGTGCGGCGGCAGGCCGTTTCGCATTGCACGATGAAGAGATCGAACGCGCGCGTGTCGCAGGCCGCGAGCAGGTCGGTCAGATATTCGAAGCGCAACGGCCGGTAGCCGGCGCGGCGCAGGATGTCGTCGATGCGCAGCCGATCGTAGCCATGGCCCGCGCGGCGCAGCCGGTCGTCGAACATGCCGCGGCTCGGATGGTCGATCGTCAGGATCGCGATGGCGGTGGAAGGGGCGTCGGTCACGGTGCGCTCGCGCGAAGCCGGTGCGGCGCGGATGCCGCGTGCGTTCGCGACCGGAAGAAAAGAAACGGGATCATGGCCGGAAGGTTCCGGGCGGGTAGCGGCGCGATGCCGTCCAAAAAAGTCCCGCCGGAGAGGGCGGGAAAATATCGACTATGGAGCCTGATCTCCCGGAGGCAGAGAACAGGCAGGCCGATTGTGGTCGTTTCGGAGTCTGAAGAAAATCAGTCCAGTCCGAAACTGCGCGACGCTGCCGCGGAAAGCGCATCTTTGGGACGGGTCTGACAAGAAACATAACGGCATTCGGACCACAGGCCGTGCGGAGTTGCCGACAATGGAGCGCATCGCGTGTGGCGTCGCGACGGCCCCTCCGCGTTCGCCGCATCGCGCGGACCGTGCGCCGCGCCGCGTGCCATCCGTCATCCATTGCCGAATTTTCGTTGCCCATGAAACCTTCCATCCGCGTCGTCGCGCTGCTGGCGTGGCTCGCGCTCAGCCTGGCCGGCACCGCGTTCGTCGTGTCGCGCGCGGTCGCCGACGCGTACGGCCGCTTCTTCCAGGATTCGAGCATCACGATCCGCCTGCTCGCGCAGAAGGCCGCGCAGCACGAGGCGATCCTCGCGACGCTCGGCGCGTCGTCGCTGGCCGCGCCGCCCGCGCACATGCTCGACAGCCTGCGCGAGCGGATGCCGCAGGTCGACGGGCTCGCGTACTGGCGGGCCGGCGCGGGCTGGCGGACCGATGGCGGACCGGCGCCGGCCGAGCCGCTGCGGCCGAGGCCCGGCAAACCGTTCGCGTTGGTGTTCGACGGCGCTGCCGCGTACTGGCTCGTGGCGAATTCCGGCTGGGCCGTGCGTGTCGATCCGCGCCGGATGATTCCGGCGGGCGACTGGTCGTCGGCGATTTCATCGGCGGCGCTGGCGGTGCGCGATCGCCGTATCGACTTGCTGTCGCGTGCTTCCGGCAGCCCACTGCCCGGCTGGACGATGCGTCTGGAGAAGCACCTGCCCGCGCAGCCGCAGGCATTCGTGCTGCACACCACGCGCACGCTGACGGCCGCTGATCTGCCGTGGCTGCCGATCGCGTTGTGGAACGCCGTGGCCGCGCTGCTCGTCGCGGGCGCGCTCGTCGCGTGGCGGTTGCGCGAGGCGCGGCGCCGCGAGGATGCCCGCGCGCGGCTCGACCGCTTCGGCCGGCTCGATACCTTCGGCGAAATGGCCGCCGGCCTCGCGCACGAACTGAACCAGCCGCTCGCGGCGATCGTCAGCCACGTGCGTGCGGCCGAACGCCTGCTCGATCAACCCGACGAGCGCGACAGCGTGCGCCGCGCGCTGCGGACGAGCGTCGCGCAGGCGAAGCGCGCGGCGGCGATCCTGGAACGCATGCGCGAGGCCGTCGCCACCGCGCATGGCGGCGAGCGCCGCACGCTCGATCCCGATGCGATGATGAACACGCTGCTGTTCCTGTATCGCGACGAATGCGCGCGCGAGCACGTCGCGCTCGGCTGGCACAACGCGGCGCCGCGCGAGCGGCCGTTCGCCGAGCCGATCGCGGTCGAGCAGATCCTGCACAACCTGATCCAGAACGCGCGCGATGCGCTGGCCGGCGCCGGTACCGCGGCCGGCACCGGCACGTCGCGCGGCGAGATCCGCGTGAGCGGCGCGCGCGTCGGCCGGCATTACCGCTTCAGCGTCGTCGACAACGGCCCCGGCGTGCCCGAAGACGCGCTGCCGCGCCTGTTCGAACCGTTCTTCACGACGCGCGCGCGCGGGCTCGGCCTCGGGCTGCCGCTGTGCGACACGCTCGCGCAGCGCCAGGACGGCGCGCTGACGGTGCGCAACCTGCCGTCGGGCGGTGTCGAGGCCGTGCTGTCGTTGCCGCTGGCAGAGGAGGCCGCATGAACGACCCGCTTCATTCGGCGCGCGACGCAACGGTCGTCGCGATCGTCGACGACGACGAAGCCGTGCGCGACGGGCTCGCGCTGCTCCTGCGTTCCGTCGGCGTGACCACGCGATGCTATCCGGGCGCATCGGCTTTTCTTGCGGATGCGGACGACGCGGCGCTCGGCTGCGTGCTGCTCGACATCCGGATGCCGGGGATGAGCGGCCTCGACGCGCTCGACGAACTGCGCGCGCGGCGCGACCTGCCGGTGATCGTGATGACCGGCCACGGCAACGTCGATGCGTGCCGGCGCGCGTTCAAGCGCGGCGCGCTCGATTTCCTGCGCAAGCCGGTGGACGACGACGAGCTGATCGACACGGTTCAGCAGGCGCTGCGCCGGCAGGCGGCGCAACGCGGGCACGACGACGCCGGCCAGACGCGCGCGGCCCGCGTCGCGACGTTGAGCGCGCGCGAACGGGAGGTGCTCGACGGCATCGTGCGCGGCTGGAGCAACAAGGAGATCGCGCGCGAACTCGGGCTGTCGCCGCGCACCGTCGAGACCTATCGCGCGAACGTGTTCGACAAGCTGCAGGCCGCGTCGCTCGTCGAGCTTGTGCGTGATTACGCGCTGCTCGCGGGCTCGGCGCTGCCATAGGCGACTCCTCCGTAGCGCTACGGAGGCGCAACCCGTAGCCGAACGGGTTCAACGATCGCGGCGCGATTCCTACGATGACGGCTTCTCCGACAAGTCATCCATCGTCAAGGATTCGATTCATCATGATCAAGCGCTTTGCTCTGCCGTCCACGCTGGCCCTGCTGTTCTCGGGTGCCGCTTTTGCCGATACCGTCGCCGTGCCGGAAACGAAGAAGACCGCCGAGCTCGGCGACGCCGGCTACTACGCGACGGGCCGCGTCATCGGCGCGTTCGACAACGCGGTGAACATGGAGCTGACGAGCCCGCGCGTCGCGAGCCGCGTCGGCGGCCCGGAGACGGGCTCGAACGTCACCGGCTCGCTCGGCCTCGGCTACCAGTTCGGCAACGGCTGGCGTGCGGAAGGCGAATACGTGTTCAAGCGCACCAACAATTTCACCAGCTACTGGGCGCCGTTCGACGCGAACGCGAACGAATTCCACGTGTCGGCGCAGCGCCTGATGCTGAACGGCTACAAGGACTTCGACCTCGGCCGCGGCTTCTCCGTGTACGGCACGCTCGGCATCGGTGTCGCGATCGTGTCGGCCGACGGCTGGCAAACCAACGACACGCGCCGCTTCGCATCGAAGACGCAGACCAACCTCGCGTACTCGGCCGGCGCGGGCGTGAGCTATGCGATCAACAAGCGCTTCTCGATCGACCTCGGGTATCGCTATGTCGACATGGGCAACGTCGAGACCGGCTTCAACACGTTCGCGAACCGCATCAACGCGCGCGACGAACAGTTGAAGTCGAAGCTGTCGTCGAACGAAGTGTTCATCGGCCTGCGCGGCCGCTTCTGATGAATGGGCGAGCGGGCAGGCCGCACGCGTGCCCGCGCGAAGACGCTGATGGAGGCCGAGCGCATGAAGGACGTGATCGATTCGGGGCGGCGCAGGCTCGTGCTGGCGACGGCCGGGCTGGCGGCCATGCCCGCGTGGGCGGCTGACGTGCCGCCCGTGCCGGGCAACGCGCGCGGTGTGCGGCGCAACGCCTCGGCCGATCTTACAGTGCGGATCGTCGACATGCTGCACGGCGTCCCGGCCGAAGGCATGCGCGTCGAGCTGTCGCGTGTCGACGGCGCGCAAGACGTGCCGCTGCGCACCGCCACCGTCGATGCACGCGGCGGCACCGGCGCGCCGCTGCTGGCCGGCGACGCATATCGCGCGGGGACGTACGCGCTGATGCTGCACGTCGGCGAGTACTTCCGCGGCCGCGACGTGCGGTCGCCGTTTCTCACGATCGTGCCGATCCGGTTCCGGATCGCGCGCGACGACGAACGGCTGCATCTTCCGGTGCAGTTCGGGCCGTGGAGCTACACGGTGTACCGCGGCACATGACGCACGTGATCACGCCACCGCGAAAGGACAGGACATGACAGGGATCAGCACGCACGTGCTCGATATCGCGAGCGGCAAGCCGTTGGTCGGCGTGCGCATCGAGCTCTACGACATGGGCGAGACGCCGCCGCTGCTCGTCGCGCGCGCAGCCAGCAACGCGGACGGCCGCAACGACGCGCCGATGCTCGACGGCGATCTCGCGCGCGGCGGCGACTTCGAGCTGCGGTTTCACCTCGGCGAGTATTTCAGGGAGCCGGACGCGTTGCTGGACGTCGTGCCGGTGCGCTTCACGGTGACCGACCCGTCGCAGCACTATCACGTGCCGCTGCTGTGTTCGCCGTGGTACGTGTCGACGTATCGCGGCAGTTGAACGGTCGGCGGACGGCGCGAGGGCGCGAGGGTTCGGCGCAGGGCCCGAGCGGGGAGGCGCCGTCCGTTCGACCGCCCGGGCGCGGGTAGGACCAGGCTGACCATCGTCCCGGACCGAAGGTGGCGCAGTCCGATTTACCGGAACCGGCGCGACGGCGATACTCGAAGCCATTCGTTCAACTACGGGAGCACGGATTGCCGCGGCGGATGTCGCGCAATGCGTCGTCGACATCATGAGCATGCAGGACATCACCGGGCATTACGCGATTCCGCTCGTGCATCCGTTCTCGGATGTGCCGCCGCCGTACGGCCGGCGACGCCGGCCGTTCGTGGCGGGCCGGCGGACGCGGCAACACGTGTTCGATATCCACGGCGCGGCCCGCGTGCCGGCACCTGCGGCGGACGGCGGCAACGTCGCCAGGGCCGCGCGGCCCGTCAAGGCCGTACGCGCGGCCGACTTCGGCTCCGACAACCGCGCCTGGGTGCGCCCGCATCCGCTGCGCCGCCGCTGGCGGCTGACGCTGATGGCGTGCGCGCTGTTCGGCGCGACGTGCATCTTCGCGACGCATCTGATCGACGAGCGCCAGCACGCGGCCGAGCACGACGCGGCGTATTCGACGGCGATCGCGGCCGCGCCGACGGCGGCCGTCGCGGCGACGGAAGTCGCGCGGGCGACGGGCCACGCCGCGGAAGTCGCGATCGTGCGGGCGGATAGTCCGGCACCGACGGATGCGCAGATGAAGGCCGCCGCGACGGTGGTGGCGCAAACCGCGTCCGCGGAAGCGCGTGCGTCGCACGTCGCCGGATCGGCGGCCGAGCCGGTGGCCGTTGCGATGGCTGTCGCGTCGAATGCCGTCGTCGCCGAAGCCGCGGCGCCGCGTGCCGATCGTGGAGCGTCGGCGGGCGAGCCGGTTGCGGTGGCCGCGGCGCGGCCGGCGACGAAATCCGCTGGGGCGTCGCGCGGCAAGGCCGCGCGTCAGGCGGGCGTGAACGCGCCTGCCGCGCAACATGCGGCGACCGCGGCACGCGGCGCGACGCCGCATGCGCAACCGGTGACCGGGGCGACCGATACACCGCCGGCCGCGCCGGTATCGAATTCGGCCGAGGCCGTCGGCATGACGGCCGCCGAGTTCGCTCAATGGCTTGCCGCGACGCGCGACACGTCGCGGCCGGCCGCGGGCGGCACCGATCTCTCGGTCGAACTGCCGAGTCACACGCGGTTGATCGGGCACTGACCGGCGAGCGTCGCGCGGCGCGCGGCGCGTGTCGACGGACGGACTGCTCCGGCGACGCCGTGTATCGGCGTCGCTTCCCTTGTTTCCATATTTCGACTATTATGGAAATATGGAAGCCAATGAAACCATTGCCGCCCTCGCGGCGCTCGCGCACGAATCCCGCCTCGCGGTCTTTCGCGCGCTCGTACAGGCCGGGCCGCAGGGCATGCCGGCCGGCCGGCTCGCCGCGCTGCTCGACGTGCCGCCGTCGTCGCTGTCCTTTCATTTGAAAGAGCTGGCGCATGCACGGCTTGTGACGAGCCGGCAGGAAGGCCGCTTCGTGTTCTATTGCCCGAATTTCGACACGATGAACGGGCTGCTGAGCTATCTCACGGAAAACTGTTGCGGCGGCAATCCGTGCTCGCCGGTGTCCGGCTGCTCGCCTTCCGGAACGATCGACCGCCCCCGTCAATCCTGACGCGCTTTCGCGTGCCTGCCCATGACCACGAACGTCCTGATCCTCTGTACCCACAACTCGGCGCGCAGCGTGCTCGCGGAAGGCATGCTCAATCACTGGGCCGCGAAACTCGGCAAGGACGTGCGTGCCTACAGCGCCGGCAGCGCACCGAGCGGCCGTCTGAATCCGTTCGCGCTGGAAGCGTTGACGAACGCCGGTGTCGACGTCGGCGACGCTCGCAGCAAAAGCTGGGACGAATTCGTCGGCGACGGTGCGCCGGAAATGCGCGTCGTCATCACCGTGTGCGACAGCGCGGCGGCGGAAACCTGCCCGTACTGGCCCGGTAGCCCGGTCAACGTTCATTGGGGCTATGCCGATCCGTCGAATGCCGCGGGCGGGGACGAAGGCAAGCGTCTCGCCTTCGAACTGACACGGCAAGCGATCGGCTATCGGATGCTGCAATTGCTGGCGCTGCCGCTCGATCGCCTGAGCAACACCGAACTCCAGGCGGCGCTGACCGCCATCTCGCAAAACTGATCGCTCGCGTGGCCGCACGAGGCATCGAGCGGCCAGTCGCGGCTTCAATACCGATGCCCACGCCCACGCCCACGCCATGAACACGTCCAACGTCGCCCCGCCGGGCAAGGTTGTCGCGAAGCCGTCCATCGGCTTCTTCGAACGCTACCTGACCGTATGGGTGGCGCTGTGCATCGTCGCGGGCATTGCCTTCGGCCAGGTGCTGCCCGACCTGTTCCAGCGGATCGGGCGGATGGCGTACGCGCAGGTCAATCTGCCGGTCGGGCTGCTGATCTGGGTGATGATCGTGCCGATGCTGGTGAAGGTCGACTTCGGCGCGCTGCACGAGGTGCGTCGGCATGTGAGAGGCATCGGCGTCACGCTCGTCGTGAACTGGCTCGTCAAGCCGTTCTCGATGGCGTTTCTCGGCTGGCTGTTCATCCGCCATCTGTTCGCGCCGATGCTGCCGGCCGACCAGCTTGACAGCTACATCGCGGGCCTGATCCTGCTGGCCGCGGCGCCGTGCACGGCGATGGTGTTCGTCTGGAGCCGGCTGACGGGCGGCGATCCGCTGTTCACGCTGTCGCAGGTCGCGCTGAACGACAGCATCATGGTGATCGCGTTCGCGCCGCTGGTCGGCCTGCTGCTGGGGATGTCGGCCATCACGGTGCCGTGGGCGACGCTGCTCACGTCGGTCGTGCTCTACATCGTGATTCCGGTGATCTTCGCGCAGCTGTGGCGCAAGATGCTGCTCGCGAAGGGGCAGGCGGCGGTCGACGCCGCCATGGCGAAGACCGGCCCGTGGTCGATCGCCGCGCTGCTGGCGACGCTCGTGCTGCTGTTCGCGTTTCAGGGCGAAGCGATCCTGCGGCAGCCGCTCGTGATCGCGCTGCTCGCGGTGCCGATCCTGCTTCAGGTGTTCTTCAATTCGGCGCTCGCGTACTGGCTCAATCGCGCGGTGGGCGAGAAGCACAGCGTGGCCTGCCCGTCGGCGCTGATCGGCGCATCCAACTTTTTCGAGCTGGCGGTCGCGGCCGCGATCAGCCTGTTCGGTTTTCATTCCGGCGCGGCGCTGGCTACCGTCGTCGGCGTGCTGATCGAGGTGCCGACGATGCTGCTGGTCGTGCGTATCGTCAACCGGTCGAAGGGCTGGTACGAGTGCCGGGCACGAGATCACGAGAGAACCGCCCCATGACCGACTCCCTCAAAGACCTGCCGCAACTCGACGCCACGCTGTTTCACGTGCCGGACGTCGCGCACCTGCGGCCCGCGGCGCCATCGACCCATTCGCCGAGGTTCCTGCTTCTGTACGGCTCGCTGCGTGAGCGTTCGTTCAGCCGTCTGCTGACCGAGGAAGCCGCGCGGTTGCTCACGGCGATGGGCGCCGAGGTGCGCACGTTCAATCCGAGCGGATTGCCGCTGCCGGACGATGCGCCGGAGAGCCACCCGAAAGTGGTCGAGCTGCGCGAGCACGTGATGTGGTCCGAAGGCATGGTGCGGTGCTCGCCGGAACGGCACGGCGCGATGACCGGCATCATGAAAGCGCAGATCGACTGGATTCCGCTGTCTGTCGGCGCCGTGCGGCCGACGCAGGGCAAGACGCTCGCGGTGATGCAGGTGAGCGGCGGCTCGCAGTCGTTCAACGCGGTGAACCAGATGCGCGTGCTCGGGCGCTGGATGCGCATGCTGACCATCCCGAACCAGTCGTCGGTGGCCAAGGCGTTCACGGAATTCGACGAAGCGGGGCGGATGAAGCCGTCCGCGTATTTCGACCGCGTGGTGGACGTGATGGAGGAACTGGTGAAGTTCACGCTGCTCACGCGCGACGTCGGCCCCTATCTGGTCGACCGGTACAGCGAGCGCAAGGAAAGCGCGGAGGAACTGTCGAAGCGCGTCAATCAGCGCGGCATCTGAAGCCGCGGACGCGGCAAATCGCGGCGGCGCCCTTCGGTGCATGAACACGTACGTGTGCGCGACTCGCATTGTCGCGGCTGCAGAATCAGACTCGACTGATTTCCTTCCCGGTTCATATTCCCGACAATTCAGGTTCTGCGGCCCGGCACACCCCCGTGTGCCGGATCATGGAGATATCTCCTCTTCGCGGCAGGTCTTCCCGACCGGCCGCTTTTTTATTCCCGTTCGTTACCGGAGAGCACGATCGCGATGCAGTTCGACCGCCTGATCCCTGAAATCCTGTTCGGCTTCACGGGCCTGATCGGCATCATCAATCCATTCGGCATGGCATTCGTGTTTCTCGAGCGCACGCAATCGCTGACCGAAGCCGAGCGCGCGATTCTGTCGAAACGGCTCGCGACGAACGTCTTCGCCACGCTGCTCGTGATTTTCTTCGCCGGCGCGCCGGTGCTGAATTTCTTCGGAATATCGATGGAGGCGCTGCGGATCGGTGGCGGCTTCGCGGTGGCCGTGGCCGGCTGGTCGATGCTGAACGCGCCGGACGTACCGGCCGGCGGCGACGCCGCCGCGCACGGCGACGACCTGCACAAGCTGATGTCGCGCGCGTTCTTTCCGCTGACCGTGCCGCTGACGATCGGCCCGGGCTCGATCGCGGCCGGCATCGCACTGCACGCGAACCGCGCGCATACGGCGAGCGACTATCTGTTGTCGGGGGGCGTATCGGCGGCGGTCGCGGCGCTCGTCGCGTTCGCGATCTGGCAGATCTACAGCCGCGCGACGACGCTCGCGCGCTATCTCGGCAGCGAAGGGACGAAGGTCGCGATGCGCGTCTCCGCATTCCTGCTGCTGTGCGTGGGCGTGCAGATCATGCTGACGGGAGTGGCCGCGTTCGTGCAGACGCTGGGCGGGTAGGCGCGATGAAGGGGCGTCGTCGTGGCCGGCTTTCGAGGCCGGCGGCAATGTCGGCTACGTGTCGTTTCGATGCGCATCCGCGCGCCCGCGCGGTGCCGCATCGGTTTCCCCATGCGACGGGAGCGTGGCGCCGCAATGCGGGCAACAGGATATGTCGCCCTTGCCGGCCCGCTTGTGCTCCAGCGCCGACGCGACCAGCTCCGCGCCCATGATCCCGGTCGGGAACGCGATGATCCCGTAGCCGAGCAGGATCGCGCACGACGTGATCAACCGGCCGAGCGGCGTGACGGGCGTCAGGTCGCCGTAACCGGTCGTGCTCATCGTCACGGCCGCCCAGTAGACGCCCACCGGAATGCTCGTGATTCCGTGCTCCGGCCCTTCCACGAGAAAGATCACGGTGCCGAGAATCACGACGAGCACGAACATCCCGCCGATGAACACGAAGATCTTGCGCCGCGCACGCGTGAGCGCGCGGATCAACATCTGCCCTTCCTCGAGATAGATCGACAGCCCGAGGATGCGGAACACGCGCAGCAGCCGCAGCAGCCGCACGTCGATCAGCGCGTGCAGGCCGGGGAAGAAGAACGCGAGATAGGTCGGCAGCACCGACACGAGATCGACGATGCCGAAGAAGCTGCGCGCATATGCGGCCGGCTTCTTCGCGGTGCAGAGGCGCAGCAGGTACTCGGCGGAAAACAGCAGCGTGAACGCCCATTCGGCCGCGTAGAGCGCGTGGCCGTATTGCTGGTGCAACTCTTGCACGCTGTCGGCCATCACGACGAGCACGCTCGCGACGATCAGCGCGAGCACGGCGATGTCGAGCTTGCGCAGGAACGAACGGCGGCGCGCGACGTGCGCGACCGCATCGCGCGCCGTATCGAAGGCGGACTGGATCAGCGAAATCATGGGCCCGAGTGTACGGGCCGTGTATCGCCCGGCCTATCGGACAGGTCTGATTCCTGCGTTGCGGGCTACTGCCCGAAGCGTTGCGTAACGGTGTCCTTCAACCGCGCGGCGGTCAGTTCGCCCATGTGCGATTCCACGAGTTGGCCTTTCGCGTCGAAGAACAACGTGGTCGGCAGCCCGCGCGAGCCATACGCATGCATTGCGTGCAGCGAAGGGTCGAGCAGCACGTGATCGAAGCGCAGGTGCTGCTGTTCGAGGAACGCGCGCACCGCTTGCGCGCTTTCCCCCTGGTTGAGCATCAGTACCGTGATGCCCGGATGGTCGCGCTGCGCCTGTTCGAGGATCGGCATCTCGCGGCGGCACGGCGCGCACCACGTCGCCCACAGGTTCACGACGACTGGCTTGCCGACGAAGCCCGCCGGCAACACGGGCGTCGAATCGAGCGCCTGGAGCGGCATCGCGGCAAGCGGCGGCGCGCCGCGCTGCAACGTCGCGAGCGTGCCTTGCGCGATACCCCACGCACCGAGGCCCGCGACGATGCCGGCGAGCACCGGCCGACGCAGCGCGGGCAGGCGGCGCAGGCGCCAACCGGCGAACACCAGCGCGGCCGCGATACCGATGCGCGCGTCGAAGCCGCCGTCGCCGAGCGCGACGATCGCGCGCGGCGTCGCCGCATAGTCCGGCCACCATTGCGCGACGTAACCGACCCGAGCGGCGATCAGCCCGAGCAGCAGCACGTCGAGGATCAGGCTCGACGCGCTCTTGTGATGCCCGTCCGGCGGACGGCGCTGGATGAAGCGCGCGACGAGCCACGCCAGCAGCGCGGCGACGGCTACCGCGACGACGCGGATCGAGAAGGGACCGATGCTCAGCATGAGGCAGGAAGAATGATGGGCGTGATCGAGCGGGGCTGAAAGGCGGATGGCCGCCGCGGCGATCGAGCCGTCGGCGGTCGTGCGGCGTTTCGACCGGTTGCCGCGGATGGGGTTCCTTTCCGGAACGTAACGGCGTGTTGCGGAAAGCGACAGGCGCCAGGCGGGGTAGCCCGGGATTGCATGCCGTTCCCGTCGGCGTGCAGCGAATCAGACGGGGCCGATGGTCAGCAGCGTGCCGTTCATCAACAATATGCATGCCGGTCTGGTGTGGTGTCCGCCGGTATCCCGCACAGGGATCTCTCCTTGACGGCCGCTCCGCTCGCGAGCGGCCGCTTTTTTTAGCGTCGTGCGTGCACGCGTGAATGCCTTGTGGCGGTCGGTGGGCGCGGCCGCACTCCGGTGTATATCGGCTGTTTCAACGGAATAGGAACGCTGCCAGATGCGAGCACAGGGCATTCACGCGTTCGCGACATGACGCCCGTCGCGGCTGCCCCGGCGCATCCGCGGGCGTCGGTCGATCGCTTGCTCACTTGCCGTCGCCGCCGGCATGCGTGCCGTAAAGCGCGGCGACGAAGTCGACAAACGCACGCACCTTCGGCGGCACGTGCCGGGATTTCGGGTACAGCGCGTAGTAGCGGCGCTTCGCCAGCGTATGGCCGGGCAGGATCGGGACGAGCCGCCCGTGCGCGATGTCGTTGCTTACCGTGTGGTGCGTGAAGGCGCCGATGCCGAGGCCGCCGAGCGCGGCCGCATGCAACGCGGTGATCGCATCGATGCGCAGCGGGCCGTCGAGCCGCACCGTGACCGGTGCGCCGCTCGGCGGTGCGACGCGCCAACTGATCCGGTCGTCGCCGCCGCTGTAGGCGAGCAGATCGTGTTTCGCCAGTTCAGCGGGCGTACGCGGCAGGCCGCGGCGCGCGACATAGTCCGGCGCCGCGACGAGAATTTCGTCGGAGATCGCCAGGGTTTTCGCGACGAGATCGGAGTCCGGCAGTTCGCCGCTGATGCGCAGCGCGACGTCGAACCCTTCGCCGATCAGATTGACGAAGCGGTCGCTGCACGACACGTCGAGGCGAATGTCGGGGTAGGCGGTGCGGAACGCGGGCAGCCATGCCGGCATTTCCAGCGTGCCGACCGACAGCGGCATGCTGACGCGCAATACGCCCGACGGCTGGCCCGGCGTATCGGTCACGCTCTCCGCCGCCGCCGCGACGCGCTCGAGAATCTCGACGCATGCGTCATAATAGCGCTCGCCGGCGGGTGTCAGCGAGAAATGGCGCGTGTTGCGGTTGACGAGCTGCACGCCCAGGCCGGCTTCGAGCAGTTTCAACTGGCGCGATACGGTCGAATGGGTCGTGTCGAGGCGATCGGCCGCGGCCGAGAATCCTTTTGCTTCGACGAGGCTCCGATAGACGCGCATCGCGAGCAGTTGATCCATGTCGGGCTCCGGTTCGCGGAAGAAACGGTGATCGGGCCGCCGCACCCGCATCGGCGGATGCGGTGCGGCGAACGATCAGCGCAGCGGCAGGGCAAGGATGTCGGCCGTCGTCTTCACGTCGCCGAACGTATCCTCGATCTCGGCGAGCGCGGCGCGGTGCAGCGTGTCCTTGTCGATCGACTGGCCGTTCGCGCGTGCGATGGCGCGCGTCGCAGAGGCGTCCGATGCTACCACGACGCCGTATCTGAGCGGCGCGGCATCCCGGGCGGCGCCGGCGACGCATGCGTGCGTCATCAGGCCCGCGATCACCAGCGTCTTGATACCGTCCCCCTTCAGGCGCTTGTCGATATCGGTGCTCGCGAACACGCTGACCGTTTCCTTCCGCACGACGGTGTCCTGCGCGCGCGGCTTCATTTCCGGAATGAACTCGACGGTCTTGCCGCCGAGTGCGAACAACGCCGAGCCTGCCGGCGCGACGTGCTGGACCTGGTAGACGCGCATGCCGTTGCGGTCCGCGAAGTCGATCAGGCGCTTCGCGTTGGCCATCGCCTGTTGGACGTCGGCGATCGGCATCCTGCCGTTCAGGTATTCGTTCTGGAAATCGATGACGACGAGCGCGGTCGTCTTCGGGTCGAGATGGTCGATCGGTTGCGCGCCGGCCATCGCGCGAATCGTCGGCGTGGCGGGCAGGCTGGATGCGGCGTCGGCGGTCTGCAGCATGGTGGCGGCGGACGCGAGGACGGCGTAGCGGGCGAGGTTGCGGATCGAGAATGCAAACATGACGGGGCTCCTGTGGAAATGTCGAGTGCGTCGAACTATAGGGACGTCGCCGCGAATACGCGCCACCGCCGGGAAAACATCACCTGTGCGGACGGCGAACGAATCGCGCGGGACTGCGGCCTGGCGATGCGTTGTGCGAACGACAGGCCCTTGGTCTGTCCGTCGGTGCGTCATGCAAGGATAAAAAACGGGCACGCATCGATCACTCGGTCCCGGCTGATTCAGGCGGGAATTTCCGTGAGGCGGGTCTTATCGAACGCAGGAGACACGTGCAAGCGAAAGGCGGCGTAAGCGCCGGACGCTGTTGCGGCTGCAAGCAGCGGCGGCATTTTTTTATAGACAGGCAGGCTTGCGGGGAAGCGGGAAGCGGGAAGCGGGAGGCGCGAAGCGGGATGCCGTCAGCGTCGGGAGCCGTTGCCCGATTCCGCCTCACCGAGCCGATACGCGGTAAAGAACGCGTACCACGGCGACCCTTGCGCGACCGGTATGCCGAGCGCCGCCGTCCGCTGTTTCAGCGCACCGAACACATCGTTGACGAACGCATTCAGCGCTTTGTCGCCGAATGGAACCGGTTGCGTCCGTCCTGCGGCGAACGCGCCGTACGCGATCGCCAGCAGGCGCGCGCGGTCGTCGGTTCCCGCGATCGTCGCGTTGATCGTGTCGACGAAGCGTGGCCGGTCTTCATCGCGCGCGGCGGACAGGCACAGGAACACGATCGCCGATAGTTCACGCCGGTCTTCCACCGTCAGCAGCGCAGGCAGCCGGGCAACGATCCGCTCCGCGGGTTCCTCGCGCAACGCATCGCCGAAGTCGAGCACGGCGGTCATCGGATTCGTGTCCGCTTTCAGGCGCTCGAGTGCCGGTTGCGACGCCGACGACACGCCGCCCTGCGTCGCGGCCGGTGTAGACCGCAACGCATCGGCCACCTGCCGCGCCCACTCCGGAAAGATCATCCGCACGTTGCCGAACTGCTCGCCGCCTTCGGCGGCCGGATTCCACCGATAGACGATCGTGCCGCCGCGAATGAACGGCGAATACAGATGCTCGGGCGTTTGCGGCGGCGGCCGCCGGTTGATCGGCAGCCACGCGAGCGTGAGCCAGTCGTAGCGGCCCGTCGCGGGCACGGCAGGGCTCGAACTCGCGACGACCTGCCACGTACCGCGATTCGCATAGCGTCGGCGCGCGTCGGGTACCGGGACGGTGCGGCCTTTCGCGGTGTCGAAATACGTGTTGCCCGTGACGTTCGCGCCGCTGTCAGCGGCCGGCGTGATGGTCGAGATGACCCACGACGCGCCGTCCGCCGAGCGGTAGTCGGACGGCTTCAGCGTCGCCACGTCGTGCACCATGCGCGTTTCCGCCGCGACGGGGCCCGGCGGGGCATTGGCGGGTGCGGCGAAGATACTCGGCATGGGCAGTCCTCGGATTCGGGTGCGCATCGCCGAGCAGGGGATGCGGTGCGGTTGTTTCTCGTAACTGTAGGACGTTGCTGCAGATATCGCGAGGAATCCCGGCGCACAGGGCCAGGCGTGACACGGATTCACATTTTGTAGCAACATACCTACATATATGGCTTCCAGGAGTCCATCGTGACCATCACCACCCTCTCGAGTCGTGAGCTCAACCAGGACGTGACCAAGGCAAAGAAGGCGACGAAGGATGGCCCCGTGTTCATCACCGACCGCGGCAGGCCAGCCCATGTGCTGCTGAGTTTCGAGGAATACCAGCGTCTCACCCGGCAGCGGCGCAACATTGCCGACTCGCTCGCTATGCCGGGTGTCGAGGACATTGAGTTCGACCCGCCGCGCGCAAACGTCAAAATCAAGGAAGTCGGCTTCTGATGATGTTCGTTCTTGATACCAATGTGGTTTCGGAACTCCGGAAAGTGCGGGCGGGCAAGGCGGACAGGAACGTGGCGGCCTGGTGTTCGACCGTCGATGCGTCGGTGCTGTTTGTCTCGGCCATCACGATCATGGAGCTGGAGACGGGTGTCTTGCAGGTCGAGCGCAGAGACACGGAACAGGGGGCGCTTCTCAGGGCATGGCTTGACGGGCACGTGCTGCCCGAGTTCGCTGGGCGCGTGTTACCGGTCGATACCGCCGTCGCCCAACGATGCGCACGGCTCCATGTGCCGGACCGGCGATCCGAGCGGGACGCGCTCATTGCTGCGACGGCGATCGTGCATGGCATGACGGTCGTGACGCGCAACGTTGCCGGTTTTGTTGAAACCGGTGTCGCGATTCTGAATCCGTGGGATTGAGCGAATAGATCAACTTGCTCCCGAGGCGAAATCGGATTCTGCCGCTGGTCGCAGTCGTCTTCGCGGGCATCGAACATCGGCGCGACCGACGCGTCGCGCCGCTGCGTCAGCGTTGCCCTTTACCCGCGCATCGGCGGATCGAGCCGCGCGAACGCCGCCTGCCGGCGATACGGGAAATGCGGATACGGCGCTTCCACCGCGCTCGCCGCATCGAGCGTCGCCATCTGCGCATCGGTCAGCGCCCAGCCGACCGCGCCGAGGTTCTGCCGCAACTGTTCCTCGTCGCGCGCGCCGACGATCACCGACGACACGGTCGGCCGCTGCAGCAGCCAGTTCAGCGCGATCTGCGGCACCGTCTTGCCGGTTTCCTCCGCGATCGCGTCGAGCGCGTCGACCACGTCGTACAGGCGCGCGTCGTCGACCGGCGGCCCGTAGCTGGCCGTTTCATGCAGGCGGCTGCGTTCGGGCAGCGGCGCGTTGCGCCGGATCTTGCCGGTGAGCCGGCCCCAGCCGAGCGGGCTCCACACCAGCGCGCCGAGGCCCTGATCGGCGCCGAGCGGCATCAGGTCCCATTCGTAGTCGCGGCCGACGAGCGAGTAGTACACCTGGTTCGCCACGTAGCGCGACCAGCCGTGCCGGTCGGCCGCCGCGAGCGACTTCATGATCTGCCAGCCGGCGAAGTTCGACACGCCGATATAACGGAGCTTGCCCGCGCGCACGAGATCGTCGAGCGTCGACATCACTTCCTCGACCGGCGTGCTCGCATCGAACGCGTGCAGTTGCAGCAGGTCGATGTAGTCGGTGTCGAGGCGGCGCAGCGCGTCGTCGACGGCGCGCACCAGCCGTGCGCGCGACGTGCCCGCGTCGTTCGGGCCGTCGCCGGTCGGCAGGCCCGTCTTGGTCGAGATCAGCGCCTGGTCGCGGCGCCCCTTGAGCGCGGCGCCGAGCACGCGTTCGGACGCGCCGTCGGAATACACGTCGGCCGTGTCGAACAGGTTGACGCCGGCTTCGAGGCAGATGTCGATCAGGCGGCGCGCTTCGTCGACGCCGGTATTGCCCCATGCGCTGAACAGCGGGCCGGTGCCGCCGAAGGTGCCGGCGCCGAAGCTCAGGGCGGGGACCTTGAGGCCGGAGCGGCCGAGCGTACGGTATTCCATGTGCATTTCCTTTCGTCGTGTGAGCGCGGCGCGGCCGCGCGTCGATCGTCACGCGATCACTGTACCGTTTGCGGCTTTTCCAGATAATCCGGAAGATGGCGAAAATATCCTTCGGATGGAGCGAACAATGCTGCTCGACAACCTCGCGCTGTTCCTGCGCATCGTGGAGAAGGGCGGGCTGGCCGCGGCCGGCCGCGAGGTCGGCCTGTCGCCGGCCACTGTGTCCGAACGGCTGACGGCGCTCGAGCGCCACTACGGCGCCGCGCTGCTCACGCGCACGACGCGCGCGATCAGCCTGACCGACGAGGGGCGCACGCTGGTGGACGGCGCGCGACGCCTGCTGGCCGAGGCCGACGAACTGGAAAGCCGTGTGCGGCTGGGCATGCAGACGCTGTCGGGGCCCGTGCGGCTCAGCGCGCCGGCCGATCTCGGCCGCGAGCGGGTCGTGCCGGTCGTCGACGCGTTCCTGGCCGAGCATCCGGGCGTGACGGTCGACCTGCATCTCGGCGACGGATATGTCGATCTCGTCGGGCTGGGGCTCGATTTCGCGATCCGCCGCGGCACGCTGGCCGACAGCTCGTTGCGCAGCCGCTCGCTCGGCCGGGCGCGGCGCGCGGTGTGCGCGTCGCCCGCGTATCTCGCCGCACATGGCACGCCACGGCATCCGGACGAACTCGCCGAACACGACTGCATCGTGATGCGCTTCGGCCAGGATCTGTATGCCGAATGGCCGTTCAGCATCGACGGCACATTGAAGCGCGTGGTGGTGCGCGGCCGGCGCGTCGCCAACGACGGCGCGCTCGTACGTGCGTGGTGCGTCGCGGGGCACGGTATCGCGCTGAAGTCGCTGGTCGATATCGAGCGGGATCTGGCGTCGGGCGCGCTCGTCGAGGTGCTGGGCGCGTTCTCGCCGGGGGGCGTGGATCTGCAGATCGTCTATCCGGGCGGCGTCGCGCAGCCGCGGCGCGTGCGGGCGTTGATCGACAGGCTCGCGCAGGCGCTGGCGTAGCGGCACGTTGCTTGCGCCGCGTACGAGCGGCGAGCGGTTGCGGCGGCGTGCATCGGCGCTGGCGCCCGATGCCGGCGCGTGGCGAGCCACACCACGCGCCAAAAGTGCGCCCCGGATTCATTGCCCACATTTCGTCATTTAGCTAATATTCAAAACGTCAAACGAAGCTGAACCCCATGGACGACGTCACCCGCCTCAGCGCCCTGGCCAACGAAAGCCGTCTGGCCGTGATGCGCTGGCTCAAGCAGCCGCGCAAGCATTTCCCGCCGCAGCCGCACGGCGACGTCGACGCGCTCGGCGTGTGCTGCACGTACATCACCGAGAAGCTGGGCATCGCGCCGGCCACGACCACGCGCCACATGCGCATCCTCGCGGATGCCGGGCTCGTGCAGGCGACCCGCGTCGGCAAGTTCACGTACTACAAGCGGATCGACGGCGCGCTGCGGCAGCTCGGCCGCGATCTCTCGCAACTCTGACTCCGACCGAGGCAACCGACATGGACGAACTTGCACTGCTGGCCGACGCCGACCGGCGCGCGCACGCGTATCTGGCCACGACGAACGAACGGCGCGCGTTTCCCGATGCGGGGGCGCTCGCCGGCCTTGCGGCGTTCGACGAGCCGCTGCCCGATACGGGCCGCCCGGCCGACGACGTGCTGCGCCTGCTCGACGAGCGCGGCACGCCCGCGACGGTCGCATCGAATGGCCCGAACTACTTCGGCTTCGTGATCGGCGCGACGCTGCCGGCCGCGGCGGCGGCCGAGCGGCTGATGCTCGCGTGGGACCAGTGCGCGTCGTCGTACGCGAATTCGCCGGTGGCCGCGACGCTCGAGCGCCAGGCCGCGCGCTGGGTCGTCGAGGCGCTCGGGTTGCCCGAAGGCAGCGCGGTCGGTTTCGGCACGAGCGCGACGGCCTGCACGCTCGTCGCGCTGGTGGCTGCACGGCGCGCGCTGCTCGCGCGCCAGGGCTGGGATATCGACGAAGACGGGCTGATCGGCGCCCCCGAGGTGAAAGTCGTGATCTCCGCGCTCGCGCACATCACGGTGAAGAAGGCGCTGCGCGTGCTCGGCTTCGGGATGAAGCGCATCGTCGTCGCGCCGGTCGATACGCACGGCCGGATCGACCCGGCGCAGTTGCCGCCGCTCGACGACATGACGATCTTCTGCGTGCAGGCCGGCGAAGTGAACACCGGCGAATTCGATCCGTTCGCGGCGCTGATTCCGCCCGCGAAGGCGGCCGGCGCGTGGGTCCACGTGGACGGCGCGTTCGGCCTGTGGGCGCGGGCCTCGTCGAAGCGCGCATTGACGGACGGCGTCGACGGCGCGGACAGCTGGACGACCGATGGTCACAAGTGGCTCAACACGCCGTACGACGGCGCGATGGTGATTTGCCGCGACGCGGCCGCGCTCGCCACCGCGATGAACAGCGACGCCGTGTACCTGAGCGGCGCGCAGGATGCGCAGAAGAATCTGAACCTCGAATTCTCGCGGCGTGCGCGCGGCATTCCCGTGTGGGCCGCGCTGCGCTCGCTCGGCCGCGCCGGCGTGGCGACGATGGTCGAGCGGCATTGCGCGCAGGCGGCGCGCGTCGCGGACGGCTTGCGTGCGGCCGGCTACGACGTGATCAATCGCGTCGTGCTGAACCAGGTGCTCGTGCGCGCCGGCACCGACGAGGAAACGGCGGCGATTCTCGAAGCCGCGCAGGCGTCGGGCGACGTGTGGTTCGGCGCGACCGTATGGCAGGGGCGGCCGGCGTTCCGGATCAGCGTGTCGTCGTGGCGCACGGAGGATGCGCACATCGATCGGCTCGTCGCATTGCTGACGAGGTTGCGCGGCGTGCACGCGGGTTGAGCGTCACGCTTCGTCCGGCGTCATAACGGTTGCGTACGCAACTTTCTGGCGTTCGATGAAGTGCCGCGCGGCATGCGGGGCGCGCGACACATCCGCAAGCGTGAAAATGTCGGACAATAGTCATCGCGCGGGCCGCTCCGGCACCGCGCGTTCAACCGAAGCATTCACGCTTGCGAGATCCCCATGTCGACTTCCTTTCCCCGGGAACTGCTGAAGGCCGCCGATATCGCGAAGATGGAACCGACGCGCGAGGTGCATTCGCTCAATCCCAATGCCGTTCGTCTGAAGCGGCAACTCGGCGACCTGACCGGGCTGACGCAATTCGGCGTTCATCTGCTCACGCTGATGCCCGGTCACGAATCGGCCGAATATCACCGCCATCTGTACGAAGAGGAATTCGTGTACGTGCTGTCCGGCACCGGCACGGTGACGATCGGCGGGCACGCCAGCGAAATCGGGCCCGGCGATTTTTTGGGTTTTCCGCGCGGCGGCGACGCGCATACGGTGCAGAACACCGGCGAGGCGCCGCTCGAGCTGCTCGTTGGCGGGCAGCGGCTCGAACACGACGTGTGCGAATACCCGCGTATCGGCAAGCGGCTGTATATCGCCGGCCAGCTCGAGGAGTATGTCGAGCTGCCGAAGGCGCCGTGACGGCGGATTGCGCGTCATCGCCGGAGGCGGCCGTTCGGCCAATCAGGATGAATTCGCTTCTCGCGATCCCGTCGCGCTTATGATGCGGGAACGCCACTGAAAGGTTCCACGCCATGGACGCGCCGCTCCCGCCGATGTCTGCCCCGATTTCCGAAACGGCTCCTGAAACCGAAGCCGAAGCCGCCGGCGAGCCGCGCGCGTCGCGCGTGCATCGGCCGGTCGCGCTCGTGACCGGCTCGACGTCGGGGATCGGGGCGGCCGTCGCGCGGCGCCTCGCGGCCGACGGCTACGCGGTGATCCTGCATTCGCGCACCTCGGCCGACGCCGGGCGTGCGATGGCGCGCGAACTCGGCGGCGCCTATGTGCAGGCCGATCTCGCCGACGACGCCGAGCGCGTGAGATTGATCCGCGACGCACTCGCCGTGCACGGGCGGCTCGACGTGCTCGTCAACAACGCGGGCGTCAGCCGCGTGATTGCGCACGACGACCTCGCGGCGGCCACGCCCGACGTGTGGCGCGAAATGCACGAGATCAACGTGATCGCGCCGTTCCGGCTCGTCGCCGAAGCGGAGGCCGCGCTGCGCGAGGCGGCGTCGCACGGGCGTGCCGGATGCGTCGTGAACGTCAGTTCGCATGCGGGCGTGCGGCCGAAGGGCGCGTCGATTCCGTATGCGGCCGCGAAGGCCGCGCTCAATCACACGACGCGGCTGCTCGCGCGCACGCTTGCGCCGGCGATTCGCGTCAATGCGGTCGCGCCGGGGCTCGTCGATACGCCGCTGACCGCCGACTGGACGCAAGCGCAGCAGCTGTGGCGCGAGCGCGCGCCGATGCGTCGCGCGGCGACGCCGGACGATATCGCGCAGACGGTCGCGATGCTCGTCGCGTCCGATTACGTGACGGGCGAGATCGTGATGCTCGATGGCGGGTTGAACCTGACGTGACGGGGTGACGCGGAGAACCGGCGGCGGTGCGCGCATCGTGTACGCAACCGCCGGGTTCGTTCGCAGGGGGATCGATCAGCCGAGGTTCGACCGCAGCCGCGCGAGCGCCTGGTCGTGCGTGCGTTCGAACTTCAGCGGCGTGACCGCGATATACCCTTCGCCGAGCGCGACCGTTTCCGAATCCGCATCGTCATCGCGCGGCGCACGCGCGAGCTTCAGCCAGTGATAGTCGATGTCGCGCGGATCGCGTCCCGACACGATTTCGACGCCCTGCAGCGTGCCGGCGCCCTGGTTCGTCACCTTCAGGCCGCGCACGTCGTCGGCCGGCCGCGGCGGGAAATTCACGTTGAGGCACGCATCGCTGTCCCAGCCGGCGGCGACGAGCCGACGAATGACGTCCGGCGCGTGCGCGAGCGCGGTGCCCCACGGCACCGCGTTGCGATCGGTGAACGCCTGGCTCAGCGCGATGGCCGGCACGCCGACCAGCATGCTCGTCATCGCGGCGCCGACCGTGCCGGAAAACACCGTTTCGGTGCCGAGGTTCGCGCCGCGATTCACGCCCGACAGCACGACGTCCGGCCGCGCGCCCTTCATCAGGTGACTGACCGCGATCGCGACGCAGTCGCCGGGCGTGCCGCGCACCGCGAAGCGGCGCTCGCCCTTGCGATGCACGCGCAGCGGTTCGTGCAGGCTCAGCGAATGCGACGTGCCGCTCTGGTCTTCGGCGGGCGCGACGATCCACACTTCGCGGGCGAGTTGCGTGGCGACCTGTTCGAGTATTTCAAGGCCGGGAGCGTCGAATCCGTCGTCGTTGGTGAGCAGGACACGGTCGAACAGCGGGCGGGTTTCTTGCATCGGGACGATCCTCGCGAAGGGCAATGAGAGGGGAAGTGCGGCGTGGCGCAAGCCACGAGGCTGATATGACTCCCGGTGTCGACCGGGATCGGTTTCTCGAGTCATGTTGCCAGAATTTCAGCGATTCGCCTTCAGGTAATGCCGTTATGCGGTGCCTCACCGACATCCTGGCAATTCGCAACTGCCCGGCGAGCCGAGCTGTCCAAAGCGGGCCACGTAGCGTGGCGACCATGCCTCGCGGGCGCGTGGCCGGCTCCGGTATCGTGTAAAAACGGCCAGTCGTCGATAACTTCGAAAAATCCGCACGACGGGGACGTGCGGCCATATCCTGTGCACTGCCGGCGCAGTGCGCCTACCGTCCGCTGCTCGGCCGCACGCCGATTTCCGGACGAACCTGAAATTATTCTAAAATTGAGCCGCTATTGCCCGGTATGCCGAGTACGGCCTGCAACACGATGGTGGGAGCATGCTTCCCATCGCGGCGGGGAAGCGGCGCATCACCGAAAGCCTCGGCGGAAACAGGAACATGGATGAATTTTTTGTGCGCGTGATGGTAGCCGACGATCATCCCGCGTCCGCACTCGGCATGTCGCAGGCGCTGCAAGGCAACAGCACGATCGGGCTCGTGGGCACCGTTTCGAATTCGACGGACCTGGTTGCAGCGCTCGATGCGCAGCAGAGCGACGTGCTCGTGCTCGACTATGTGATGCCGGGCGGCAAGTACGGCGACGGGCTCGTGCTGCTGTCGTTCCTGCAGCGGCGCTATCCGGCGCTGCGCATCGTGACGATCACGATGATCGACAATCCGAGCGTGCTGCGCGCGATCCACAAGCGGGGCGTGAGCTGCATTCTCAGCAAGTCCGATGCGATCTCGCACCTGATTGGCGCCGTGCATGCTGCGTACGTCGGTGCGAGCTACACGTCGCCATACATCAAGCAACTCCTGCAAGACGCCAAACCCGAGCCCACCGCGCGCACATTGACCACGCGCGAAATCGAGGTGGTGCGATTGTTCGGTGCGGGCTACACGGTGGGCGAGATCGCCACGCAGCTTCATCGGAGCAAGCAGACCGTCAGTTCCCAAAAGTCGAGCGCGATGAAGAAACTCGGTATCGTGCGCGACGCGGATCTGATCCGCTACAACGGCGAGCAAAATATCGAGGGCGGGCCCGACGACGAGGCGTCGCGGACGTGACGTGCCCGCGGGCCGGCTGTGCGCCGAATCCGCCGCGGGCCAGCGCCGCTGAAATGATGTATGTGCGTGTGGGTGGTTCACGCCACGCGACAACCCTGATTCCAGGGCGCCGATGCGTGGAAGTCGGTGAACGATGCGGCATCCTCGGCCGCGTGTGACGAGATCGACAGGACATGCCTGCAAAACTGAAAAGACTTCTTTCGTCCGCCACGCCGACGGGTCGCAAGTCATTCGAACCGGCTCGCGTGAGGCGACAGCAGCAGTTCCTGCTGTATGCAAGCGGCGCCGCGATCTCGGTGTTCATTCTGGTGTGTGCGGCACTCGTCGTGCTGCTCGACGTGAAGGAATCCCTCGAGCGCGCCCGCGTTGACTTCACCGAGCGCAAGGCGGAGTTCTTTGCCGAGCTGGAGGTGATGAAGGCGCTGCAGAATCGCTATGTCGACAACATGGAGCAGCGTTGGGCGCACGGCCCCGTCATTCCGCCGGGCTCGCCCGGGCTGTTCGACGGCAAGCGCGGTAAACAAACCCTGGTCGGCCGGATCGGGCCGGTGGCGGTCGCGGCCTTCGTCGATGTCCCGTCAGCCGATCCGGCGAATACGCGCCTGCCCTATCTCGAAAGCTTTCTCGGACAGGTGGAGCCGACTGGCGTGCTGCCGCCGCAACCGGTCGTTTCGGTATTCGCGTCCTATCTGATCGATTCTAACGGCGATTTTCTCGTCGCGATGGGGTATCCGGTGGTCAAGCGAGCGCTCTCGTGGCCAGCCGGTTTCGACGTGCGGGCACTCATTCGGCAACTGCGGCCGCTGAACGACGGCGCGCCCGCCCTGGCGGCTTCCGCCGTGAACACGATTGCGCTGGACCGGCGATTCGATCCGGTGCTCGGGCGCGCCGTGTTGCGGCTGGTGCAACCGGTGCGCGGCGCGAACGGCCAGCCGGTCGCCTGGTTCATCACCAACAGCCGGCCGCAGATGGACGAGATCGTGCGTCCGTCGAGCATCGGCGCGGACTACGCGCTCGTCGACGTCGGCGGAAATCTGCTGGTCGGCCGTCAACCCCATGATGTAGCGGCCGCCCGGGCGCTCGCCGACGCGCGCCGCACGCAAACGGTCGTTCGTCGTGTCGGCACGCACTTCGTCATCGGCAGCCAGATACGGGAATCGGATGCGGTGCTGATGGCGACGCTCTCGTGGCGCAGCATTCTGTACGACATTGCCGCCGCCCTCGGCGTGACGCTCGGGGCCGCCGTGTTCGCCATCGGGCTGCTGTGGGGCGCCATCGTGTCTTTCGACCGGCGCGCGCTGCGTCCGGCGAATCGCCGTGCAATTCGCCTGATCGAAAGCGAGGCGCTCAACCGTACGCTGATCCGGACCGCGCCGGCCGGGCTCGTGCTGTTGTCGTTTGCCGATGGCGAAGCGATCATGCGCAACGAAGCGATGATCGCGTACGAGCGGGAAGTGGCGGGCGAGCCGCTCGGCAAACTGTTGTGGCGCGCGTACCGGGACGGCGCCCCGGCCGGCAACGCGCGCAAGCATGTGACGCGGGAGCTGGCCGTCGAGCGCGCGGGGGCCGGCATCGTCTATTTCGACGCGCACATCGCGCGCACCAAGTACCGCGGCATCGACGTGCTGCTGTGCACGCTGCTCGACATCACGGTGCGCAAGCAGGCGGAGGAGAAGCTGCGCGAGGCGCGCGAAGCCGCCGAACTCGCGAACAAGGCGAAGTCGACGTTCCTTGCGACGATGAGCCACGAGATCCGCACGCCGCTCAACGCGATCATCGGCAACCTGGAGTTGATGGGGCACGCGCAGATGGCGCCGCCGCTGCGGCGCCGGGTCGGTACGATCGTGTCGTCGTCGGATGCGCTGCTGCGCGTGATCAACGACGTGCTCGACCTGTCGAAGGCGGAATCGAACCAGATGACGCTGGAAGTCATGCCGTTCGACACCCGCCGTCTGCTGCTCGACATCGCGGCGTTTTTCCGTCCGCTCGCCGATGCAAAGGGACTGGCGCTCGAGTGCGCCGTGTCGGCGGAGTTGGCCGATGGCTATATCGGCGACCCGACGCGCCTGCGGCAACTCGTGTCGAACCTCGTCAGCAACGCGATCAAGTTCACCGAACGCGGCAGTGTGACGCTCTCGGCAGGGCCGGCGCACATCGGCGCCGACAGGCACGGCCTCGAAATACGCGTCGCGGACACCGGCATCGGCATACCGGCCGACCGCATGCCGGCTTTGTTCGACGTCTACATCCAGGCCGATGCATCGACCTATCGCCGCTTTGGTGGCACCGGCCTGGGGCTGCCGTTATGCCGCCATATCGCTACGCTGATGCACGGCGAACTGGCCGTCGACAGCCGCGTCGACGAAGGCACGACGTTCACTGCGACACTGCCGCTGCCGGCCGCGCCGGCCGGATGGCGTGCGGATACGCTCGAGCAGGACGTGGCGGCCGACGCCAAGCCGGAACCGGATGGCCAAGGCCACGCGCCGTTGCGGGTGCTCGTTGCCGAGGACCATTCCGCGAGCCGCGCGTTGCTGCGCGACCAGCTCGATGCGCTGGGGTACGACGCGACGATCGTCAGCAACGGCGTGGAGGCGATGCGGGCGTTCTTCGAGCATCCGTTCGATGTCGTGTTGACCGATCTGGGCATGCCGGAGCTCGACGGCTACGCGCTGACGAATTTCCTGCGAGAACAGGGTGCACGAGTGCCCGTGATCGCGATGACCGCGCATGCGACGGAGGAAGACTACCGACGCTGCGCACGGGTGGGTGCCGCGGAAGTCGTACTCAAGCCGCTGTCGATGTCGGCGCTCGACGCCGCGCTGAGGCGCCATGCGGCTTCTGGCTCGCGCGCCGAGGCGCATGCGGATCGCGGCAAGCAGCCGGCGATGACCGACGAGATCCGGCTGAAACTGTGCGAGGCGACACTGCGCTCGCTCGCGGCAATCGACGCGGCGCTGGCGAGCGGCGATATCGGCACGCTGAAGACCGAATTGCACTCGCTGCGAGGCGGTTTCGCGCTGGCCGGCGACACGCGGACACGGGACGCATGCGCCCGCGCGGAGCGTATCGCGATGGATGAAGGCGTGGAAGGGCTCGCGCCGGCATGGCCGGCCTGTCGCGCGACGATCGCGGCCGCGCTGGAGCGGTTGTCCGGCGCAGAAACGCGAGCGCCGCGCGCGTCGAACTGACCGATGGCGGCGTACGGCCGGTTGTCGCGCGCCAACCTGTTGCGACGGCCCGATCCCGCCGGCCGGCGCGCTGCCGGGATCGCATCCGGTGAATGCGGCGCTGCCGCGTGCAGCGGGTAAATCGCTTCGGGGCGTTCGCCCGCCCGACGGCAGGGTCCGCGTAGTCGGGCGTTTCTTCACCCGTCGATGCGACGACGCGCTGCATGCTCCATGCAGCTCTCCCGCATGGCATCCAGACGCCTCACGCCGTACGCGGCGCATTCGTGAATTCGCGCGGACGCGCTTGCCCCGGCGCGTCGCAGCTTGTCTCTCGGTTACCCCACTTCCGGTACGACGAGCCGTTTCGCTGCAAGCTCTCCATCCCCTGCCGCGGCCAGCTTCTTGCCGCTCGACGCCGAGCGTGGCAATCACGCGCGTGCGATTGATGCGTGACACGAGTCTTTATTACCGTGTTTGGGGGTAATGTTAAATCGGCTTAACAATCATCGATCTAAAGCGATGGATTTCTATTTTTAGTACTCGTACTAGGAGGTGTGCCGGACAGCTTAGAAGTCGTCCTATTTATATCCAATGACGATGTTTCTAGAATGGCACCAGTGGAATTAATTATTCCACGCTTCGAATTGAGATTGAATAATCAGTCGCAATTCGATTTCCGAAATTAATTTTTTAAATAGAGATCATTCGATGAAACTCAACAAAATCGTTCTGGCACTGGGTATGAGCGCCGCACTGTTCGGAATGGCGCAAACGGCACAGGCTGAGCCCGTTTCGAAGAAGATCACGCTAACGGCGCAGATCAACGACGCCATCTTCGTGTCGAAGCCGGACGGCTCGACCTGGTACGGCACGGAAGAACTGAATGCCACGGACTACACGCAGAAGGCGTTCACGAAGACGCTGCCGGTCCGCGTCTGGTCGAAGAACCCCGACTTCAACGTGTCGCTTGCGCAACCGCTGAAGATGTCGAGCGGCAAGTACGAGATGAAGAACCCGCAAGTGACGTTCTCGAGCAACGGCGGCGACGCTGCAGTCCAGTTCGGCTCGGTCCAGAAGGTCACGCAAGTGGTGGCGGGCAACGGCGGCTTCGACGAAATCCACAACCTGACGATCAACGTCGACGCGCCGGACATGATCGGTACGAACAGCACCAACGGCAGCTACAGCGGCGATCTCGTGATGGTGTTCGAGCCGGTCGCAGCAGCGGCTCCGTAATCGCTCCACCTAGAGCCCCGATGCGATCGGGGCTCTCTCCCCGCCGAGTTCCCATGGCCGTTCATCCCAATCCTCCATAGAAGAAATCAGCGTGATCGCCTATCAAGCTCCTTTTCGATTCAACCAGCTGTGGCTGGGTGCGTTTCTTTTTGTTTCGTCGCACTCATTCGCAGAACTAAAGGTCACGTATGGAGTGCCTGAGGGGTTCAGCGCGGTCGAAATGGACGATAGCGCGAACTATGTTGCTACCTTCAACGGGCGCACGCTGCCGGGGTTCATCAGTTATTCGAAAACCGACACATCGCTGCAGTTCGATGCGGCCAAGTATGCGGCAAACGGCATTTCGCCCGACGACGTCGACACCATCCGAAACGTCGTCTCGAAGCTCGACTACAAGCGCTGCAGCAAGGGGTGCGACGTTGAGATCGACGGGTACTACGTCACGGTCGACAAGCTGAAGCGATCGATCTCGATCCGTGATTCGCGCGAGGACTATATCGCGCCGGAAACGGGGTTCGGGCTGATCAATAACCAGGCGATCGACTTGCGGGCCGCATCCGACGGTTACCGCGCCGTCAACGTGAGCGGCAACACGTTCGTCGGGCTTCCGTCGCAGAGCTTCGGCTACATGAGCTGGTACGCGAACCGTACCGAAACACGAAATTTCAGCGGCAGCCAGCAAGGGCTTTCGTCGTACTACCTGCAGAAGAACTTTTCCCAAACGTACGTTCGGGCAGGTAAGCAGAACAATATCGACTACGCGGCCGGAACGGTCAGCACGCTGCTGACGCCGAGCTTCGACCAGTTCGTGACCGTCGGCAGTCAGACCCATCTGCGGGTCGACAACAACACCGGCTCGCTGATCCTCTATTCGGCGGCCGAAGGCAACTACGAGTTTTACCGGAATGGCCGGCTGATCCTGAAGCGGCCGGCCGTGCTCGGCCGCAACGAAATCAGCTTTGCCGATTTGCCGGGCGGCTACTACTCGGTCGAGGTCCGGCTCGTTGACCGCAACGGTAACGTGGTCAACCGGGAAACCCGCGAGGTCAACAACCTCAATTTCGGCGCGAGCAGCGGCAACGCATGGCACGCGACGGCCGGCAAGGAGATGGGCACCGGCGACTATCTGCTCGAAGCCGCGATGAGCCGGAACTTCAAGCAGTTCTACCTCAACGGGTCGATCCTGGTCGGCCAGGGCGGCAAATGGGCGGCCGAAGTCAACGTCACGCGGCCGACGCAACTTGGCGGGGTCGACATCACGCCCACGCTGGGCCTGTTGAGCGGCGAACGCAGCGCGGGCGGCTACGTCAACCTGTCGGTGGCGAGCGACGCGCTCGGCAGCCTGATGGTCAGCCGCTATCAGAACACTGACGTGTCGCGCTTCTACTCCGGTCAGCCGAGCACGGGCGTGTCCTACAGCCGCCTCTTCCGCGGCGTGACGTTCGGCTACAACTATCAGCGCTCGACGTTCAGCGAGTCGCATCAGGCCGAGGCGCGCTGGAACTACCGGCCGAACGGTCTGTGGGGCACGTTCGCGCTAGGTGTCCAGAAGGGCGGTTACCAGGGCAGCGGCGGCTATGGGGTGTATTTCAACATGACCATGACACTGGACAAGGTGCAGGGCAGCTTCAGCGCCGCGCATGCACGCGGGCAGACTCAGCTCAGCGGCGACGTTCGCAAGGATTTCCAGGACAGTTTCGGCACGACGTCCGTCGGTCTGTCGGCGAACCGGATCGGCAACGACTACGGCGTGAACGTTTACGGCACGCGCTCCGGCACGCGCGGCGACGCGTCGCTGAACCTCGGTCAAGGCAGCGGGGGCAGCAACGTGGACTTCAACTATCGCGGCATGGTCGCGGCCAGCAAGCATGGCATGGCATTCGGGCGCTACAGCTCGAGCGGCAGCGCGATGTTGTTGAAGACGCCGAACATCCCGGGCATGAAGTACGGCTTCAACGTCGAGGGCAGCCCGGTTGCCGGCAACGGCACGTATGCGGTGCCGCTCAACGCATATGCCGATGTGCCGTTCGCGCGCGTGCTGAGCAACAGCGAAAAGATCGACATGAACGTCGAAGTGCCGGCAAACATCGTCCGGGCTCACCCGGGCCAGGTTTATGCGGCGACGGCGAAGGTCGACATCAACATGGTGTACAGCGGTTTCCTGAAGGATGCGAACGGCAACCCGCTGAGTGGGAAGGTGCTTGAAACCGGTGACAAGGTGCACCCCAACGGCCTGTTCTCGATCGTCAGCAAACAGATGCTTTCGCAAATCACGCTCGACCAGAACGGACACCACTACACATGCAGCCTGAAAGACGCCAAGGGAAATGACTTCCGTTGCCAATGACGATGCATTCAACCATTTCCAGGAATTGACGACATGATCCACAACTTGCGAACCACGCTTCCGATTCTATGCGGCCTGCTGATTGCGGCGTCCCAACCGGCCAGGGCCGAAGGCGAGCTGATGGTGATGCCGGCCACGACCAAGGTCTTCAGCGCTCACGACCAGCACGTCACCGTGAAGAACCTGGGCGATGCGCCGCTCTACCTGGCGATTTCGACGCAGAAGGTGCTGAACCCGGGCAAGACGCCCGAAGAGAAAGAGGATATCGGCAACCTGCAGCATCCCGGCATGCTCGCGAGCCCCGACAAACTGACGCTCGGGCCGAACCAGACGCGCACGATCGCGCTTAAGTCGCTCGTGGAGCCGACCAGCGAGGAACTGTATCGGCTCTACATCTTGCCGGTCAGATCGCTGAAGGTCGACGATGCGCCGCAAGACAAGATTACCGCGCCGATGTCGGTCGCCGTCGGCTATGGCGTGCTGGTCCGGCATATGCCGCCGCCCCGCATGCAACGCAGCAGTTGGACGCACCGCTGCGAAAGCGGCGGCCTGACGCTCGAAAACACGGGCAACGTGCGGGTGGTCTTCACGGACGTGAAGTACGACGGGGCGCATTCCGCTCAAACCATTGCCGTCTTTCCGGGCACGCCGCAGCACTTCGCGACGAAGCGGATGTCGCTGAGCGTCGACGACAAGCCGCAGACGCTGGAGTGCTCGTAATGAACCGCGTGTCCCGCATCGCACTGGGGATGCTGGCGGCGTTGACATGTACCTGCAGCATGGCCGCCGGCGTGCTGCAGCTGTCGCGTATGGAGCTGACCCTGGAGCCGGACCAGCCGGCAGGCGCGCTTTACGTCGAAAACACCGGCGATACGCCGCTCTATCTGGATATCGAACAGCACCTGCTGACCAATCCGGGCGATACGCCGGAGCATCTGGTGCCGGTCGCGGAAGTGGAGAAGCCCACCCTGCTGGTATCGCCGGGCCGATTGACGCTGGCGCCGGCGCAGAAATATCGCATCGGGTTGAAGGTGCTGGCCGTGCCGTCTCAAACACACGTGTGGCGGGTTACGTTCCGGCCGAAAGAGCGGATCGTTGTCGATGCGTCGTCGAGCGACGGCACGCCGGCTCCGTTGTTCGTCAATGTCGGGTATGGCGTGGTGATCTACCAGCGCGCGGCGTTGCAGCATTGAATCGCGTGCGCCAGGGCGGCACGGGCTTGCGTTTTCGGCGCCGCTCAAGAGTGTAAACAATCGTGCATCGGGCGTCGGGCCGACCAACGGGGCGGTCATATTGCCGAACTCGCCGAGACGGATGAATGCGCTATCGGGGAATAGTGAAATGAATTAAATCTTAAGTGAAGCGATTAAGTCGATGAGTAGAATCGAAATTATCAAGCAATGGCGGCGTTATGCATTGGCTATCCAGATAAAGGACTGGCCCGGAATTGCCATTCGTACCGGCATCTATACGTCCGGTGACGATTTTGGCGAGATCACGGGTGCAGCCTATCTCACCCTGGCGCACCGGAGTTCATGCACGGTGCTGGACCCCACAAAACCGCCTCCCCCGGTGCCCTCGATCGTGATCGACATGGTCGCGTCGGATTGGGATCTCGGGGAACTGGCGCGGGGCGACAGCGAGAAAATGCTAGCCGGTGCGGCGCAGCAACGCTGCTTTACGTACTCGGGATTCGAGAGTTACCGCAATTTCGTCGTCAACTCGACGAATGCGAACGGAATGTACGGCAACCGCTATCTGCTCAGGAACACCGGTAAGCCGGAGCAGACCGTTCCATACAGCGTGGCGCCGAGCAGTGGCGCCGGGACTTTTCCATTACCGAATATCGGCGGCAGTGCGATCAGGCTGAACGAGGGCAGTCGCACATGTTTCGTGCCGACATTCAAGATGTCGGTGGGCATGTCCGCGGGCTCGGGCGATAATCGTAGCAAAATCACAGGGGAGAGAGAGTAATGAAAAGATGGCGAAGCAGCATATTGGTCGTGTGTTTTGCTTTACTTTCTTTTGATGTATCCGCTCGGCGCCTTATTCCCGACAATGTCGTCGATGGTTATGAGGGATGTAAATGGCAAGACAATGGTGATGGAACCAGTACGCTGAGCCTCAAAATAAGATGGCGAGAGGTCGTAAATCAAGGGTTTTATGGATTCCACAGCAGGGGGATATTGATATATACCTACGATGCTAGTGGAAATTTGAAGCCTAGTACTCAGGTCGCCAGCGATGTATATCTGGATGGGGTGAAAAACTCGTCTGTCTTGACCGTCATGGACAATCGTTATGTGCTGTATTTCTCCCCCAACACTTTTCTCTGGACTAATGGTTTTGCGTTCACCAGCTACGTCGAGGCAGTGGTCGAGAACCGGAAAGCGGGTAGTAGAGTTTCGATTCGTGCCGCCAACGTCACGGGCAACCCGATGCAAGGTATGGGAGACGATTACGGTGAGATCACTGGTGCAGCCTTTCTCGCCAGGGGAGACAACGGTACTACATGCTTGGTGGGGGACCCGACAAAACCGCCTCCCCCGCGGCCCTCGATCGTGATCGACACCGCCGCGCCGGATTGGGATCTCGGGGAACTGCCGCGGGGTGACAGCGAGAAAACCCTGGCCGGTGCGGCGCAGCTACTTTGCTTTACGTACTCGGGATCGGAGAGTTACCGCAATTTCGTCGTCAACGCGACGAATGCGAACGGAATGTCCGGCAACCGCTATCTGCTCAGAAACGCCAGCAAGCCGTCGCAGACCATTCCGTACAGCTTGACGCTGGACAGCGGCAACGCGACTTTCCCGTTACCGAATATCGGCGCCAGTTCGATCTGGTTGGTCAATGCCAATCGCACGTGTTTCGTGCCGACATTCAAGACATCGGTGAGCAACTCCACGGAAATTGGCGATTATAGCGACGTGCTGTCGTTCACGATCGTGACGAAATCATAGGAGCAGGAAATGAAGAAAATCATCGTCAGCGGATCATTGGCGGTTCTGGCTTTGCTGCCAATGTTTGCGTCGGCGCAAGTTTCGCTCACCGGCAAGACCCAAAGCAGGGTCACGGCCAAGGTGATTCGCCCGAACAATCTGATCATCACCGATGACCAGGGCGGCTGGTTCGGGCAGGGCCTGGCGATGCAGCAGTTGGGCGCGTGGGATACCGCTTTCGAGGTGAAGGCGCGGTTGCGGGTCATATCGACGACGGGCGTGTTTCAGGTCCGCATGGACCAGCCGCTGGACATCCGGAACCAGGCGAATCCGACGCTCGTGTTCCGGAAGCCGGTCGTCAGCATGGGCGCCGAAAACGCCGCGCTGAAGCAGTTCACCGTCGGGCAGGCGATCGAATTCGTGAATCCGGCGCCGCCGTCGAAGGAAATCGATTCGGTGGGCTACTACACGCTTGACGTTTCCGCGTTTCCGCCGGCAGGCGATTTCAAGAGCACGACCGGAACCTATACGGGTTCGCTGTCGCTGGTCTTCGAGCCGCTCGTGGCGAAACAGAAATAGCGGCTCGCGCGTGCCGGAGCCGATCCGGTTCATGGCGGCCCGCCACGACGCGCGCGGTGCATTTTTCCCGATCGTCGTAGACTTCCCGTGTTCAGGCATGACGCCCGCGCGAGCGGCAGCCGGTACAAGACGGCCGCTCCGGCATGTTTCAACACGATGAGGATTCACCGAAACTCGAACATGAAACTGCACACATTCTCTTTTTCGATTGCGGCGATGATCGCCGGGTTCATCTCGAGCCCGGCGTTTGCCGTGATCGACGTGCTTCCGAAGGAAATCACGGTTGACTCGAATACGACGCATGTGGAGATCGCCAACAAGGGCGACCGGCCCGAGTACGTGACCATTTCGCTGTCTCGCCTGCTCAATCCGGGTGTGCCGCTGGCCGAAGAGAAGCTCGAACCCGTCGGAACCGCGGACAAGCCGGCGCTGTATGCGTTTCCGTTCAAGCTGAGCCTTGCGCCCGGGCAATCGAAGAACATCGTATTGAAGGCGATACAGCCGGTCGAGAACGAAACGGTGTATCGGCTGGACGTGAAGCCCGAAATCAAGGTGTTGAGCCAGGAGCAGCAGACCGCGACCGGCAATATCGTCGTCAACTTCGCATTCAGCGCACTCGTTCGTCAGTTGCCCGGAAGCACGCGCGAGGCATTGTCCGTCGCGTGCGATGCGCACGGCGCGCTTCTGACGGCGACCGGAAACATACGCTATGCGGTGAAGGATGCGACGGTCGACGGGCAGGCGGTGCCCCGCTTCAATGTCTACCCGGGTGTGCCGCGATCGCTGCAAGGGCGCGTCGTCGAGATTCCGGGGTATCCGGCGTGTCGCGGCGATTCCGTCCTGCCGGGCGCGAAACCGTCCCGTGTCGACGGACTGCCGCCAAGCCTTCCGTCAACCTCCTCGAACTGAGCTTCCCCCCGGCTCTTCGCGTTTCAACGGCCCCGGATGATGCCGCGGCTTCCTCCATCTGCTGAACCGACCCAGTCGGAAGGTGCTGCTTGCGACGCGCATTGCTTGCATCACACGACCGGACAACGCGGCGGTTTTCCGTCCGCGCGCCGATGCAAAGGGACTGGCGCTCGAGTGCGCCGTGTCGGCAGAGTTGGCCGATGGCTATATCGGCGACCCGGCCCACCTACGGCGACGCGTGTCGAACCTCGTCAACCATGCAATCAAGTTCACGGAACGCTGCAGCGTGACGATCGCGGCAATCGACGCAGCGTCGGCGAATGGCGATATCGTCACGTTGACGATCGAATGGCACTCGCTGCAAGGCGGTTTCGCGGCGGTCGGCGCGGACATGAAAACGGGCGCATCGTGCGCCCGTTCGTCGTGTCGTGAAATGGGTTGCCGGTGTGGCCGGCCGGCACCGCTCAGCCGAGCAGGTAGCGCAGCAGGCCGGCCGACACGACGCCAACGATGACGGTCGGCAGGATCGACAGGCGCGTCGCCGCGAGCAGTGTGATAGCCAGCGCGAGCAAGTCGGCCGGGCGCGTCGACACGAAGGCCGGCGCGATCACCGAGATCAGCACGCAGCCCGGCACGTTCTCCATCACCGATGCCATCCGCGGGCTCAGCGTGCGGTTGCGCAGCAGCACGTAGCCGAGAATGCGCGACAGGTAGGTGGTCGACGCCATCAGCACGATTGTCGCGACCGTGCTGACATCCGGAAGCTCAGGCATCGCGCGGCTCCCACAGCAGCGCGGCGACCAGCCCCGCGCAGGCGCCGGCCGCGACATACCATGCGCCGGGCATCGCCAGATGGGTGGCGGCCGCGACGACGAGGCTGACGAACCACGGGCGGCTCGCGCGCACCCCTTTCCACATCCCGCGCAGCAGCACCAGAAACACGGCCGTGAATGCCATGTCGAAGCCGTACTGTTCGACGTTGCCGATCGTCGGGCCGACCGCCGCGCCGAGCGTCGTCATCGAGATCCACGTCAGGTAGAGCCCCACGCAGATGCCCGCGTAATAGGGCACGCTGATGTGCGTGGCCGAGCGCTCGCGCGCGTCGGCGAGCGACATCGCCCAGCTCTCGTCGCACATGAAGAACAGCGCGACGAACGCGCGGCGGCGCGGCAGGCGCCGGATATAAGGCTCGAACGCGGCGCCCATCAGGATGTGGCGCGAGTTCACGAGGAACGACATCGCGACGATCAGCGCGATGTGCGGCGGCGATGTCCACAGGTGGATCGCCGCGAATTCGGAGCCGCCGCCGAAGTTCAGGCCCGTCATCATCGGCACCTCGAACAGGCTCAGCCCTTTCTGCGCGGCCTGCGCGCCCAGCACCAGCGCGAACGGCACGAAACCCAGCATGACGGGCAGCGCCGCGCGCAAACCGCGACCCATCTCGGCGACATGGGCGGGCCTGTCGCGAAGCCCGGACGACGTTGAAACGCTACTGCTCATTACTCCTCCTTCGGGGGAGGAATTGTCTGCTTTTTTGACTCGAATCGGGTTGCGTTGTCGCCAGATTTTTCTCAGAATTTGGCATTGAACGCGTAATACGCGAATCTTTTGGAATTGGATGCCAAATGAAGCTTGACGCTATCGACCGCCGGATCCTGAGCGCGCTGCAGCGCGACGGCCGCATGCAGAACGTGGAGCTCGCGCACGAGGTCGGGCTGTCGCCGTCGCCGTGCCTGCGGCGCGTGCGCCTCCTCGAGGAAGCCGGCGTGATCGAGAAATACGTGGCCGTGCTGAATCCCGCGAAGGTTGGCAAGGGGCTGACGATCTTCACGCGCGTATGGCTGAAGGGGCAGGACGCGGAATCGGTAAACCGTTTCGCCGAGGCCGTCCAGCAGATGCCGGAAGTCGTCGAATGCCACCTGATGGCCGGCGACTGCGATTTCCTGCTGCGCGTCGTCGCGGCCGACATCGACGATTACCGGCGCTTCCAGATGGAATACCTGACGCGCATTCCCGGCGTGCTGAGCGTGAAGACCGACATTCCGATGCAGAAGGTCAAGCTCACGTCGGCGCTACCGACCTGACGCAGCGCCGGGCGTGCGGCGATGCGTCGACGAGCGGTCATTGCGCGGTGACAATCGCCCGATAAACTGATGGAGTGCGTCGCATCGCATGCATTGCCTGCGCAGTCATGCGGTATTCGATGTGCAAGCAACTAACCGTCAATGCCGACGCGATCGGCCGAACGGCGCTGCGTGGCGCGCCGGGTCGTGCGTCGGCGCGAATGCGTTTTTTTCCTGTCGAGTCCTGCATGCAGCCATTCAATACGCCGTGGAATTCACTGGAAATCGTCAAGCTCGTGCTCGGCGTGCTGACGCCGTTGTCGGTCGCGTGCCTCGGCTGGCTCGTCGCGCGCCGGCTGAAGCGGCTCGAACTCGTGCAGTGGACCAACCAGCGGCTGATCGAGAAGCGGCTGGCGCTGTACGACACGGTCGCGCCGCAGCTCAATGCGCTGCTGTGCTTCTACACGTGGATCGGCTACTGGAAGGACATCTCGCCGGACGACGTGATCCGCGCGAAGCGCGACCTCGACCGCACGTTCCACATCTACCGCTACCTGTTCGACGACGACGTGTACGACGCATATCACACGTTCATCCACGCGCTGTTCGAGATGCATACGGGGCCAGGCCGCGACGCGCGAATCCGCTCGCTGATCCAGGCGCCCGACGGCGACCGCAGCGTGCACGGTTCGTATGAATGGAAGCCGGCGTGGTCGGAGCGTTTCGCGACCGCGAACGTCGTGCCGAAGGACGACGTGCTGAAGCATTACACGCAGTTGATGGAGCGGCTGCGCGTGGCGCTGGGCGCGACGCGCTGACGGCTTCGGCGCTCGCGCGCCATGCCGGTATTGAAATCCGTCATGTAAGCCGGCCGTTTCGAGCGTGCGTGATTCAGGCGAACGAGATCACGAGCCTCTTGCCGCAAGCCGCCGCATACTTGCGCAGCGTATCGACGGACGGGGAATGCTGCCCCGTTGCGAGCGCACGCTCGAGTCGCGTAATGGCGGGCGCTTTCGTGCCCATCCGTTCCGCCACATCGGCTTGCGACAAGCCAGCCTCTCGCCGCGCAGCCAGCATCGCGTCGAGCAGCGCGAATTCCTCGCGATTCAATCGTTCGTATTCCGTGCGCACCGCGGGGTCGGCCAATGCCCGCTCACGTAGTTCCCTATACGTTGCCATCTCGAACCTCCTTCAATCGACGACGTGCGATTTCCAGTTCCTTCAGAGGTGCCCTTGGCGTCTTCTTCACGAAACAGTGCAGCATGACGATACGCCGCTCGACGATCGCGCAGTAAAACACTCGGGCAACACCTTCCGCGCCCTTCAATCGCATTTCGTACAGGCCGTTTTCCATCGCTCGGGAGTGAGGCTCCCCGAGATTCGGGCCGTACCGTTCCATCCGGTCAGCGAGTGCAAAGTACCGAGCAAGCAGCGTTGTCGGCAACGACGCGACTCCCGCCGCTACACGGTCGTTGAAGAACTGGATCTCGTAACCATGAGTCGATAAAGTAACAAATATGTTATGTTGCGGCAAGAACGACGACGGGCCGCAGAGGCGGGCACAGGCGGTTGGTCACACGTGAGGGAGCTCGCGACCGTATTTCTTGGGTCGGAGATATCGATGACGATGCACGGAACCGAGCGCGCTCGGGAATTCGGGCCCGGCAAGCAGCGCGACTCGGTGTCAGCGTGGAGTGGGTACTACGGATTCGCGACGGGGTTAGTTCCGCCCCGCCACCGCGAGCCGCGCCGCCAGCCCCACGAACACGGACCCGAGCAGATACTGCGGCACCTTCGACGGCCCGCGGCGTGCGCCGATCCGCTGGCTCAGCCGGCTCGCGGAGAGAATCACCGCGCCGTTCACGACGATCCCGATCAGGTTGAGCACCGTCGCGAGCACGAGAATCTGCACGGCGATCGAGCCATGTTCGGGCCGCACGAACTGCGGGAACAGCGCGAGCACGAACAGCGCCATCTTCGGGTTCAGCAGGTTCGTCGTCAGCCCTTGGCGGAAGATCGTCGCGGTCGAGTGGCGACGTTGCGACGCGACGGGCGACAGCGCGGTCGCATCCGAACGGAAGGTTTTCCACGCGAGATACAGCAGATACGCGGCGCCAGCGAAGCGCACGACGTCGTACGCGAGCGGCACCGCGACGAAGAGCTGCGACAACCCGAGCGCCGCAGCGACCGCATGGCAGTAGGTGCCGGCCTGAATGCCCGCGAGCGTCGCGAATCCTGCGCGCCGGCCCTGGCTCACGCTGCGGGACGCGATCAGCAACATGTCCGGGCCGGGCGTGGCGGTGAGCGCGAGACACGCGCCGGAGAACAGCGCGAGCGTGGAGAGATCGATCATGGCGGCCCCTTTTGCCGGTGCGGCGTTAAAGGGAGGTCAGTTTAGGAGGGCGCCCGAGGCCGGTCAATCGAGCGAACGGACGATGGCCCGATGGCCAGACGGCACGCATCGCGCGTGTGCCGCCTGCACGCCACTCACTGTTTGCGGCAAGCAACCTGATAGTCGATCACGGTGTTCTCGGAAGGCTTGTCCGGCGCGCCACCCACCGTGGTCACGCCGAGCACGCCGGCCGCGTTCCGGTAGCGCAGCGCGCAATACCCGACGCCGGTGCCCGAGCACGCTTCGGCTTCGACGATGCCGTGCTTCGCGAGCGTTGCCGCGCCATCCGCCGCCTCCGGCTTTTCGCGCGGACGCAGCGGCTGCCAGCCATGCGCGATCAGCATCTTGCGTGCCGCGTCGAGCGGCTTGCCATACACGTTCGGCACGACCGCGCGGCCGTTGCAGTGCGTACTTTCGGCGGCGACGCGGGTCAGCCGCAGGCCGCCGCTTTCCGCGTGCAACTCGCCGACGGGCACGCCGGGGCCGTCGCCGCCCCAGACGAGCAGCGCGCCGTTTTCCAGACGATCGACCGAGCCGAGCTGCCAGCCGGCCTTGCGCGCGGTATAGCCGAGCGCGACGAGCGTCGTGCCGTCGAAGACGCCGATATTGCCGTTGCGTGCGAAGCAGATCGCGCTCGTGCCGGCGTTGAATCCGCTTGCGAAGGTCACGACCGTATAGCGCCCGAGCGGTGCCTCGGACGTCACGATCCAGTCGCGCTGCGCGACTTCGCGGCCGGCGGCCGTGGTCGTTTTCGCGCGATATTGCGTGCAGAACGGATCGAGCGCACCGCTTTCAGGCGAGTGCGGCAGCGTGCCGAGCGGCACGAGCGACGCGCCGGCGATATCGGAGCCCGTGCGCGGCGGCTCGGCCGATGCCGTGCCGCCGAACGTGGCGCCGGCTAATACCGCGATCGAAACGATCGAAGCAAGATTGCGGGCGAGCGGTGAGGCAACGGAAAGGAACACGCGGGCTGTCTCCGGGGAAAGTGTGACGGGCGCGGCAATCGCGTTTTTCCGCCCGTCCATCACGGTTGCGCGCACCGGCAGGCGGCACGCGCGTGTCGCCAACGACTCAGCCCTTCGCGACCACGTCGATGCGCAGCGCATCGCTGCCCGCGACGATCGCCAGCAGGCGATCGACGTTCGGATGCGCGCCCGGACGATTGCGCGCGTCGGCCGTATGCTCGGCGAACACCGCGAGGCCGTGCTCGGCCGCTTTCGCGTCGAGCGTGCCGAACGCCTGCTTCAGATAGTGGTACACCGCGAGCGAGCCCTGCTTGCCGGGCTGGTTCTCGATGGTCGCGACCACGTCGCCGTTCGCGCCGACGAGATCGATGCGCGCGATGCCGTCGATGGCCGGCAGTTGCGCGAGGTTGTCCTTGAATACTGCGGTCGGTTGAATCACTGAAAACACTCCGTCGGTTCGGTCATGGGCCCAGATGCGTGGCCGGCCGTATCTTATCCGATCGGCGCCGGCGCGCCGGCTCGCGCGCCGGTGCCGGCCGTGCGCCACGCGAGCGCCGCGCCCGCGAGCTGTAGCGTGCCGCCCGTCAGCATCGCGACTCGCAGCCCGGTCGCACCACCGCCGCACGCGTCGTACAGCGCGCCCGGCATCGCCCCCGCCGAATACCGCGCCGGTCATCCGCGTCACGTTCATCAGCGATGCCGCCGTGCCGGCGCGTGCGGCGTCATGACCGCACGGAACCGGTCAGTACGCCCGCCTCGCGCGAGCGCTCGATATCGGGGCTGCGATACGCATGCTCGGGAATCTCGGCGAGCCGCGACGCATGCACCTGCTGGGGCGCCAGCCCGTAGAACTTCTGGAAGCTCATGATCAGCGGCGACCACTTGTCCGGATCGATGCGGTCCGGATGATCGTCCATCAGCAGGTCGGGATGCACGTGCACACGCTGGATGCGCACCTCGAACAGACGAATGCGGCCGCGCAGGTCGGGCATGTCGTCGCCGATCCCGTGCGTGGCCGCGACGACCGCTTCCAGATGCACCGGGCATTCGAGCGCGCGTGGCGGCGCGACGGTCTGCGACGCGGCCTCGGTGAGCCCGGCCGTGCCGAACTTGTCGGGTTCGAATACGTAGCCTTTCGCGCGCTTGCCGTCGGGCACCGGATACGTGCCCGTCGTGCGCGCGATCCGGTCCACGGCGTCCGCCTGCGCCGACGACGGCAGGTTCAGCACGCATTCGCCGGTGCGCAGCAGGTTGCGCGTGGTCTGCGAACTGGCGGCGATGCCGATCACGCCGCGCCAGCCGAGCCAGAACGCGGACGAGATCGGCGCGAGATTGGCCGTGCCGTTTTCGTTGAGCGTGCTGACCAGCACGACGGGCGTGCCGAAGTAGAGGATGTTCGGTTCGGTGACGCAATGCGGCGCGTTCATGGTCGAGTCCTTCGGTGACGGGTCAGTCCGCATGCTGATCCTGTCGCGGCGGCGCGGCGCTCCGATTCTTGTCGTGTCATTCCGAAAGGCGCGCAAAGGGGCACGGGTACCGCGCCGGGCCGAGCCGGCAGCGGCCGGGCTTTTCCGCTACAGTAGGAAATCGAAGGCCGCGCGCGCCTGCCTCACGCCGGCGCGCGCGGTCACGTTTCGCCAACGTACACGAGGGCCCGATGGACACCGAGCAACGCTACACCGCCAACGCGCCGACCCGCGCGGAAGTCGACGCACTGGGCGGCGCAACCGTCATCGAATTCGGCGCGAACTGGTGCGGGATCTGCGCAGGCGCGCAGCCCGCGATCACGGCGTCGTTCGCCGCGCATCCTGCCGTGCGGCACCTGAAGATCGAGGACGGCCCCGGCCGTCCGCTCGGCCGTTCGTTCGGCGTAAAGCTGTGGCCGACGCTGGTATTCCTGCGCGACGGGGTCGAAGTCGCGCGCGTCGTGCGCCCCACCGACGCGAAGCAGATCGAAGCCGACGGCTTCGCCGCGCTGGCCTGAGGTCACGGCGATGCAACAGGCCATCACGCACATCGGCGTCGATACGCGCGGCAGCGGCCTCGTCGAAGTCACGCCGCAGGTACGCGCGTTCGTCGATCAGCAGGCGATCCGCACGGGCCTGCTCACCGTGTTCTGCCGCCATACGTCGGCGTCGCTGCTGATCCAGGAGAACGCGGATCCGTCGGTGCAGCGCGATATCGAACGCTATTTCGCGACGCTCGCGCCCGAGGACGACACGCGTTACGAGCACGATACCGAAGGCGCCGACGACATGCCCGCGCATCTGCGCACCGCGCTGACGCAGGTGCAGCTGTCGATTCCGGTCGAGCATGGGCGCATGGTGCTCGGCACGTGGCAGGGGATTTACGTGTTCGAGCATCGCCGCGCGGCGCACCGGCGCGACATCGTGCTGCATCTGATCGGCGAGTAGGCGAGCAGGCGGGTAGCCGGGCAAGCGCGAAGCGCGCGATGCCGCGCCGGCGTGCGGCTCAGGCGAGCAGCTTCTCGACGAGCGCGCCGAGTTCGCGCAGGTGGACGGGCTTCGGCAGGAACGCGTCGAACACCCGCTTGTTCTCGCGCAACGCGGCCGATTCATACGCGCTGACGCCGAGGATCGCCGGATGCCGGCCGTCGCCGTCGGGTTGCGCCACCGCGCGAATGCGCCGCGCCACGTCGAATCCGCTCAGGTCCGGCAGTTCGAGATCGAGCACGACGAGGTCGTAGCGCTCCGAACCGAAGCGCGCGACGCCCTCCTGTCCGGTGCCGCACAGATCGGCCTCGATGCCGAGCGCGGACAGCATCGCGCCGAGCGTTTCGCGCGCGTTGTCGTTGTCGTCGACCACCAGCGCGCGCCAGTCGCGGTGCGGTAGCACGGGCGGCAGCGCGGGCGCGTCCCCGGCTGCGTTGCCGGCCGATTCGACGCCGGGTGCTTCGACCGGCAGCGTGACGACGAACTCGCTGCCTTCGCCAACCACGCTGCGCACGTCCACATGCCCGCGAAGCGTCGTCACGATTTCGCGCACGACCGCGAGCCCCATGCCGATCCCGTCCACGTGCAGCCCGACCGCGTCGTTCGCGCGATAGAACGGCTCGAAGATTTTCGACAGATGCTGCTTCGCGATGCCGGCGCCGGTGTCGCGCACGGCGATCTTCACCTGCTGGCCGGCCGGCGCGTCCGCGAGCGTGATCGCCGCCGTGATCGAGCCGCCGACCGTGTACTTGACCGAGTTCTCGATCAGGTTCGACAGCACCTGCCGCAGCAGCTTGCGATCGGAGCGGATCGCGAGGCCGGGCGGCTCGACGAGCTGCGTGACCGCGATCCGCTTGGCCGCGATCTTCCCGCGCAGCGGTTCGAGCACTTCGGCGAGCAGCGGCGCGATGCCGACGGTATCCAGTTCGGCGACGCGTTTCGTCGAGCGCAGCTTGATGTAGTCGGTGAGGTCCTTGACGAGCGCTTCCAGCGACAGTGCGGAATTCTGCAGCCGCCGGATCGTCTTCAGGTTCGCGTCGGACTGCGGGCGTGCCAGCAGGATCTCGATCGATCCGCAGATCGCCTGCAGCGGCGTGCGCAGTTCGTGGCTGACCATCCCGAGGAACGCGTTCTTCGCCTCGATCATCTCGAACGCGCGGTCGGACGCCTTGCGTTCCGCATCGAGCGCCGCGTTTTGTCGCGCCAGCAGGTCGTCGCGCGTACGCATCGTATAGAACAGCAGCAGGAACAGCGCGCACAGGATCACGCCGAGCACGATGCCGAGGATCAGGATCGCGCGCTGCTTTTCCTTCAATTGATGGAACGTGAAGTCGCGCTGCGCCATTTCGATCGCGCGGAAGTAGTTCGCGAGGCCGTTGACCTTCGGCCAGTACGCATTGACTTCGTCGATCACCTGATGCGCCTGCTTCGGCGCGTCGCGCAGCAGCGGCACCTCGCGCTTCAGGCGCGTCATGAATTCGCCGAGCGCGTCGATCTCGTTGCGCGCGCGCGGGATGCGCAGCCAGTATCGGGACACTTCCGACGGCCGCTGCAGGAACCCGAACGACACCGACAGGCTGTCGAGCTGCATCTGCACGTGATCGAAATCGTCGTCCTCGCGCGTCGCGTAGAGAATCAGCTGCCGGTCGAAGCGCGTATAGACGTTGCGGTATTGCGCGGCGGTCCAGAACACGCCTTCGCGCGGCCCCTCGAGCACGCCCTCGTTGACCGAGGTGGCGAGGAGATCCCACAGCAGGAACGCCCATGCGGTGAACCCCGCGATCCACAGCGAGCCGAGGATCAGGATGATCTTTCTGTTTCTCCAGCGCCGCCGCGTCATGTCACTTCACGGTCAGGCCGATGATCTGCCACGCGAATTTGGCTTCGCCGAGCGGCGTCTTCAACTCGTCGGGATACTGATCGCGCGGATACATGATCCACAGCGGGCCGTAGTTGTCGTTGCCGAGCACCTTGCCGTTCATCGTCCGCGCGAGGATCACGCCGTACTTGTCGGCATCGGAAACGGGAATCGTGAACGTGTATTCGTCGATGCAGTGGAATTCGATCTGCGTACCCTGCGCGCCGACCGTCTTCAGCACGTCGGACAGGCGCGGGCCGGTGAAGGTCGCCTTCGGCGTCCAGCTCGTCGACGTGACGATCGTATGCTGCGGCAGCGCCATCAGCGCCGGCTCGGAAAAGACGTAGGCCGTTTTCCCCTGCTGATTGCTCTTGCTGATCTTGCCGTCGACGGTGAACGTGAACGACGACGCGGCCCATGCCGCGGCAGTCATTGCGAGCAGGCAGGCCGCGAGCACGGTCTTGATCCAGATGGTTGAAACGCGCATGTCTTTCCCTCGGTCTGGTGGTTCGTGTGGTGGTGTGTCGCTCCGGCTTCAGTTCGCGGCGGCCGCGCCCGGCAGCGTGAGCTTCAGTTCGCGCGCGACTTCCGCGAACAGGATCGGCAGGCGCACCGGCTTTTCCTCGCAGCGCGCGTTGTAGTGCGACACGATGTGCGCGATCTCGTCCTCGCTCGCTTCGCCGGTCGAGATCTTGCCGGTCAGCAGGAAGATCGGCGCGCCGCTGTTCTCGCTCGAGCGGATGCCGCGCACGAGCTCGGCGGCCGTCTGGTCGCCGAGCATCCAGTCGAGGATGTAGCCGTCGAAATCCTCGACTTCCAGCGCCTTGCGGAAGCTCGCGCCGTCGAAGTACGGGATCGCGTTCACGCCTTTCTCGATGAAATATTCACAGACCGTTTCGGCGACGTCGTGCGAATCGTCGACCACGGCGATCCGCGCGGCATACACGTTCGGCTGCGCCGAGCGCAGCTCGATCACGTCGACCGGATACGTGCGCCCCTCGCGCGCGTGCGCACGCTCGGTGACGATCCATTCGCCCTGCCACTGCAGCGCGACGAAATCCGTTTCGATCTGGCTGGTGGCCTTCGTCGAGATCGCGGCGCGGCAGCGCAAGCGCTTCGATTCGATCACGAACGTCGCGTCGATCATCTCGGGCGCGGCCGGCTGCATGCCCTTGTCGTCGAGCAGGATCGCGGGCGGCACGCCGAAGTGCGTCGCGATGTCCTGCAACTGCGACAGGTTCCACGGGATCAGGCCCTTCATCTTGCGCGTGACGACCGAGAAGCTCAGGCCGAGCACGTTCGCGATCGTCGTGTTGTGACTTCGCGGCGGAATGCCGTTCCGGTTCAGGAGATCGCGCACCTTGTTGGCGGTGATGAGATCGACGTTGGCCTGCTCGGTGGTGGACATCTCGAGGGGGTCTCCAAGGGTTTTGGCGAGGAAGAGCATATCAAAGCTGACGCACCACGCAAACTTTAAACGCGCGATGGAACTTGACATGCCATTTTTCTCCATTATTATTGCTCACCACGTCACTATTGTTTGTCGCGTCATGTTTGGAGGTCGATGCCGGCCATGGTCGGGCGGCGAAAAGCGGCGGCATAAACAGTGACGGAACGATTCGAAGAGAGAACCTGAGAGAGCCTTGGGATGCGTGTCGGCGTTGGCGGATGGAATTGTATCCGGTGCGCCGCACGCAACCGGGTACGAGCTCACGGGGTGGATAGCTCGAAGCATTGCGGTGCCAATAAGAACCTGAGGATAGTACCCATGTATCGCCGTTTACTCGCACCGGGGCTGCTGTTGCTGTTGGCCGCCTGCGCGCAGGATCCGTCCATCACCAGCAGCACGGTACGGATCTGCGACGACACGGGGTGTTCCGATCGCCCTAAAGATCAGGTCTCCTATCAAAAAAGGGACGATGCGGACGACCGGGAAGATCCGCGCATCGCCGCGCTCAAGCAAACCGCGAAGACCCAGCCGAAGGCCGCCTACGACCTCGGCCTGCGCTACTTCCGCGGCGACGGCGTGCGTCAGGACAGCTACCAGGCCCTCAAGTGGATGCGCGAGGCCGCCGAACGCGGCGACCTGAACGCGCAGAAGGCGCTCGGCAGTTTCTACCTGTTCGGCCTCGAGGAAATGGGCTCGGATGCGCGTGAAGCGGAGAAGTGGCTGTCGATCGCGGCCGGCCGCGGCGACAAGGAATCGAAAAAGCTGCTCGATCTCGCGCGCAAGGCGAAGAAGGAAGACGAAGAAGACTGGAAATGGCGCACGCAGTGGCGTGACGTCTATTACGGCTACTGGTACTCGGGCTATCCGTACTACGGCGTCTGGCAGCAGACGTACTGGTACTACTGACCGGGCATCGGGCCTGAAGCAACAGGGGCAGCCGCGGGGAGACCACCATCGCGCGCCACGCCGGGGGGCTTATCGAAGTTCGCACGGACCCATAAGCCGAACAACGACTCTAATCGATCGACAACGACATGAAGACCAACCTTTCCCAACGTCTGATTCAAGGTGCGCTGGTTGCAGCGCTTGGCGCGTCCGTCGCGGGGTGCGGCGGCATGGTGACGCCCGGCGGGCAGAACGCCGGGGTGACGGGCGCGGCGGCCGGCGGCGCGAGCGCCGGCGCCGATTCACAGTTGCAGCGCTGCGCGTCGCCGCTGGGCACGATCGCGGTCGACGACGGCCGCAACGCCGACTGGTGGGGCCCGTTCGGCAGCGCGACGAAGGTGACGAGCATCGACCCGCTGCTGCGGCTGGCCGTGCAGCAGTCGAACTGCTTCGTGATCACGTCGATCGGCAACCAGAAGAGCGACGCGCGCCTGTCGCGCATCACGCAGCTGCAACGCAACTCGGGCGAATATCGCGCGGGCTCGAAGCAGCAGAAGGGCCAGCGTGTGGCGGCGGACTACTACATGGAGCCGCAGATCGTGATCAACGATTCGCCGATCGGCGGGATCGGCAGCATGATCGGCGGGCTGATCGGCAACAGCGCGGTGGCGGCGGTGGCGGGGCACCTGCAGACGAAGGCGTCGGTGGTGACGCTGACGCTGTTCGACGTGCGCTCGGCGGTGCAGATCGCGGCGTCGGAAGGCAGCTCGACGGCGACGAACTACGGCGCGGCGCTGGGCGGCCTCGGCGGCGGGGTGGGCGGCGGGCTGGCCGGTTTTTCGACGACGCCGGAAGGCAAGGCGACGGTCGTCGCGTTCATCGATGCGTGGAACAAGATGGTCGTCGCGCTGCGCAGCTACAAGGCGCAGGACGTGAAGGGCGGGCTGGGCCGCGGTGGCCAGCTTCAGGTCAACTGACGCCGACGGGCCGGCGGGATGCCGCCGGCCGCCTGTCGAGCCCCGATTCCTGATTCGTGATGGTCGGTGCGTGCGGTGTGATCCGCGCGTACGGGCGTCGTTCGTCCTGCTCGTTTGAAAGGTGATTCCGATGAAAGCCGTTGCACTGATCGCATTGACTTGCCTCGCGCTGACCGCTTGCGGCGGCGACGACAATTCATCTCCCGCGTCGTCCGGCGGTTCGGGGACGACCAACAACGGCGGCAGCGGCGGGACGGGCGGCGCGGGTTCCGGCGGCAACGGCGGCTCGGGAGGCTCGGGAGGCTCGGGCGGCGGCACGCTGACCTGGCGCTACGAGGCGCAGCCTGTCGCGGCCGATCGGGCCAGTTTCCTGACGCTGGTCAACAACGAAGGCGCGAAGGGCTATCGTTATCTGGGCGACTACTTCTACGCTGCGGGCAATGGCGGCACGCAGTCGATCTTCGTGAATGACGGCACCGCGCAGACCTACACGTATCAGTTGCAGACGGCGCCGGCCGACATGACGTCCTTCGTCAATACGGCCAACGCGCAAGGGGCGAGCGGCTACCGCTACGAAGGGCCGCTCACGTACGGCGATCTCTATCGCAAGGACGGTGGCTCGTCGGCCACCTACACGTACACGACGACCGGGCTGCCGGCCGATGCGAACGCGTTCCTCACACAGGCGAACGGCCAGGGCCAGTCGGGTTACTGGTTCGTCGGCCCGCTGATGGTCGGGGCCGTGCAGGCGAACGTCTACATGAAGAACAACGCGTCGAACGCAACCTATACGTACGACGCGCTGACGCCGACGTCGACGGTCGGCGACTTCATCGCGCAGGCCAACAGCGAAGGCGCGAAAGGCTACCGCGCGAAGGGCGCGATGGCGTTCGGCACGGCGATCTCGTGGGTCTACGTGAAGGACCAGACGCAGTCGCCGACCTTCACGTACCAGTCGGCCGCGATCCAGTCGACCGGCGCGAACTTCGTGCAGCAGGCGAACACGTTCGGCGCGCAGGGCTCGGCGTATCTGAGCGACATCGCGCTCGGCACCACCGTGCCGCCGGTGATGGCGTCGTTCTATTTCGCGCCGAAGAACTGCACGGGCTTCCTGTGCACGACGCTGAATCCGCTCACGCAGAACTGAGCGGGCGCGCCGCGCGGGGCGTTCATTCGAGAATGATCCGCGCGCGCCTCATCGAGTGCCTCAGGTGCGACACGCGATGCGTGGGCGCATCGTTTGCCGCCGGCTTGCCGGTGGTATTTCGTTTCTGCGTACGCCGCGCTTTGCCGTTCTCCGCGTGACGCCGCGGCCCGGATCGGTCGAAATGTCGCATCAAAGACTCGGTCAAGTTCAAAACAATTATTCAAATTATTCAGACGAGTACTAAATCGGCCTGACTCGACTGATTTCCCCCGAGTCGTTTGGCATGATCGGGACAACTCCATCCCTTTCATTCCATCGTGACGTCCGTCCGGGCCGAGCATCCGCTCACCGCCGAACCCGACGTGCCGTCGCGCCAGGCCATGCCGTACAGCACGCTTCAGTCCATTCGCCGCTATCAGAGCATTTCGATGTTCGGCGGCGCCATTGTCGTGACGATCCTGATTCTCGTTGCCTGCGGGCTCGGGATCGTGTCGATCGTATACGGCTATCTGGACGGCGAGCGGCGCAATTTCCTGAACGGCGTCGAGGAAACCGTCGACGAGATTCAGGTGAGCGAGACGTCGTTCCGCAACGGCGTCGCGAATACGCAGCTGATCTGGCGAGAGCTCGATGCGGCGCCGGCGTCCGTCGTCGACGCATTCTTCGCCGACGGCGAGAAACTCGCGATCAAGCCGTATCCGTCGCTGGTGGTCGGCGTGCCGGGCCAGACGACGCGGCGCGACGAGGTGGCGCGCTACCTCGCGCTGTCGTTCATGCTGTCGCGTATCTGCGCGGCGAGTTCGCTCAATCGCGGACGCACCTTGGAGGGTTACCACTACAGCACGCGCACGGGGCTGTTCGGTCTGGTGCCGCACCTGTCGGGCGACAACCCGGCGCTGGCCACGGCCGAGGCGCGCGCGCATGTGCTCGACGCGTTGCGCATCGATTTCACACCCACGCCCGAACTCGGCGCGGACGGTCGGCCGCACGTGCATTGGTTGCCGCCCTACGTCAACCCGGTGACGGGGCAGGCCCGCATCCGGATCGCCGCGCAGGCGCGCGCCGACGGCCAGCCGTTCGCGGTGCTCGTGACGGAGTACGCGCCCGAATATCTGCTGTCGTGGCTGCAGGATCGCCGCGCGGCGGGCGTGTTCTTCATCACGACCGCGGACAACCGGCTCATCACGATCGATCCCGGGGTCGAGCGCACGCCGGCGCTCGACGCGCGCCTGCTCGCGCTGGACGTCGCGCACGGGCACGCGGCGCCGGCCGAGGCGATGTTCCGCGACGGCACGATCGTGTTCCGCGGCCCGCTCGCCGCAACCGGCTGGACGATCGCCTATGCGCTGTCGCTGGCCGATGTCGCGGCCGCGATCGGCGTGCAGGCCGGGGCGCTCGTCGCGACGTCGCTGCTGGCGATCGCGGTGATGTGGCTGCTGCTGGTGCGCTTCTACCGGCGCATGCTCGTGCCCGTCTACGCGCGCTCGGCACGCGTGTTCGACAGCGAGGATCTGTGCCGCAGCGTGATCGGAATGGCGCCCGTCGGCATCGGGCTCGTGTCACGATCCGATCGCCGCGTGATACTGGCGAGCGACGTGCTGGCGCAGATGCTCGTGCCGTACGGCGGCGATCCGCAGGCGCTGGCGGCGCAGGTCCTCGCGCAATACGAGGGGTTCGTCGCGAACGAAGGCGCTGGCCGAACGATGACGACCGAACTCGTGCTCGACGCATCCGGCGCCGCGCCGCTGCATCTGGAGGTCATCGCGCACGGCGCGCGCTATCAGGGCGAGGACGTGATGATCGCGTCCTTCGCCGACACGAGTGCCCAGCGCCGGCTCGTGCATCAGCTCGAGGAAGCCGTGCGCGCGGCCGATTCGGCGAATGCCGCCAAGTCGTCGTTCCTCGCCGCGACGAGCCATGAGATCCGGACCCCGCTCAACGTGATCCTCGGCAACCTCGAATTGCTCGAGCGCACAGCGCTCGATGCATCGCAGCAGAGCCGCGTGCAGACGTTGCGCGCATCGGCGGAGGGCCTCCTCGCGATCGTCAGCGATATCCTCGATTTCTCGAAGATCGAGGCCGGCGCGATGTCGGTCGAGTCGATCGAGTTCGACGTGATCTCGGTGATCGAGCGCGAACTGGCGGCATTTTCCTCCGTCGCGAAGGCGAAGGGATTGCCGCTGTTCGCCGACATCGACGCGAGCGGCGCGCAGCGCATGCGCGGCGATCCGACGCGGCTCGCGCAGGTGGTCGGCAACCTGCTGGGCAACGCGATCAAGTTCACCCGCGAAGGCCGCGTCGTCGCCCGTGTGGTGGCGGGGCGAGGCACGGGCGGCGTACCGGAACTCGCGATCGGCATCGAGGACACGGGCATCGGCATCGATCCCGCGCAGCGGGCCAGACTTTTCAAGCCGTTTTCCCAGGTCGACGCGTCGATCACGCGGCGCTATGGCGGCACGGGGCTCGGCCTCGCGCTGTGCGATCGGCTCGTCGCGGCGATGGGCGGGACGATTTCGGTCGACAGCGCGCCGGGCGTCGGCAGCCGGTTTACCGTTCGGTTGCCGCTGCGCATGGAGATTGCGCCGAAATCCCGGGCGGTGACAGGCGAGCGCCGGACACTGATCGTCGTGTCGCCCGACGATGCGTGGCGCGCGTTCGCCTTTCCGCATCTGCGTGCATGGGGTTTCGATGTCGCGATGCATCCGAGTCCGATCGGGATTGCCGCCGGGTGCCTCGAGCGTGCTCACGCGATCGTACTCTTCGGCGATTCGGAGCAGTGGCGGCGCGACGAGCTCGACAGTCTCGGCGGCGGTACGCCGGTCGTACTCGCGACACCGGACGGCCCGCTGCAGCCGAACGTCGCGGGCCGCACGATCCGCGTGTCGAGCTATTCGTTGAACGGGTTGTGCACGGCGATCGAGCAGGCGCGCGTCGTGACGGCCGAGCAGCGGCGGCCGCCGGCGCGGGAAGGGAGTGACGATCGGCCAGCGGGAACTTCCGGCGCGCGTGTGCCTCGCGTGCTGGTTGCCGACGATGCGTCGGTCAACGGGTCGATTTTCCGCGAGCAACTCGAGGTGCTCGGTTGCGCGGTCCGGTGCGTGTCGTCCGGCGGCGCCGCGCTCGATACGCTCGCGAGCGGTGCGTGGGACGTGCTGCTGCTCGGCGCCGACCTGCCCGACATGTCGGCATGCGAACTCGCGGAAGCCGTCCATGCGCGCGCGTTGCCTGGCGACATGGTCGCGGTCGCATCGCATTTGACGCCCGAGGACGCGCGTCGTTACGCGGCGTCGAACGTCGACTGCGTGTTGACCAAGCCGGTGACGCTGGCCGACCTGCGTCGCAGCCTGGCCCGTATCGCACGACAGCGCGAGATACGGTTTCCCGCCGCCGCCGCGGACGAACGGCCGACGTCGAGAGCAGCCGTGGCTGCGGCGGCGCACTGGCCAGGACGATAAAAATGAACGATGCGACTGCGGCGTAGATCGCCCGTATCCAGACTGGGAAGGCAGGCACGCGGCATCGCTTGGATGCCGCGTGATTTCGATTGAACAAGGAGGGCGAAGGCCGTGCGCTATATGGGGAAGGTGTTCGGGCTGTTGCTTGGATTCGCGACGCTACCGGAGAAATCCAGACGGGATTTCCTCACGAGGCTGAACGAGTTCATGATGATGTCGCCGTCGCAGAAGCGGCGGGCGATCACCGAGTGGCAGCATGCTGCGGACGACAGGATGGATGAACCGGACAAGACCGTGGCCAGGCGTTAGGCAACGGGCCAAGGCGCTTTGCGGGACGGGATGGATCGACGGTGTGGGGGCCGTCGATCGGGTGTGCGTGGGCGTCCGATTGCCGAAACTGCGTGCCGTCGCGGCGCCGTGTTCCAGCCGGCGGCCGGCGCGTCGGCGGTGGCGTCGAAGCTCGACGGGCGCGGACCAGCGGAAGCGCCGCCCGTCCCGATTCTCGGTGGCGACGCCGAACCCGTCTATTATCTTAAAATTACGCTGCGCATCGCCCGGTTCGCTGAACGTCGCAATCCAACCGTTGCGAGATCGATTCGAATCCCGACGCGTCGCGCAACATGGCACGTCGGGCCGCGTGTATCGGGAGAAGAATAAAGATGGATGAATTTTTTGTGCGAGTGATGGTGGCGGACGATCATCCGTCGTCCGCACTCGGGATGTCGCAGGCACTCGCGGGCAGCAGCACGATCAAGCTGCTCGGCACTGTCTCGAATTCGACCGATCTGGTGGCGATGCTCGACGAGCAGCAGAGCGACGTGCTCGTCGTCGATTACGTGATGCCGGGCGGCAAGTATGGCGACGGCCTCACGTTGTTGTCGTTTCTGCAGCGCCGCTATCCCGCGCTTCATCTCGTCACGATCACGATGATCGACAATCCCAGTGTGCTGCATGCGATCCAGCGGCAGGGCGTGGGGTGCATCCTCAGCAAGTCCGATGCGATTTCGCATCTGGTCGGCGCGGTTCACGCGGCCTATGTCGGCGCGAACTATCTGTCGCCGTTCGTCAAGCAGTTGCTCGAGGGCACCGAGAAATCGACGGGCACGCGTGCGCTGACGGCCCGCGAAATCGAGGTCGTCCGGCTTTACGGGGCCGGCCTGACGGTCGGCGAGATCGCCATTCAGCTTCACCGGAGCAAGCAGACGATCAGCTCGCAAAAGTCGAGCGCGATGAAGAAGCTCGGCATCGTCCGCGACGCGGATCTGATCCGCTATGCAAGCGAGGGCCATCTGCCCGACATGCCTGGGACCGATGCGTAGACGGGCAACCGGCCGGCGGTAACCGTGACCCGGGCGGCGCGGGCGGCTGCACCGGCGCCGACGCGACTTCCACGACACCTGGAAAATCCAACAAAAGTATCGCTGCGCAGACCGCCCGTCGACGTGAGCCGCACGGCAGTGGCCTCGGACAAACCCGCTGGGGCGTCGAGCGCCCCTTCGCATGGCTGCGCAACTCCAGGCGCTTGCGTATCCGGTTCGAACGCCTCGCTGCCATACGCGAGGCGTTCATGAAAATCGCCGCTTGCATCATCTGCTGGCGGCAACTTCAAAAATCATTCTGCCAGCGTCTCTTATGCCCACCAAACTGAAAGCGCTGATTGCGCACGCTACCGCCCCGGGCCGCAAGCCGTTCGAGCCCGGGCGCGTGCGGCGCCAGCAGCAATGGCTGCTGTACGGAAGCGGTGTGGCGATCACGGTGTTCGTGCTGGTTTGCGCGGCACTTGTCGTGCGACTCGACCTGCAGGAATCGCTTACGCACTACCGTTCGGAGTTTCTGGTGCGCAAGGCCGACCTGCTCACGGAGATGGAGGTGGTCAGGGCGCTGCAGAACCGCTATGTCGAGAACATCGAGTTGATCGCCAAGAACCGCACGGCCGTGGCGCCCGATACGCTCGGGCGCTTCGCCGACGATCGCGGCAGGCTGGTCGTCGTCGGCGAGGCGGGGCGGGTGGCGTTTGCCGCGTTCGCGGTCGCTTCGTCATCGCAGTCGGCAAAGGCCTATGCTCCGTGGCTGGGCAGGCTGCTCGCGCAGAGCGAGGTCACGGGCACCATGCCGGCACAACAGCCCGGCGATCCGGGAATGGGCGGATATCTGATCGATCCGGAAGGCAATTTCGTCATTGTCGCCGGGTATCCGTTGGTCAAGCAGGTGCTGGCGCTTCCCGCGGGCTTCGACATCAAGGCATTGATCCGGCAGTTGCAGCCGCCGCCCGAGTTCATATCGGCGGCGGCCGAATCGGATTACCGGAAGATCCTGCTGGACCGGCGACAAGACCCGCTCGTCGGGCGTTCGGTGCTGCGGTTCGTGCAGGCAGTACGCGACCCGCAGGGCAAGCCGATCGCCTGGTTTGCCCTTGTCACGCGACCTGCGATCGACGATTTTCTGCGTTCTTCGTCCGTCGGCAAGGATTACGCGCTGGTCGCCCCGGGCGCGCATGTCCTGACGGGGCGCGAAGCGGATCCGGCGCTGACTGCCCGCGCACTCGACTTTGCACAAGGGGCGCACGATGAAAGGGCGGCGCTCCATCGCGTCGGCATGAATATCGTCATCGGCGACCAGATGGCGGGGTTCCGCGCGGCGTTGATCGCGACCATCTCGTGGCGCAGCCTGTTCGACGACGTGGCTGCCCGCCTCGGAATCGCGATCGGTCTCGCGGTGCTGGCGATCGGCATGGTGTGGTTCGCGATCGTGATGTTCGACCGACGCGCGCTGCGCCCGATGAACCGTCGTGCAATCCGGCTGATCGAAAGCGAGGCGCTGAACCGCACGCTGATTCGCACGGCGCCGGCCGGGCTCATGCTGCTGTCGCTCGCCAACGGCGACACCATGGTGCGCAACGAGGCCGCGCAGGCATTTGACGACACCGGAACCGAGCCGCCGCTCGGCAAGCGCATCTGGCAGGCCTATCACGACAGTATGGCGGGTGGGCGGACGCCACGTGTCGTCACGCACGAATTGCCGGTCGGTCGCGCCGGCGACGGGACGGCCTTTCTCGCCGCGCACATCGTCCGTACGCGCTATCGCGGCGTCGATGTGTTGCTCTGTACGCTGACCGACATCACCGCGCACAAGCAGATGGAGGGCATGCTGCGCGAGGCCCGGGAGGCGGCGGACGATGCGAACAAGGCGAAGTCGACGTTCCTCGCGACGATGAGCCACGAGATCCGCACGCCGCTGAACGCGATCGTCGGCAATCTGGAGTTGATGGAGCGCGCGCCGTTGCCGGCCGACGAGCGGCGACGCCTGCAGACGGTGATGTCGTCGTCGGATGCGTTGCTGCGCGTGATCAACGACGTGCTCGATCTGTCGAAGGTCGAATCGAACCAGATGGTGCTGGAGGCCGTGCCGTTCGATTTGCGTGCGGTTGTGCGCGACGTCGCGGCGATTTTCCGTCCGCTCGCCGCCGCCCGGCACCTCGCGCTCGAATGCAGGATCGATCCGCGACTGGCCGACGGTCATGTCGGCGACCCCACTCGCCTGCGTCAGATCGTGTCGAATCTCGTCAGCAACGCAATCAAGTTCACCGAGCGCGGCAGCGTGACGATCGAGGCGCGCCCGACGGGCGCCGACGGTCGAGCGCATGGCGTCGAGGTGGTGGTACGCGACACCGGTATCGGTATCGCGCCGGAGAGTCTGCCGACGTTGTTCGACGTGTATGTCCAGACCGATGCGTCGATCTACCGGCGCTTCGGCGGAACGGGGCTCGGCCTGCCGTTGTGCCGGCGCCTCGCGCGGCTGATGCATGGCGACCTGGCGGTCGAGACCCGGCCGGGCCAGGGCGCGACGTTCATCGTGTCGCTGCCGTTGCGCGACGCCCCGTCCGGATGGCGCGCCGAGTTCGACGAGACGGATTCCGCCGCGTCGTCGTTGCCGGCATACGCGGCGGGCGAGACGCCGCTGCGCGTGCTCGTTGCGGAGGATCATCCGGCGAGCCGCGCGCTGCTGCGCGATCAGCTCGATGCGCTGCATTGCGACGCCATGCTCGTCGCGAACGGTGTGGAGGCGATGCGCGCGTTCTTCGCGCATCCGTTCGACGTGGTGCTGACCGATCTCGGCATGCCGGAACTCGATGGCTTCGCGCTCGCGAACTTCCTGCGCGAGCAGGGCGCGAAGGTGCCGGTGATCGCGATGACCGCGCATGCGACCGAGGAGGATCGGCGGCGCTGCGCGCAGACCGGCGTCGCGGAGGTCGTGCTCAAGCCGCTGTCGATCGATGCGCTCGGCGCGGTGTTGCGGCGCCACGGAGGACGCGGCGCGGCGGCGTCGCATCAGGCCGATCGTGCCGCCCGGCCGGTGCCGCCCATGACGGACGAGATACGCGAAAAATTGCGTGCCTCGACGCTGCATTCGCTGGCGACGATCGATGCCGCGCTGCTGCGCGGGGACGTCGCATGCCTCCGCGGCGAACTGCATTCGATGCGAGGCGGTTTCGCGCTGGCCGGCGATGCGGAGTCGAGCGAAGCATGCGCGAAAGGCGAGCGCATGCTGGCTGCGGGCGGTCTCGACGCGCTCAAGCGGGAATGGCCGGAGATACGCGCGGCGATGGAGGCCGCGCTGGCGAGATTGGCCGGCATCTGAACCGAATGGCGCCGCGCCGGGCTGCGCCTCCTGCGCCCGCACTTCGTCCGCGAAACCGATGAAGCCGAACCCGCCGAGCGGATGCGCGTTCATGGTGCTCGCGGCGATCCTGTCCACGCACGCGTTGCCGCTGTCGCGCGGCGTGACGGCCGGTTTCGCGCGGGTGTTCCGCGCGCAACGGGCCGCGATTGCACCGATCAGACGTCAGTTTGCGTCCTTGACTATCATGCGCCCATGCGGGGCAGATGCCGCATATCGCGATAACCTAACTGTGAGGGCATCATGGCAAGACAGACGATGGCGGAATACCTGGCGAAGACGCTGGCGGCAGCGGGCGTCGAGCGCATCTGGGGCGTGACGGGCGACAGCCTGAACGGCCTGTCGTTCAGCCTGAGCCAGATCGGCTCGATTCGCTGGATGCATACGCGGCACGAGGAAAGCGCGGCGTTCGCGGCCGGCGCGGATGCCGCGTCGACCGGGCGGCTCGCCGTTTGCGCGGGCAGCTGCGGCCCCGGCAACCTGCACCTGATCAACGGCCTGTACGACTGCCACCGCAATCACCAGCCGGTGCTCGCGATCGCCGCGCACATCCCGTCGACCGAGATCGGCCTCGGCTATTTCCAGGAAACCCATCCGCAGGATCTGTTTCGCGAGTGCAGCCACTTCGCCGAACTCGTGACGAACGCGTCGCAGTTTCCGCGCGTGCTGGCGCGGGCGATGCGCACCGCGATCGAGGAACGCGGCGTCGCGGTGATCGTGCTGCCGGGCGACATCGCGCTCGGCGACGGCCCCGACGAGGCGCCTGTCTGGAGCGAATCGGCACCGCCGTCCATCGTGCCGGCCGATGCCGATCTCGACCGGCTCGCGGCGCTGCTCAACGGGTCCGACGCCGTCACGCTGCTGTGCGGCAGCGGCACGCAGGGCGCGCACGACGAAGTGGTCGCGCTGGCCGACACGGTCGGCGCGCCGGTCGTGCATGCGCTGCGCGGCAAGCAGTTCGTCGAATGGGACAACCCGTTCGACGTCGGGATGACGGGGCTGATCGGTTTCAGCTCCGGGTATCACGCGATGGAATCGTGCGACACGCTGCTGATGCTCGGCACGGATTTCCCGTACCGGCCGTTCTATCCGGCGAATGCGAAGGTCGTGCAGATCGACTGGAAAGGCTCGCAGCTCGGCCACCGCGCGCCGCTCGCGCTGGGGCTCGTCGGCACGGTGAAGGAGACGATCGCGGCGTTGCTGCCGCGCTTGACGCGCAAGACGCAGCGGCGCTTCCTCGAGAATGCGCTGAAGCACTATGCGGCCGCGCGCAAGGGGCTCGACGATCTCGCGGTGGCCGAGCCGCCGGGCCGCGCGATTCATCCGCAGTACCTGACGAAGATCATCGACGAAGTCGCGGCCGACGATGCGATCTTCACGGCCGACGTCGGCACGCCGACGCTGTGGGCGGCGCGCTACCTGACGATGAACGGCAAGCGGCAACTGCACGGCTCGTTCAACCACGGGTCGATGGCGAATGCGATGCCGCAGGCGCTCGGCGCGCAGGGCGCGCATCCGGGGCGGCAGGTCGTGTCGCTGTCGGGCGACGGCGGGCTGTCGATGCTGCTTGGCGATCTGCTGAGCGCCCGCCAGCTCAAGCTGCCGATCAAGATCGTCGTGTACAACAACAGCCTGCTCGGCTTCGTGTCGATGGAGTTGAAGGCGGCCGGCTATCTCGACACGAACGTCGACCTGAGCCCGACCGACTTCGCGGCGATCGCGAAAGGCGCCGGCATTTTCAGCGTGCGCGTCGAGCATTCGGAGAACGTCGAGCACGCGTTGCGTACGGCATTCGCGCATGACGGGCCCGCGGTGGTCGACGTCGTCACGTCGAAGTACGAGCTCGCGATGCCGCCGAAGATCGAGCTCGCGCATGCGAAGGGCTTCAGCCTGTTCATGCTGCGCGCGATCCTCAGCGGGCGCGGCGACGAGATCGTCGAACTCGCGAGAACCAACTTGCGGTGACGTGTGCTGCGCGTCGTGCCATCAGCATGGCGCGCGCTGCACAGCGCCGGCAGTGCCGCCTGCTCGCACATGGCATCGAAGACCACCGTCGACGCCGTCGGCGGGTAGGGCGCGGGCGAATGGCACTCCGCGTCAATGCCCCCGACCCCATTTCGACCGCCGCCGTGGGGTCGCGGGCCGACGATCTCGCCGCGATCGAGAGACGATGCTGCGGCAGGTCCGGATCGCTGGCGAGCGTTGCGCCGCGCGCTTGCCGCGGCGCGTCGATCGCCGACCGTGGAACGGGCGGGTGGCCAGGCACGAATTGGTCAGGCGAATCAGGGTCAATCTTCACGTCGCCTTAAGTTTGCGTTTCCTAGAATCGATTGATCGTCGCGCGTCCTGCGGCGGACAGATTCGCCGAGGAGGATACGCATGAACCCTGTTCCGCGCAGTCGTCGGCACGCCGCGGCTCACCGCACAAGCGCTGGAGGCGCGCCTATGACGTGGCCGAACGCGTGGCGTGTCTCGGCACTGTTCGTGCGCGAGTGGGTTGGCCGGCCGGCCTCGGTCGGTGCGTTGTGCCCGAGTTCGCGGCATCTGGCGCGCGAGATGGCCGACGCGGTGCCGGGCGGCGACGGGCTGGTCGTCGAGCTCGGCGGCGGCACTGGCGCGATCACCGCGGCGCTGCTCGAACGCGGCGTCGCGCCGCGGCGCCTCGTCGTGGTCGAACGCTCGCCGGCGTTCGTGCAGCATCTGCGGCGTCGCTTTCCCGGCATCTCGATCGTGTCGGGCGACGCGCGGCAGCTCGAGCGGCTGCTGCCGCCGGGCGCCACGGTCGACGCGATCGTGTCGTGCCTGCCGCTGCGCACGCTGCCGCGTGAGGACGTGGCGGCGATCCTCGGTCAATGTCAACGCGCGCTGTCGGCCGACGGCGTGATGATTCAGTTCACATACGATCTGCGCCCGCCCGGCCGTCATCCGCTCGGCGATCCGGGATTCGTCGCGTGCGACAGCCGGATCGTCTGGGCCAATCTTCCGCCGGCGCGCATCGTGACCGTGCGCTGCGCCGCCGCCGAATACGCCGGCTGAGCTGGCCGCGGCGCGCTGCCGCATCCTAGCAGCGGCCATACCGACTCTTCCAGATTCCATCCATCGTGCCGTCATGTCCGGTTCTCGCCGCTGGATGGGTCGACACGTCGTGAGCAATGCTTGCGATCAGGTCGCCGGTGTCGTGTCGGCGATACTGGCGATATGGTCACGCGCTAGACACGCGCGCTGTCCGTTACCTGCACCCCGGGCCGCGACGCGACCCGCTTGATGAAGCGATCGAGCGGCGTCGCGTAGCCGCGTGCGATGACCGCGCTCACGCCAGCCGACAGCGCCAGATAGGCGACGAGCAGCGCAAGCTTGCCGTTGCCGTGCGTGGCAGACGGCGGCCAGAACGTGCGCAGCGCGCCGAGCACGATCAGGTGGAACAGATACAGCTCATAGCTGAGCCGGCCGCTCCAGCGCAGCGGCGCGAGCGTGCGGCCGCGAGCGGGGCCGCGTTCCGCATGCGCGCCGATCAGCAGTATGGCCGTGCCGAGCGCCATCGCGGACACACCGAACACATGGCTTTCGGCGATCGGCCACGCGAGATAGAGCGCGGTCATCAGTACGGCGGCGAGCCATTGCACGGACGCGGCCGCAAGCTTCTGCCATCGCGCGCGTGCAGCCAGCAGCGCGGTGCAGCAGCCGATCGCGATGCCGTCGAAGCATGCGAAGTACGCGTACAGGAAGCCGCCTTCGTCACCCTGATGCGTGTAGCGGTACACGGGACCGATCGCGGCAATCAGCAGCCAGAACGCGAACAACCGCGTGTCGCGGCGCAGCGCGATGCACAGCAGCGGGAACGACAGATAGAACACCTCTTCGACCGACAGCGACCACAGCACGCCGAGCGCGTAGTTGACCCATCCGTACGCGCCGATCAGCACGTTCATCCAGAACGTGAGCGACGCCAGATTCACGAGCCAGTACGACACGGCGATGCCCTGCGGCGCATGGTTCGTGAAGATCGGCACGCCGGCCGCCGCGAGGCCGTTGACGAGCGCGAGCAGCAGAAGCAGGCATGGGACGATCCTCGCGATGCGCGACACGTAGAATGCGCGCACGTCGAGCGCGCCGAGGCCGCCCCAGCGGCGGCGCGCGTTCGACGTGATCAGGTAGCCCGAGATCGTGAAGAACATCGTCACGCCGTAGTTGCCATTGCGCACGATCGCATGGATCGTGTCCCAGCCGAGCACGCGCGCGAGCGCGGTGTCGCGCAGCGGATACGCGATGTTGAAGTGATGCAGCAGGACGAGCAGGATCGAGACGCCGCGCAGCAGGTCGATGCGGGCGTTGCGGGGGGCGGTGCTCATTGCGGCCGGGCCGGTTCGGCAAGCGTCGGCAGCGCCGCGAGGAACGTGTCGCGCGAGCGCAGGCCGGCGTTCGGCGTCTGCCGCTCGTCGTCCTGGATCAGGTTCGCGAACACCAGCGTGCGCGCACCCTTCGTCGCCCAGCCGACAAACCAGCCGTATGCGTGCGCGGCATCGTACTTGATACCCGGCGAGCCGGTGCCGGTCTTGCCGTGCACCGTCCAGCCGCCCGGCTGCGTGTCGATCAGCGTGATGCGTGCGGTCATGTCGTACGCGTGCGCGCTGACGGGCAGCGTCCGTCGTGCGATCCCGCGCATGAACGCGACTTGTTCGAGCGGCGAAATGCGTAGCGACGAATTGACCCACGCGCCCATCACGCCGGGGCGTTCGCCGTCGTTGCTGGTGACGTCGGCGTTGCCGTAGCCGAACGCGCTCGTGTACTGCTGGAAGCGTGCCTGCCCGAGCGCCTGCGCGACCTGCTGCGAATACCAGAAGATCGACAGCTTCATCCAGCGTGCCGGGTCGGTCGGCTCGCGCCACGGCGCACCGCCCCAGTCGGGGTAGCTGGTGTGGAAGTCGAGCGTGGGCGTGTGCTCGTCCTTCAGCACGCCGGCGTCGAAGCCCATCAGGCTGATTGCGACCTTGAACGTCGATGCAGGCGTCACGCGGGTCGTGCAGTCGCCCTGCTGCACGAGCACCGTGCCGGTGTCGGCCTCGGAGACGACGGTGCAAACGGGATGGGCGTGAGACGGCGCGGCGGCCGCGAGGCCGGCGAAGGCGAACAGCGCATGGCGCCAGGGCTTCAAGTGCAACTCCTTGGAAAGCGTGCGGAAGGTGCGCGGGCGGGAAGCGGGAGGGCCGTGCGCAATGGAAGCCGACGGTCGGCATGGGTGAGCGCGATCGAGGCCGTCGGCGTGGCTCACAGTGTATCGGCGGATCGCCGGCTGTCGACCTGTCATGGTTGACGGGGCGCGCATGGCGACGCTCGCCGGGCCCAGCGGCTCGTGTCGATCACACGCATTGTCACGCCGATGAAAGGCTCGCGGCCGTCCTGTGCCTGCGGGCGGACAAAGACACCTCGCGCAGACCGGCGCGGTTGTCGCATGGTGGCAGGGGGAGGCGGCTGCCCGGGGCTTGCGACGCGTTACAGGTCCGGATCCAACCCGAAGTGCAGGAGCGTTTCCCGGCGGCAACGCGCTTCGGCGTCGGCTATCGAGATGACGCTCAGCGTGCTCTTCGACCGGTCGATCGGCCCCACGTCGAAGACTTTTCGTTGCGGTGGCGCGGGCGAGTGGAGGGCCGGCAGTGTATCGGGTGCGACGGTAGCCGTATTTGACGCCTGCGAGTGTCCGTCATGACGTTCGTGCGTGATGAGCGCGTGGATGAGCTGCTTGAACTGCGAGAAGCGAATGGGAAGATGGGTGTTCGGCGCGCGACCGCGTCCGGCCGTGGGCTTCACGATCCGAAAGCCGGCAATTGGACGGTGTTTCCGAGTCATCCGTATATCCCTTTTTCGATCAGGTATCGTTGCAGTGCCAGTACTGACGCGCCATGAGGCGCAACGTTGAATGTCATCACGCGATGCGATCCGGCCGCCCGCCAGAAGTCTCGTCCGGATCGCGTCGCGTAAAGCGCATGCAGAGACCGAAGCGATCCGTCGGCCAAGCCGACCGGATATCCCTGGAAGTACTGGAACAGTGCAGCCTCGTCGCCATGCGTGCCGGGAATGGGCGCATCGAAACCAAACCGCGGCCACGCGTAATATCCGCAGAGCCGAGGCCCGCCGGGTTCGGGTGGTGCTTTGCGGCCGCCTATTGCGAATGCGCTGATCCGCGCGATCTTCAACCTATCACATGCCCTGACGATTCGCCACAGCATCGCCGCGCCGAGCCCGACGACAGCGTTATCGACGAGATCGATGATCCCAAGTTCCAGTATGGACGCTTCGTGGGTTTGAAGCACGGATACGCGGTTCTCGGATCGGATGGGCCCTGGATGCGTCACGGAGAACGTCAGTCGATTCGTGCTATCGACATACACCTGAATGTCCGACCCGGCAGGCGCACCACACAGCGAAACCAGCAGTTCGTCCGGCACGTCGCCGTCCACGCCGACGCACGCGGCGATATCCAGATCGTTTCGATCGACCGTGAGCCGATCGTCGAAGTACATCGTCTCGTATGGCAGGACGTGACTGAGATCGACACGCTGAACGGTCATGGCTGCGGGCGACGAGTGGAAAGCGCCCAGCATATCGCCGCGCCCCCGGCGGGCCGAGTCCGCCAAACGGCCGATCGGATGTCGACTCGATTGCCCGTCGTATCCGCCTTGCCCCTGTCGAACGTCGGCAGCGCCACGCGGCAGGTCGGCTCGTAAAACAGCAGGATCCGTCCGTCGCGCGGCATGCCGTTTTTTGCACGACCGCCCCGTTTTTTTGCACGGCTTTTATACGGTCGCTTCTAAGCTGTGGACGTGTCGAACAGCCGGGACGGCCTCCGTCCGCGCCATGACCTTCATTCATCCCTTTCCCGCGTTCGATGTCGCAAGCCGACGGTTACGCGCCGGCGCACCCGACGACGTCGCACCGTTTCCGCCGCCGCGTCCGCGCCTGCAACTGCCCGTCACGTTGACGGCCGACTCCGCCGAGGCCGCGCACGCCCGGCTCGCCCGGTTGCTGCATTCCCCGCTCGGTGTATATGTCGTCAGCGCGCGCACCGTGCGCAACGTGATCCACGTGCATGTCGACATCGCACCGGAAGACCTGGATTTCACGCTGCACACGCTGATCGCGCAGCAAGTCGACGCGGTGATCGGGCCGGTCGCGCGCCGGTTGGGCGTTCTGCCCGCCGCCCGCTGAGCCGGGAACGCCGATTGCTCGGTTAATCCGCCGCCGATTCGCCGGCCGGCGTGCTGTCCGCCGGCCGGCAACGGCGGCCGTTTGTGCGCTGCGTCGAACGCGGCGCTACCCCTGAACAGGGAGGGCCCATGTACCTTACGGAAGAAGTGCGTATCGCGCGCCCGGCCGCCCGCCGCGCGCACGCCGCGGCGTTGCCGTCGGGCAGGCAGCTTGCCCGGCAATTGATGGTGACGGTTCGCGCGGCGGACGTGCTGCTGCGCCAGGCGATTCGCGTGCCCGATCGCCATCAGTGGTCGGTCGACGCCGAGCGCGTCGATGCGGCCGGCGGGCCGCTCGCCGCGTGGGATTCCCACGTGACGTTCCGCATCGTCAAGTCACTCGCACCGGCGTTCGATGCGGACGGGGATGCGAATGCGGCCGACCCCGATCAAGTCGCGGTCGAGATCCGGTTGTTTCTTCCCGAACAGGCTTATGTGGCCGAGCGGCGCATCGGCATCTTCGGCCGGCGACACGGCCAGCGGTTCAGCGCGACGCTGTCGGTCACGGCCGGCTCGCAGTGGGGCGGCCGGCGCGGCGAGCATGTTCCGCCGGCAGGGCGGCACGTGCACGGCGACACGCTCGAAGCGCTCGTGGACACGGTGGCCGGCATCGTCAACGCGGCGTTGCGCGCGGCCGGACATGGCGCGACGGGCCACGGGTGAGCCCGCGGCGAGCGAGCGCCGGCGGGCTCACGCGTCGCCGGTCTGCCCGGTCTGCCGTTGCAGGTCTTCCATCAACTGTTCCGCGAGGAAGTCGCACGGCGGCCGTTTCGACTTGGTGCTGCGCGCGAGGATCAGCTCGAGCGGCGGGAGATCGGGCAGCCCGTGCGAGCGGCCGAGCATCGACAGTTGCGCGGGAATCGCGCAGCGCGCGAGCGGCGCGACCGCGAGGCCGGCCTCCACCATGCTGAGCAGCCCGAGCAGGCTCGGGCTTTCATACGACGTGCGGTACGGTACCTTCGCGCGTTCGAGGCTGCGGATGGCGTTCTCGCGCGCGACGCTGCCCGGCATGAACACCGCGATCGGCAGCGGCCGCTCCTCCCACACGCGCGGCCCGTTCGTCATCGCGGCCCACGCCATCGGCTCGTGGCGGATGAAATCGCCCGACAGCCCCTTGATGCGCGTCCCGCACACGAGATCGACGGTGCCCTCCTTGATCAGCGGCGCGAGGGCGCTGCTCGGCAGCCCCATCACCTGAATCTCGACCTTCGGGTAGGTCGCGGAGAATTTCTTCAGCACCGATGGCAGCAGCGACGACGCATAGTCGTCCGGCACGCCGATCACGACCTTGCCGGTCACTTCCGGCCGCACCACGGCCGCCCATGCCTCGTCACGCAGCGCCAGCATTCGTCTGGCGAATCCCAGCAGCACCTCGCCTTCGCGCGTCAGCACGATGCTGCGCGGCTTGCGCACGAACAGCGGCCGGCCGATCGCGTCCTCCAGGCTCTTGATCTGCATGCTCACGGCCGACTGCGAGCGGTTCACGGCCTCGGCCGCGCGGGTCATGTTGCCGGTTTCCGCGACGGCGACGACGGTGGCCAGCACGTCGTGATCGAGCATCTTCATGGGGTATCAGGAAAACTGAACGTAACGATCAGCATTATGCGTTTTTATTGTTGCTGTGTGTCTGCCATAGTGCGATCACGCTGGCGCTTCGCCCGACGAGGCGCGGCGCTCGGGCCGGACGATCCGGCGTGCGGGACCGAACAGGGAAGCGTGGTGAATCGATGATGGACCATCCGTTGCGCGCCGCACTGGCCGCGGAATTGCATGCGCGGCCGTTCCTGCGGCTCGCCGAAGCCGTATCGCTCACGCATTACGCGATCTATGCGGACGGCCAGGCCGACATCCACGAAACGCTGCTGCACGCGCTGTGCCGCGACACGGGCATCGACGCGCCGCACGAAGGCGCGACGCACCACGCGGTGCAGTCGCCGTGCGGCTGGCACCTGAAGTGGGAGCGCCACACCGAATTCTCGACCTTCACGTTCGTCGCGCCGCGTCGCGACGCCGGCTATTTCGACGATCTCGCGATCACCGGCATTCCGGCTGCGTGGTTCGCGCGGCTGGCGGGCATCCGCTTCGTCGCGGTGTGGATGGAACTGCTGTCGGGCGATGCCGCGCAGCGTGTGTGCGGCGACCTGCGGCGCTGGATCGACGGGCCCGCGCTCGTCGGCAGCCACGTGCTCGGCGGCGGCAAGGTGTTCTGCGACTGGCACGTACGCGACGACGGCTTCATGCGCTTTCTCGTCGTCGACGAGGATTTCCGCGAGGAGCAGGGCGGCCGCCTGCTGCAGCGCCTGTACGAAATCGAAACCTACCGGATGATGGCGCTGCTCGCGTTGCCCGTCGCGCGCCGGATGAGCCGCGAGCTCGACGAGATCCATGCGGCGCTGCATGCGTTGATGCAGCGGATGGACGCGAGCGGCGCCGACGGCGACGACGCGGCGCTGCTCGTCAGGCTCACGCATCTCGCGGTGCGGGTCGAATCGTTATCGGGATCGGGGGCGCGCTTCAGCGCGTCGCGCGCATACGAAAAGCTCGTGCTGGCGCGCATCCAGGAGTTGCGCGAGGAGCGTATCGAAGGGATGCCGACGATCGCCGAATTCATGGAGCGGCGCTTTGCGCCGGCGATGGAAACGTGCCGCAGCGTGTGGGCGCGCCACGAGCAGATCGCCGCGCGAATCGCGCGTGCGGTCGACCTGCTGCGCACACGCGTGAATCTCGCTCAGGAAAAGGACGTCACGCGCCTGCTGGCCGGCATGGAGCGCACCGCGCGCAACCAGCTTCATTTGCAGCACGCGGTCGAAGGGCTGTCGGTGGCCGCCATTTCGTACTACGTGTTGTCGCTCGCGACGGCGGCGTTCAAGGCGCTGCATGTGATGAACCTGCCGGTCGATCCCGAACTGGCGGAAGGGCTGCTGATCGCGCCGGTCGTGTTCGCGGTGATCCACATCACGCGACGCACGCGTGCGCAGCTTGCGCGTTCGGAGGCGGCGCATGACGGTGCGCCCGTGCATGCGGCGGCGTTGAAGCGGGCCAGCTAAAACATCAACGACCTATCAAGGCAAAGGAGTGGAGATGACTTTTTCGCAGAAGCAAGCGGCGTTCTATAGCGGTTTCGATGCCGCGTCCGACGAGCCGGCCGCGGATGACGCGGGTATGCCGGAAGAAATGCGCGTGACGTCGTATCAGGCCGTGCTGCAGGAACCGATGACGTCGCTCGTCGGGAATACGCTCGACCGGCCGGAGGTCGCGGCGGTGGCGATTCTCGGGTACAACTGACGCGCGTTTCGTTCGCCGCGATCGTTGTGACCTGACGCGCTATAGTCGTGCGATATCCGCCGCGTGTGCTGCGCAGCCGGCGGCCTATTCACGTACGCGTTCGCTTCCATGACAGCCCATCCCGACGTCACCCTTCAACTGACCGACACCGAGCAGCCAGCCGCGCGAGACTTCATCAGCCGCAAACTCGGCGAATTCAACCACGCGATGACGGGGCGAGCCGATACGGCCGCGCTCGATGTCTACGTGACCGATCCCTCGACCGGCGACGTGTTGGGCGGCCTCACCGGCCGCACGTCGCTCGGCCTGTTCTTCATCGATTTGTTCTATTTACCCGAACCGCTGCGCGGCGGCGGCTTCGGCAGCCGGCTGCTGCGCGAGGCGGAAGCGGAGGCGAAGCGGCGCGGTTGCGCGCGTGCGGTGCTGTACACGATCTCGTTCCAGGCGCCGGACTTCTACCGGAAGCACGGTTACGAGACGTTCGGCGAAGTGCCGTGCGAGCCGGAAGGCGCGGCGCGCGTGTTCATGGTCAAAGTGCTCTGAGCGTGAAGGAGCGGCAACGGGCCGCTTCCCGACATCTCGTGACGCGCCGGTCGCCCCGCACGGCTCGCGAATCACCGCCCGGGCGCCGCACGCTCGACGATCATGTCGTACAGCGCCCGCGCCGCGGGCGACAGTTGCGCGCTTCGGCGCGTGACGAGCACGAGCGTGCGCGACACCGACGGCTCGACGAGCTCGATCGTGCGGATCATCGGATACGCATTCTTCTGGAGCGCGAGCTTCGGCACGACGGCCGCGCCGAGCCCTTGCGCGACGAGCCCGAGCGCGGTCGAACTGCGCTGCACCTCGTAGAACGAATGCAGCGACACGCCGCTCGTTTTCAGCGCGCCTTCGAGCAGCCCGCGATTGCCGCTCACTTCGCCGGCGAAGATCAGCGGATGCGGCTGCAGCGCTGCCCAGCGAATGCGACGCCGCTTCGCGAGCGGGTGATCGTCGCGGCACACGAGTACGTAAGGGTCATGCGTGAGCGGCACGCTGACGAGTTCCGGGTGCTGGTCGCCGGCGATACCGATGCCGAATTCCGCCTCGCGCCGCAGCACGGCCTGCAGCACCGACGCCGATGCGTGATCGAGAATCTTCACGCGATCGTGCGGCCGGTGCCCGGAGAACGCGCGCAGGATGCGCGGCAGGTACTGAACGCCGACCGTCGGCACGCACGCGATCGTGACGTCGCCGCGCTGGCTCAGGCCCGTCTCGCGGATTTCGGTCAGCGCGTCGGAGAGCTCGTTCAGCAGCCGGCGCGCCTGCGGCAGGAAACGCCGGCCGATCTCGGTCAGCGTGGTGCGGCGCGTCGTGCGTTCGACCAGCGCGACGCCGAGATACGCCTCGAGCTTGCGCAGCCGCTGCGTGATCGCCGTTTGCGTGACATGGAGCGTATCGGCAGCCTGCCTGAAGCTGCCGCCGTCGGCAATCGCGACGAAAGCCTGGACACCGAGCGTATCGATTTTCATCAGAATTTTGAATCAATCACGATATTAAATTCATTTTACTGAAGGCTGGGCGCAGTCGCAGAATGCGTTGGACCGATGGCCAGCCGCTTCCCCCGCGCGGATGCGCGGCGGCCGCTCATGCCGACAAGGAGATCTATCGTGACGACCCCGCTCGATCAATACGCGAATCAGTACGTGCAGTTCGAGGACGAACGGACACGGCCGGTGCGCGACCTGCTGGCCGCCGTGCCGAACACACCGATCCATACGGCGATCGATATCGGCTGTGGGCCCGGCAATTCGACGGAAGCGCTGATCGCGCGCGCGCCGGACGCGACGATCCACGGGATCGATGCGTCGGCGGACATGATCGCGGCCGCGCGCAAGCGCCTGCCGGCGCTGCGTTTCGACGTGGCCGATGTTTCCACCTGGGACGATCCGGGCGGCTATGACCTGATCCTGTCGAACGCGGTGCTGCAATGGGTGCCCGCGCACGACGCGCTGTTCCCGATGCTCGTCGGCCGGCTCGCGCGAGGCGGCCACCTCGCGGTGCAGATGCCCGACAATCTCGACGAACCCGCGCACCGGCTGATGCGCGAAGTCGCCGCGGCCGGGCCGTGGGCCGACAAGCTGAAAGGCGCGGCGCGCACCGAGCGGTTCGATGCGCGCTATTACCATGCGCTGCTCGCGCCGCTGTGCTCGCGCGTGGACGTCTGGCGTACGACCTATTACCACCCGCTGCGCGGCGGCGCGGATGCGGTCGTCGAATGGTTCAAGGGCAGCGCGCTGCGGCCGTTTCTCGCGGCGCTCGACGCGTCCGAACAGCGCGCGTTTCTCGCGCGCTATCGCGACGCGCTGGCCGGGCCGGACGGTTATCCGGCGCAAGGCGACGGCACGGTGCTGCTGCCGTTTCCGCGCCTGTTCATCGTGGCGACGCGCAAGTAACGTGGCAACGACGCGGCATCGATTAGACCGATGGCCGTGCGTCAGCGCACCGGCTGCAGCGATGCCGGGACGCCGACGCGGCGGCGCAGGTCAGCGCAAGATGGCCGGCGGTGCGCCGCCGTCGTGCGATCCGGCGGCGGGGCGCACGTCGATGGCCGAACCCCACGCGGCGAGTTCGCGCTTCGTGCGTACGCCGAGCTTCGCGAATGCGCGCTTCACGTACGACTCGGCCGACGCGACGCGCACGCCGAGAATCCCGGCGGTTTCCGGCACGGTCTTGCCGGAGAGCAGGTGCTTGCAGGTTTCGTATTCGCGCTTCGACAGCTTCACGCCGTCGGCCGCGAGCCGCGCATCGAATTGCGCGAGCGAATGGACGTCGGGCGTCGCGTGCGCGATGCGCCGCGCGGCGGTGGTCGACGCATGCAGTTCGAGCAGCGGGAACAGCATGTCGCTGATGCTGCGGAAGCGGTTCATCTCGGCGAGCGTGAACGGCGGGCGGTCGCGGCCGCGCTCCAGCGCGATCGAATGCTGCGAATAGCGCGTGCCGCGTGCGAGCACGCATTCATGCCCGATATGCACGTCGTCGAACAGGCGCTGGCGGAACTCGCCAGGCGGGATCGCCGCGACGTCGCGCACGACGAGCATCGTGCCCGTCTTGCCGCGCAGCCCCGCGAACAGCGGGTCTGCGTCGAGAAAGCGCTCGTAGTAGAGCGTCATCACGTCGGAGACGCCGGTGGACGCGGCGCCGATGCCGCTGCTGCCGATCCATTCGCAACGGTAGCCGGTGGGCATCGTGCCGTCGACGCGCGAGCGTTCGACGTGTGCGACGTCGAGCGGCACGATGTCGTTCAGCAGTTGCGTGAGGCGCGGCACGAAGTGCGGCGTGCCGACCGTCTCGATCAGCTCGCCCAATGCCTTGAACGATACGTTGAAGCGATCGTTGTCGCGGTGGATGGGGTTCACGTTGAGCAGCATGCGGTTCCGAAGGGCCTGTTCCGCCCATGACGCGCGTTCCATTGATACGAAAAAAACAGGTGTCGGGCCGGCCCTCGGCGGGGCCGACCGCCCGCCCGTCATCCGCGGGAGCACGCCCTTGACGCGGCTGGATTCTAGCGCTTGCCGTTCGCCCCGTAAAACGTCGCGCGTCACCCCGAAGAGGGCATACCGGGGCAGTGTAAACGAGCCACTGCATCTCCACCTTTTTTCTTGCGCGGCTACGCGTCGATGCGTGCCACCTCGCCGACGAGCAGCCCGTACGATGGCTGCCCGCGAGCGCCATCGCGGCGATGCAGGTGGGCCACGGTCGTCTCCTGTGTTCTATGCGCCGGCCGGCGCGCGCGAACGAGGCGGCCGGATCGAATGGCGTTGGAGCGAACGTTGGAGCCGTGGCGCGGCGTGCGTGACATTTGGGCAGGCATTCCGTTAATGGGATGTTCAGCGCTCGATATGTGGCAGCGGGGGAGCACTGCATCGTCCCTCAGTTTCCCATCGCCTCCTTCGCACTGACCCAGCCCTGCACGGCGCCGGCTTGCGGATTGCGATACCGCACCTTCAACCACCGGAAATCGTCGCTCGCGTCGATCACCTCCACCGTGTCGCCCGCGACGACGTAGCGGCGCGTGGGTGCGTCGGCCATCGCGATGTGCAGCGGCAGGCGCGCCGGCCGCACCTTGAACGTGACCGTGCCGCCATCATGATCCTGCGGGCGGCGCGACACGCGCCTGCCGTGCTCGTCGTAGGTGAGCAGCATCGACGACGGGCCCGAGTCGCCATCGAGCAGATCGCGCAGATCGTCGGGGATCGCTTCGCTGGTTTGATACAGATACATCTTGCCGTTGCCGTCGAAGCGGTACGCATCGGTGTACCAGATCGGGCCGCCGCGGCACGAGCTGTACAGCGTGCGCGTTTTCGGCTTCGCTTCGACGTTGATCAGGTCGTCGCAATTGCCGTGCGGCCCGTTGCCCGCCGGCATCTTCAGCGGTTCGAACCGCTGGCGCGCGGGGTCGTACAGGTAGATGCCGTAGTTCTCGTTGACCATGCCGAGCATCGCGCGCATCGCGAGATCGCGATGGCCGTCGAAGTTGTAGTCGTCGGTCGCGAGGTGGTAGCGGCCTTCCTCGTCGGCGGCGGTGACGGCCAGCGTCTGGGTCGTTCCGCTCGGCAGGAAGCGGACCGTGACGTGCGCGCCGTCGGTGCGCTCGACGCGTGCCGTGACGGCATCGTCGACCTTGAACTCGAGCAGCGGCCGGGCGGCGTGCGCGGCGGGTGCGATCGACGCACACGTGGCGAACAGCAGCGCGGCGACACGGGCAAGCGGGTGGAATCGCGGAAATCGTGTCATGGGCGGTTGTCGTGGCGAGGAAGAGCGTGCAGGCGACCGATCAACCACGCGTGCTGTCGTCGCGATAGCCGTCCTTGCCGACGAAGATTTCATTCAACGCGGCGCGCAGCGTGACCGGATCGTACTGACCGGGCGCGAGATGGATCACGTAGCGCGTGTGGCCGTCGAGACGCGCGGCGACGCCCGGTTCGATCTCGACGTCGATCGTGTCGTCGGTCAGCCGCACCGACAGATCCTTGACGCGCAGGTTGAGCTGGTCGCGCACCATCACTTCGATCAGCGTGTCGTCCGGAAAGCGCGACAGCGCGAAGCAATAGTCCTGATCCGCGTCGTGACAGTAGATGTTGGCGAAGCTTTCGTCGTCGTCGAGGTCGGACGTGGCCGCGCCGACGGTAGCGTGAAGTTCCATGAACGTGGGTTCCTGCGTGGGGTTAGCGGGGGGCATGCGCCGTCGGCTCGATTGCGGCCGGGGCGTCGGCGTGCGCGTCGCGCGCCTTCAGCCACAGCCCGAATTCGCGCATCACGTCGACCACCGGCCGCAGCCGGTCGCCGTCCGCGGTGAGATCGTACTCGACGCGCACCGGCACTTCCGGATAGACGGTGCGCCGCACGAGACCCGCGTCTTCCCGGCGCCGTGCCGATGCGAGATATTAGCGCCCGCGTCGCGGCGAATCGATACATGGACAACCCACGAAGGAAACGCACGAAGCTCTATCACGCTCCCGGCAGCTGTTCGCAGGCGATTTGCATCGTGCTGCGCGAAGGCGGATTCGACGCCGAGATCGTCAAGGTCGACGCGCGCAAGCATGTCGTCGAGGACCGCCGCGATTACTACGACGTGACCGAACTCGGCTACGTGCCGCTGCTCGAACTCGACGACGGCACGATGCTGCGCGAAGGGCCGGTGATCGCCCAGTACCTCGCGGACCAGCGCCCGGAAGCCGCGCTCGCGCCCGCTTACGGCACGCTCGCGCGCTACCGGCTGCTGGAATGGCTGAACTTTCTCGGCACCGAGATCCACAAGGGCTTCATTCCGCTGCTGTATGCGGTGCAGGCGGGCAAGTACGTCGCGCCCGTGCGGCAGAAGCTCGACGGTCGCTTCGCGTGGATCGACCGCCAGCTCGACGGCAGGACGTTCGTCACCGGCGACACGTTCACGGTCGCGGATGCGTACCTGTTCGCGCTGACCGGCTGGGGCAAGGCCGGCTGGATGCGTTCGGTGTACAACGCGGATATCGACCTGAGCCGGCATGCGCATCTGCGGGCGTGGTACGAGCGGGTGCGCGAGCGGCCGGCCGTGCAGGCCGTGCTGGCGGCGGACGACCTGCCGCGATGACGCGCGGCGCCCACCGCGGGGAATGCGCATCATTTCGTCGTAGTGACGCCGCGCCATGCCGCGACGGGCCGCGCTATAATCGCCGCCATGAAACTGTTTCGGACTTTCATCCTGCTGCTGCTGTGCGCGGTGCTGCCCATCACTGGGCTGGCAGCCAGCGGCCTGACCGGTGAATGTCCGATGCAGCACACGATGTCGATGGACGCGGATACGGGCATGAACATGGCCATGTCCGCCGACATGAGCAACTGCGATTCGATGCAGCCGCCCTCCGCCGATCACGCGAAGGCCAAAGCCAAGGGCATGGCCTGCAAGGTGACGGCCCAATGCCAGTTCGGCAGTCTCTACCACCCGGCCGCCCGCGTCGACGTCAGCCGTCCCGCTGCCTTCGCCAGCACGATCGTTTTCCACTACACGCAGTCCGTCCCGGCTCGCGACCCGAACGGGTTGTGGCGCCCGCCACGCATCAGCTGATCCCGATTTGACCGGTTCACCGCGCGCGCGGTGAGGTTTCGTCCTGTGCGCAGGACGTGGAATCCCTTTGGGTTCCGATTTGGGGTTACACCATGTCATTCGCTTTCCGCACGCCGCGCATGCCGCGTGCATGCCGGCGCGCGCCCGTATCGTGGGCCGCGCTGCTGATGGCGGGCGCGGTTCACGCGCAGCAGTCGCCGCTCACGCTGGACGCCGCGCTGCAGTCCGCCACCGATCGTTCCGCGTCGATGCAGGCCGCCCAGGCTTCCGTGCTCGCGCGTGCCGAAGCGGCGGTCAGGGCCGGCCAGTTGCCGGACCCGATGCTCAAGGCCGGCATCGACAACCTGCCGATCAACGGCGGGCAGCGCTTCACCGTCGGCCAGGACTTCATGACGATGCGCCGCATCGGCATCGAACAGGAATGGGTGTCCGGCGACAAGCGGCGGCTGCGTACCGCGCTGGCCGACCAACAGGTCGGCCGCGAGCGCGCGGGCTATCTCGTGGAGCTGGTGGCCGTGCGCCGGCAGACCGCGGCCGCGTGGCTCGATGCCGTCTACGCGAAGCAGGCGCTCGCGCTTCAGCAGGCGTTGCTCGGTCACATGAACCATGAACTCGACGCGACGCAGGCGTCGTATCGCGGCGCGAAGGCGAGCGCGGGCGATGTCGTGCAGGCCCGCGCGATGCTCGCGCAGACGCAGGACCAGGTGCTCAAGGCGCAGCAGGCGTATCGCACCGCGCTCGTCGCGCTGGCCCGCTGGACGGCGGCGCCCGTGACGGACGTGACGGGTACGCCGCCCGCGCCCGAATCCGTCGTATCGGCGTTGCCGCCGGACGAGCTGCGCCTGTCGCAGCCGACGCTCGTCGCCGCCGCGGACGATATCGCGGTGGCCGAAGCCGACGCTGCGGTCGCGAACAGCGAGCGCAGCCCCAACTGGACGTGGGAAATCGCGTACCAGCAGCGCGGCGGCGCGTATTCGAACATGGTGTCGGTGGGCGTCTCGATCCCGCTGCCGCTCAATCGCAAGAATCGCCAGAACCGCGACGTGGCCGAAAAGGCGGCGCTCGCGACGAAGGCGCGCCTGATGTACGAGGACACGCTGCGTCAGGTACAGGCCGACATCCGTACGCAATCCGACACGCTGGCGAGCGGCCGTGAACGTATCGCGAACCTGAGCGCCGCGCTGTTGCCGGCCGCCGATCAGCGCGTGCAGCTCGCGACGGCCGCGTACCGGGCCGGCACGGGGTCGCTCGCCGACACGTTCGCCGCGCGGCGTGCGCAACTCGAAGCGCAGTTGCAGGTGCTCGACCTCAGGCGCGACGTGTCGCAGACCTGGGCGCGGCTCGAATATCAGGTCGTGCCGTCGGCGATGGCCGCCGCGCAGTGAAGGAGACGCTCATGACAAGGCAATCACTGATGCGTGCGGCGCTGATCGCATCCGCCGGCGCGATACTCGTCGGCGCCGGCTATGTCGTCGGCGTCCGCCATGCGATGAACGGCGCGGCGGCGTCCGCCGTGCCCGCTGCCGCGCCGTCGGGCGCGCCGGCGCCGCAGGCCGCGCTCAAGGTCCTGTACTGGCACGACCCGATGGTGCCGAACCAGCACTTCGACAAACCGGGCAAATCGCCGTTCATGGACATGCAGTTGCAGCCCGTCTATGCGGACGAAGGCGGCGACGCACCGGGCGTCCGGATCGATCCGGGCCTGCAGCAGAACCTGGGCATTCGCTATGCGACCGTGCGCCGGCAGCAGACGGCGGCCGGCTTCGACGCGGTGGGCGCCACGCAGTTCGACGAAGCGCGCTCGGCGGTCGTGCAGTCGCGCGTGACCGGCTACATCGACCATCTGTATGCACGCGCGCCGATGCAGCGCATCGCGAAGGGCGCGCCGGTCGCATCGCTGTTCGTGCCCGACTGGCTCGCGCCGCAGGAGGAATATCTCGCGCTGAAGCGCGGCGGGATGGACGGCAGCCTGCTCGACGCGGCGCGCGCGCGGATGCGGGCGCTGTCGATTCCGGACGGCATGATCGCGGCCCTCGACCGCACCGGCCGCGCGCAGACGCACGTCGTGCTGAGTGCGCCGGAGGCCGGCGTCGTCAGCGAGCTGAACGTGCGCGACGGCGCGATGGTCGCGCCCGGCCAGACGCTTGCGAAGATCGCCGGCTTGTCGACGCTGTGGCTGATCGTCGAGGTGCCCGAGGCGCTCGCGCTGAACGTGCAGCCGGGGATGTCGGTCGACGCGACGTTCGCGAGCGATCCGGCGCGGCATTTCAGCGGACGCATCCGCGAAGTGCTGCCCGGCATCAGCACGGGCAGCCGCACGCTGCAGGCGCGCGTGGAGATCGACAACGCATCGCTGACGCTCACGCCCGGCATGCTGATGCGCGTGCGGGTCGCGGAGAAGGAGACGGTGTCGCGCCTGCTCGTGCCATCCGAGGCCGTGATCGCGACCGGCCGGCGCACGATCGTCATCGCGAAGCTCGGCGACGGCCGGCTCCAGCCGGTGTCGGTGACGGTCGGCAACGACGTCGGCGGCGACACGGAAGTGCTCGACGGGCTGAACGAGGGCGACACGGTCGTCGCGTCGGGGCAATTCCTGATCGATTCGGAAGCCAGCCTGAAAAGCGTGTTGCCGCGGCTGGAGCGGGCGGCCGGGGCAAGCGCGGCCGCATCGTCCGTGCCGGCAGCCGCGCCGGTCTACGAAACCACCGGCAAGGTCGAGAACGTCACGGCCGACGACATCACGTTCTCGCATCAGCCGGTGCCGGCGCTCGGCTGGGGCGCGATGACGATGGCGTTCGGCAAGCCGTCGGCGCACGCGTTTCCGGACGTCAAGCCGGGACAGACCGTGCGTTTCGCGTTCACGCAGACCGACGACGGCTACCGGCTGACGAAGGTCGAGCCGCAGCGAGGTGAGCGATGATCGCGCGCATCATTCACTGGTCCGTCCACCACCGGTTTCTGGTGCTGCTGGCCACCGTGCTGCTCGCGGCATGGGGCGTGCATTCGCTGCGACAGACGCCGCTCGACGCGTTGCCCGACCTGTCGGATACCCAGGTGATCGTGAAGGCGTCGTATCCGGGCAAGGCGCCGCAGATCGTCGAGGACCAGGTGACCTATCCGCTGACGACGACGCTGCTCGGCGTGCCGGGCGCGAAAACCGTGCGCGCGTATTCGTCGTTCGGCGACGCGTTCGTCTACGTGCTGTTCGACGACCGCACCGATCCGTACTGGGCGCGCTCGCGCGTGCTCGAATACCTGAGCCAGGTGCAGAGCCGCCTGCCGGCGGGCGCGACCGTGTCGCTCGGCCCGGATGCGACCGGCGTCGGCTGGGTCTACGAGTACGCGCTCGTCGATCGCACCGGCCGTCACGATCCCGGCCAGCTGCGCGCGCTCAACGACTGGTTCCTGAAGTTCGAGCTGAAGGCCGTGCCGGACGTATCGGAAGTCGCGAGCATCGGCGGCATGGTGCGCCAGTACCAGGTCGTGCTCGATCCCGACAGGCTGCGCGCGTACGGCATCACGCAGGCGGCGGTCGCGGAGGCGCTCGGCAAGGCCAACCAGGCATCCGGCGGCTCGGTCGTCGAGCTGGCCGAGTCGGAGTACATGGTGCGGTCGTCCGGCTACCTGCGCACGCTCGACGATTTCCGTCGCGTCGTGCTGCGCACCGACGACGCCGGCACGCCGGTCCTGCTCGGCGACGTCGCGCGCATCCAGGTCGGCCCGGCGATGCGGCGCGGCATCGCGGAGCTGAACGGGCAGGGCGAGGTGACGGGCGGCGTCGTCGTGATGCGCTCGGGCAAGAACGCGCTGACGACGATCGACGCGGTGAAGGCGAAGCTCGCCGAGCTCAAGCGTTCGCTGCCGGCCGGCGTCGAGATCGTCACGACCTACGATCGTTCGCAACTGATCGCGCGCGCGGTCGACAACCTGACGGACAAGCTGGTCGAGGAATTCGTCATCGTCGGCGTCGTCTGCGCGGTGTTCCTGTTCCATCTGCGCAGCGCGCTGGTCGCGATCCTGTCGCTGCCGCTCGGCGTATTGGCCGCGTTCATCGTGATGCGCTATCAGGGCGTGAACGCGAACCTGATGTCGCTCGGCGGGATCGCGATCGCGATCGGCGCGATGATCGACGCGGCGATCGTGATGATCGAGAACGCGCACAAGCATCTGGAAGCGTACGACCGCGCGCATCCCGGCGAGCCGATCACGGCCGCGCGCCGCTGGGAACTCGTCGCGGCCTCGGCTGCGGAGGTGGGGCCCGCGCTGTTCTTCTCGCTGCTGATCATCACGCTGTCGTTCGTTCCGGTGTTTTCGCTGGAAGGGCAGGAGGGCAAGCTGTTCGCGCCGCTGGCGTTCACGAAGACCTATACGATCGCGGCCGCCGCCGGGCTGTCGGTGACGCTGGTGCCGGTGCTGATGGGCTATCTGGTGCGCGGCCGCATTCCGCCCGAGCACGCGAACCCGATCAACCGCGTGCTGATCCGCCTGTACCGGCCGCTGCTCGACGCGACGCTGCGGCGCCCGTGGGCCGCGATCGGCGTCGCGGTCGTCGCGCTCGTGGTGACGGCCGTGCCGTTGTCGCGCCTCGGCGGCGAATTCATGCCGCCGCTCGACGAAGGCGATCTGCTGTACATGCCGACCGCGCTGCCGGGCATCTCGGCGGACAAGGCGAGCGAGCTGCTGCAGCAGACCGACCGGTTGATCAAGACCGTGCCCGAGGTCGACACGGTGTTCGGCAAGTCGGGCCGCGCCGATACGGCGACCGACCCGGCGCCGCTCGAGATGTTCGAGACGACGATCCGCTTCAAGCCGCGCAGCGCGTGGCGGCCGGGCATGACGCCGGAGAAGCTGATCGACGAACTCGACCGGACGGTGAAGGTGCCGGGCCTGTCGAACGTGTGGGTGCCGCCGATCCGCAACCGGCTCGACATGCTGTCTACCGGGATCAAGACGCCGGTCGGCGTGAAGATTTCCGGGCCGGACCTCGCGGGGATCGACGCGATCGCGACGCAGGTCGAGGCCGCCGTGAAGCGCGTGCCGGGCGTGACGTCCGCGCTCGCGGAGCGGCTGAACGGCGGCCGCTACATCGACGTCGACATCGACCGGCTCGCCGCCGCGCGTTACGGGCTGTCGGTGGCCGATATCCAGTCGGTCGTGTCGTCGGCGATCGGCGGCGAGGACGTCGGCGAAGTGATCGCGGGACGCGAGCGCTTCCCGATCAACATCCGCTATCCGCGCGAGATCCGCGATTCGCTCGAGAACCTGCGGCAGTTGCCGATCGTCACCGCGCGCGGCGCGCAGATCCGCCTCGGCGACGTCGCGCGTATCGCGATCGCCGACGGGCCGCCGATGATCCGCAGCGAGAACGCGCGGCTGTCCGGCTACGTGTACGTCGATCTCCGCGGTACCGACCTCAGCACGGCCGTGCGCGCGATGCAGCAGACCGTCGCGCGGCAGGTTGCGTTGCCGCCCGGCTATTCGATCGCTTGGTCGGGGCAGTTCGAGTATCTCGAACGCGCGGCGGCGACGCTGCGCACCGTCGTGCCCGTCACGCTCGTCGTGATCTTCGTGCTGCTGTTCGTCACGTTCGAGTCGGCGGCCGACGCGCTGCTGCTGATGTCGACGGTGCCGTTCGCGCTGGTCGGCGGGTTCTGGCTCGTGTGGGCGCTCGGTCACGCGGTGTCCGTCGCGACGTCGGTGGGTTTCATCGCGCTGGCGGGCGTGGCCGCGGAATTCGGCGTCGTGATGCTGCTGTACCTGAAGGGTGCGCTGCAGCGCCGGCTCGACGCAGGCGAACCGCCGACCGATGCGTTGCTGCTCGATGCGATCCGCGAAGGCGCGGTGCTGCGCGTGCGGCCGAAGGCGATGACGGTCGCCGTCGTGCTCGCCGGGCTCGTGCCGATCATGATCGGCCACGGCGCCGGTTCCGAAGTCATGCAGCGGATCGCCGCGCCGATGGTCGGCGGCATGGTCACGGCGCCGCTGCTGTCGATGTTCGTCATTCCCGCCGCGTGGCTTCTGCTTCAGCGCCGTCGTGCGCGAAGCGCGGGCCGCGCGCGGCATTCCGATGCAGTTCCTTCCGGCACGAACGTGCCATCCCTTCCCACCGGAGAATCACGATGAAGATGAATCAACTGATCGCCACTGCAACCGCTGTCGTCGCGCTGAGCGCTTTCGCGGTACCGGCGTTTGCCGCCGGCGACATGTCGGGCATGGACATGTCCGGCATGAAGATGTCGTCGGGCGGCGCGGCGGAGTCGAACGGCGCGCTGACCGACGCCGAAGTGAAGAAGGTCGATGCCGCGAGCGGCAAGATCACGCTGAAGCACGGCGCGCTGGAGAATGTCGGGATGCCGCCGATGACGATGGCGTTCAAGGCGAAGGACGCGGCGATGCTCGCGCACGCGCATGCGGGCGACAAGGTCAAGGTGCGGATCGAGAAGGTCGACGGCACGTTGACGATCGTCAAGCTCGTCAAGGCTTCCTGATCGTCCGGATGCGGGCGATGCCGTCGCTCGCATCGCATGCAGCGACGCGCACCGAGCCGACGTGTCGGTCGGCCGGTGCGCCCCACCGGCGCATTCAGCGCGTGAGCGTCAGCACCAGATATCCCGCATAACCGGCGCCGTTCGCGAGCAGCGCCCAGATCGCGAGCCCGCGCGTGCGCGCATTGACGCGCAGCCAGGCGGCCGCCGCAAGCGTGATGATCACGCCGGTCAGCACTTCGGGGCGCGGCTCCCACGGCGTCAGCATGATGCCGATCGCGGGCAGCAGCGTGCCCTGGAACACCATCGCGCCGGTGATGTTGCCGAACGCGAGCGTGTCCTTCCCGCGGCGGATCCACAGCACGCTGTTGACCTTCTCCGGCAGTTCCGTCGCGATGGGCACGATGATCAGCGACAGCAGCAGCGCCGACACGCCGAGCACGTGCGACACGCCTTCCACGCCGTGAATGAAGCCCTTTGCACCGCCGACCAGCAGCGCGACGCCGATCAGCAGTTGCAGCACGATCGTCGCCAGGTTGGTCGGCAGGCCGACGCGCGACAGGAACATCGCGTGCGGCGCCTCGGTGCCGTGCCCGGCGTCGACGAGCCCGGTCGACGCGCGGAACGTCAGCACGACGTACATCACGTAGAGGCCGACCAGCATCGCGGCGAGCAGCGCGCGCATGGCCCAGTTGTGATGCGGGACGAACATCGCGGCGGCCGCGAGCGAGAACGCGGCGAGGAAGGTGTTCATGTCGCGCACGAAGCCCGTGCGTTCTGGCGCGATCGTGCCGCGCAGCCCGCGCGAGCGGATCACGGCGAGCGTCATCAGGAACGTGGTGAGCGTCGCGAGCATCAGCGGCGCGCCCAGGATCGCGCCGACGCCGATCTCCTCGTTCACGGCCTGGTTCGACGTGCCGCCGGCCAGCGCGAGCAGCGGCACCATCGTTTCGGGCAGCGCGGTGCCGACGGCCGCGAACAGCGAGCCGGTCACGCCTTCCGAAATCTTCAGGCGCTCGCCGAGATGTTCGAGGGCATTGGTGAAGAGTTCGGCCGCGACGAGGATGACGATCAGCATGAACGCCAGTTCGACGAACATGAAGGTCATGCGGCACCTCCGCGGGCAGCGGTGGCGTGACGGAAGCGAGCGAGAAGGAACATGGGGACTCCGTGGTCGGACGCTGACGAACCATGACACATCCGCCGCCGTCCGACCAGGAACGACGCGACGTGCCGATGGTCTCGCCAGGCCGATCAGGCTGAACGCGCCACGGCCACAGGCCGAGTGTGTTGACGCGTTCGCTTTCCGGCGGACGGAAAGCAGGCTACTCCCCAAAGACGGAAATCAGTCTAGCCGAGTGGTTTTCCTTCGACAAGCCTTCGTCTCGAAAAATATACCCCTCCACCCTATAGGGTCAGCCTTCCGGAGATATACTCCCCTACCCTATACCGGAGCCGCCGATGAGTCATACCGTTCGCGAAAAACAGAAGCTGCTGAACCGCGTGCGCCGTATCAAGGGGCAGGTCGAGGCGATCGAGCGGGCGCTGGAAGAAGAGCGCGGCTGCAACGACGTGCTGCAATTGATCACGAGTTGCCGCGGCGCGATGAACGGCTTGCTGGCCGTCGTGCTGGAAGACCACATCCGGTCGCATCTCGTCGATGCGGACACGGCCGACGCGCACGAGGGCAGCGCGACCGAGCAACTGATCGACGTCGTGCACAGCTATTTCAAGTAACCGGGCCGGAACATGAACGAATTCAATGGCTCGCCGGCCGGCGGTGCGCACAGCCACGCGTTTCTGGGCGCCGCCCACGCGCGCAACGAGCGGAAGACGTGGATGGTCATCGGCCTGTGCACGGCGATGATGATCGCCGAGATCGTCGGCGGCACGTTGTTCGGCTCGCTCGCGCTGGTCGCCGACGGGCTGCACATGTCGACGCACGCGGGCGCGATGCTGATCGCCGCGCTGGCCTACACCTATGCGCGCCGGTACGCCGACGATCCGCGCTTCGTGTTCGGCACCGGCAAGCTCGGCGACCTGGCCGGCTTCACGAGCGCGATCGTGCTGGCGATGATTGCGTTGCTGATCGGCTACGAGGCGATCGCGCGCCTGCTGGCGCCGGTGCCGATCCATTTCGACGAAGCGATTCCGATCGCCGTGCTGGGGCTCGCCGTGAACCTCGCCAGCGTGTGGCTGCTGAGCGGCGACCACCATCACGGGCATGGTCACGGCCATCACCACGCGCACGGGCACGACCACCACGATGACCATGACCACGACGACCACGCGCACCATGATCGCGGTTCGCACTCGGCCGCGCATCGCGACCACAACATCCGGTCGGCCTACGTTCACGTGATCGCCGACGCGGCCGTGTCGGTGCTGGCGATCGTCGGCCTGCTGCTCGCGCGTGCGTTCGGATGGGGCTGGATGGACCCGCTCGCGGGCATCGTCGGCGCGCTGGTGATCGCCAACTGGTCGTACGGGCTGATGCGCGATACGGGCGAGATCCTGCTCGACGTCAACGTCGATCGCCCGCTGACGGACAACGTGCGTCGCGCGATCGAGGCGCTCGGCGACACGGTCAACGATCTCCATGTGTGGCGCGTGGGCCCCGGGCACATGAGTGCGATCGTGTCGGTCGAATCGGGCGACGCCGCGCGCGATGCGCGTTTCTACCATGCGCTGCTCGCGGGCTTCGACGGCATGTCGCACGTGACGGTCGAAGTGATGACACCGGCGAAGGCGGCCTGATCGTGGCCGTGAAATCGCCGTGTATCGACCTGTGCGCGTTCGACGGCCGCACGGGTTTTTGTGTCGGCTGCCTGCGCACGCGCGACGAGGCGCGCGACTGGAAGAAGCTGACCGATCATCGCCGGCATCAGATACTGAACGATCGTAAGCGCCGGCAGGCGAAGCTCCAGCGCGAGACGGCGGAATAGCAAGGGCGCGCGTTCCCCGGCTCGGCGTCGCGGGCGTGCGGTAGCATCACGGGCATTCAGCCTCAGGATTCCTGAACCGGGAGCGACCCATGCAGACCGACGCATCGACCGGCATTCTTCGGCAGATTCCGCGCAGCGTGTGGGTGCTCGGCTGTGTCAGCCTGCTGATGGACGTGTCGTCCGAGATCATCCACAGCCTGTTGCCGATGTTCCTGATGGCGGGGCTCGGTGCGAGCGCGACGACGATCGGCCTGATCGAAGGGATCGCCGAGGCGACGTCGCCGGTCGTCAAGGTGTTCTCCGGCACGCTGAGCGACTACCTGCGCAATCGCAAATGGCTCGCGGTGGCCGGCTATGCGCTCGGCGCGCTCAGCAAGCCGCTGTTCGCGATCGCGCCGACGATCGGCGTCGTGGTGACCGCGCGGATCGTCGACCGCGTCGGCAAGGGGATTCGCGGCGCGCCGCGCGATGCGCTCGTCGCCGACGTCACGCCCGTTCACCTGCGCGGCGCCGCGTACGGACTGCGCCAGGCGCTCGACACGGTGGGCGCGTTCCTCGGGCCGCTGCTGGCCGTCGTCATCATGCTGGCGTGGCGCGACGATTTCCGCCTCGCGTTCTGGCTCGCCGTGATCCCCGGCGTGCTGGCCGTGACGCTGCTCGCGTTCGGCATCGACGAGCCGGCGCGCGCGCCGGGCGAGAAGCGCGTGAACCCGATCCGCCGTGCGGTCGTCGCGCAACTCGGCACCCGCTACTGGTGGGTCGTGGCCGTGGGCGGCGTGTTCGCGCTCGCGCGTTTCAGCGAGGCGTTCCTGGTGCTGCGCGCGATGGGCAGCGGCGTGCCCGTCGCACTCGTGCCGCTCGTGATGGTCGCGATGAACGTCGTGTATGCGTTATCCGCTTACCCGTTCGGCAAGCTCGCCGATACGACGAGCCACACGAAACTGATGGTGATAGGGCTGGTGCTGCTGATCGCCGCCGATGTCGTGCTGGCGCACGGCGCGCACTGGCCGACCGTGCTCGTCGGCGTCGCGCTGTGGGGGCTTCATATGGGGATGACGCAAGGACTGCTCGCGACGATGGTCGCGCAGGCCGCGCCGGCCGAACTGAGAGGGACCGCGTTCGGCGTGTTCAACCTGATCAGCGGGGTCGTGACGCTCGTATCGAGCGTCGTCGCGGGCGCGCTGTGGGACCGGGCGGGCGCCGCCGCCACGTTCTACGCGGGAGCCGTATTCAGCGCGGCGACCATCCTGCTGCTCGTGTGCGTTCGCACGTCGTTCGGCGCGGTGCGGGATCGCTAGCGCTGAACGCAGTGGCGCACGATCTAACCATCGGCGCCGTGCGGAAAGTACAGCGCGAACGTCGTGCGCCCGTCGCGGCTTGCAACCTCCACCTTGCCGCGGTGCAGTTCCATGATCGACTTCACGATCGCGAGCCCGAGCCCCGCGTTGCGCGCCGCGCCGTGCCGCGACGAATCGATCCGGTAGAAGCGCTCGAAGATCCGCTCGATCTGTTCGGGCGGGATCGCCGCGCCGCGATTCGTGACTTCGACGACCGCGTAATCGCCCTGGGTCGACACCGCCAGCTCGATCGTCGACGCGGCTTGCGCGTGTTCGAGCGCATTCGACGCGAGGTTGCTCACCGCGCGCCGGAACAGCGTCGCGTCCGCGACGACCGGCGCTTCGCCGCGCACGTCGATGCGCACGCCGGCTTCGTCGGCCAGCGCCTGGAAATACGACGCGAGCCGGCGCAACTCGCCACCCGCGTCGAGTTTGGTGGCCTTCAGATGCTGCGTCGCATTGTCGGTGCGCGCGAGAAACAGCATGTTCTCGATCATCCGCTGCAGCCGTTCGCATTCCTCGATGTTTGATTCGATCAGCGTCTCGTATTCGTCCGTCGAGCGGGCGCGCGACAGCGTGATCTGCGACGAGCTGATCACGTTCGCGAGCGGCGTGCGCATGTCGTGCGCGAGATCGGACGAGAACTGCGACAGCCGCACGAACGCGCGTTCGAGCCGGTCGAGCATCCGGTTCACCGACGTGGCGAGCTCGCGCAATTCGACCGGGCCGCCACGCGCGTCGAGGCGCGCGTTCAGGTTGTGCGCCTCGATGCGCGACGTCTGCCGGCCGAGGCTTTCGACCGGGTGCAGGCCGCGCGACGCGACCGCGTAGCCGAGCGCGCCGACGAGCAGCGCGCCGACGGCCGCCGCGAGCCAGATATCGACCCGATAGCTTTCGAGCAGCGACTGCCGATCGGCCGCGGTGCGCGCGAGCGCGACGTGGATCGTTTCGCCGGATGGCAGCGTTTCGCGTGCAACCACGCAGCGCGACGTGCCGATGCCGGGCGGCGCGCATGTGAACGGGCCGTCGGCGCCGCCAGCCGGATGTGGCGCGGCGATCACCGACGCGAGCGTATTGCCGGCTGCGTCGGAATGCTCGACGAGCGGGCGGTTCCCTGCGTCGTAGATGCCGAGATAGACGCCCGGATGCGACAGCAGCACGTCATGGAACACAGCCGGATCGGCGCGCAGCGCGGCCGTCGATCCGCTGGCGCGCGCGAGTTGCAGGAACTGGTTGAGCTTGCCGGAGATCTCGATGTCGTCGCGCCGCGTCAGCTCCGCGGACAGCGAGCGGTACAGATACGCGCCGGTCAGCGCGAACACGAGCGCCGCGACCGCGGCGAACGCGAGCGTGAGACGCCGCAGCAGCGAATACGAAGCGGAGCGCGCGGTCACGAACGATCCTCGAGCACGTAGCCCATGCCGCGAATCGTGTGGATCAGCTTGTTCTCGTACGCGTTGTCGATCTTCGCACGCAGGCGCTTGATCGCCGCATCGACGACGTTCGTGTCGCTGTCGAAATTCATGTCCCAGATCTGCGACGTGATGAAGGTGCGCGTCAGCACCTCGCCCTCTCGTTCGGCGAGCAGTTGCAGCAGCGCGAATTCCTGCGCGGTCAGGTCGATGCGGGCATCAGCGCGCCGCACGCGGCGCTTGAGCAGGTCGATTTCGAGATCGGCGACGTGCAGGACGTCGCGCACGTTGCGCGGCGCGCGCCGCAGCAGCGAGCGGATGCGCGCCAGGAATTCGGCATACGCGAACGGCTTGAGCAGGTAATCGTCGGCGCCGAGCTCGAGCCCGGCGACCTTGTCCTCGATCGCGTCGCGCGCCGTGAGCAGCAGCACGGGCGTCTGCTTTTGCGCGCGCAGCCGCTTGAGCACCTCGAAGCCGTCCAGCTCCGGCAGCATCACGTCGAGCACGACCAGGTCGAAATCCTCGTGCAGCGCGAGGAACAGCCCGTCCTGGCCGTTTTCCGCGACGTCGACCGTATAGCTCGCCTCCATCAACCCCTTCCGGAGGTAGGACGCCATCTTCGGTTCGTCTTCGACTATCAGTATCCGCATGGTGAGGCAGGCTGTCCGTGATTCCAGCCGGTCAGTGTAACGCCAGAGCGTACGGCGTCGCGCGTGCGCGAAGGATGACCGGCGGATGACGGAATTGTCATGAAAAACCGGTCATGGTTCGGCCATCTCGTCGTCACCGCGGCGGCGCTAAGCTGCGGCCGTCTTGTCCCCGGAGCGCGCCGTCGTGCGCCGCGCCGGCCCAACGGTCGCTGTCCCGATTTCGCTTCCATGTCGTACTGGCGCACATTCGTTCTCGTCGTGTTGCTCGCGCTGAGCCTGCCGATCCAGTCGTTCGCGGCTGTGTCGATGCCATGCGCGGGCGCCGCCGTGTCGCATGGGGACAGCGCGCCGCACACGCTATCGGCCGCGCAGGACGGGCATCACGATCACGGCGACCACGCGCGGCATGCGACGTCGTGCGCCGCGTGCGTGTCCTGCTGCTTCGGCGCGGCCATGTCGGGCACGCCCGCGGTGCCCGCCGCGGCGAGCGTCGGCGTCGCGATCGTCGCGCCGCCGCGTTCGGCCGGGGACGTGTCGTTCCTGACCGGCGGCATCGACCGGCCGCCTCGCCGAATGCCCGTCTAGCTCCTGCCCGCGGCGGACCCGCCGCGATCCCGCTATTTGCTCCGGCCGACGCATCGCGCCACGCCGGACGACTGACGACGAGACATGTTCATGCGATTGATCATTGCGGCGCTCTGGAGCGCGGCGGCCCTCGCGCCGTCGCTCGTGCCGGCGCAAACCCGGTTTCCCGATCCGGCCGACGCCGCCGCGTCGGTGCCGGACGTCACCGTGACGTCCGCGTTCGACGGCTACCGGCCGTATCGGGACGACGCAGGCCCGGGCTGGCAGCAACTGAACCGGGACGTGACGGAGCGGCCCGCGAAAGGGCACACGAGCGGCGCCGCGGCCGGCAACGGCGCCGCCCATTCGACACACGGCGGGGCCGCGCGATGACGACGCTCGCGATATCGCCGAGGATCGGCGCGGCCGCGGTCGTGCTGGCGCTCCTCGCGGGCTGCACGACGTTTTCGAAGGACGGCGGCTTCGACGCCGTGTCGTCCGTCGCATCCGAGCGCATCGGCAAGGAGGCGGTGGCTGTGCGGACCGACGCCGACCGCGAAGCCGTCGACCGGCGGACGACGGAATTGCTCGCGAAACCGCTGTCGATGGACGATGCGGTGCAAATCGCGCTGCTGAACAACCGCGGCCTGCAGGCGTCGTACGCAGAACTCGGGCTGTCGGAGGCCGACCTCGTGCAGGCCGGCCGGCTGCCGAACCCGCGCTTCGCATTCAGCCGCACGCGTGCCGGCGACGGCGAGCTGACGCTCGGCCGCACGTTCTCGGCGAACGTGTTCGCGCTGCTGACGATGCCGCTCGCGACGCATATCGAACGCCGCCGCTTCGAGCAGACCAAGCTCGAAACGGCCGACGCGATGCTGAAGGTCGCGGCCGACGCGCGCCGCGCGTATGTCGAGGCCGTCGCCGCCGAGCAGGCCGCGAACTATGCGCAGCAGGTGCGCGAGGCCGCCAGCGCGGCCGCCGAACTCGCGCTGCGGATGCGGCAGGCCGGCAACTTCAGCCGGCTCGACCATGCACGCGAACAGGCGTTTCACGCCGACGCGGTCGCGCAGCAGGCGAAGGCGCGCCAGCAGGCCGTCGCCGCACGCGAGAGGCTCACGCGCGCGATGGGGCTGTGGGGCGAACGCACGCGGTACGCGCTGCCCGAACGCTTGCCGGATTTGCCAAAGGCGCGCCCGGACCTGCCCGATCTCGAACGCTTCGCGATGAGCAACCGCCTCGACATCCAGGCGGCGAAATTGCAGACGCAAGGCGTCGCGTCTTCGCTTGGCCTCAGCAAGGCCACGCGCTTCGTCAACGCGGTCGAGCTCGGCTACGTGAACGACTACGAAACCGGCAAGGGCCACGAGCACGGCTACGAGATCAGCGTCGAGATTCCGCTGTTCGACTGGGGCGGCGCGAAGGTCGCGCGCGCCGAGGCGATCTACATGCAGTCCGCGAACCGGCTCGCGAAAACCGCCATCGATGCCCGCTCCGAAGTGCGCGAATCGTACGCGGCGTACGTGACGAGCTACGACGTCGCCACGCACTACCGCGATGAAGTCGTGCCGCTGCACAAGACGATCTCCGACGAACTGCTGCTGCGCTACAACGGGATGCTCGCGAGCGTGTTCGAGCTGCTGACCGACGCGCGCGAACAGGTCGGCGCGGTCAATGGCTACATCGATGCGCTGAAGGACTACTGGCTCGCCGAAACCGATCTGCAGATGGCCGTCGGCGGCCGGTTGCCGTCGTCGGATGCCGTGCCGCGCGCGACGCATTCCGCCGCATCCGCATCCGCATCCGCTGCAAGACCCGACGCCGCGCCGCAGCCGGCTTCCACTCCCGCGGCGCCGTCGGTGCCCGCCACGCAACCGCATCCGGAAGGTCATTGACATGGTGTCCCGTCGACAATTTCTCAGCGGCTCGGGCGCCGCGCTGCTCGGTGCGGCGATGGTCAGCCGGGCCGGCGCCGCGTCGCTGCCCGAAGCGCCCACGATGGCGAAAGCCGGCACGCAGCCGCCGCTCGTGCCGCCCAACGGCCGCCCGTACACGCCCGTCGCGACGCTGAACGGCTGGTCGCTGCCGTGGCGGATGAAGAACGGCTGGAAGGAGTTCCACCTGACGGCCGAGCCCGTCGTGCGCGAGATGGCGCCCGGCATGAACGCGAACCTGTGGGGCTACAACGGCCAGTCGCCGGGCCCGACGATCGAGGCCGTCGAAGGCGACAAGGTCCGCATCTTCGTGACCAACCGGCTGCCCGAGCACACGACGATCCACTGGCACGGGCTGCGGCTGCCGAACGGGATGGACGGCGTCGGCGGCCTCACGCAGCCGCATATCCCGCCGGGCAAGACGTTCGTCTACGAGTTCCGGCTCGAAGCGCACGGCACGTTCATGTATCACCCGCACGCCGACGAGATGGTGCAGATGGCGATGGGGATGATGGGCATGTTCATCGTACATCCGAAGGATCGCGGCACGATGCCGGTCGACCGCGATTTCGTGTTCCTGCTCGCCGCGTACGATATCGACCCGGGCAGCTACACGCCGCGCGTAAACGAGATGACCGACTTCAACATGTGGACCTTCAACTCGCGCGTGTTCCCCGGCATCGATCCATTGCCGGTGCGCGCGGGCGACCGCGTGCGGATTCGTTTCGGCAACCTGACGATGACGAATCATCCGATCCACCTGCACGGCTACAGCTTCGAAGTCGCGGGCACCGACGGCGGCTGGAATCCGCCGGCCGCACGCTGGCCGGAAGTGACGGCCGACGTCGCGGTGGGCCAGATGCGCGCGATCGAGTTCACCGCCGATCGTCCGGGCGACTGGGCGTTCCATTGCCACAAGTCGCACCACACGATGAATGCGATGGGCCACCAGGTGCCGAACCTGATCGGCGTGCCGCAGAAGGATCTCGCGAAGCGGATCGGCAAGCTCGTGCCCGACTACATGGCGATGGGCAGCACGGGCGGCGCGATGGGCGGCATGGAAATGCCGCTGCCCGACAACACGCTGCCGATGATGACCGGCACGGGCCCGTTCGGGCCGCTGGAGATGGGCGGCATGTTCACGGTGCTCAAGGTGCGACAGGGGCTTGGGCGCAACGACTATCGCGATCCGGGCTGGTTCCGGCATCCGAAGGGCACCGTCGCGTACGAATACACCGGCGAATTGCCGGACGGCTGAAGCAGCACGCGGCGGCCGCGCCGATGCGGCCGCCGGTTTCCATTCACTCACACGGGAGTCGACATGATGAAGAAGGGACTGGTTTTGATGGCGACGGGTTGCGCGCTGGCGTTCCCGGCCGCGTCGTACGCGGCCGGCGACATGGCCGGCATGGACATGGGCGCGAGCGCGAAGCAGGGCGCCGCCGCGGCGGCGCGCATGTCGCACGGCGAGATCCGCAAGGTCGACACGGCGGCCGGCAAGCTGACGATAAAGCACGGCCCGCTGGAGAACCTCGGGATGGACGCGATGACGATGGTGTTCAAGGTGAAGGACCCGGCGATGCTGTCGCAGGTGAAGGCGGGCGATACGGTCGACTTCGTCGCCGAGGACGTGAACGGCGCGCTGACCGTCGTCGAACTGAAGAAGCCGTGATGCGGAGCGCGAACATGAAGATCTCGATGCTCAACCGGCTGGCCGGCTTCACCGCGGCCGCCGCCCTTTTCGCGGTCGCACCGGGTGCGGCGTCGGCGCACGGCAAGCTGGAAAGCGCCGTACCGGCGGCCGGCGGCACGGTCGACACCGCGCCCGACACGGTGCGGCTCACGTTCAACGAAGATCTCGAACCGGCATTCAGCTCGGTGAAGGTGTCCGACGCGAACGGCAACGCCGCCACGCAGGACAAGGCGAAGGTCGATGCGTCGAACCCGCGCGTGATGACCGTCGCGATACCGAAGCTCGCGGCGGGCGCGTACAGGGTGCAGTGGGCGGCGATGACGGCCGACGCGCATCGTACGAAGGGTAGCTACACATTCCGGGTGAAGGATTGACGTCCTCCTCTCCCTAAAGGGAGAAGATTCCCACACCTGGCGATGCACGTCCGCATCGAAGAATGTTCAACGCAGCGTTGGTATCTCGATCATGCTCGACACCACAGTCACTGCAGGCCCACTCTCTTATTCTCAGTCCCGCGATACCTTTCGGCCGCGTCGTGCTGCCGCGATAGCGCAGGTAGGGCCGACGGTGCTGGCTGAGCGACTTCGCATATTGCTCGCACGTCGCGTTGATCGTGCCGGAGTGGATGCCGAGCGCCTTGCTGCTGCCAGTGGTGAGCATGTTCAGGTCAAAGCCCGTCGGCCACTTCTTGCTCCACTTGAGCGCGTGCTTCTGCGTGTCGTTGCAGAAGTTCCAGACGTAGTTCACCGCACGGCTCTGCTTGTTGAGCAGTCCGTTGAGCGACTTCACGCGGTAGCGGTAGACAAGGATCATGTCGGTGATCCTAACCCGTGGAAGAAGCTGTCCGTCAACAGCGATCCTTTCCTTCCCGTCCTGAAGGACGGGGTTTCTCGGAGCAACTGATGAACGACGGTATCGTCGGCCTGCTGCGGCTCGTGGGGGTGGCGATCCAGAACGCCGGGTTCGCGGTCGTCGTCGGTGCGCTGCTGGCGCGCCACTGGCTCGCGCGCGGCGCGTCCGCGTGGCAGCACGGCGTCGGGCGGCGGCTCGTCGCGACGCTGCGCATCGCGTCCGTCGTATCGCTGCTCGCGAGCGTCACCGCGTTCTGGGCGCATTGCGCGCTGATGAGCGAGGTGTCGTTGCTCGAAGCGGGGCCGGCCGTCCGCGCGATGCTCGCGGGTACGGGGTTCGGTCATGCGTGGCTGGTCGGGGCGGTGTTCATGCTCGTCGTCGTGGTGCTGTCGTTTATCCGGCGCGCGAACGATACGCGCTTGCCGTTCGCGATGTGGGCCGCGCTCGCCTGCGTCGCGCTCGCACGCAGCAACGGCGGACATCCGGTGGACGCAGGCCTGTTCAGCGTACCGGTGTGGATCGACTGGCTGCATCTGCTGGCGATCAGCGCGTGGGTCGGGCTCGTGCTCGTGACGGCATTCGGCGTGATGCCGAGGCTTGCTGCGATGCCCGCGAGCGAACGCACGACCGGCGCATCGTTCGTGCAGTCGCTGTCCGATACGTCGACCTACACGTTGATCGTGCTGTTCGTGACCGGCGCGTACAACGGCTGGCGAGGCGTCGATACGCCCGCCAATCTGCTCGCGTCGACGTACGGGCAGATCCTGCTGCTGAAGCTCGCGCTCGTGCTGATCGCGGCGGCGCTCGGCGGACATAACCGCTTCTTCGGGATGCCGAATCTGTTGGCCACACTGAAGGATCCGGCAGCCCCGATGCCGGCCAGTTCGTTGAAACGGTTCGGCGCCGTGTTGCGGATCGAGGCGGTGGTGCTCGGCGGCGTGCTGATGGTTGCGGCCGTGCTCGTGTCGAGCGCGCTGCCGGGCACGGTGTAGTGCGACGGCGCGACGCTGCGCTGTCGTGGCAGCGAAGGCGTGCGGGGCAATCGTCATGGGCGCGGCGAACTTTCGTCAGACGAACCCCCGCTTTTTCCGGGGTAAACGCGCGGTCGGTGGCGATCTCAGCGCGATAGCGATAATTACATATGACTGTCTCGCGATTACCAAAAACTGTCATTGAGCGCCGCTAAGCTTTCGCCACCCTCACAACCGGGATTCCCGCCATGCGCTCGACAATCCGCCTGTTTGCCCCGCTATTGCTGCTCCCGGCGCTCGCCGCGCCGGTATTCGGCGCCACCGCCGCGCCCGTCAGCCCGAACTGCGGCGGCAGCACGACGCCGATCGCCGATATCCAGGGGCCGGGCGCGCCGTCGCCGCTCGCCGGTCAGAACGCGTCGATCGAGGCCGTCGTCACCGCCGATTTCGGCGGCACGGACGGCTTCGGCGGCTTCTTCGTCCAGCAGGCCGACGCGCAGCGCCGCAACCAGCCGGGCGTGTCCGAAGGCCTGTTCGTCTATGCGCCGAAGGTGCGTGCGAAGGCCGGCGATCTCGTGCACGTGACGGGCAAGGTCGAGGAGAAATACGGGCAGACGCAGCTCACGCTGTCGGGCGCGATCGCGGTGTGCGCGAACGGCCAGACCGTAACGCCCGCGACGCTCACGCTGCCGGTCGACGGCCCGAACGCGTTCGCCGCATACGAAGGGATGCGCGTGCGCCTGCCGCAGACGCTGAGCGTCACCGACAACTACGAGCTTGGCCGCTACGGCAGCGTGATGCTCAGCAACGGCCGCCTGCGTACGCCGACGAGCGTCGTGCCGCCCGCGCAGGCGCAGACGCAGATCGGCGCGAACGCGCGCAACCGCCTGATCCTCGACGACGGCTCGAACAAGCAGAACCCCGCGACCGTACCGTATCCGGCGCCGGGCCTGTCGGCCGCGAACACGCTGCGCGCGGGCTACACCGTGCGCGACGTCGAGGGCGTGCTCGAAGTGCGTTACGGCGCATGGCGCGTGCAGCCGCTGCCGGGCGCGGCCGTGCCGGCGTTCGACAAGCGCGAGAACCCGCGCACCAACGCACCCGCGCGCGACCCGAAATCGAACCTGCGCGTCGCGTCGTTCAACGTGCTCAACTACTTCAACGGCAACGGTCTCGGCGGCGGCTTCGACGATCCGGACAACCGCGGCGCGAAGACGTTCCAGGAATTCCAGCGCCAGGAAGCGAAGATCGTCAGCGCGCTGAAGGCCATCGACGCCGACGTGATCGGCCTGATGGAAATCCAGAACAACGGCTACGGCGAATTGAGCGCGGTGCGCCAGCTCGCGGCGAAGCTCGGCAATCAGTGGCGCGTGGTCGATCCGGGCACGTCGCGGCTCGGCGGCGATGCGATAGCGGTCGCGATGATCTACGACAGCCGCAAGGTCGAACCGGTCGGCCGCGCGGCGACGCTCGCGATCGACGACAAGAACCGCCAGCCGCTCGCGCAGTCGTTCCGGCTGGTCGGCGGCAACAAGCAGGCGCTGACGGTGGCCGTGAACCACCTGAAGTCGAAGAACTGCCCGGACGCCGCGAACGACGATCTCGACCAGGGCGATGGCCAGGGCTGCTGGAACCCGACGCGCACGCGCGCGGCGGCGAAGGTGGCCGACTGGTTGGCCGGCAACCCGACGGGCGTCAAGAGTCAGGGCGTGCTGCTGATCGGCGACTTCAACAGCTACACGTACGAAGACCCGATCCGCACGCTCGAATCGCGCGGCTATCACAACCTCGTCGCGCGCTGGATCGGCGCGAACGCGTACAGCTACGTGTACAACGGCGAAGCCGGCTATCTCGACCACGCGCTCGCGACGCTGCCGCTCGCGTCGCACGTGAAGGCCGTGCACGAATGGCACATCAACGCGGACGAGCCGCTCGCGCTGCAATACACGCTCGCGTACAAGTCGGCCGAGCAGCAGAAGACGTTCTACGCGGCCGATGCGTATCGTTCGTCGGATCACGATCCGGTGCTGATCGATATCGCGCTGCCGGGCGGCGGGAAGTAATCGTGGTTTGAGTCTTTGCGACGACGGGCGCGATGTGCGGCAATGCCGCGCGTCGCGCCCGTCCCGGAAAGCCGTTCGAATACCGGGTAAATAATGCCGTGAATAATTCGTCGAGCCGGTATTTTATGGATGACGCAGTGCACATCGGCACTTCGATTGAAACGCGATTGAAGTGGAAAGAATCATCGAGTGGCGTGTGCATGATGCCGCATCGTCTTAATCGATTGGCGATAATAAAATTGAAAGAATGATCCTGTCGATATGAAGGCTTTCGATGCGTTGCGCCAATACGGGAAGCGGCTTCTGCGCCGTGCTGAAAAAGTAAAATAGTCGGCGCGACATAGCCGATAAAGCCCACCTTGCACGAATAATTCCGTTTTCTTTCAAATCCCAGACACTATCTGCCTTTCGCATCATCGCGGGATTTTTAATATCCGAATGATCTTTGACAACGCGGCGCAGCACCGCCTATTTTTGTCATGTCGTAAATTTCGGTAATACAAAAGTTGGCCAAACTGCAGGGGGCGCGTCCGGGCATCATTCTCGCCAGCAGTTTGCTGTGTCTGTATCAAGTTCAGTCTCTGAGAAGTCCCATTCCCAACCGCCGACTGCCGACCTTGCAACGCGAGTCGCGGGGTAGGCCTGCGCGTGTCGCGGGCGTTGGCGGCCTTTGTGATGCGGTATCCGAAGCCAAAGGAAAGAGATGAAACCAGACAGGAGCAGTACCGGCAGCCGCCGTGTTCGTCGTGGCCGGCTGGCCGGGCTAGGCGCAATGACCGCCATGACGCTGGCGCTCGCGGCATGCGGCGGCGACGATTCGTCGTCCGTCGGCGCGTCGAGCCTCGCGCAGGCCACCGCGAGCCAGCAGGCCAGCGCGCAGGCGGCCGGCACGCAGGCGCCGGCCGCCAACCAGCCGTACGTCGACCCGGTCGCGTATTCGATGAACGCGACCGACGGCCTCGCGCCGTCGCAGGTGTCCGAGAAAGCGGCCGTCATGCATTACCAGTGGAAAGGCGGCGGCAAGACGATCGACTACACGACGACCACCGGCCACCTGACCGCGCAGGACGCGAACGGCAATCCGGAAGCGTCGATGTCGTATGTCGCGTACACGGCGCCCAGCACCAACGGCAAGCCGCGCCCGGTCACGTTCGTCTACAACGGCGGGCCCGGCTCGTCGTCGATCTGGCTGCGGCTCGGCTCGTTCGCGCCAACCCGCGTGGCCACGCCCGATCCGCTGTTCGGCACCAACTGGCCGAACTATCCGCTCGTCGACAACGCGGACAGCCTGATCGACACCACCGACCTCGTGTTCATCGACCCGCCCGGCACCGGGCTGTCGGAAGCCGTGTTGCCGAACACCAACCAGAAGTACTGGGGCTCCGACGTGGACGTGAACATCATGCGCGACTTCATCCAGCGCTACCTGAACGTCAACGGCCGCGGCACGTCGCCGATCTACCTGTACGGCGAATCGTACGGCACACCGCGTACCGACATGCTCGCGCTCGCGCTCGAATCGGCCGGCGTGCACCTGACGGGCATCGTGCTGCAGTCGTCGATCCTCAACTACTTCGCGGACGCGGTGGAAGCGGTGGCGATCACGCAGTCGACCGAAGGGCTGCTGCTCGATACCGATACGGTGGCCGGCTACCTGCCCGGCTACGCGGCGGTCGCGGCGTACTTCAACCAGGTGTCGCCGGCGCCGGTGAACCAGGATCTGTACGCACTGCAGACGGAACTGTTCACGACGCTGATCTACAGCCAGTTGCAGAAGTATTCGCAGTCGTGGGTGTTGAGCCAGCTCGGCATTCCGGATGCGCTCGGCACGCCGGTGTTCCCGAGCGATGCGACGCTCAGGCTGTGGTCGATTCCGTCGAGCCTCACGCAGCGGGCGCTGCGCGACTACTTCAACGCGAATCCGTTCGGCACGAGTCTGGTGCCCGGCACGACGATCGGCCGCTACGACGGGCGCGTGTCGCTGCCGAATTCGGCCCCGCGGCTGCAGACCGACGGCGATCCGTCCGACATCCTGATCTCGCAGCCGTTCACGAACGCGCTCGCGACGCAGATGCCGGACTATCTCGGCTATACGGCCCCGAACGCGACGTACCTGCCGCTGAACGACGACATCATCGGCGTCTGGGATTTCTCGCACGACGGCCAGCCGATGCCCGACACGATCCCCGATCTGCTCGGTGCGCTGCAGCTCAACCCGAAGCTGCGCGTGCTCGCGGAGAACGGCTACCACGATCTCGCGACGCCGTTCTTCAACACCGAGAAGCAACTCGCGCGGCTGCAGACGGTGAAGGGCCTGAATCCGAAGCTGCAGGTGAACTTCTTCCAGGGCGGCCACATGATCTATCTGGACGACGTTGCCCGTCCGCAGATGAAGCGGGACTTGCAGACGTTCTACAAGGGCGCGCGGATTCCGACGGCGCTGACGCTGCATACGCTGCCGCCGCCGTGGCCGGACGAAAACCCGCCGGGCGTACCGACCGGCAGCGCGCCGGGCGCGACAGCGGCGACGACGCTGGCGGCCGCCCCCTGAGCGACGGACTCCTTGTCAAAGGAACCCTCTATTCATCCATTGAATGCGAGCGATCATGTCCCTAATCCAATTGATGCGGCGTATGTCCCCGTTGATCGTGCTCGGTGCCGTGATGAGCAGTGCCTACGCGTTGCCGCCGCAGGCGGTGGCGCCGGTGAAGCTGCCGCACGGCGGGCGCGGCGTCGACGGCCCGTTCTTCCCGGCCACGCGGGCGGCGCCGGTGCTGCCGTCGACCGGTGCGGCCCTGCAGCAGCAGGCGCAGCAGCGCGTCGACGCGCGGCTCGGCGGCAATACCGTGCTGAGCAACGGCGCGGCCGTGACGAAGGCGCAGGCGCAGAGCAGCGGGCTCGGCTTCGTGTCGCAGCACTTCGACGAGATCGATGCGAAGCACACCGGCCGCGTGACGATGAGCGATGTACGGCAGTTCATCCGGCAGCGACAGGTGCAGGCGCAGCAGGAGCAGCAGGACGAGTGACGTAGCAACGCAGGGCGGCGGCCGGCGCGGCTTTCCCTCGCGCGGGCCGCCGATCATCGCGCAGCTCGTCGCGCATTTTCGGCGGCGTGCCTACGTGACGGACCGGCGCCAGTCGATCGCAACATCCTTGTCTACATGTTCAAGGCGCCGCACGCGCGTGCGCTGTTCGCCGCGAGCCGGGCCGACGAGACGCCGCGGATGATCGCGCTGCTTCACACGAGCCACGATCTCTATGCGAAGAACGACGATCCCGCGCTGAAGCTGGCGATCCATACGCCGGTAAACGGCGATGACGAGGCGTGATGCGGAGGTGACGGGCGCCCCCCGGCGGCCACGCAGCGAAGCATCGGCTTCGTGCGTGAACGCGGGTGGCACGCGTCATGGCGGAAGGGCGGCGGCTCAGGCCGTGCGTCGAGCGGACAGCCGATTCCAAAGCAGGCCGGAGCGGCTGCCGCTGCGGCAATACGCGAGCACGGGCTTCGGCAGCGTGTCGACCAGTGCGCCGAACGCGTCGACTTCCGCTTCGCCGATGCGGTCGCGCTCGACCGGCAGGTAACGCGCATCCATGCCCAGTTCGCGCGCCGCGGCGGCGATCTCCTCGAACGCCGGTTGATCCGCGCCTTCGCCGTCGGGCCGGTTGCAGATCACCGCGCGAAAGCCGGCATTACGGATCGCCTTCAGATCGGCCGGCGTGATCTGCCGCGACGCGGTGAAGCCGGTCGCCGCCGCCGCCCGGCATTGCTCGATCGCCCGCGTGAAACAGGCGATCGCGAAGTCGACGTCCTCTTCCGTCGTGAAACGGCCGAAACTGATGCGTACGGTACGCCCGGCCGTTTCGGCATCGAGGCCGATCGCGGTCAGCACGTGCGACGGTGCGCCGCTGGTCGAGTTGCATGCGGAGGTGGACGACACGGCAAGCGCTTCACCGAGCATGAACGGGAAGAAGCCCGGCGCATGCACCGTCAGGCTCAGCGTGTGCGGGATACGGCGGGCGGCGGCCGCGTTCTGCGTGACGTCGCCGAGCGCGAACAGCGCGCCGGTGAGCCGCGCGCCGAGCGCCGTGATCCGCGCGGCCTCGCCGTCGAGCTTTTCAGCGGCGAGTTCGCAGGCTACACCCATGCCGACGATCTGATGCGTGGCGAGCGTGCCCGAGCGCAGCCCGCGCTCGTGGCCGCCGCCATGAATCTGCGGCGCGATCCGGCTCGCGATCTCGCGACGGACGAACAGCGCGCCGATGCCCTTGGGGCCATACACCTTGTGGGCGGACATCGACATCATGTCGATGCCGAGCGCGCGCACGTCGATCGGCGTCTTGCCGAGCGCCTGCGCGGCGTCCACGTGAAGCAGCGCGCCGGCGGCGTGGACGACGCGGGCGATCGCGCCGATGTCGGTCAGCGTGCCGATCTCGTTGTTCACGAGCATCAGCGACACGAGGCCCGTGTCGGGGCCGATCGCGGCCGCCACTGCGTCGGCGGTGATTTCGCCGTTCGCGTCGGGCGCCAGGAAGGTGACCTGCGCGCCGTGCTTCGACAGGTTCGCCATCGTGTCGAGAATGGCCTTGTGCTCGAGGCGGCTCGTGATCAGGTGGCGCTTGCCGGTCGCGTTTTCCGCATAGCCCTTCAGCGCGAGGTTGTTCGATTCGGTGGCGCCCGAGGTCCAGACGATCTCGTCGGCATCCGCGCCGATCAGCGCGGCGACCTGCGCACGGGCATGCTCGACCTTGTCTTTCGCCCGTCGGCCGGCCGCGTGCGAGCTGGACGCGGGGTTGCCGAAGATGCCGTCGAAGCCGAGGCAGGCCGTCATCGCTTCGATCACACTGGGGTCGGCAGGGGTCGTGGCTGCGTAGTCGAGGTAGTGCAGCGGGGGGATGTCGCTCATGTCCGTTTCTTGCTCATTGCGTGGTGACGGAATGATACGGGGGACAGTAGGGAAAAAGGATCCAAAGTTGGCTGACGATTCGATCTAACGTGGAATAACGTTTTGTTTATAAGCGAAATTGGGGAATTTGTTTTTATATGAGCACGCCGGCCCGATCACGTCGCCGTATCGGGGCCGGATTGGGTCGACAACCGGTGTGCATCCCGCACCCACGCCAGCAGCGCGTGCTCGTACTTCGACGGGATCGTGACCGTGAGCGTCGTGAGGCGGGTGGCGCTGCTGGGCAATTCCAGATAGCGCCGCCAGGCTTTTCGCACCAGTTGCGACATCGCGGAGTCCGTCATGCCGAGTTCGGCGGCCAGCGCCCGTTGGGATCTGCCTTTCACGAAAATCTCGTGCAGGGCCCACTGGTTCAGCGGCTTGGTCCGCGTATCCTGAAGCCGCAACAGCCGGAACTGTTCGGCAGTCATGCGTCGGGTCGTTTGCATTCAGATCCGCCCCGAATGTTGAAGTGACGAGATCAATTCCGCGCCGCACGAAGTCTTGTGGCCGTCGAAAGCGGCGGCCCGGCCTTCGATGTCGAAGCTCGGGTCGCCTTCGGCGATCTCGCAGGCGCCATGAATCGGACACGAGCACGCGTCGCCGATACGCGCGACCGCGCGTCCCATCACCGTGCTTGTTTGGGCGCCGGATTCGACCCGGCCGCCGTGGGTGTGCGTATCTTCTACCCGGATAATTCCCCGCATGGGATTTCCTCCTCCAAATGGTTTGAGGTCTGACGCGGCGATCACGTTCGGACGAAGCGATTTGCCGTGCCGGTGTGCATCACCATGAATAGCCTTGCATGCCGTAATTCGTATCGTGTCGGCGTCCCCACCACGGCAGGTAGGCGTTGTTTCCGCCGCGTGCGCGGAACCAGTCCTTGTCGGGATCGATCGGCGTGAGCTTCGACGGTGGCCGGACAACGACCGCGACCGGGTGCTCCGGATCGGTCGTGCCGGCGACGAGTGCGTTGCCGCCGAAGTGATTGATTCGGCCGATGGCGAGCGCGACGTCGGTCAATGCGCTGCCGGTTCCCATGTCGCCGAGCAGGGCGGCCGTGTTGAATGTCTGCTTGCGGTGGTCGTATTCGGGAAGGGTTTCGGTCAACGTCTGCGCGAGCGCGGCAAGACGTGCCGACGATGCGTCGCTGCCTTTACCTGCGTCGTGAACGATGTAGTTGACGTCGGTTGCCGCGATGCCGGCGTTGCGTGCGGCTTGGTCGATGGTCGCCTTCCACGCCTGCACGGCGCGCATTGTGCCGACCTTCGGCGAAAAATCATGCGTGTTGCCGGTTGCTGCCTTGCCGATCCAGGCGAGCGGTTCACGCTCGGTGTTGAAGGTCGGGCCGGCGAGGAACAGCACGACAAGATTCTCGTTGATCTGTGCGTCCGTGGGCGGGAAGTTGGGTGCGTCCCAGTTCATCGCCCAGACGCTCTTGTCGGGGTTCGCCTGCAAGTAGTCCAACGCATTGTTCAGCGATGTGAATCCGGCGTTGGGGCCGCCTTGTATGACTTGTACGTCGGGGAGCTCGTTGCGGCTCCACATCGTCGGAAAATGTGGGTTGCCGATCGAGAACGTCTTTCGGATCGAGTCCTGCAAGTAGCTTTGCGATTCGGCTGCGTCGAGCCGCTCCGGAATCGCTAGTTCGACACGGATGCCAGCCAGCTCGCGCCAGTTGTTTTTATTATCGGGATTAACAGTATAGAAATACCTAGGATTGGACGCATAGCGCGATCGAAGCAGTAGAGGGAACTCAAAAATGTACTTGCGATAGAACCCTCTAAACGTTTCTGCGCCTTCGTTGCCGTATGCGATACCCGCTACCGACTGGAGCGTCGTAAAGGACTTCGGATCGGTCCGCACCATGTCGTCGTTCTTGTTCGGGGATGCGAGTCCTTGCGTCCACAACAATTGCCATTCGGTCGGATAGTCCATGCGTTGCAACGGATTCAACCAAATGAGTCCGACGACCTGGGCAAAGAATGGCTTCGCCGGCTCTTCGACGGAGGGAGCTGCGTTCGCTATTGGTTCAGCGGCGGCTGCGGAATGCGCCGAGCGCATCATGGCCGTCGAGAACAGAAACGCCACAAGTGCCATCCAACTCGGTACAACTACAAATCGTTTCATCCCACCTCCTGCTGCTCGATACAACATCTACGTTCACGTTTAACGCGCTGCCGTGCCGGTATGCATCACCATGAATAGCCTTGCATGCCGTAATTCGTATCGTGTCGGCGTCCCCACCACGGCAGGTAGGCGTTGTTTCCGCCGCGTGCGCGGAACCAGTCCTTGTCGGGATCGATCGACGTGAGCTTCGACGGTGGCCGGACAACGACCGCGACCGGGTGCTCGGGGTCGGTCGTGCCGGCGACGAGTGCGTTGCCGCCGAAGTGATTGATCCGGCCGATGGCGAGCGCGACGTCGGTCAATGCGCTGCCTGTTCCCATGTCGCCGA